>NZ_DATMHS010000055.1:0-21818 GCF_035554825.1 Ramlibacter sp. | reverse complement strand
ACCACCGGCTCGGACACCAAGATCAAGAAGATCGCCAAGCGTTTGAAGGTGCTCGAGGCCTTCCACAAGTCGGGCATCAAGCCCGAGTGGATGATCCTCGAGGTGCTGCCGGTGCTGCCGCCCGAGCTTCGTCCGCTCGTGCCGCTCGACGGCGGCCGCTTCGCGACGTCCGACCTGAACGACCTGTACCGCCGCGTGATCAACCGCAACAACCGGTTGAAGCGGCTGCTCGAGCTCAAGGCGCCCGACATCATCGTGCGCAACGAGAAGCGGATGCTGCAGGAAGCGGTGGACTCTCTGCTGGACAACGGCCGCCGCGGCAAGGCGATGACGGGCGCCAACAAGCGCGCCCTGAAGTCGCTGGCCGACATGATCAAGGGCAAGAGCGGCCGCTTCCGCCAGAACCTGCTGGGCAAGCGCGTCGACTACTCCGGCCGCTCGGTCATCGTGGTCGGCCCGACGCTCAAGCTCCATCAGTGCGGCCTGCCCAAGCTGATGGCGCTGGAGCTGTTCAAGCCGTTCATCTTCTCGCGCCTGGAAGCGATGGGCATCGCCACCACCATCAAGGCGGCGAAGAAGGAAGTCGAGTCCGGCACCCCGGTGGTGTGGGACATCCTGGAAGAGGTGATCAAGGAGCACCCGGTGATGCTGAACCGGGCGCCGACGCTGCACCGGCTGGGCATCCAGGCGTTCGAGCCGATCCTGATCGAGGGCAAGGCGATCCAGCTGCATCCGCTGGTCTGCGCCGCCTTCAACGCCGACTTCGACGGCGACCAGATGGCCGTCCACGTGCCGCTGTCGGTGGAAGCGCAGATGGAAGCCCGCACGCTGATGCTGGCCTCCAACAACGTGCTGTTCCCCGCCAACGGCGAGCCGTCCATCGTGCCGTCGCAGGACGTGGTGCTGGGCCTGTACTACACGACGCGCGAGCGCACCAACGCCAAGGGCGAGGGGATGATCTTCGCCGACATCGGCGAGGTGCAGCGCGCGCTCGACGCGAGCCAGGTGGATCTCACCGCCAAGGTGACGGTGCGCCTGACCGAGTGGAACAAGGACAAGGAGTCGGGCGAGTTCGTGCCGTCGACCTCGCTGGTCGAGACGACCGTGGGCCGCGCGCTGCTGTCCGAGATCCTGCCGAAGGGCCTGCCTTTCGCCAACATCAACAAGGCGCTCAAGAAGAAGGAGATCAGCCGGCTGATCAACGCTTCGTTCCGCAAGTGCGGCCTGAAGGAGACCGTGGTCTTCGCCGACAAGCTGCTGCAAAACGGCTTCCGCCTGGCGACCAAGGCCGGCATTTCGATCGCGATCGACGACATGCTGGTGCCGCCGCAGAAGCCGGAAATCATCGGCCGCGCCGAGCGCGAGGTGAAGGAGATCGAGCAGCAGTACGTCTCGGGTCTGGTCACCGCCGGCGAGCGCTACAACAAGGTGGTCGACATCTGGGGCAAGGCCGGCGACGAAGTGTCCAAGGTCATGATGGCCCAGCTCGCCAAGGAGAAGGTCACCGACCGCAACGGCAAGGAAGTCGACCAGGAGTCGTTCAACTCCATCTACATGATGGCCGACTCGGGCGCCCGCGGTTCCGCCGCGCAGATCCGCCAGCTGGCCGGCATGCGGGGCCTGATGGCCAAGCCGGACGGCTCGATCATCGAGACCCCGATCACGGCCAACTTCCGCGAAGGCCTGAACGTGCTGCAGTACTTCATCTCCACCCACGGCGCCCGCAAGGGCCTCGCGGACACGGCGCTGAAGACGGCGAACTCGGGCTACCTGACGCGCCGCCTGGTCGACGTCACGCAGGACCTGGTCGTGATCGAGGAGGATTGCGGCACCCAGGAAGGCTCGCTGATGCGCGCCATCGTCGAAGGCGGCGAGGTGATCGAGTCGCTGCGCGACCGGATCCTGGGCCGCGTCGCGGCCGAGGACGTGGTGCATCCCGAGACGCACGCTGTGATCGCCCAGGCCGGCACGATGCTCGACGAGGACCTGATCGAGGAACTCGAGGCCGTCGGCGTCGACGAGGTGAAGGTGCGCACGGCGCTGACCTGCGCCACCCGCTTCGGCCTGTGCGCCAAGTGCTACGGCCGTGACCTCGGCCGCGGCGGCTTGGTCAACGTCGGCGAAGCGGTGGGCGTGATCGCCGCGCAGTCGATCGGCGAGCCGGGCACGCAGCTGACGATGCGGACCTTCCACATCGGCGGCGCCGCGTCGCGCGCGGCCATCGCCTCGACGGTGGAAGCCAAGTCCAACGGCGTGATCGGCTTCAACAGCACGATGCGCTACGTGACCAACGGCAAGGGGGAGCTGGTGGTGATCGCCCGCTCCGGCGAGATCGTCATCCACGACGAGCACGGCCGCGAGCGCGAACGGCACAAGGTGCCGTACGGCGCCACGCTGACGATCAAGGCCGACCAGCAGGTCAAGGCCGGCACCGTGCTGGCCAACTGGGACCCGCTGACCCGCCCGATCATCACGGAATTCGCCGGCAAGGTGAAGTTCGAGAACGTCGAGGAAGGCCTGACGGTCGCCCGCCAGGTCGACGAGGTCACCGGCCTGTCGACCCTGGTCGTGATCGACCCGAAGCGCCGCGGCTCCGCCAAGGTGGTTCGCCCGCAGGTGAAGCTGGTCGATCCGGCCGGCAACGAGGTGAAGATCCCCGGCACCGACCACTCGGTGACGATCGGCTTCCAGGTCGGCGCGCTGATCCAGGTGCGTGACGGCCAGGACGTGGGCGGCGGCGAGGTGCTGGCGCGCATCCCGATCGAAGGCCAGAAGACCCGCGACATCACCGGCGGTCTGCCGCGCGTGGCCGAGCTGTTCGAAGCCCGCTCGCCCAAGGACAAGGGCGTGCTGGCCGAGATGACCGGCACGGTGTCGTTCGGCAAGGAGACCAAGGGCAAGATCCGCCTGCAGATCACCGATCCGGAGGGCGGCGTGCACGAGGAGCTGGTGCCCAAGGAAAAGAACATCCTGGTGCACGAGGGCCAGGTGGTGAACAAGGGCGAATCGGTGGTCGACGGCCCGGCCGACCCGCAGGACATCCTGCGCCTGCTGGGCATGGAAGAGCTGGCCCGCTACATCGTCGACGAGGTGCAGGACGTCTACCGGCTGCAGGGCGTGAAGATCAACGACAAGCACATCGAGGTGATCGTTCGCCAGATGCTGCGCCGGGTCGTGGTCGAGAACGTCGGCGATTCGAGCTACATCGCCGGCGAGCAGGTCGAGCGCTCCGAGATGCTGGACACCAACGACGCGCTGCGCGCCGAAGGCAAGATCCCGGCGACCTACAGCAACCTGCTGCTGGGTATCACCAAGGCCTCGCTGTCGACCGACTCGTTCATCTCCGCCGCTTCCTTCCAGGAAACGACGCGGGTGCTGACCGAGGCGGCGATCATGGGCAAGCGCGACGAGCTGCGCGGCCTGAAAGAAAACGTCATCGTCGGCCGCCTGATTCCCGCCGGCACCGGCATGGCGTACCACCAGGCCCGCAAGGCGAAGGACCAGATGGACGAGGCCGAGCGCCGCGCCATCGCCGAGTCCGAAGCCGCGGAACTGGCCAGCGCCGGCGAAGCCTCGGCGCTGCCGGAGACCAGCGAGGGCACCGCCACGGAATAAGCCGCGGCTTTCACCCGTAAACTCGAAGCCCCGGACCGCCACGGTCCGGGGCTTTTCTCTTTGCCATGCCCAATTCGCTGCTTTCGTGGACGATCGCCGCCCTCCTGCTGTTCTGGGGGGTCGGCGCGTACAACCGCCTGATGCGGCTGCGCGCCGAGGCGCACAGCGCCTTCGCCGTGGTCGAGGCGGAATTGGCCAAGCAGGTCGAACTGGTGCGCAAGCAGCTGCCCGGCGCCGACTTCACGCAGCCGGCCGCCCTGGAGCAGGAGAGCACCTTCTGGGCCGGGCTGCAGGGCGCTGCCCGCCAGTTCGCTGCCTCGCTGGCCGCCGTCCACAATCGCCCGCTCGACGCCCGCCGCATGGCGGCGCTGAATGCCGCCTCGGACGTGTTCGTCGTGGCCTGGGAGAACGCCGCCCGCGACGACGCGCACGATCTCGCCGGGCCGCGCCTGCCCGACAACGTGCTGGCCCGCCGCTCGCAACTGGCGCTGCAGGCGCATGCGGCGATCGAGCAGTTCAACGGCGCGGTCGGCCGCTACAACGAGGCGATCGCGCAGTTTCCCGCCGTGCTGCTGGCATGGATGTTCGGTTTCAAGCCGGGGCGGCCCCTGGACGGCAGCCTGGGCGCCGTGATGGCCGAGCGATGAACGTCGCCGCCGCGGGCCCCCGTCCGGCCGCCGCGATGCCGCTGTGGCGCTTGCTGCAGGCGGCCGCGCAGGTCCTGGAACAGGTGCGCGCCGGCCATTCGGCGACGGCGGCGCTGGAGCAGCTGGAGGCCGCCCTGCGCCCCGGCGCGCAGGCGCTGGCCTTCCAGACCCTGCGCCAGCTCGGTCGTGCCGAGGCGCTGCGCCGGCTGCTGGCCCGTCGGCCGCCGCCGCCGGCGGCCGACGCCCTGTTGTGCACTGCGCTGGCGCTGTGCTGGCGCGAGCACGAGGCGCCGTACGAAGTCTTCACCCTCGTCGACCAGGCGGTCGAGGCGGCCAAGCGCCTGCCCGCCGCCCGCGGCCAGTCGGGCTTCGTCAATGCCTGCCTGCGCCGCCTGCTGCGCGAGCGGGCGGCGCTGGTCGCCGCCACCGACACCGATCCGGTGGCGCGCTGGAATCATCCGAAGTGGTGGATCGAGCGGCTGCGGCGCGATCACCCGCAGCACTGGGAAGCAATTCTGGCGGCCAACAACGCGCAGCCGCCGATGACGCTGCGCGTGAACGCGCGCAAGGCGTCGCCGCAGGAATACCTGGCGCAGCTGGCCGCCGCCGGCATCGACGCCCATGCGGTGGGCCGCTCCGGCGTGATCCTGGCGCGCGGCCGCGGCGTGCACGACCTGCCGGGTTTCGACGCCGGCGTGGTCTCGGTGCAGGACGCCGCCGCCCAGCTCGCGGCGCCGCTGCTGCTCGATGGGCTGGCGGGCGGCGCGCCGTTGCGCGTGCTCGATGCCTGCGCGGCGCCGGGCGGCAAGACCGGGCATCTGCTGGAACTGGCCGCGGCGGACGTGACGGCGCTCGACGTCGACCCGGCCCGGTGCGAGCGCATCCGGGACACGCTGCGCCGCCTCGGGCTGGCCGCGCAGGTGGTCGCCGCCGACGCCGCCGAGCCTGCCGCCTGGTGGGACGGCCGGCCATTCGACGCCATCCTGCTGGACGCGCCCTGCACGGCCTCGGGCATCGTGCGCCGCCATCCGGACGTGCGCTGGCTGCGCCGCGAAACCGACATCGCGCAGCTGGCGCAGCTGCAGGCGCGGCTGCTCGCGGTGCTGTGGCCGCTGGTCAAACCCGGTGGCCGCCTGCTGTATTGCACCTGCTCGGTGTTTCGCGAGGAAGGGCAGGCGCAGCTGCAAACGTTTGTTGCGCACCACAAAGAGGCGTTTTCACTGCCCGCGCCCGGGCATTTGCTGCCGCAACACGGGTCAAACGGCAATCTGCTCCGGGACAATCTGGAAGGTGATCACGACGGGTTCTTCTATGCCCTGCTGGAAAAGCGTGGGGCCGATCAGGGTGCTGGCCAGGGGGCTTGAGCGCGCCCTGGCTGCCGTGCTGGCGCTGTGCCTGCTGGCCCTCGCCGCGCCGGCGCAGGCCCAGTCCGGCAACGCCGAGATCACCCAGTTGCGGCTGGAGCGCTCCGAGGAAGGCCTGCTGCTGTCGGCCAACGTGCGCTTCGACCTGCCGCCCGTGATCGAGGATGCGCTGGCCAAGGGCATCCCGATGTTCTTCGTTGCCGAGGCGGTGCTCTTTCGCGACCGCTGGTACTGGTACGACAAGCAGGTGGTGACGGCGGCGCGGCACATGCGCCTGTCGTTCCAGCCGCTGACGCGGCGCTGGCGCCTGGTCGTGTCGTCGTCGCCGATCGGCAATTCCGGGCTGGCGCTGGGGCAGACCTTCGACACCCGCGACGAAGCGCTCGCCGCGGTGCAGCGCATCTACCGGTGGAAGGTGGCCGAGCCGGGCGACATCGACGCCGAGGGCCGCCACAACGTCGACTTCCGCTTCCGGCTCGACGTCTCGCAGCTGCCCCGGCCGTTCCAGATCGGCGCCGTCGGCCAGGCCGACTGGAGCATCAGCGCCATGCGCAACCAGCGGCTGGCGCTCGAGAACGCCCGATGACGACGCCGCCGGCCGGGGCCGACCGCTACCCGCTGCGCAGCTCGCGCGCCTTCCGCTGGGGGATGTTCGTCGCGCTGGCCGTGATCATGGCGATCGGCATCGTGCTGCTGTTCCTGCTGACGCAGGCCACCGGCAACCGCGAACTGTACGAGCGCAACTACGGCCGCCTGTTCGTCATCAACGTCGTGGTGGCGGCCCTGCTGCTGCTGGTGATCGTCTGGATCGCGGTGCGGCTGTTCGCGCGGCTGCGCAAGGGCAAGTTCGGCAGCCGCCTGCTGGTGAAGCTGGCGGCGATCTTCGGCCTGGTCGGCTTCATCCCGGGGCTGCTGATCTACGTCGTGTCCTACCAGTTCGTGTCGCGATCGATCGAGAGCTGGTTCGACGTGAAGGTGGAGGGGGCGCTGGAAGCCGGCCTCAACCTGGGGCGGGCCACGCTCGACACGCTGGCCAACGACCTGTCCAACAAGACCCGGGCCGCCGCGCAGGAGCTGGCCGAAACCCAGACCTCGATGGCGCCGCTGGCGCTGGAGCGGCTGCGCGAGCAGCTCTCCGCCAGCGACGTCGTGCTGTGGAGCGGTTCCGGCCAGCTGATCGCCAGTGCCGGCCAGTCGCGCTTCCAGCTCAATCCCGAGCGGCCCAGCTCGCAGGTGCTGCGCAACGTGCGCGCGCAGCGGGTCATCTCGATCATCGAAGGACTCGACGACCCCGGCGGGCTGAACAACACCCGGATCAAGGCGCTGGCCGTGGTCTCGCATCCGACGGTCGGCGTGCTCGCGGAGCCGCGCGTGCTGCAGGTGACGCAGACGGTGCCGCCCACGCTGGTGGCCAACGCGATCGCGGTGCAGGAGGCGAACCGCGAATACCAGCAGCGGGCGATGGGCCGGGAGGGCTTGCGGCGCATGTACATCGGCACCCTGACGCTGAGCCTGTTCCTGGCCGTGTTCGGCGCCGTCGTGCTGGCGATCGTGCTGGGCAACCAGCTGGCGCGCCCGCTGCTGGTCCTGGCGGCCGGCGTGCGCGAGGTGGCAGCGGGCGATCTGTCGCCCAAACCGGCGCTGCAGGGCAAGGACGAACTGGGCGGGTTGACCCGTTCGTTCGCCGAGATGACGCAGCAGCTCGCCGACGCGCGCGGCGCCGTCGACCAGAGCATGGTGCAGGTCAACGCCGCCCGCGCGCACCTGCAGACGATCCTCGACAACCTGACGGCGGGCGTGATCGTGCTCGACGAGCGCGGCGTGATCCAGACCGCCAACCCGGGCGCGACCCGCATCCTGCGCGTGCCGCTGGCGGCGTGCGAAGGCCGCCCGCTCGCCAGCGTCGAGGGGCTGGAGACCTTCGGCGCGGCCGTGCAGCAGCAGTTCGACGTGTATCTGGAAGATCGCGGGCAGCATGGGCTCGACCATTGGCAGCAGTCCTTCGAGCTCGGGGCGGCCGGCCCCGGCGCAGTCCACAACGTGGTGACGCTGGTTGCCCGCGGCGCCGTGATGCCGGGCGAGCAGCCGGGCACGACGGCGCGGCTGCTGGTGTTCGACGACATCTCCGAGATCGTCTCGGCCCAGCGAGCCCAGGCCTGGGGCGAAGTGGCGCGGCGGCTGGCGCACGAGATCAAGAATCCGCTGACGCCGATCCAGCTTTCGGCCGAGCGGCTCGAGCGCCGGCTGTCGGGCAAGCTGCCGGCGGCCGAGGAGGCGGTGCTGGCCAAGTCGGTGCACACCATCGTGGACCAGGTGGACGCGATGAAGCGCCTGGTCAACGAATTCCGCGACTACGCGCGGCTGCCGGCGGCGGAGCTCAAGCCGCTGGACCTGAACGCGCTGGTCAGCGACGTGCTGCATCTGTATGCCCGCGACGGCGACCACGACACGGTGGGCGGCCACGCCGCGGTCCGGATGGAGCTCGACGCCCAGGCCCCCGAGATCCTGGGCGACGCGCAACAGCTGCGGCAGGTGCTGCACAACCTGCTGCAGAACGCCCAGGACGCCACCGAGGGCGCGCCGGTGCGGGAGGTGACGGTGCGCACGCAGTGGAACGAGACGGCCCGCCGGGTGCGGCTCATCGTGCAGGACAGCGGGGCCGGTTTCCCCGACAACATTCTCAGACGCGCCTTCGAGCCGTACGTAACCACCAAGGCAAAAGGCACGGGCCTCGGGCTGGCGGTCGTGAAAAAAATCGCGGATGAGCATCGGGCCCGGATCGATCTCAAGAATCGTGTGGAAAACGGCCGCGTGCTGGGGGCGCAAGTGTCGTTATCATTCGCGGTTGCGGGATAGCAACAGCCCAGCGTGGCCGGCGCCGCCGCAACCTTCAGGACATCCATGGCAAACATTCTGGTCGTCGACGACGAGCTGGGCATCCGCGACTTGCTCTCGGAGATCCTCAATGACGAAGGGCACAACGTCGAACTGGCCGAGAACGCCGCCCAGGCCCGCGCCGCGCGCGGCCGGTCGCGGCCCGACCTGGTGCTGCTCGACATCTGGATGCCGGACACCGACGGCGTCACCTTGCTCAAGGAGTGGTCTACCACCGGCCTGTTGAGCATGCCGGTCATCATGATGAGCGGCCACGCGACCATCGAGACCGCCGTCGAGGCCACCAAGATCGGCGCCCAGTCGTTTCTCGAGAAGCCGATCACCATGCAGAAGCTGCTGAAGGCAGTGGAAGCGGGGCTGGCGCGCACCCAGGCGGCGCTGGCGCCGCGCAAGGCCGGCGCGCCGGTCGTCGCGCCGGTGGCGCCGATGGAACTCACCGTGGAAGTGGCGATGACCGGCGGCCAGCCGCTGCCGCCGGTGGTCGACATGGGCCCGCAGGCACGCCAGCTGTTCGAACTGGACAAGCCGTTGCGCGATGCCCGTGACGAGTTCGAGAAGTGCTACTTCGAGTTCCACCTGGCCAAGGAAGGCGGCTCGATGACGCGGGTGGCCGAGAAGACCGGCCTGGAGCGCACCCATCTGTATCGCAAGCTGAAGCAACTCGGCGTCGACCTGTCGCGGGGCAAGCGAGGCGGCTGATATATAATCGACGGCTTCCGGCCCGGTAGCTCAGTTGGTAGAGCAGCGGATTGAAAATCCGCGTGTCGGTGGTTCGATTCCGCCCCAGGCCACCAGATAAGAAGAGCCCTTGGTCAGCGATGGCCAAGGGCTTATCCTTTGCGGCTGGCCTATCCCTAGTAGGAGAGACGCGTGACGGACTGGATGCCGAGATTCAAAGGCGACGTGGACGGTCGCTACGTTGAGCTCTTCGAATGCGGGGACGGCGGTAAGCTAAAGGTCGTCACGACACCAGCCGGGGACGTAAGAAGCGCCGGATCGTTCGACCCCGGGTCCGAAACCTTCATGCGAGTAGTCCCGAGTGGCGCGGCGATTGAGATTGAGGCGTCTACAGCCGACGGGCTCGTGCGCGAGCTAATCGCCGCTGGGTTCACGGAGCGGGGCGCAAAAGAGATAGCGCGACACGGTCGACGCCCCGAACCCCACTGAGTTGGACCTGCCGTGCAGGTGGCGTGCAACTCGGCCGAGTCTCGGACCCCCTGCGCTGCCTCAGCGCTTCTCTGGGGCATTTGGTCTATGGCTGATTCGCGAGCCCGCTGTAACGGCGCGGGCAGCAGTCGGTAGTTGTTGCACGCACCGGGCGACGTGAGACTTGCCGAGACGACCTTCGCAACGTACGACGGCTTGACGGTGGCTGTTGATCGCATTCTGCGCTCCGCTGAAGTCCATGCGAGTGAGCAATGTCTGGTCGCTGGGGCGCAGCCCGTCCGCATTGCGCAATTCGCCAGTGGCCGTCGTGTCGCCCGGGCGGCTGCTTCCACGCTAGGGTATGTCATTGAAGCAATCGGTTCCGGCCCCGGGGGTGATCCGTTGTTTCCGGATGCGCTTGTGGGCAGCATCAGCCATACGCGAAGGCATGCTGTCGCAGCTGTTGGGCTTTCCACCCATTACCGAGCTATCGGAGTCGACGTTGATGATGATCGGCCCCTCGAACCGGCAGCAACCGGCGCGATCGCATCGCCTGCTGAGATCGCAGTTGTGATGCGCGTTGTGTCCGGAACGGCTCCCCTCCTGGGGGCGAGCATCACGTTCAGCCTAAAGGAAGCCATCTTCAAGTGTCAGTTTCCAGCGCTCCAGCTCAGGGACCTTGACTTCCGAGACGTGCTCTTGTCTGCACCTGACGGGGTCACCCTCCGCGCGCGTGCAAGGCGGCCGGATTCGCGGCTGAGCGAATTGCTCGTAGCGATGCAGCTTCAGGTCCTCAAAATCGGCGGAGCTCGAGTCTGCTTGGCGCTGGTGCCTCGATAGATGTTTGATTTTCGAACGTGACGGGTATATAGTTCTTGAAAATCGGACGAAAGGACCATGCCGTGGCCAAGAAGAAACCAATTTCCCAGGCAGAGTTCGAGCTCAAACAGGACGGCCTCTTTCAGGCGCTTCTAGAGAAGCTTCAGGGGGAGAAGAGCGACGCGTTCATCCCAGAAGCACCGGGAGAAACGGACGTCTTCGATACGCCTGACGTAGACTCGAAGACCGTCATTAAGCTCACGCCAATCGTCGAGGACGAAACTGGCCACAAGCTGAAGCCGGAATGGGTCGTCAAAGGCGGGTACTCCAGCGTTGAAGAAGCCGCACTGGATGTCATCAATAAGTTGCGCCATCACTGCTACGGCGCCCAGCCGGTAACGAGCGGCGCATTCGCTGCGCTGGCGGTGTCACCATGACTGACGAACGCATTGCGCTGGGCCAGCGTCTGAAGGAAGCGCGTGAATACCAAGAACTTTCCCAACAGGAGGTTGCAGACGCGCTCCGCCTACCGCGCTCAGCCATTTCGTTGATTGAAGCCGGCCAGCGTAAGGTTGAAACGCTGGAACTCAAAGCAATGGCACAGATTTACGGTCGTCCGATCGGCCACTTCACCGGCGAGGTGCAGCCAGCCGCCGTTCCCGAAAGTGTGACGATGCTTGCTCGCAAGGCCGAGAAGTTGTCTGAGGCAGACCGGGCGGAGCTCCTCAGATTCAGTGACTTCCTGATGCAGCGTTCTAAAGCGAACGGTGGTCCAGGTGAGTAGGCGTGACGCGATCCTGAACGGCACGGCTCGTGCATCACAACTGCACGAAGACCTGGGCCTGAAGAATCGGCTTCGGGCCGGAGACGAGCCGATCGATGTGCTTGGTGCCATGGCCTCTCTCGATATAGCGGTTGTCTTCAAGCCGTTGAAGGGGCTCTTGGGTGCTTACCTGCGCGTCCCAGGCGCTGCGGGCGTGGTAATTACCAGTGAGCGGCCGCTGCACGTGCAGAGGTTCACTGCGGCGCATGAACTCGGTCATCACGTCTTCGAGCATCCATTGAGCACTGATTCAACCGTGGGCTACGCAGCGCGCGGCGAGCGAAGGGGCTACGATGAGAATGAACTCGAAGCGGACGCCTTTGCGTCTGAGTTCTTGATGCCCCGCTGGCTGATAGCAGCTCATATGCGGCGCCGCAGCTACACCAAGCAGGACCTTTTTCGCACCGACGTCATTTACCAGCTCTCGTTGCGCCTTGCGGTGAGCTACTCGGCTTTGTGCTGGGCGCTGTACGGGCACGGCCTCTTCGCGCACGACCAAGCCGAGCAGATGGCAAGCCGCGAGCCCAAAGGCGCCAAACAGATGGCTGCTGCCGACGTCGTGCCTCAGACGTGGCACCCGGACGTGTGGGCACTTAGCGAGCGGGATCACCGTTCGATCATCATAGGTGGTCCGGAGGATCTCGTCGTGCTCGAACTCGAGGAGCACTCTACTGCCGGGTTTGCCTGGGATCTCCGCGAAGCGAAGGCGCTAGGCATGCGCATCCGCGCCGACGAGCGGGTGGTCGTCGACGAGGAGGCCATGGGTGCCGCACAGAAGCGACGCTTGACGCTCGAAGGCGATGTTCAGGGCATCTTGCGCTTGGCCGAGCGTCGCCCATGGGAGCGCAACGGGCAGCCGAATCAAAGCTTCGAGGTGCGCCTCGATCTGCATGGGCGCGAGCGTGGCGGAATGCCGCGGGCTCAGCGGGCGGCGCTGAGGAAGACTGGATGAGCGCTGTCGGGGGCATCGTTCCGACAATAGACCTGCGGGAGCACTGGAAGGGGGTCCGGGACCAAGGCGCACGTGGCTCCTGTCTGGCGTGCGCCGCCAGCGATGCACACATGCACGCCCACCAGCTCTCAGATCCATTGTCGGCCGATGGCCTCTTCTATCGAGGCGTGCAACGCATGCCGATGAAGGACCCGAAGCACGGGCTCACGTTTCAGGCAGCGAAGGGTGCTCTCGCCCATGATGGTCAGTGCCGCGAAATCGAGTGGCCATATCCCGCAGCGACTCCATCGCCATGGCTCGTACCGGCTGGAGTTGGCACACTTTGGTACGGCAATCTTTCCTACAAAGCCCACGCGAGCTCGGAGATCGTGCTCAAACTGCAAGCTGGTGCGCCAGTCGTGATCGGGCTCATGATCAACGAGGGATTCCGCGACGCTGCCGCCCCTCACTACGTGGCTCGGGACGAGGGTGCAGACCTTGGCGGCCATGCGGTCCTGGGTGTAGGACTTGGGAAATCAGCAGAGGGAACGCAGCTGGTGCTTGTTCGCAACAGCTGGGGGTTTCAGTGGGCATTTGGCGGACACGCGTGGATTGACACCGGCTACATCGACGCGCATCTCATCGGCTATGCCGGGATCGGAGCGCTGAGCAATGGAAGTGGCAAGAGGACGTACTAGGGTCGAGGCTTGGCTGGACACGGTCGGCAAGATTACGCCGGGTGGACGTGTATACAACCTGATCACCGAGATCGCACAGCCGATGGCCGTCACGCCGCAGTCCCGCGCCGTCGAGGCGATTGTGGACAGAGAACTGCGCGACAACGGGCACCAACCCCTCGTTACGGTCGCGGAGACCATTTTCCCGATGACCGAATACAAGCAACGTGGCCTGCAGGGCGTTTTCGATTACCCGAATACCATCTTCCCGCTCATCCGGTCAGTGGCGGCCAACAACAGGGGCACGTATGCATTGCGCCTGGTGCAGCGAAGATGCTCCGATGGCACCCTGCTGAACCCGCTGGAGCTGATGATCGATAAGATGAAGGCATGGCTCGCGCGCGAGGCTACAAGGCGTGCGATCTACGAGATTGACGTGGGTCTTGAGGCTGCAGAGCTAAAGTTTTACGACGCCGAGATCGACAATGCAAATCACATTGGTGGGCAGTGCCTGAGCCATCTGAGCTTCAAGCTCGGCGACAACTCTGAGCTGTATCTCACTGCTATGTACCGCTACCAGTACATGCTTCAGAAGGGGCTGGGTAACTATAAGGGGCTCGCGAGCCTACAAGCCGTTGTTGCCCGGGAACTCGGAATTGAAGTCGGACCCCTCGTCGTCCACGCCACGCTCGCTTTTCTCGATGTCAGCACTGTCGGCGGCATGAACAAGTACAACGCGCTGGTCTCGAAGTGCAGCGAGGCGCTTCAAAGCGCCCCCGTTGCGTGAGCCTTGACGGTCTGTCAGACCTCAAAGAGGTTAGCAGGCGCACCTTGTGCGACCGGGTCGCGCGGGCGAGCCGGAGTGAAGGTTGGCGCCGGCTCTATTCCCCACTTTGGCGGAAAGAAAGGCTGCTCTATGGCCTTTCGACTTTGTGCAAATCGCTGTTTAATCCGCGTGCGGCCAGAATGACCTCGAAACCCGGGGTGAGCCACTCGCGCATACTTGTCTACCTCGCAGAATAAGTTTTGACAGTCAATTAGCTGTAAGGGCCGTCCCCACAAGTCCTGGAAGTCGAGCCCTAGCCGCGCGAATTCGCTCGCCTGTCTCTCAGCCACCCAAGCGATGATCTCAGATTCGCTGTAACCACCTAGGCTGATGAAGCACTTTCGGATACCGTCGCGCGCCCCGGGTCCAGGAATCACGAATTCCATCTCGCTAAAAGAAAGCGTAGGACCATAGTTAAGATCCGTGATGAACTGGTACGCTAGAAATCTGCCAAACCCAGGGATCTGCAGAAGTCGCTGGTATCCAGCCTCCATGCTCTTCGCGTTTGCGAGGTCAATTGCCAAACCGTCTTTTAGTTCTCGTTCAAGTAGCTCCAGGTGCATCTGGTGCTTGGAGGGTCGACGGACTCCGGCCGGGCCACTAGGCATAATGTAAGCCGCGGAATAGATCGACGCGCCCCCATCCCTAACTGTCTGCAGCAGCCTCGCGAAGTGGCCCACCGAAAAGCTCTTCGTGGTGATTTCGCCGAACGAGCTCTCCAGAAGTTGCCACGTTTCGATCTTATTGAACAACTTAAAGAGCAACGTTCGCAGCAGTTCATCTTCCCACTCGAACCGAGCGCCATAGATCACGTTGCGAATGAGGTATTGGCTCACACGATCCGCAGCGCGGTATGGATTCGTAAACCTAAACTCCGCAAGAATGCGATCGCCCGTCCATGGGGGAGGGTGCCCAGCAACGCGCTTTCGATAGATCCGCTGACGCTCTGCTGCGAACTGCCAGTAGCTGTCAAAGACGGCGCTAGGCTGCGGCTGCGTACGCCGGACGAAGGCCACTCCAAGACCTCCTGCTGACTTTTGCCGGTCGCAGTTTAGTAGATCGTCCATTGCTCCTCGCTTTCTCGTCGAACACTGCGCCAGCCGAGAAGAATAAGATATTCTGCCATAGAATACAGACGTCGTGACGAACAAGTGGCCCCATAGTTCGACTCCGGACCCGCTCGATCCGCGAAGTTTTCGCGTGGCAGCGCTCGTTCGAGCTGCGCGTAGCGCGCAAAACCAAACGGAATTTGGGCGAGCGCTTGGTGGCTACAGCCAGCCGCAAATCTCGAAGTTCGAGAGTGGCGAAGCTGATCCACCGGCTTCTGTTATAGAGACGTGCATGCGCATCGTTGCCGAGCAACGCGGTGTGACCGAGGAGCTGAACCCCACAGAGATCAGCGAACAACTGCTGCGAGTTGCGGCCACCCCGGAGCTAAGTCACCTCGCCCGCGCAATAGGACTTATCGTCAAGGCGTTGGAGCCTCGTCAGATTGGCCGCCCGCGCTCCAAGACTCCACAATGACATGCTCTCGCGAAAGCGAATTGAAGCCGCGCCGGCGTCTCGCGCCTGGACGTCCACCGGCCGCGCACCGTCAAGCGTGGTGCCGAAAACGCGGGGAGGTTCGGCCGCACACGTACGAAAGGGGCCACTGCGCCCAGTGTGGTAGTGAGGTTAAAGGTCCTAATCCGTCGAGCGGAGAGCAGAGGTCATGAGTCAATCAGCACGGCTACTTCACATCACAGACACGCACATCCTTTTAGGGGGCGGCGACTATAACCCTGACGACATCAAACAGGATATTGGGGTAGCAGGGCAGTCGCGAGGCGAGGCACTGCAGACGTTACTCAAGAGAATCGCTACGGACATTCACTGCAACCCGCTCGACGGTGTAGTTTTCTCTGGCGACGCGCTTGCACGGGGGGTGCCCGGGGGAAACCAACTCCTCCTCGACTTGATCGTCGAACAGTTAAGGATCGCGCCGGAACGCATCCTCGCGGTTCCCGGCAACCACGACGTGCCGAAAGGAAGTGCGCCGGGAAGCCCACAACGATACCAAGATTTTCTCTCGGTTTGGCGCGCAGCTGGATGCATTACCCCTTGGCTGGACGGCGTCGATTCAGCATCTGCCGTGGACTGGGAAAAGCATGTATTACTAGGTCCCGAAAACGCTTGGGCGGTGTTGGCTGTGAACACGTGCAACTGGTCCCACGTCGAAGTGATTCCTGAGGGCCTGAAGACCGTTTGGCACAAGCTAGCCCTTCGCGTCGCTGAAGGGGACCAGCAAGAAGAAGAGCGAGTAGCGAGGGAATTGAACGAGCTTGTGCGGCACGACGCAGCGCATATTTCAGTTCAACAATTTGAGCGGCTCAGGGAGATACTCCGCGTTCTACCGCAGCCAAGCAAGGGTAGGCAGCTCAGAATGGTCGCGTTGCATCACCATCTGAGAAATCCAACCCTACGCCTCGAGTTCAAGTCAATGCCAGACTTGATCCCGCTGGAGCAATTTCGGACGCTGCTCTTGCAGCGCGACATCAAAGTCGTCTTCCACGGCCACAAGCACGAGTGGAGGCAACACTTTGATCATGTGGAGACCTTTCACGACGTCGGCGGTAGGCCGCACAGAGTGCTTCTGTTGGCCGGTGGCACTTTCTCCGACAGCGCGCAATCCCATGCAGCCGGACGGGTTCAAATCGAGGGCCTGCCATGGGCACCAACTGTTCGAGTGGAAACGTTTGCGTCACCCCGATCAGGTCTGGATTTAGAGGTAAAGGCCAGTGCTCCTCTGCGCCTCTGGGAGTACACGCAAGGCGGCAAGCAGGTGCCTTCCCCCATGCCGGTTATCCAGGGCGATGATTTTAACGAGGTGTATGCAAAGGTGCGCGCTGCAGCATCTGAGGAGGCGACTCCGGGGCCTCTGGTGGTTCAGCTGGATTTCCGAGGTGAAGCTGCATGGCAGCTTCCTGAGGGATATCCGACGTCCGTTGCAGAACAGCGACGCGAAGGATGGCTGAAAGGACTGGTTGAGTGGTGGCAACAACGCGATTCGCAACTGGAGCGGCGCGTGCCGTATATCCACGGTAGCAGACTGCTGAAATACGGAAATAACTTAGACCAACTCAAGCGCGTGATTGGTCTTCTTCGGGAGAGAAACACAAGTCGGGCCTTGGCTGTGTTGTTGGATCCTCGGCTCGACTTCGTGGAGCACCCAAAAGTTGAATTTGCCTCGTTCTGTCTAGTGCAGTTTACTAGACGGGATGTCGGATCGAGTCATGTCATCGATGTGATTGGCTATTATCGTGCGCAGGAAATGCTACAGTGGTGGCCGATTAACGTCGCTGAGCTTCGGTACTTGCAGGAGAAGGTGGTGGAGGGCGCGGGCGGAAAACCGGGCCGCATCACTACAATTACAGCGAGCGCTCGCGTGGAGAATGCCCCATCACCAACGCACGTAGCGATGCCTGTGATTGACCGCTGGCTCGACCAAGCACCGGAGAAATTTTTTAGGCTAGCCATGTACATGCTTCATGGCAAATCGGATGCGGCTAATGACCCGCTGGTCGAGGAGTGGCTAGATGAACTTGCTGCTCTTCAACAGTCCGCAAGGAGACCGGCTCGTGATGGGGGGCCTGTGGTGGCAATTGACGGACCTGCGAGACTAGCGTTGTATCTGACCGCCTATGAGGGCGTAAACGCTGGCAAGTGCCAAGAGCTAGCGACTGAACTGCATGGGCTCGCTCGCCACGCGCAAGGTCGACCATCGTCGGATGACGCATTGCGATCATGGGAGGAGAACATGCAGACTCATCTGAGCAAGGTGATCGCTTTGAGTCGCCAAGCGTTGGGTTTGCCGCATTCCTAGCGGGTTCCACATTAGGGAGGAGGGAACCAGATGGTTCGGCACTTCAGCGGTGACACGTGTGACGAAGTCTGGAGAGCTGCAGCAGTCCCGCTGGCTGCAGGTATGGATGCGGCCCACACTGGCAGCCGACAGGGTGACACCCTCGAATATCTTCACTGCATCTTTGAGGTGAGGGATCCGCGACAAAGATGGGTACTGTCTCGTACACCGGCGCTGAACCCGGCCTTTGCTATTGCGGAAGTAATCTGGATTCTACTTGGCAGCCGAAGCTCAAAGCTTATCAACTATTGGAATCGGCGATTGCCACAGTTTGCGGGCCGCGGTGAAAAATACCATGGTGCCTACGGTTACAGATTGCGCGCGCGCTTCGGATTCGACCAAATCGACCGAGCCTGCGATGCACTAAGTGCGAATCGAGATTCCCGCCAAGTAGTGCTTCAGATTTGGAATGCGGAGGACGATTTGCCAAATGCAGATGGTACCCCGCGCGACGCAGACATCCCCTGCAACCTCGTGTCAATGTTGAAGATTCGCGATGCTCACCTCTACTGGACTCAGGTTCTCAGGAGTAACGATCTATTCTTGGGCGTGCCGCACAACTTCGTGCAGTTCACAACTCTGCAGGAAGTTGTGAGTGGTTGCTTAGGTGTTGGGCTCGGACCATACGTACATATATCAGATAGTTTGCACCTGTACGCCAAGGATTCGGCCGCCTTTGGTGTCTCGAGTCCCGCATTGCGAGTGCCCAACACCGACAACTTAGCCGTCCCTAGGCATGAACTGGCGACGATCTTGGGGGCCGTGGGCGAACTGATGTTGGAGTTGAGCGGCGACGGCCTGCCCTCGTCAGCGATCATGAGAGTTGCGACTGATCGGGCTCTCCCTGAGGCCTGGCGCAATCTGGTGTGCGTGCTCGCTGCGGATGCCGCTCGACGGCGCCGTTGGTTTGACGAAATGGCAGCTGCAGTCGCGGGGTGCACGAATCCAGTGCTGCAAACTGCTTGGGCGGCGTGGCAGAAGAGAGTGGGGTGACGGAGGCTATCTACGGCACCGGGCGCGCCAGAGGCGCAACGATCGACGCCAGGCTGGCGCCGCGCTGGCGATTACCCAGAAACCCATTGCAACCGTGCAACCAGTTCACCTTCATCACCAAAGCCGATTCGCAGGTGAGCGGCGTAAGCGTAGCCCAGATCCCGCTTAAACGCTTGGAGCTTTAGAAAGTCGTAGGCGTCCGAGACTCGAGAGGAGGCCTTCTTGACCTCCACGACCAATAAATTGCGGTCCGGCCTACCACGAACATGGACGATCACGTCCGGGAACACAGTTACAGCGTCCAAGGAGTCATCGTCGATGCCCACGCGCTCGTGTAGTGCCAACCGCTTCACATCAAATCCGTCTCTGTTGTATTCGCAGTCGACGTGGTATCCAGGAAAGTGACCTGCCAAGTGGACTGCCAAGCGGTGAGTCAGACTGCGTTCACTCGCATCAGCATGAAGGAGATGCCAGTCGTGCTCGCAGACGTCCTGTGTTGCCCTTTCCAGAGCAGCAACGACAGCCTTCTCCAAAGCGCCCTTTGTTTTCAAGAGCGTGCACCTACGCCAGCATTGATGTAAGCAGTAGCTGATTTGCCCTGCTAGGAAATATTGCACGGCGGCCCCGCCGACGTCAAGGCAGTCACTCACTCGAAGTCTATGGAACTCTACGAACCGCCTCCCACAGCTCGTAGATCGTCAGGCCAAGCGCATTGGCGATGACCTCCATGGCATTCCGCGTTGGATTTGCTGCCCTCGCGCACCAGGTGTAGCAAACCCTGGTTGGATCAGAAGAGCGCCTGGTGCTCCCGGCAATACTGCAGGCCAGCAAAACGGCTTTCGTTGTTCCAGCAAAACTTGCCTTCGGCAAAGCTGATCTTCGAATTGCAATGAGCGCAGATGAGGCGCTTCGCAGGTGCGGGCTGCGCAGGCGCCTGGCCCGTCGACCGGCGTTGAGCCTGGTGCTGAGAGGGCACAGGTTGCTCTTGTGCTCGAGGATTGCGGACCGTTGGCGCTGCTGCTGGCACTGGTGACGGCGCTGCCTTGGGTTGCATGAACTCCGGCAGCTCCAAAGGATTCGCGGGCCGGTGCTGACGAGCCAGCTTCTCGCCCCATTCCTTGATCGTGTCCAGACTCCGCAGGTTTGCGATCCCCAGCAAGACCTTTCCGACGCCGATCTCCTTGTCGACAAACCGCTGATGCCAGGTGGGGAACTGGTCGGCCTTGATGACGTTGCTCGTGTCGAGGGCCTTAGAGGATGGCCGCTTGATGATCGCCTTGGGGTGCAGCAGCACTACGTGGTGAAACTCAAACGACGAGCCCAGGCGATTTTCAATCCCGACACGCTCCATCACCTTGCGTAGGACCCGCTCGTGGCGCCTGCTTTGCTCAATGGGCGACGGGATGCCGAAGGAGTCGTCTTCGTACTCCGCGGTGAACTCTCCGTACTCGTTGATGGCGAGGCTGCCAGAGTAGTTCTTAGTCTCGATCAGGTACATCCCAAAGCCGCGGTTGATGACGAGGTGGTCGATCTGGGCCACGTCACCATCGATCACGAACCGCAGGTCATGGAGCACGACATGGTTCTTGCCGTCCTTGAAATAGCTATCGAGGTAGTGAGCTGATTCCCTCTCACCTTGGATGCCCTTGCGGAACCGGCTCAGTTCATTTCGGAGCCATTGCTTCTGCCGTGCGTCCAGCAGTGGAGAACGCTGCAAATCTTCCAGCAACGTCAGGCGCTTCGACTTGTCGTCGGCGGATTTCACGAGCACTGCGGATCTCCTCGGCTCTTGGCTGTTCCCACCAGCACCACCTGCGGGTCTGGTAGGCGCTCAATGATGCTATCGACCAACCCGCATTTCAATGGGGCTGCGGCGTGCAAGCAACTAGCGGGGGCAGCTTGTGGAGCCCTTGCGCGCAGTATTGATCGGAGTCAATGAGGCCACCCGGCTGCGACGGCAACGGGAGAAGCTATCTGCTTGCCGTCTCCGCCGGCAGGCGCTCGATCGCATGCCAGAGCTGGTAAATCGTAAGGCCCAGCGCGTTGGCGACGACCTCCATCGCATTCAGCGTGGGATTTGCTTGTCCTCGCTCCAGGCGACTGAGATACGTCTGGTAGAAGCCGCAGCGCTCACCAAATTCAACCTGGCTCAGACCTGACTCGAGCCGGAGCTGGCGGATGCACCGGCCAAAGCGCTGAGCGAGCGTCTCCTTCTTCACGACGGAGACTGTCTCGCTTATGCTCTAAATCACATACACACTAATTCACATACGACATGCGGCGGCGAAGAGCCCGCGGGATCTGCATGTCTTGTTCAACCCCGCAAATCAGGAGTACGAATGAAGAAGAGAGTTGCCCTCGTGCTTGCCCTCGCCCTGATCGGCTGCAGCCAGCAAGAGGACGTTCAGAACGCCATCAAGGCGCGCCTCAAGGATCCCGGCTCGGCCCAGTTCCAGCGGGTCCTGGTCAGCGACAAGGGTGATCAGGCCTGCGCCATCTGGAATGCCAGGAACAGCTTCGGAGGTTACGGCGAATGGCGCGCCACTGGTCTGCGCAAAGGAGACGGTGGTTGGCAGATCGCGGACCCTGACATGGCCCCCGACCGGTGTACCGAGGCAGGCATCAACGCGTTTGACCGATTCCAGAAAGCTCAGGATGATCTCAACAAGGCACTGGCCCGCTGACGTCCCCATTCATCAACAGAGGAGAAGAGATTGAGAATTGCACGGAGAGCATTGATCGCAGTCGGTGCGCTGCTGGCGCTCGTGGCCCTTAACCTCGACACCAGCGTTTCGACCGGCTTTGGGCGCGTTCACAACATTGGCCTGCAGTCCCAGCAACAGATGCTCCTGATACTCGGGTGCGTGATGTTCCTTGCGGGCGTCATCCTCTTCGCCGTCGAGAAGATCAAGCAGACACCGGAGGAAGACGCGCGAGACAGGGCGGCAGAGGAGGCCGTCCAAGCCAAGGTCAAGGGGGCCATAACCGAGTGGAAGAGACGGGGTGACGAGCGTGTCGAACTGCTCGAGAGCCGGCGTATCGTGAGCGGCTGGCTATCCCCTCTTGACGAGAGCTATGCGTTCGGCCGCGTCAGCCGCAGCAGGGGGCGCGTTTACCTGATTCCTGAATCGGCGGGCAGGGCACGGTGCCATAGGAGCAGTAGACGCAGCAGTCTCCTGGC
>NZ_DATMHS010000054.1:0-9198 GCF_035554825.1 Ramlibacter sp. | reverse complement strand
TCAAGACCGAGCTGTAAGGAACGCACGCCATGGCTGAACTCGCCACCATTGCCCGCCCTTACGCCGAAGCGCTGTTCAAGTCGGCCGGCGCCGACCTGGACGGCACCGCCTGGTGGCTCGACGCGCTCGGGGCCGTCGCCGGCCACGAGCAGCTGCTGCAGTTCGCGGACAACCCGAAGGTCACCAACGAGCAGGCATTCGAGCTCGTGACGACGGTCGCGAAGGTGTCGCTGCCGCCGCAGGGCGTGAACTTCCTGCGCGCCGTGATCGAGAACAACCGCCTCGCGGCGCTGCCGGAGATTGCCCGCCAGTTCCGCGCGCTGAAGAACTCCCAAAGCGGCAGCTCGGACGCGGTGGTCTACAGCGCGTTCCCGATCGCGCCGGCGCAGCTGGCCGAGGTGAGCGGCGTGCTGGAACGGCGCTTCGGGCGCAAGCTCAATGTCAGCGTGCAGGAAGATCCGTCGCTGATCGGCGGGATTCGCGTGGTGGTCGGTGACGAGGTGCTCGACACCTCGGTGCGCGCTCGCCTGGAACAAATGAAGGTCGCGCTCACCGCCTGAGGCGGAGCGACGCGCTGCAACCAAACCAATAGCAAAAGGAAAGAGTCATGCAACTCAATCCCGCAGAGATTTCCGAACTGATCAAGAGCCGCATCGAAGGGCTCGCCGGCAGCGCCGACATCCGCAACCAGGGCACCGTGGTGTCCGTGGCCGACGGCATCTGCCGCATCCACGGCCTGTCCGACGCCATGGCCGGCGAAATGCTGGAGTTCCCGCCCACGCCCGACGGCACGCCCACCTTCGGCCTCGCGCTGAACCTCGAGCGCGACTCGGTCGGCTCGGTGATTCTGGGCGAGTACGAGCACATCTCCGAAGGCGACACCGTCAAGTGCACGGGCCGCATTCTGGAAGTGCCGGTCGGCCCCGAGCTGATCGGCCGCGTGGTCAACGCGCTCGGCCAGCCGATCGACGGCAAGGGCCCGATCAACGCCAAGCTGACGGACGTGATCGAGAAGGTCGCCCCCGGCGTGATCGCCCGCCAGTCGGTGTCGCAGCCGGTGCAGACCGGCCTGAAGGCGATCGACTCGATGGTGCCGATCGGCCGCGGCCAGCGCGAGCTGATCATCGGCGACCGCCAGACCGGCAAGTCGGCGGTGGCCGTGGACACCATCATCAACCAGAAGGGTCAGAACATGACCTGCGTGTACGTCGCCATCGGGCAGAAGGCGTCCACGATCAAGAACATCGTGCGCGCCCTCGAGCAGAACGGCGCCATGGAGTACACGATCGTGGTGGCGGCTTCGGCGTCCGAATCGGCGGCCATGCAGTACGTGTCGGCCTACTCCGGCTGCACCATGGGCGAGTACTTCCGCGACCGCGGCCAGGACGCGCTGATCATCTATGACGACCTGTCCAAGCAGGCCGTCGCCTACCGCCAGGTCTCGCTGCTGCTGCGCCGCCCGCCGGGCCGCGAAGCCTACCCCGGCGACGTGTTCTATCTCCACTCGCGCCTGCTGGAGCGCGCCGCGCGCGTGAACCCCGACTACGTCGAAGCGTTCACCAAGGGTGAAGTCAAGGGCAAGACCGGTTCGCTGACGGCGCTGCCGATCATCGAGACCCAGGCCGGCGACGTGTCCGCGTTCGTGCCGACCAACGTGATCTCGATCACCGACGGCCAGATCTTCCTGGAAACCAGCCTGTTCAACGCCGGCATCCGCCCCGCCATCAACGCCGGCATCTCGGTGTCGCGGGTCGGCGGCGCCGCCCAGACCAAGCTGATCAAGGGCCTGTCCGGCGGTATCCGGACCGACCTGGCGCAGTACCGTGAACTGGCCGCCTTCGCGCAGTTCGCGTCCGACCTGGACGAAGCGACCCGCAAGCAGCTCGACCGCGGCGCCCGGGTGACGGAACTGCTCAAGCAGCCGCAGTACAGCCCGCTGCCGATCTCGCTGATGGCCGCCTCGCTGTTCGCCGTGAACAAGGGCTACCTCGACGACGTCGACCTGAAACAGGTGCTGCCGTTCGAGCACGGCCTGCATGCGTTCCTGAAGGACAAGCACGGCGCCCTGCTGCAGAAGCTGGAAAACGACAAGGCGATGGACAAGGACGCCGAAGGCCAGCTCACGGCGGCCATCGAGGCGTTCAAGAAGACCTTCGCTTAAACCTTCCAGAGGCACATATGGCTGCAGGTAAGGAAATTCGCGGCAAGATCAAATCGGTGGAGAACACCAAGAAGATCACCAAAGCCATGGAAATGGTGGCCGCGTCCAAGATGCGCAAGGCGCAGGACCGCATGCGCCATGCCCGGCCGTACAGCGACAAGGTCCGCAACATCGCTGCCAACCTCGGCAAGGCCAACCCCGAGTACCGGCATCCGTTCATGAAGGTGAACGACGCCAAGGGCGTGGGCTTCATCGTGGTGACGACCGACAAGGGCCTGTGCGGCGGCATGAACACCAACGTGCTGCGCGCCGTCACGGCGAAGCTGCGCGAGCTGCAGGACCAGGGGCACGCCACGCAGGCGGTGGCGATCGGCACCAAGGGGCTGGGCTTCCTGAACCGCATCGGCGCCAAGGTGGTGTCGCACGTCACCCAGCTGGGTGACACGCCGCACCTGGAAAAGCTGATCGGGCCGGTCAAGGTGCTGCTGGACCAGTACGCCGAAGGCAAGATCAGCGCCGTCTACCTGAGCTATACCCGCTTCATCAACACGATGAAGCAGGAGCCGGTGGTCGAGCGCCTGTTACCGCTGACCGACGAGAACATGAAGGCCGATGCCGGCCAACCCGGCTGGGACTACATCTACGAGCCGGACGCGGCGACCGTGATCGACGAACTGCTGGTGCGCTACGTCGAGGCGCTGGTGTACCAGGCGGTGGCCGAGAACATGGCATCCGAGCAGTCCGCGCGCATGGTGGCGATGAAGTCGGCCACCGACAACGCCGGCAACGTGATCGCCGAACTGCGGCTGGTCTACAACAAGACGCGCCAGGCGGCGATCACGAAGGAACTCTCCGAGATCGTGGCCGGCGCCGCGGCGGTCTGACGCCGCGCACCGACACCTATTTATTGATTGGAGCAACGAAGATGGCTCAAGGTAATCCCCAGGCGAACGGCCGCGTTCAGGGAAAGATTGTTCAGTGCATCGGCGCCGTGGTGGACGTCGAGTTCGCGCGCGACCAGATGCCCAAGGTGTTCGACGCGCTGAAGATGGAGGGCTCGGCCCTCACGCTGGAAGTGCAGCAGCAGCTCGGCGACGGCATCGTGCGCACCATCGCGCTCGGCTCCTCCGAGGGCCTGCGCCGCGGCAACATGGTCTACAACACCCAGGCCCCGATCACGGTGCCGGTGGGCACCGCCACGCTCGGCCGCATCATGGACGTGCTGGGCAACCCGATCGACGAGCGCGGCCCGGTCGACACCACGCAGACCGCCTCGATCCACCGCAAGGCGCCGGCGTACGACGAGCTGTCGCCCTCGCAGGAACTGCTGGAGACCGGCATCAAGGTGATCGACCTGATCTGCCCGTTCGCCAAGGGCGGCAAGGTGGGCCTGTTCGGCGGTGCGGGCGTCGGCAAGACCGTCAACATGATGGAGCTGATCAACAACATCGCGAAGGCGCACTCCGGCCTGTCGGTGTTCGCCGGCGTCGGTGAGCGCACCCGCGAGGGCAACGACTTCTATCACGAGATGATGGAGTCGGGCGTGGTCAACAGCGAGAACCTGGGCGAGTCGAAGGTGGCGATGGTCTACGGCCAGATGAACGAGCCGCCGGGCAACCGCCTGCGCGTCGCGCTGACCGGCCTGACGATCGCCGAATCGTTCCGCGACGAAGGCCGCGACGTGCTGTTCTTCGTCGACAACATCTACCGCTACACGCTGGCCGGCACCGAAGTGTCGGCGCTGCTGGGCCGGATGCCTTCGGCGGTGGGCTACCAGCCGACGCTGGCCGAGGAAATGGGCCGGCTGCAGGAGCGCATCACGTCGACCAAGGTCGGCTCGATCACCTCGATCCAGGCCGTGTACGTGCCGGCGGACGACCTGACCGACCCGTCGCCCGCGACGACCTTCGCCCACCTCGACGCCACCGTGGTGCTCTCGCGCGACATCGCCGCGCTGGGCATCTACCCGGCGGTGGACCCGCTGGACTCGACCAGCCGTCAGGTCGACCCGAACGTCGTGGGCGAGGACCACTACAACACGACCCGTTCGGTGCAGGGCACGCTGCAGCGCTACAAGGAATTGCGCGACATCATCGCGATCCTGGGGATGGACGAACTGTCGCCGGAAGACAAGCTGGCGGTGGCCCGCGCCCGCAAGATCCAGCGCTTCCTGTCGCAGCCGTTCCACGTCGCCGAGGTGTTCACCGGCACGGCCGGCAAGTACGTGCCGCTGAAGGAAACCATCCGCGGCTTCAAGATGATCACGTCCGGCGAGTGCGACCACCTGCCCGAGCAGGCGTTCTACATGGTCGGCACCATCGACGAAGCGTTCGAGAAGGCCAAGAAGGTCTGAGTAGTTCGCCTGGAGATTTCGGGCACGGGATCTTCAGGCGGTGTTCGATCAGCGAGGAGAGCGTGGGGCGGCCCGGCGCTTTCTTTGAGATTGGCGGAATCGAGGTTCGATTCCACCGGAGAGGGAACAGTCAATGAACACCATTCACGTCGACGTGGTGAGTGCCGAGGAGTCGATCTTCTCGGGCGAGGCGCGCTTTGTCGCGCTGCCCGGCGAGGCCGGCGAACTGGGCATCTATCCGCGCCACACGCCGCTGATCACGCGCATCCGCCCCGGCTCGGTGCGCATCGAGAAGGCCGACGGCACGGAGGAGTTCGTCTTCGTCGCCGGCGGCGTGCTCGAAGTGCAGCCCAACACCGTCACCGTGCTGTCCGACACCGCCATCCGCGGCAAGGACCTCGATGAAGAAAAGGCCAACGAGGCGCGCCGCGCCGCGGAAGAAGCATTGAAGAACGCCAAGAGCGACATCGACCTGGCCAAGGCCCAGTCCGAGCTCGCCGTGATGGCGGCCCAGATCGCCGCGCTGCGCAAGTACCGGCAGAAGAAGTAATCGTTGGCCGCAGGCCACAGCCGGACCGCGAATCGCGCGAAGGTCGCTGGCAAAACCGCTGCCCTGCGCGACAATAGCGATTCGCCGCTGCCGGCGGCACCCGACAACAAGCGCTAAAAAACCGCGCCCTCGCAGCCCCGTTCCAAAGACGGGGCTGTTTTCTTTTGCGCGCCCGCAGCGGCCGCCGGCTCCGTAGCCCAGCCGCGCGGCGGCCCTGGCGCGGCGCGCCAAATCCGCGCATCATCGCGGCGTGGCGCCGGACGCGAGGCACAGGTCCGCACCGCGAGGGGACGCGGCGACAGGAGGTGTCGATGGCCCAGCACAGCAGCGCGGACAGGTGGGAACGGGGCAGCCCGTACGAGCGATACGTCGGCCGCTGGAGCCGCCAGCTGGCGCCTCGCTTTCTGGACTGGCTGGACGTGCCGCACGGCAAGCGCTGGCTCGACGTCGGCTGCGGCACCGGCGCCTTGACCGCCGCCATCCTCGAGCGCTGTGCGCCGGCCGCCGTGTTCGGCGTCGAGCCTTCGGAAGGGTTTCTCACGGCCGCCGGCGAACAGCTCGCTGGCGCCGTCACGCTGCACCAGGGCACGGCCACCGCCATCCCGCTGCCGGATGCGGCCGTCGACGTGGTGGTCTCGGGGCTGGTCCTCAACTTCGTTCCCGACCAGCCGGCGGCGCTGCGGGAAATGGCCCGGGTGAGCGGGCCTGGCGGCTTGATCGCCGCCTATGTGTGGGACTACGCCGGCCGGATGGAGTTGATGCGCCAGTTCTGGGACGCGGCGGCCGCGTTGGACCCCGCCGCCGCGGATCTGGACGAAGGCGTGCGCTTTCCGGTCTGCCGGCCGGCCGCGCTCGAGAAGCTGTTCGTCGGCAGCGGCCTGGCCGCGGTGGAAGTGACCGGCCTGGAAATCGCCACGCCCTTCAAGGACTTCGACGACTACTGGCAGCCGTTCCTCGGCGGGCAGGGGCCGGCGCCGGCGTACGCGATGTCGCTCGACGAGCCGGCCCGCGGCCGCCTGCGCGATCGGCTCCGCAGCCGCCTGCCGGTCGCGGCGGACGGCTCGATCGCACTCGCCGCGCGGGCCTGGGCGGCGCGCGGCGTGGTGCCCGCCGCCGCCTGAGACCGCTCAGCCGAGCACCGGCGCGTCCGGCAGCTCATTCGGGTTCGCGGCGCCGGCCTGCGCCGGGAAATGGGCGACCAGCAGGGCCGACACTTCCTCCAGCGCCTGGGTCAGGCCATCCTCGAAGCGGCCCTCGCGCAAGGTCGAGCCCATCCGGGCGACGATCGCCTGCCACTCGCCGGGCGGCACCTTGCCGGCCAGGCCGCGGTCGGCCACGATCTCGATCGCGTGCTCGGCCAGCAGCAGGTAGATCAGCACGCCGTTGTTCTGCTCGGTGTCCCACACCCGCAGCTTGCCGAACATGGCGAGCGCCCGCTCGCGCGGCCGCGCGTTGCGCCAGAGATAACTGAGCGGCAGCGCGGCCTCGACGTAGATGCGCACTTCGCCGCTGTGGCGCCGCTCGCTGGCGGCGACCCGCCGCATCAGGCGCTCGGCCAGGTCCGCCGGCACCGCCTTGCGCGTGTCCGCGTCGTCCAGCCACAGGTGGCGCCAGATGCGCGCCACTTTCGACCTCGTGCGAGTCGCCGCCATCACCAGTCTCCCGAGGCGCCGCCGCCGCCGAAGTCGCCACCGCCGCCGGACCCGCCCCAACCACCGCCGCCGCCGCCCCAGCTGCCGCCACCGCCACCGCCCCAGCCACCGCCGATGAAGGGGCCGCCGCCCCAGCCGCCGCGGCGCGGCGAGCCGAGTCCGCCGCCGAGGCCGGACATCATGGAAAACAGCAGGCCGACGATGCCGGCGACCGCCGCGATCACGATGCTCGACGTGATCATCAGCGCCACGGCGGCGACGCCGCCGCCGGTGACCAGCGAGCCGAGCTTGCGTCCGAAGATGCGGCGCAGCACGCCGCCGGCGATCGGCACGGCAAAGAACAGGAAGATCGCCAGATCCATCCAGTCGAAGCCGCCCCGCGCCGCGCCGGCCGGCGCGGGCTGCTGCACCGGCGGCAGCGGCTCGCCCTTGATCCGGGCGACCAGCTGGTCCGCCGCGGCCTGCAGGCCGCCGGCGAAGTCGCCCTGCCGGAAGCGCGGCGTGATCGCCTCGTCGATGATCTGCTTGGCCGCGAGGTCAGGGATCGCGCCCTCCAGCGTCTTGGCCACTTCGATGCGGACCTTGCGATCGTTCTTGGCGACGACCAGCAGCACGCCGTCGCCGACGCCCTTGCGGCCGATCTTCCACTCGTTGCCGACGCGGTTGGCGTAGCTCGCGATGTCCTCGGGCTGCGTCGTCGCCACCATGAGCATCGCGACCTGCGTGCCCTTGCTCTGTTCGAGCGCCGCCAGCTTGTCTTCGATGCCCTTGCGCTGGATGTCGTCGAGCGTGCCGGTCTGGTCGATCACCCGCGCCGTGAGCTGCGGCACCGGCAGCAGGTCCTGGGCGGCGGCCGGCGCGAGCCACGCCAGCAGCGCCCAGCACAGGAGCAGCACCGCTCTCAAGACCGCGTCACTTCTTGGTGCCGAAGTCCACCGTCGGCGGGGTCGAGATCTGCGCTTCGTTCTGCACCGTGAAGCTGGCCTTGGGCTTGTAGCCGAACGCCATCGCGGTGAGGTTGGTGGGGAAGCTGCGCGACAGCACGTTGTACTCCTGCACCGACTTGATGTAGCGGTTGCGCGCCACGGTGATGCGGTTCTCCGTGCCCTCCAGCTGCACCCGCAGATCGCGGAAGCCCTGGTTGGCCTTCAGGTCGGGGTAGCGCTCGGACACCACCATCAGCCGGCTCAGGGCGCTGGAGAGTTCGCCTTGCGCCTGCTGGAACTTGGCGAAGGCTTCCGGGTTGTTGAGCGTCTCCGGCGTCACCTGCATGGAGGTCGCCTTGGCCCGGGCCTCGACCACCTTGGTCAGCGTCTCCTGCTCGAAGTTGGCTTCGCCCTTCACCGTCGCGACGAGGTTCGGCACGAGGTCGGCTCGCCGCTGGTACTGGTTGAGCACTTCGCTCCAGGCCGACCTGGTTTCTTCGTCGAGGCGCTGGAAGTCGTTGTAGCCGCAGCCGGTCAGCGACAAAGCCATCAGCAGGAGCAGGAGCCAACGTTTCATGGAGCTTGCCTTAGGACTTGGGAATCAGCGTGGACGTTAGCATAGATAGGATGAATGGCGGGCCGTTTCAAGTGCTGGTCGCCGCGCGCCGGCCGGCGCCGCCGGCGCGCGCGATCTCCCGGCTGGTGGTCGCCGGCGCCGGTGGCGCGCTCGGCAACGAAGTGATCCGGCGGCTCGTTGGCCGGGACCAGTTCGACAACACCGAGGTGCTGGCCCGCGAGCCCATCCGCACGGGTCTGCGCGGCGTGCGCACGCAGGTGATCGAAGGCGATCCCGCCACCTGGCCGGCCACCGATGCCGACACGGCCCTGGTGATGTTCGATCCGCCTCGCATGTTCCATCAGCGCGAGCGTGCGCTGTGGACGCCGCATCCGCAGCAGCTGCCGGCGCTCGCCGCGTGGCTGCGGGGCAGCGGCGTGCGCACGCTGGCCGTCGTGCTGCCGCATGCGCAGGGGCGCTTGCCCGAAGCGCTCAAGCGCGGCCTGGCCAGCCTCGACGAACAGTCGCTCGCCGCGCTCGGCTTCGAGCGCCTGCTGATCATTCGCTCGGCCCAGGCGCCGGCCCGCTCGGCGCCGGGCGGCCGGCTGCCGGCGCTGGCCAGCTGGATGCTTTCGATCGCCGCGTACATGGTGCCGAGCAGCGAGCAGCCGGTGCGGGCGGTGAAGGTCGCGCAATTCGTGGCCGCCGCGCTGGAACTGGCGCCGCCGGGCATCCATGTCGCAGCGCCCGAGACGGTGTGGCAGGCGGCCCAGGGCGACCCGCGGGCCACCGTGCGCCAGTGGCTGGCGGCTTGAATCCGGCACAATCGTCGACACCCCATGCGCAAGAACAAGCTCCAGGCCGCCAACCTCGAAGGCAACGCCGACGATGTCGAGGCGGCGTTCTACGAAGCGCTGCAGACCGGCGACATCGAAAAGCTGATGGCCTGCTGGGCGGACGAGGACGAGATCGTGTGCATCCACCCCGGGGGGCCGCGGGT
>NZ_DATMHS010000053.1:0-15874 GCF_035554825.1 Ramlibacter sp. | reverse complement strand
AGCGTGCTGGCGTTCGCGCCGTTCTGCACGGAGAGGACCTGGCCGTCCCAGTGGTAGCCGCTGATGCCGCTGATCGTGAAGGTGTACTTCACCTTGTCGACGCCGCCGCCGCCGTCGACCACGTCCTGTCCGCTCACCAGCAGGACCACGTTGCCCAGGTTGTCGCACTGGTAGACCTGGTTCTCGGCCGAGTCGGTGATCTGCGCGCTGCCGGTGACCGCCACCTGCTGGGCGAGGCCGTAGCCGGCGTAATTCACGGGCTGCAGCCCGGAGACGAAGATGCCGGAGTCGTAAATGGCATCACCCGTGTCGGCGATGGCGATCTTGATGGTGTTGGTGCCCTGCACCAGCGGCGCGGTGATCTGCAGCCGGTTCGAGATCCCGTCGTATTCCAGCGGCAGCGAACCACCCTGGTTGTCGCGGAAATTCCCCGCCGTCAGGTTGGCGTCGATGATGCTGAGCGGCTGGCTGGCGTTGCGGTTGAACAGCGCGTAGTTCACGCCGTTGACGTAGACCCCCGCCACGTCGACGAAGGAGGTGTTGGAGAACTCGGGAAACTCGTCCGAGCCGAACACGACGTCGAACCGCAGACCGGTCGCCGCCGGATCGCTCACCTGGATCGAGAACTGCAGCGCGGTGATGTCCTCCAGTTCCCCGGCGCCGGGGAACGCGGCCTGCACGGTGGCCTGCAGGTCCGGCTCGCCGGGCGTGTCGCCGTCGAGCGCCTCGCCGTAGGCGGTTTCGTTGTTGGCGAGGGGCGGCGTGGAGTCGCCCGACGTGAGCAGCAGGCCGGACCCGATGTTCAACGCCGTCAGCGAACCATCGTAGAAGGACAGGCTCGCCTGGCCCTCGATGGTGCCGTAGCGCACGGCGACCGAGCCTGGAACCAGGCTCACGCCGCCGGCGCCGGCGAAGATCGCCGACACGAGACTGTTCAGGTTGTGGGTTGCAGGATCGTACGCAAGGAAGGCCATCTGGATCCCCATGGAGCGCGGTGGGCGTCAATCATGGGTGACATCCCGGGTCCAGACAAGCCGGGCGCCTGCCCCGGCCGAGGGCTCGCCCGGGCGTACGACACACTCGATACAGTTGGTCACGACTTCGCCATCCGGTCGCTCCACGGCGCTCGACGCCCGCCGAGAGCGTGCCGATGCATAAGCATCGGGCCGTCGTTCGGGAAGAAGTGGGCCACTTGCGTGGCGGCGGAAACCCGGCCGGGGGCCGGGTGGATCTTCCGCAAGAAGTTGGTAGGCGCGATTGGACTCGAACCAACGACCCCCACCATGTCAAGGTGGTGCTCTAACCAGCTGAGCTACGCGCCTGAATTCGTGTTCGAGCCTGCTAGTGTAGCAGAGCGGCGAGGCATTTCTTCGCGCCGCGCGTCAAAGTTCATCGCCGCTTGGCCCAGCGCACGCCCGGCACGTCGGCGACGAGGTTCAACACCTTCGCGACGCGGGCCGAGTCGCTGGTCTCCACGGTGAACGTCATCCAGGCGCTGCCCTTCACCGACTGCGTCTGCACGCCGATCACGTTCATCTTCTCCTTGGCGAACACTTCCGAGATGTCGCGCAGCAGGCCCTGCCGGTCCGCCGCCTCGATGGCGACGTCCACCGGGTAGACCACCCCGGCCTCGCCCCCGGTGACGCCCCACTCGACTTCGATCACGCGCTCGGCGTTGCGGGCCGCGAGCTCGCGGAAGTTGCTGCAGTCGCGGCGGTGGATGCTCACCCCCTTGCCGCGCGTGACGAAGCCCCCGATCGCATCCGGCGGCGCCGGCTTGCAGCACTTGGCCAGCTGCGTCATCAGCGAATCGACGCCGACCACGAGCACGCCCCCCTTGGGCACCCGGTCCGGGTGGCGCGCCTTCTTCAGCAGCACCTCCTCCTGCGGCGCCGGGGCCTCGGCCGGCCGCAGCAGCGCCTCGATGTGACGCAGCGAATACTCGTCCTTGCCGACCACGGCAAAGAGATCGTCCGCCGACTTGAACCCGAGCCTGGAGGCGAGCTCGTCGAGCTTGATCGACGTCTTGCCTTCGCGCTGCAGCAGCTTCTCGACGGCCTCGCGGCCGCGCGCCATGGTCTCGTGCTTGATCTGCTCGTTGAACCAGGCGCGCACCTTGGCCTTGGCCCGGTTGCTGGCCAGGAAGCCGAGTTCCGCGTTCAGCCAGTCGCGCGAGGGGCCGCCCTCCTTCACGGTGACGATCTCCACCGTCTGGCCGTTCTGCAGCGGCGTGTTGAGCGGCACCATCGCGCCGTCGACACGGGCGCCGCGGCAGCGGTGGCCCAGGTTGGTGTGCACGCTGTAGGCGAAATCGACCGGCGTCGCGCCCTGCGGCAGTTCCACGATCGCAGCGTCGGGCGTCAGCACGTAGATGCGGTCCTCGAACAGGCCGCGCGCGGTGCCGGCGAGGTCGCGCTCCCAGGCGAGCAGTTGCCGCAGCACCGCGATCTTGGCGTCGTATTCGCCGCTCGCGGACACGCCGGCGTAGCCCTTCGCGCCGGCCTCCTTGTAGGCCCAATGGGCGGCGACGCCGTGCTCCGCATGCTCGTGCATCGCCCGGGTCCGGATCTGGATCTCCACCGCCTTGCCGGAGGCCTCCCGCACCACCGTGTGCAGCGACTGGTAGCCGTTGGGCTTGGGCTTGGCGATGTAGTCGTCGAATTCGTCCTCGACCGGCGTGAACTGCTGGTGCACCCACGACAGCGCGGCATAGCAGTCCTTCACGTCCGGCACGATCACCCGCAGCGCGCGGATGTCGAACACCTGGTCGAAGTCCAGCGACTTGCCGCGCATCTTCTTGACGATGCTGTAGATGTGCTTGGGACGGCCGAACACGCTCGCCTTGATGCCCTGCGCGTCGAGTTCGCGCTCGAGCCGCGCGCGCAGCTGCTCGACGTATTCCTCGCGCTCGGCCCGCTTTTCGTCCAGCAACCGCGCCACGAGCTTGTAGGTGTCCGGCTCCAGGAAGCGGAACGCCAGGTCCTCCATCTCCCACTTGAGCTGCCAGATGCCGAGCCGGTTGGCCAGCGGCGCGAACACGTTGAGCGCCTCGCGTGCCACGCTCGGCGGCGCGCTCGTCTTGCCCGCGGCGTGCCAGCGCAGCGTCTGCAGGCGCGAGGCCAGGCGCAGCATCACCACTCGCAGGTCGCGCGAGAACGCCAGCAGCATCTTGCGCACGATCTCGGTCTGGGCCTTCGGATCGTCGAGCAGCCGGCCGGCCTCGCCGGCGTCGCGCGTCTGCTGCTGGATCCGCACCAGCTTGGTCGTCTCGACGGCCAGCGTTGCGTAGCTCTCGCCGAAGGCCTTGGCGATCACCTCCTGCGGCTTGTTCAGGTGCTGGCAGGCGTAGACGAGATAGCTCGCCGCCTGCATCGCCTCGGACCCGCCCATGGCCTTGAGGATCGAGGCCACGGCATCGGCATGCGCCAGCGTGTTCTCGCCGGTCGCCAGGGTCTCGCCGGCGATCAGCGGTTCGGCGAAGGCCCGAGCCCGCGCCAGGGCGTTGGCCTGCCGCGGCAGCGACTGCTCGGTGGCCGCGATCAGTTCGGGCAGGACCGGGCCGGCCTGCTCGGCGCCCAGGCTCTTCATGGTGAATCCGGCTCCAGCAGGAAGGAGGCCACCGCCTCGATCTGGTCGGCCGCGAGGAAGGTGGGGGCATGGCCGACGCCGGCGAACTCGACGAGGCGCGCCCGCGGGCCGCGGCGCGTCATCGCCTGCGCCGTGTCGCGCGCCAGCAGGTCGGATTCGGCGCCCCGCGTGAGCAGGGTCCGCGCCGTGATCTGGTCATACAGCGCCCACAGCGCCTGCTCGCCCTGCTGCGCCGCCGCCTCGGTCAGCGCGCGAAACGGCACCGCGATCGCCGGGTCGTAGTGCAGCGTGAAGCCGCCGTCGGGCAGCGGCCGCACCATGTGCCGCGACAGCGCCAGCCACTGCTGCGGCGTGTGCGGGCCGAAGCTGCGCGAGATCGCCCACATCGCGTCGGCCGCTTCCTCGACCGACGCGAAGCGGCCGGTGTCGCCGAGGTAGGTGCCGATGCGGGCGAGCGCCTGCCACCGGATCGCCGGACCGACGTCGTTGAGCACCAGCCGCCGCACCGGCGCCGGCAAGCGCGGCCCGGGACCCGCTTCGGGCGGCGCCAGCAGCGCCGGCGAGCCGGCGATGCCGATGCCGATCAGCCCGCCCATGCTCGTGCCCACCCAGTCCAGCGTCGCGACCGGCGCCTGCGCCTGCAACTGCGCCAGCAGCGTCAGCATGTCGGCCGCGTACTGCGGCACCACGTAGCCCATCGGATCGGCGAGCCACTCGCTGCGGCCGCGGCCCACGACATCGGGACACACCACGCGCAGCCCGTGGTCGGCCCGCGCCAGCAGCGCCGCGGCGAGCGCATCGAAGTCGCGGCCCTGGCGCGAGAGGCCGTGGACACAGACGATCACGTGTCCTGCGCCGGTTTCCCCCCATGACCAGTAGCCCATCCGGTGTTGCCCCCGGGCGTCGGGGCAGGATACGTAGTTCAGCGTAGGCTCGGACATGGCAGGATCGAAAACCGCATACTCGGGCTGCACGGCGCAGCGTGTCCTCATCCTAATTCAAAGCAACGGAGACCATCATGTTGAAAGGCAAGACCGCCCTCGTCACGGGCTCGACCAGCGGCATCGGGCTGGGCATCGCCAAGGCCCTGGCCCGGCAGGGCGCGAACGTCGTCCTCAACGGGTTCGGCGACGCCGAGGGCCCGCAGGCGCAGCTTCGCGCGCTGGGCGTCGAGGTGGCCTATCACGGCGCCAACATGGCCAGGCCCGCCGAAATCGAAGCCATGATGCGGTTCGCGGCCGAGCGGTTCGGCCGGGTCGACGTGCTCGTCAACAACGCCGGCATCCAGCATGTGGCGCCGGTGGAGAACTTTCCGCCGCAGCAGTGGGACGACATCATCGCCATCAACCTGTCCAGCGGCTTCCACGCCGCCCGGCTCGCGCTGCCGGCGATGAAGGCCGCGAACTGGGGCCGCATCATCAACGTGGCGTCGGTGCACGGCCTGGTGGCCTCGGCGCAGAAGTCGGCCTACGTGGCCGCCAAGCACGGCCTGGTCGGCCTGACCAAGGTGATCGCCCTGGAGACCGCGACCACCGGCATCACCTGCAATGCCATCTGCCCGGGCTGGGTGCTGACGCCGCTGGTGCAGCAACAGGTGGATGCGCGCGCCACGGCGGCCGGTTGCAGCAACGAGGAAGCCAAGCGCCAGCTGCTGGGCGAGAAGGAACCGTCGATGCAGTTCACCACGCCCGAGGAGCTGGGCGAGCTGGCGGCCTTCTTCTGCTCGCCGGCGGCCAACAACGTACGCGGGGTGGCGTGGAACATGGACGGCGGTTGGGTCGCCCAGTAGCCTGACGAGGCCTGCCGGGCGCCGGATCGGGGCACCCTACACCGCCAACGCCAGCGTCTGCCGCTCGGCCGTCTCGAACCAGCCGGCTTCCGGGCGATAGTCGCAGCGCTCCACCAGGCAATGGCGCGGCTCGCCGGGGGGCACCGGCTTCCAGTGAATGAGGTTGACCGAGTTGCAGGTGCCGTGGCGCACGCGCGATGACACCGCCGTGCCGGCCTGGACGCACCACATCGGCCGCGACAGCGGCTCGGGGCGGCGCATCAGGTCCATCACGTAGGGCAGGTGGATGTGCCCGCCCAGCACCAGGTCGGCGCCGGCGCGCGACCACGCCAGCAGCGCCCCCTCGGCACCGTGCAAGCGGTCATGCACGTCCTCGGCCCGGTACACGTCCACCGGCTGATGGGTCACCACGATGCGCAGCTGGCGCGGCCGCGCGCCCTGCAGTTCGCGCGCGACCCGCAGCACCTGCTCGGGCGACACCTCGCCGTTCTTGTGCCGCGACGGGCGGGTGGTGTTCACGCCCACGATGAAGAAATCGTCGGTGACCAAGGTGTGTTCCAGGCGCGGCCCGAACGACGCGAGGTAGCGCCGGTACGGTTGGGTGGCCCGCGTGAACAGGTCGAACAGCGGGATGTCGTGGTTGCCGGGCAGCGTCACCATGTGGCGGATCCCCAGCCGATCGCACAGCCGCCGACCGGCCTCGAACTGCTCGGGCCGGGCGCGCTGGGTGATGTCGCCGCTGAACACCAGCGCATCGGGCAGGCGTTCGCGGGCGAGCGCTTCGAGCGCCGCCACGACCGGTGCCTGCTCGGTGCCGAAATGCGTGTCGGAGATGTGCAGCAGCAGGCTCATTCGCGCGGCACCCGGTCCTGCGGCGCCGGCAGCATCAGCCGCAACGGCTCGGGCGCGGCGGCAAAGCGCAGCGGCGCCGCCAGCCACTGCACTTCGCCGTCGGTCGCCACCTTGACGCGGCGCGCGCCGCGCACGCTCACCTGGAGTTCGTGGAACGAAAAGTCGTGCACCTGGTCCGTCTCGCCCAGGCGTCCCAGCGCGCCGCGCACCGCCAGCGCCAGCAGGGCCCAGGGCCCGATCGGACGCGTCACCACGCCCGCCAGCCGCCCGCGGCCCGTGCGCTGCGCCACCCCCTCGTCGAGCCCGACCTGCTCCACCTGCAGCCGGTTGTTGCCAACGAACAGCGTGGTCGTGGTGACGCTGGCGCGCGCGCCGTCGAGTTCGACGTCGAGGGCCAGCTGGCGCCGCCAGCGGAACACGGTACCCAGCGCCGCCAGCATGGCGACCCAGCGATGCCGGCCCAGCCTGGACTTGAACGCCTCGCGGTCCTGCAGCAGCTGCGGATAGAGCCCGAGGCTGGCATTGACCAGGAACACCCGCCCGTTCACCAGCCCGACCTGCACCGGCTGCATCCGGGCAGCCAGCAGGGCCTGCGCGGCCGCTCGTGCCTGCAGCGGAATGCCGTGCTCGCGGGCCAGGTAGTTGAACGTGCCCTGCGGAATGACCGCCATGGCGCAGCGGTGCCGCAGCGCCGCCGCCGCCGCGGCGTTGATGGTGCCGTCGCCACCGGCCACCACCAGCACGCCGCCCTGCTCGCGGGCCCGCCGCGCTGCCCCCTCGCACGCCTGCGGCAGGTCCTGCGGATCGGCGACGCGGACGAATTCGGTGCGACGACCAGCGCCCTCGAAGACTTCGGCCAGCACGGACTGGGTGTGCAGCGCGTCGTGCTCGCCCGAGCCGGCGTTGATCACGACGAACAGCGGGGGCGGCTCGCCCGGCTGGCTCGCGGGCCCGGCGGCGGAGGGCGAAAGCTCGGCCAACATGCGGCCCAGGTTAGCCAGCGCCCCGCCGGGGCCCTGTCGGACGGCGGCTAGCGCAGTTGTACGGAACCCGAGACCGTCACGGCCACGGCGGTTTTGCCCGCCTCCACCGGCAAGGGCATGGCCTTGGGCGCGGCCGCCGCCGCGGAGAGCGCGCCGTAGCGCGGAGCGATGCCGTGATCGTTGGCGTTCACCGCCACCTCGCGCAGGCTGTAGCCGGAAAAGCCGAAGTCGCGGGCGAGATCGGCCGCCTTGGCCTTGAACTGCCCGATCGCCGCCGACTGGGCCTCGCGCTCGACGCGCGCGCGCTCCTCGCGGCTCAGGTCGTAGCCGACGCGGGCCACCGTCAGCGTCTCGATGCGGGCGGCCGTCTGCGTGATGCGGGGAAAGTCGCGCCCCTGCAGCACCAGTTCGGTGGTGCCCTGCCAGCTGCTGATCTTGCCGTCCTGGGTGTAGCGCGGGGCCAGCCCGAACTGCCCGGTGCGCACCTCCAGCAGCCGCGGTTGGGCCGCTGCCCTGGCGACCGTCAACGCCGCGTCGAGCGCGGCCTTGAGCTGTTCCTGCACGGCCACCGGATCGGCACCTTCGCGCGTCGCCGTGAGGCTCAGGCTGAGCAGGTCCTGCTGGACCTCGACGGTACCGGTGGCAGCGAGCTGCAGGACGTTCTGCGGCGGCGGGTAAGGCAAGCTTTGTGCCCGCGCGTCGACCAGGCAGCCCAGCAAGGCCGCAGTTGTAATCAGTTTGCTTGGAGACATGGCGAGCTGTTGCAGTCGAAGGGGCCCATCTTCTCACCCGGCCGCCTGGCGCCGGCCAATTGCCGGCGCAGCAGCGCCCGCTCCTGGTCCGACAGGCGCCGCGGCACCGCGGCCAACTGGGCGGGCGGTTGCTGCAGCAGCGCCCGCAACTGCAGCGACCGCTCGTTGGTCGTCTCCGTGGCGCAGGCGCCCGACACCGCGATCGCCGAGAGCAAACCGAATAGCTTCTTCATTCCTGCTCAACGGCAGCGGGCCGCCTCGAGTTCACTGACGCTGCGGTGAACGATTGCGGGTCGCCGCAACATTTGTAACACTATGTCAGACATCGGGGAAAACCCCGCACGGCTGTTCCGCTGCCCCTCAAAATTGCCTCTGTTACAAATCCATCAGGAGCACCATGGCCCAAGCTGCCGCCCGTACCGACAAGATTCTGGTCGTCGACGACGACGCCCGGATCCGCGACCTGCTGCGCCGGTACCTGACCCAAGAGGGGTTTGAAGTCATCCTTGCCGAGGACGGCAAGGCCCTCAACCGGCTCATGCTGCGGGAGACGGCCGACCTGATAGTGCTGGACCTCATGATGCCCGGCGAGGACGGCCTGTCGATCTGCCGGCGCCTGCGCGCCGCCAACGACCGCACCCCCATCATCATGCTGACGGCCAAGGGCGAGGATGTGGATCGCATCGTGGGCCTCGAAGTCGGCGCCGACGACTATCTGGGCAAGCCGTTCAACCCGCGCGAACTGCTGGCCCGGGTCCACGCCGTGCTGCGCCGCCGGCCGGCCCAGGAGGCCCCGGGCGCGCCTTCCAGCGACAACGAGGTGGTCAGCTTCGGCCCGTTCGCCTTCGACCTGGGAGCGCGCACCCTGCGCAAGAACGGCGAGGAACTGCCGCTGACGACCGGCGAGTTCGCGATGCTCAAGGCCCTGGTGCGCCATCCGCGCCAGCCGCTGTCGCGCGAGAAACTGGCCCAGCTGGCGCGCGGCCGCGAGTTCGAGCCGTTCGACCGCAGCCTCGACGTGCAGGTTTCGCGCTTGCGCAAGCTGGTGGAAGTCGACCCTGCCGCGCCCCGCTACATCCAGACGGTGTGGGGCGTGGGGTACGTTTTCGTGCCGGACGGGGCGGGCTGAGCCCCCTGGCTGCGCAATCCGCCCAATAATCGGATTGCGACACCACAGGAGCGGGGGGACAGGAAGTGCTGCGAGGCATCGAGACCAACATTGCCACCGGACCGGCCCCGCTCGAAACGGCGCCGGCGCCGCTGGAGATGCGCCCGCCGCGCGTCGGGCTGTCGCTGTTCTGGCGCACCTTCTTCCTGCTGTCGCTGCTGCTGATCGGCAGCATCGTCGCCTGGCTGCAGACCTTCCGGGCGCTCGAGTTCGAGCCGCGCGCCGTGCAGACGGCGCAGCAGATCGCCTCGCTGGTGAACCTCAGCCGGGCGGCCCTGGTCCACTCGGACTCGATCAACCGCGTCTCGCTGATCAAGACCCTGGCCGACCAGGAGGGCGTGCGCATCGTCCCGCGCGAGCCGACCGACCGCTATGCCAGCTTCGGCGCCGGCGAGCTGGACAGCCGGGTCATGGACGAACTGCTCACGCGCCTGGGACCCGGCACCGTGGTCGCCGCCAGCGTGAACGGTGAACCGGGCCTGTGGGTCGGCTTCCGCATCGACGCCGACCAGTACTGGATGCTGCTCGATCGCTCGCGCATCACCAGCGTCGGCGGCCGGACCTGGCTGATCTGGCTGATCACGGCGGCGGGCCTCTCGCTGGCCGGCGCGGCGCTGATCGCCCGCCTGATCAACCGGCCGCTCAAGCAGCTGTCCTTCGCCGCGAGCCGCGTGCGCGACGGCGACTTCGACGCCAGCCGCCTCGACGAGAAAGCCGTCACCAGCGAGATTCGCGAGGTCAACATCGGCTTCAACCGGATGGCGCAGCAGCTGGCGAAGATCGAGCAGGACCGGGCCGTGATGCTGGCGGGGATCTCGCACGACCTGCGCACGCCGCTGGCGCGGCTGCGGCTGGAGACCGAGATGAGCGTGGCCGACGGCGACGCGCGCGAGCACATGGCCGCCGACATCGACCAGCTCGACGCCATCATCGACAAGTTCCTCGACTACGCCCGCCCCGACCACGCCGAGCTCAAGCCGGTGCTCCTGAACGACGTGATCGAGGCCTGCCTGTACGCGGTGCAGGATCACACCGACATGAAGATCAACCTCGACATCGCCAAGGGCCTGTACGTGCTCGCGGACGAAGTCGAATTGGCGCGCGTGATCTCCAACCTGCTGGAAAACGCGCGCCGCTACGGCAAGACGGCCGACACCGGCGTGGCGGTGGTCGACATCACCGCCAAGACCCGCAACGAATGGGTGCTGCTGAAGGTGCGCGACCACGGGATGGGCGTGGCGCCGGAGGCGCTGCCGAACCTGATCAAGCCGTTCTTCCGGGGCGACGCCGCGCGCACCGCCGCCACGGGGGCCGGGCTGGGGCTGGCGATCGTCGACAAGACGGTGCAGCGCATGGGCGGGATCTTCGCCCTGGCCAACACCGCCTCCGGCGGCCTGGCGGCGCACATCAAGCTGCAGCGGGCCCGCCTGCCGGCGCCGGCGCCCGAGCCGGAAGCCAAGACCGAAGCGACGTTCTAGGCGCGGCTCAGCAGGACGATCGCGCGCGCCTCGATCGCCATGCCCTCGCCGACGGGACCGAGCTTCTCCGCCGTCTTCGCCTTCACGTTCACCTGCGCCGGCGCCACCTCGAGCGCCTGCGCGATGCGCGCCGTCATGGCCTGGACGTGCGGCGCCAGTCGCGGCGCCTGCGCCACGACGGTGCTGTCGACGTTGCCGATCTGCCAGCCCTGCTCGCGCACGCGGCGCGCCGCCTCGCCCAGCAGCAGCATGGAATCCGCGCCCTTGAAGCGCTCGTCGGTGTCGGGGAAATGGCGGCCGATGTCGCCCAGCCCGGCGGCGCCGAACAGCGCGTCGGTGATCGCGTGCAGCAGCACGTCGGCATCGGAGTGGCCTAGGAGACCGCGCTCGAAGGGAACGGTCACGCCGCCGATCACCAGCGGGCGCCCCGGGACCAGCGCATGGACATCCCAGCCTTCGCCGATGCGGATGGTCATGCCCCGCCGCTCCGCTGGCGGTCGCCGCCGCGGCCGATGCCGGCCCTCACCGCAACCGTCCCTTCAGGACCGCTTCCGCCAGGGCGAAGTCGTCGGGGTAGGTCACCTTGAAGTTCTGGGTGCCGTCCGCCACCAGCAGCGGCCGGTGGCCCAGCGACTCGATCGCGCTCGCCTCGTCGGTGACCTGGGGGCCGGCGTGTTCCAGCGCCTGCAGCAGCATGCCCAGGCGGAACATCTGCGGCGTCTGGGCCAGCCACTTGTCCTCGCGCGGGACGGTGGCGGCGACCCGGCCGCCCTCCTCGCGCTTGAGCGTGTCGACCAGCTTGTGGGCGAGCAGCCCGCCGACCTCGTCGCCGCTGCAGGCGTCGATCAGGGCATCGATCATCGCCGGCGTGATGAGGCAGCGCGCCGCGTCGTGCACCAGCACCCAGTCGCGCTCGCCGGCGCCGGCCCGGCGCCCCAGCTCGTACAGGCCGTTCATCACGCTCTGGGCGCGGGAGGCCCCGCCGCAAGGCACGACCAGGGCCGAAGTGGGATTGCGTTCGAAAAAACCGTCGCCGGGGGCCACCACCACCAGCGTCTTCGTGATCCGCTTGACGGCCGCGAAGGCCGCCAGCGTGTGCCAGACCATCGGATGGCCGGCGATGCGTTCGTACTGCTTCGGGCCGTTGGTGCCGGCCCGGCTTCCGGTCCCGGCGCAGGGGACCAACGCATAACAACGGGATTGCGACGTGCTTTCACTCGTGGTCATGCCGTCCATTCTAGAATCGCTGCGACACCCCACCCTTTCCAGGCGCGGGGTGTTTGTATTTTTTTGCCGCCGTGCTGCCGGGCACCGATGCTGCGCCGCGGGGGCACGCACGAGCCACTTTGTCGATGGATTTACCGAAACTGAACGCCGGCCGGCGCTTCACCCTTTTGCGCCCGCCGGGGTCCGCCGACGCGCTGCTGCTGGCGCGGCTGGCGCTGCGCGAACGCGGCGACGGGCGCCTGACGGCCATCGTCACCGCCGACGCCACCGACGCCCAGCGGCTGCTGGAGGAACTCGCGTTCTTCGCGCCGGGGCTGCGCTGCGCGCTCTTTCCCGACTGGGAAACGCTGCCCTACGACACCTTCTCGCCGCACCAGGACCTGATCAGCGAGCGCCTCGCCACCTTGTGGCGAATCTCCCAGGGCGAGGTCGATGTGGCCGTCGTGCCGGCGACCACCGCGCTGTACCGGCTCGCGCCGCCGGCCTTCCTGGCCGGCTACACCTTCCAGTTCGCCGTCAAGCAGCGGCTCGAGGAATCGAAGCTGAAGGCGCAGCTCACGCTGGCCGGCTACAGCCACGTGACGCAGGTGGTGAGCCCTGGCGAATACGCGGTGCGCGGCGGGCTCATCGACCTGTTTCCCATGGGCTCGCCGGTGCCGTACCGGGTCGATCTGTTCGATGACGAGATCGATTCGATCCGCACCTTCGATCCGGACAGCCAGCGCAGCCTCTACCCGGTCAACGAGGTGCGGCTGCTGCCGGGCCGCGAGTTCCCGATGGACGACGAGGCCCGCGCCCGCTTTCGCAGCCGCTGGCGCGAACTGCTCGAGGGCGACCCTACCAAGAGCCGGATCTACAAGGACATCGGCAACGGCGTCGCGACGGCCGGCATCGAGTACTACCTGCCCCTGTTCTTCGACGCCACCGCCACCGTGTTCGACTACCTCGGCGAGCGCGCCACGCTGGTGCTGCACGGCGAGCTGGAAGGCCCGTTCCAGCGCTTCTGGCAGGACACGCGCGAGCGCTACCGGCTGGTGCAGGGCGACCCCGAGCGGCCGGCGCTGCCGCCGGAGGCTCTGTTCCTGACGCCAGAGCAGTTCTACGGCCGCGCCAACGAGCACGCGCAGCTTTCGCTGCGCCCGCCCGGACCCGAGGCCGGGTCCAGCGCATACGTGGAGTTCGAGGCGCTGCCGCCGCTGGCCGTCGTGCGCGGCGCCGACGAACCGCTCGCCCGCCTGCAGGAACACCTGCGCAACACCCGGCACCGCGCGCTGCTGCTGGCCGAAAGCGACGGCCGGCGCGAGAGCCTGCTCGATTTCCTGCGCGCCAGCCACCTCGCGCCCCCGGCCTTCGATTCGCTGGAGGAATTCCAGGGCAGCGAAGAGCGCGTGGGCATCGCGACCGGGCCGCTGGCGACCGGCTTCGCCTGGCTCGAAACCGGCATCGACCTCATCACCGAGACCGAGCTGTTCGCGGCGGGCCCGACCACGCGCCGGCGCAAGAAGCAGGAGCAGGTCAGCGACGTCGAGGCGCTGATCAAGGACCTGTCGGAGCTCAATGTCGGCGACCCCGTGGTGCACACCCAGCACGGCATCGGCCGCTACCAGGGATTGGTCAACCTCGACCTCGGCCAGGGCACCAGCGCCGACGGCCAGCCGATCCTGCAGGAGTTCCTGCACCTCGAATACGCCGACAAGGCCACGCTGTACGTGCCGGTCAGCCAGCTCCATCTGATCAGCCGCTACACCGGCGTCTCGGCGGACGAGGCGCCGCTGCACAAGCTCGGCTCCGGCCAGTGGGAGAAGGCCAGGCGCAAGGCGGCGCAGCATGTGCGCGACACCGCGGCCGAGCTGTTGAACATCTATGCCCGCCGCGCGGCGCGCGAAGGCTTCGCGTTCCGCTTCTCGGCGCAGGACTACGAGGCATTCGCCAACGAGTTCGGCTTCGAGGAAACCGCCGATCAGAACGCGGCCATCCACGCGGTGATCCAGGACATGGTTTCGCCGCAGCCGATGGACCGGCTGGTGTGCGGCGACGTCGGCTTCGGCAAGACCGAGGTGGCGCTGCGCGCGGCGTTCATCGCCGTCACGGGCGGCAAGCAGGTGGCGTTCCTCGCGCCCACCACGCTGCTGGCGGAGCAGCATTACCAGACGCTGGTGGACCGGTTCTCGAAGTGGCCCGTCAAGGTAGCGGAGGTGTCGCGCTTCCGCTCGACGAAGGAAGTCAACGCCACGTTGAAGGGCCTGGAGGACGGCAGCGTCGACATCGTCGTCGGCACGCACAAGCTCCTGAGCGCGTCGACCAAATTCAAGAACCTGGGCCTGCTGATCATCGACGAGGAGCACCGCTTCGGCGTGCGCCACAAGGAGGCGATGAAGGCGCTTCGGGCCGAGGTCGACGTCCTCACGCTCACCGCCACGCCGATCCCGCGCACGCTGGGCATGGCGCTGGAAGGCCTGCGCGACCTGTCGGTCATCGCCACCGCGCCGCAGCGGCGCCTCGCGATCAAGACCTTCGTGCGCAACGAGGGCAACGGCGTGATCCGGGAAGCCGTGCTGCGCGAACTGAAGCGCGGGGGCCAGGTCTACTTCCTGCACAACGAGGTCGAGACGATCGAGAACCGGCGCGAGCGCCTGCAGGCGCTGCTGCCCGAGGCCAGGATCGCCGTCGCCCACGGGCAGATGCCCGAGCGCGAGCTGGAACGCGTGATGCGCGACTTCGTCGCCCAGCGCCACAACGTGCTGCTGTGCTCCACCATCATCGAAACCGGCATCGACGTGCCGACCGCCAACACCATCGTGATCAGCCGGGCCGACAAGTTCGGCCTCGCCCAGTTGCACCAGCTGCGCGGCCGGGTCGGGCGCAGCCATCACCAGGCCTATGCCTACCTGCTGGTGCCCGATACCGAGAGCCTGACCAAGCAGGCGGCGCAGCGGCTCGACGCGATCCAGCAGATGGAGGAACTCGGCTCGGGCTTCTACCTGGCGATGCACGATCTGGAAATCCGCGGCGCCGGCGAGGTGCTGGGCGAGAATCAGAGCGGCAACATGCTGGAGGTCGGCTTCCAGCTGTACAACGAGATGCTGGCCGAGGCCGTGCGCTCGCTCAAGGCCGGCAAGGAGCCGGACCTGCTCGCGCCGCTGTCGGCCACCACCGAGATCAACCTGCACGCGCCGGCCCTGCTGCCCGACGACTACTGCGGCGACGTCCACCTGCGCCTGTCGTTCTACAAGCGGCTGGCGACGGCCCGCACGGGCGAGCAGATCGACGGCCTGCTCGAAGAGATCGTCGACCGCTTCGGCAAGCTGCCGCCGCAGGCGCAGACGCTGATCGACGTGCACCGGCTGCGCGTGCTGGCACGCTCCTATGGCGTCACCAAGGTCGACGCCGCGCCGGGGGTGATCCACATCACCTTCAGGCCGAATCCGCCGGTCGAGCCGATGCGCATCATCGAGCTGGTGCAGAAGAACCGCCACATCAAGCTGGCCGGCAACGAGAAGCTGCGCATCGAGCGCGCGCTCGCCGAGCCGCGCGACCGCGCCCAGATGGTGCGCGACGTGCTGCGCTCGCTGGGCCAGCCGCGCACCGAGCCGGCCGAGGTGGCCTGAGGACGCCGGCGTGATCGGCCTCGAGTTCGCGCTGGTGGCGCTCGCGCTGGCGACCGCGCTGTCGCTGCGGCCGTGGCGGCTGCTGGCGGGCGGCGCCTTGCTCACGCCGCTGCTGGCCAGCCTCGCCTTGCTGCCCTGGCTCTGGGCCTTGCCCTCGCTGCATGCGACGCCGCTGCAGCTGCAGTGGTCGGGCGCCTGCCTGGTGCTGCTGATGCTCGGCTGGCCGCTGGCGATCCCGGTCCTGTGCCTGGCCGCGGCGTTCGCGATGCTCATCGCGGACGCGCCCTGGGCCGAGGCGCTCGGCATGGCCGCGTGGCTGGGCGTGGTGCCCGCCACCATCGCGCTCGGGGTCGGGGCCGCGATCCGCCGCTTCCTCGGCACGCACCCGTTCGTCTACCTGCTGGGCCGCGCGTTCCTCGGCTCGGTGCT
>NZ_DATMHS010000052.1:0-22547 GCF_035554825.1 Ramlibacter sp. | reverse complement strand
CTCGGTGCTGGCGTCGTCGCCCTTGATGAGGTTGCGGAAGTAGTCGTAGTGGCTCGACAGGTGCCGGTCCGGGTTCATCGCCACGAAACCGGTGTGCTGCAGAAAGCCGGGATAGACGCGCCGGCCGGCCCCGGGGAAGCTGTTCGGCACGCGATAGATCACGTTGTTCTCGAACCACTCGTAGCTCTTGTTCATCGCCAGGTTGTTGACGGCCGTGGGCGACCTGCGGGCATCGATGGGTCCGCCCATCATGGTCATGGTGAGCGGCGTGCGTTCCCCGCGCGAAGCCATCAGCGAGACCGCGGCGAGCACCGGCACCGTCGGCTGGCAGACGCTGATCACGTGACAGTTGCCGTAGATGCCCTGCAGGTGGCGGATGAATTCCTGCACGTAGCCCACGTAGTCGTCGAGGTGGAACTCGCCCGCCTCGACCGGCACCAGCCGCGCGTTCTTCCAGTCGGTGATGTAGACCTTGTGGTCCTGCAGCATGGTGCGCACCGTGTCGCGCAGCAGCGTGGCGTAGTGGCCCGACAGCGGGGCGACGATGAGGACGGCCGGCTGGCCCTTGAGCTTGGTGAGCGTCGCCGGATCGTCCGAGAAGCGCTTGAAGCGGCGCAGTTCGCAGAAGGGCTTGTCGATCTCCACGCGCTCGTGGATGGCGACGGGCGTGCCGTCCACCGTGACGGTCCGGATGCCGAACTCGGGCTTCTCGTAATCCTTCCACCAGCGGTACATGAGGTCGTAGCTGGCCGCCACGCGCTGCGCGAACGGATTCTGGCCGAACGGCGAGACCGGATTGCTGTACAGCTTGGAGGCGGCCTGCGCGAAATCGGCAAACGGCTCCATGACGCTGCGTTGCGCTTCGTAGATCTGGTACAGCATTGGGAACCCTCCGTTGTTGCGCTGCAATATAGCACCTGGACAATGGGATGCACGCGGCAGGACTGCTGATTGCGGGGTCAGGCGCAACCTACGCGGCCGCTGGTGCGGCGCTGCACCAACAGCGGACTTGCAAGGACGGCCCAGGGCGCGCCGATGCGCGGCATGATGGCGGCATGAGCGAGACCAGCGCATCCCTCCCGGCCGGCGGCGGCGGCGTGCTTCGGCCGTCGCCGCGCCTGCCGGCGCTGTTCGTCGGTCACGGCAGCCCGATGAACGCGATCGGGGACAACGAATTCCGCCGCTCCTGGCAGGCGCTCGGGGCCGAATTCGGCAGACGCTGGCCCCGACCCCAGCTGATCCTGTGCATATCCGCGCATTGGCTGACCCGGGGCTGGCGGCTGACGGCGATGGCGCAGCCGAAGACCATCCACGACTTCGGCGGCTTCCCGCAAGAACTGTTCGATCAGCAGTACCCCGCGCCGGGGTGGCCCGCGGCCGCGCAGGAGATCAGCAGCCTGCTGGGCGTGGCCGGGGCAGGACTCGACGCCGGCGAGTGGGGGCTGGACCACGGCGCCTGGTCGGTGCTCAAGCCCATGTTTCCGGCCGCGGACATCCCGGTGATCCAGCTCAGCATGGACTATTCGCGCCCGGCCGGCGAGCACTTCGCGCTCGCTCGCCGGCTGCAGGCGCTGCGCGAGCGCGGCGTGCTGGTCGTCGGCAGCGGCAACATCGTCCACAACCTGCGCACCATGCGCCCCGACGCGACGGGCGACCAGGCGTACGACTGGGCCGTCGAATTCGACGGCGCCATCGCGCAGCGCATCGCCAGGGGCGAGCTGGCGGCGCTGGCGGACTTCCAGCAGCTGGGGCAGCCGGCGGCCCTGTCACAGCCCAGCCACGAGCATTTCCTGCCGCTGCTGTACGCCGCCGGGGCGGCCGATCCGAGCGAGCCGGTGCGCTTCTTCAACGAGCGCTTTCAGGCCTTGTCGATTTCGATGCGCTCCGTCATCTGGGGCGACGACGCGCAGCCGGCTTAAGCAGTACGCTTATCGACAGATGAGTTCGGCGCCTCTAGCATTGCTCGTTCACCAGTAGGAATGCCCAGAGCGTGGACGCCCGGTCACCAACTCGCCGCCGCGCCCTCGGCCGGATCCTTTTCGCGGCCGTTCCCACCGCAGCCGGCTTGTGGCTGCTGAAGCAGCGCGACGGAGCGCGGGCCGCCAGCCGCGTTCCCGGCGCGATCCGCGTCGGCTACGCGGTCGAGACCCCCTATGCCTTTGTCGACAGGGCGGGCCGCGTCAGCGGCGCGGACCCTGAAACGGCGCGGCTGGTCGCCTCTCGCCTGGGCTGGACGATCGAGTGGGTGCAGACCGAGTTCGTCGACCTGATTTCCGACCTGCAGGACGGCCGGTTCGACGTGATCGCGGCCGGGATGTTCGTCACCCCCCAGCGCGAGCGACAGCTGCGCTTCGCCGCCCCCCATCTGCACGTCGGCCCCGGCTTGCTGGTGCCGGCCGGGAATCCGAAGGCACTCAAGGGCTATGCCGATCTGCGCTCCCCCGGCGTCAAGGTGGCGGTGCTGGCCGGCTCGGTCGAGGAGCGCCGGCTGCGCACCGACAGGCCCGAGCCGCTGCTGAGCTTGCCGGACGCGCGGGCCGGCGCGGCCGCGGTCCAGACCGGCCTCGTCGACGCGCTGGCGCTCTCGCTGCCGACCGTGCGCAGCATGGCGCGTGGGCTGGCCGGCCTGGAGGCGGTACGGGCCGCGGACGGGTCGCCGGCCCCGGTGGCAGCGGCGTTCCGGCCGGCCGACACCGGCCTGCTGGCGGCCTGGAGCAAGGCGCAGGCGGGGGTCGTGGGCAGCGAAGCGCACCTGCGCGCGATCGCCCCGTTCGGTTTCGAGGCGGAGGACGTGCCTGCCCGCCCGGTGACGGGCCAGCGTTCGTGAGGCAGGCTTCGCCCGTGTTCGCTACGGTCCGCCGGCCGACGGGCGCCTGGGTGGTGCTGACCATCGCGACGTCGGTCATCGTGTGCGCGGCCGTGGTGGGACTGCAGGTCTTTCAGGACCGGAACCTGACCCGGGCGACCTCCATCATCCGCGACATGCGGCAGGCGCGCATCGACCTGCACCGGGGCTTCACCAATGCGGTGCTCGGGCGGGTGGAGGGCTCGCCCTGGGACGCCGACAGCGGCCTGGTGCTCATGGAACAGGCCGTGGCCCAGTTCCAGGAAGCGCTGCCGCAACTGGTGCAAAGCGATACCGGCGACACCCTGGACGGCGAACTGCGGCGTTTCGTCGCGCTGCTGCGGCGGGCGACGCCGCTGGGCGCCCGCACCGACGTCGAGTTGCGGGTGGCGTTCTACCGGCTCGACGGGCTGGCGCAGCAGGTCGACCGGCGAGCCCGCATGGAGGTCCTGGCCCTGCGGCGCTCGCAGGACACCGCCTTCGCCCTCGTGCTGGCGCTGGCCGCCGGCCTGCTGGCCCTGAGCAGCCTGGGCGCGGTGCGCTCGGCCCGGCGGGAGGCCGACGCGGCCGAAGCGCGGCGCGAGAGCGAAAGCCGCTTCAAGCAGCTGGCCGAAAGCATCAACGAGGTGTTCTGGCTCAGCGACCTGGAGCAGAACACGATCCTGTACGTGAGTCCGGCGTACGAGTCGATCTGGGGGCGGCCGGCGGCCGATCTGATCCGGCACCCGCGGGCCTGGCTGGAGGCCGTCCACCCCGAGGATCGCCGCCGGATGGGCGAACCCAGGCGCCTGCAGACCACTGCGGACAGCTTCGATCACGAGTATCGGGTGCTGCGGCCCGACGGCAGCTGGCGCTGGATCCGGGCCAGGGGCTTCCCGGTGCTGGATGCGGCGGGGCAGGTGTATCGCATCGCCGGCGTGGCCGAGGACATCACGGCGCGCAAGGAGGCCGAGGCGCAGTTGCAGCAAAGCGAGATCCGCTTTCGGCTGCTGTTCGACCACAGTCCGCAGCCGATCGTCGCGCATTCGGACGGCGTGATCGAACTCGCCAACGCGGCGGCACTGCAGACGCTCGGCGCGGCCCATGCGCAGGACCTGATCGGCCGGCAACTGCTCGACTTCGTCGACCAGCAGCACCTCGGCTGGGCGACCCAGGCGTTGGCCAGGCTCGGCGAGCAGCCGGGTGTGGAGCCGATCGCCACGATCTGGGCCCGCAAGCTGAACGGCGCGTCGCTCACCGTCGAGGTGACCACGGCCTCCTTCCGGCACGGCGACCGGATGCGGATGCTGACGGCCATGCGCGACGTGACGGAGCGCCGGGCCGCGCGGATCGCCCTGCGCGAGAGCGAACGGCGGCTGCGTGACCTGATCGATCTCGTGCCCCATGCCATCTATGCCAAGGACCGCGAGGGCCGCTACCTCCTTGCCAACCGCGCCGTCGCCGACCTGCTGGGCACCCGGCCCGAAGACATGCTGGGGCGGCGCGGCGAGGAGTTCGGACTCGATCCCGAGGATGCGGCCGAAAACCGGCGCATCGACCAGCTGGTCTTGCGCAACCAGCAGCGCTACGACGCCACCGGCGCGCGGCGCCGGCTGCGCGGCGGCGTGATCGGGGAGTTCGCGGTCAGCAAGATTCCGTTCAGCTTTGGCGGCGCTGGCGTGGATTCGGTGCTTGGCGTGTCGACCGACATCACCTGGCTGAAGAAGACCGAGGCCAAGCTGAAGGAGACCGTGGCGCTGCTGGAGGCGACCTTCCAGGCGACCGACAACGGCGTGCTGGTGGTCGGTCGCGACGGCCAGCTGCTGCTCTGGAACCAGCGGCTGATCGAGCTGCTCGGCGACCGCGGCATGCCGGACCAGGGCAGCGAATCCGCCGTCCTGGCCAGGTTGCTCGCCGGTGGCGGGGCTGCGGATGCCGCCGCGCAACCCGGCCAGGGTGTCGTGCGGCGCATGGACGGCTCCTTCATCGAAGGCCACGAAGAGCCGATGGTCATCGACGGCGAGGCCGCCGGCCGGGTCTGGACGTTCCGCGACGTCACGGCGCGCGAGCGCGCGCTGGCCGACGCGCAGTCGCGCGAGCAGGAACTCGAGGCCCGCGTCGAGGAGCGAACCCGTGCGCTGGCGCAGGCCTACGCCGAGCTGCAGTCGTTCAGCGACGCGGTGTCGCACGATCTGCGCGCGCCGCTGCATGCCGTCGATGCCTTCGCCCAGGCCGTGCTGCGCCAGCCCGAAGGTCATCTGCACCCGGAAGCGCGCGGCTACGTCGAGCGCGTGGTCGCCGCCAGCCGGCAGATGAAGGAAATGATCGCGGCGCTGCTGGATCTGTCGCGCCATGCACGGGCGCCCGTCCATCGGCGCCGGCTGGATCTCACCGGCATGGTGCGCGCGGCCTACGAGCTGCAGGCGCCGGCGGGCGATCGCGACGTGCAGTTCGAGGTACAGGACGGGCTGTGGGCGACCGGCGACCCGGCGCTGGTGGCGACCTTGCTGCAGAACCTGATCGGCAACGCGCTGAAGTACTCGCGCGGGCGTGACCCCGCCCGCATCCGGGTCGGCCAGGGCGTCATCGATGGGACGGCGCACTTCTTCGTGCGCGACAACGGCGCCGGCTTCGACCCGCGCCAGGCGGACCGGCTGTTCAAGCCGTTTTCCCGCCTGCACCGGGCCGGCGAGTTCGAGGGCTATGGCATCGGCCTGGCGACCGGCAGCCGGATCGTGGCGCGGCACGGCGGACGGATCTGGGCCGAGGGAGCGCCCGGCCTGGGCGCCACCTTCTTCTTCACACTGGAATAGGGCCCGCCGATCGACGCCCGCCGTCGCGCCGGCGCCGTCGCGCGTTCGGCCGCCGGCCGATCAGCGGCTCAGGCGATCACCTTGGCGATCGCCTGGCAGACGTAGTCGATGTTCTTGCTGTTCAGCGCCGCCACGCACATCCGCCCGGTGTCCGTGCCGTAGACCGAGAATTCGTTGCGCAGGCGCACCATCTGGTCTTTCGTCAGGCCCGAGTAGCTGAACATGCCGACCTGCTGCTCGATGAAGCTCATGTCCCGCTTCACGCCGGCGGCCTTGAGCTTCTGCACCATCGCGCCGCGCATTTCCTTGATGCGCACCCGCATGCCGGCGAGTTCCTTTTCCCAGAGCGCGCGCAGCTCGGGCGTATTGAGCACCGCCGCCACCACCTGGCCGCCGTGCGTCGGCGGGTTGCTGTAGTTGGTGCGGATCACGATCTTCAGCTGTGACAGCACGCGGTCCGCTTCCTCCTTGGTCCCGCACAGCACCGAGAGGGCGCCGACGCGCTCGCCGTAGAGGCTGAAGCTCTTGGAGAACGAGGTGGAGACGAAGAAGTCCTGGCCCGACGCCACGAACTTGCCGATCACGGCGCCGTCTTCCTGGATGCCGGAGCCGAAGCCCTGGTAGGCCATGTCGAGGAAGGGAACCAGCTGGCGCGACTTCAGCAGCGGGATCACCTGGTCCCACTGGGCGGGCGTCAGGTCGTAGCCGGTCGGGTTGTGGCAGCAGGCGTGCAGCAGGACGATCGTGCCCGGCGCCGCGGCGTTCAGCGCCGTCAGCATGCCGTCGAAATCGATGCCGCGCCTGGCCGCGTTGTAGTACGGGTAGACCTCGACCACGAAGCCGGCCTGGCTGAACAGGGCGCGGTGGTTCTCCCAGCTCGGATCGCTGATCAGCAGTTTGGCGCCAGGATTGAGCTTCTTCAGGAAGTCGGCGCCGACCTTCAGGCCGCCGGTGCCGCCCAGCGCCTGGACGGTGGCGACGCGGCCGGACTTGACAGGCTCGCTGTCGGCCCCAAATACCAGGTTCTTGACGGCGCTGTCGTACGCGGCGATGCCGTCGATCGGCAGGTAACCGCGCGCCTTGGGTGCCTCCATCATCTGCTTTTCTGCGGCCTTGACGCATTCCAGCAGGGGCAGCTTGCCGCTGTCGTCGTAATACACGCCAACGCCCAGGTTGACCTTGTTGGGGTTCGAATCGGCGTTGAACTGTTCGTTGAGACCCAGGATCGGGTCGCGCGGGGCCATTTCGACGGCGGTGAACAGAGACATGGGGATCCTTGGAAAGAGGTGGCCGGGCGCATGGGCGGCGGGCTTGCGGTACCCTGTCCGGCTGGCCCCGATTTTAACGGCCGCCCCGGTGGCCCCTTTGCCGCGCGGGTGACGCGGCCACAAGCTTTGATACAAGTCATGGGCGCGATGCCACCCAACGAGATGCCGGCGATTTCAGAAGTCATTCCAGAACACAAGCAGGGCGAGTTCGTCACGTTTCCCGGTTCGCCCTTCGAGCTGTACCTGCCGTACCCGCCCGCGGGCGACCAGCCCGCCGCCATCGAGCAGCTGGTCGAAGGCGTGCGCGACGGCGAGGTGTTCCAGACCCTGCTGGGCGTCACCGGCTCGGGCAAGACCTTCACCATGGCCAACGTGATCGCGCGGCTGGGCCGGCCGGCGATCGTGTTCGCGCCGAACAAGACCCTGGCGGCGCAGCTGTACAGCGAGTTCCGCGAGTTCTTCCCGCGCAACGCGATCGAGTACTTCGTCAGCTACTACGACTACTACCAGCCCGAAGCCTACGTGCCGCAACGCGATCTGTTCATCGAGAAGGACAGTTCGATCAACGAGCACATCGAGCAGATGCGGCTGTCGGCCACCAAGAGCGTGCTGGAGCGGCGCGACACGGTGATCGTGGCCACCGTGAGCGCGATCTACGGCATCGGGGCGCCCGAGGACTACACCCAGATGCGCTTCATCACGCGGGTGGGCGACAAGATCGGCCAGCGCGACATCATCTCGCAGCTGATCCGGATGCAGTACAACCGCAACGAGCAGGACTTCTCGCGCGGCACCTTCCGGGTGCGCGGCGACACGATCGACATCTTCCCGGCCGAACACAGCGAGCTGGCGATCCGCGTCGAGCTGTTCGACGACGAGATCGAATCGCTGCAGCTGTTCGACCCGCTCACCGGCCGCATCCGCCAGAAGGTGCCGCGCTTCACGGTCTATCCCTCGAGCCACTACGTGACGCCGCGCGAGAAGGTGGTCTCGGCCGTCGAGTCGATCAAGCTGGAGCTGAGCCAGCGCCTGCAGGAGCTGGTGGCCGACGGCAAGCTGGTCGAGGCGCAGCGGCTGGAGCAGCGGACCCGCTTCGACCTGGAAATGCTCAGCGAGATCGGCCACTGCAAGGGGATCGAGAACTACACCCGTCACCTGTCCGGCGCGCCGCCGGGGGCGCCGCCCTCGACCCTGACCGACTACCTGCCCAAGGACTCGCTGATGTTCCTGGACGAGAGCCACCAGATGATCGGGCAGCTCGGCGCCATGTACAACGGCGACCGCGCCCGCAAGCTGACGCTGGTCGAGTACGGCTTCCGGCTGCCGTCGGCCCTGGACAACCGGCCGCTGAAGTTCGAGGAGTTCGAGGCGCGCATGCGCCAGGTGATCTTCGTGTCGGCGACGCCGGCCGCGTACGAGCAGGAGCACGCGGGCCAGGTGGTGGAGCAGCTGGTGCGGCCCACGGGCCTGATCGATCCGGAAGTGGAGGTGCGCCCCGCCACCCACCAGGTGGACGACGTGCTGCAGGAGATCCGGCTGCGCACCGAGAAGAACGAACGGGTGCTGATCACGACGCTGACCAAGCGGATGGCCGAGCAGCTCACCGACTACCTCGGCGACAACGGCGTCAAGGTGCGCTACCTGCACAGCGACATCGACACCGTGGAGCGGGTGGAGATCCTGCGCGACCTGCGGCTGGGCGCCTTCGACGTGCTGGTGGGCATCAACCTGCTGCGCGAGGGCCTGGACATTCCCGAGGTGTCGCTGGTGGCCATCCTCGACGCCGACAAGGAGGGCTTCCTGCGCGCCGAGCGCTCGCTGATCCAGACCATCGGCCGGGCGGCCCGCAACCTGCACGGCAAGGCGATCCTCTATGCCGACCAGATGACCGACTCGATGAAGAAGGCCATCGGCGAGACCGAGCGCCGCCGCGCCAAGCAGATCGCCTACAACGAGGCGCACGGCATCACGCCGCGCAGCATCGTCAAGCAGGTGCGCGACCTGATCGACGGCGTCTACAGCGAGAAGGCCAGCAAGGAGAAGGAAAAGCAGGAACTGCAGCGCGCGCTGGTCGAGGACATGTCCGAGAAGGACATCGCCCGGGAGATCAAGCGGCTGGAAAAGCAGATGCTGGAGCATGCCCGCAACCTGGAGTTCGAGAAGGCTGCCGCCACCCGCGACCGGCTGGCCGTCCTGAAGGAGCAGGCCTTCGGCGCCGTGGTGCACGACAACGTGGTGCCGATCCAGTCGGCCAAGCGGCCTTGAGCCGTCCGCCCCGGCGGGAACCGCGGCGCGGCCCGACGATCTATTTCCGGATTACCTGAGCGCGGCATCAGGTTTTATGGTATAGTTGATCGAAACACTCAAGAACAGTCCAGAAAGACCTCGGCGGCATGGGCCGCGGGGCCCCGGTTGGGGAAGCCGGGCAGATGGGCGGAGACGGGCTCCGGCAATGCCGGAGCGACTGAAAGATAGCCAAGCAGAAGGAGCTTGCGATGCGTCTCACTACCAAAGGCCGCTTTGCGGTCACCGCGATGATCGACCTGGCACTGCGCCAGAACAACGGACCCGTGACGCTGGCGGCGATCAGCCAGCGCCAGCAGATTTCGCTGTCCTACCTCGAGCAGCTGTTCGGCAAGCTGCGCCGCCACGAGCTGGTCGAGTCGACCCGTGGCCCGGGCGGCGGCTACAGCCTCGGCCGCAAGGCGGCGGACATCACCGTCGCCGACATCATCGTTTCGGTCGACGAGCCGCTCGACGCGACCCAGTGCGGCGGCAAGGAAAACTGCCAGGGCGACGGCGGCCGCTGCATGACCCACGAGCTGTGGGCGGCGCTGAACCAGCGCATGGTCGAATTCCTCGACTCCGTGACGCTGCAGAAGCTGGTCGACGACCAGCTGGCCAAGGGCGTGCAGGTCGAGGACAAGCCGGCCGTGAAGCGGGCCATCTCGAGCCAGCCGGTGGTCAAGCCGATCCGCGTCAACGCGCCGAACTCGGTGTTTGCCCTCGGGAATTCGTTCGCCAAGTCCTGACCGGCGACTCGCCTTGCGCCAACGCAAGGCGTAGCGCCGCCGTTGCAGACCAAATACCACGCGATCCAAGCCAAGCCAAATGGATACCACCCCGCATTTCCCGATCTACATGGATTACGGTGCGACGACGCCCGTGGACCAGCGCGTCGTGGACGCGATGATTCCCTGGTTGCGCGAGCACTTCGGCAACCCGGCGTCGCGCAGCCACGCGTGGGGCTGGGAGGCGGAGGCGGCCGTGGAGAAGGCGCGCCAGCAGGTGGCCGACCTGATCGGCGCCGACCCGCGCGAGATCGTCTGGACCTCCGGCGCGACCGAGTCGAACAACCTCGCGATCAAGGGGGCGGCGCACTTCTACAAGGGCCGCGGCAAGCACCTGATCACGGTGAAGACCGAGCACAAGGCGGTGCTCGACCCGATGCGCGAGCTCGAGCGCCAGGGCTTCGAGGTGACCTACCTCGACGTCAAGGAAGACGGCCTGCTGGATTTCGACGTGCTCCAGGCGGCGCTGCGGCCGGACACGATCCTGGTCAGCGTCATGTTCGTGAACAACGAGATCGGCGTGATCCAGGACATCCCCCGGATCGGCGCGCTGTGCCGCGAGAAGGGAATCATCTTCCACGTGGACGCGGCCCAGGCCACCGGCAAGGTCGACATCGACGTGCGCCAGCTGCCGGTCGACCTGATGAGCCTGGCCTCGCACAAGACCTACGGGCCCAAGGGCATCGGCGCGCTGTGGGTGTGCCGCAAGCCGCGGGTGCGGATCGAGGCGCAGATGCACGGCGGCGGCCATGAGCGCGGCATGCGTTCGGGCACGCTGCCCACGCACCAGATCGTCGGCATGGGCGAGGCCTTCCGCATCGCCGGGGAAGAAATGGCGCGCGACAACGAGAAGGCGCGGGCCCTGCAGCAGCGCCTGCTGGACGGCCTGAAGGACGTCGAGCAGGTGTTCATCAACGGCAGCGTCGAGCCGGGTCGCCGCGTCGCGCAGAACCTGAACATCAGCTTCAACTTCGTCGAAGGCGAGTCGCTGATCATGGGCATCAAGGGACTGGCGGTGTCCTCCGGCTCGGCCTGCACCTCGGCCTCGCTGGAGCCCAGCTACGTGCTGCGCGCGCTGGGCCGCAGCGACGAGCTGGCGCACAGCAGCCTGCGCATGACCATCGGCCGCTTCACGACCGAGGACGACATCGATTACGCGGTGGCGACGATCAGGCAGAACGTCGCCCGCCTGCGCGAATTGAGCCCGCTCTGGGAGATGTACCAGGACGGTGTCGACCTGTCGACGATCCAGTGGAGCGCGCACTGACAGATTGATTGCCGGCGCGGACCGATCCGCGCCGGCAGCGGCAAACAGGAGAGAGAAATGGCCTATTCCGAGAAAGTCGTCGACCACTACGAGAATCCGCGCAACGTCGGCTCGTTCGACAAGGGCGACGAGAGCGTCGGCACCGGCATGGTGGGCGCGCCCGCCTGCGGCGACGTGATGAAGCTGCAGATCAAGGTGAATCCGGCCACCGGCGTCATCGAGGACGCGCGGTTCAAGACCTACGGCTGCGGCTCGGCCATCGCGTCGAGCTCGCTCGTCACCGAATGGGTGAAAGGCAAGACGCTGGACGAGGCCGCTGCGCTGAAGAACAGCCAGATCGCCGAGGAACTGGCGCTGCCGCCGGTGAAGATCCACTGCTCGATCCTGGCCGAGGACGCCATCAAGGCGGCCGTGCAGGACTACAAGAAGAAGCACACCCACTGAAGGCGGCAGCAAGCGATGGCGATCACCCTGACCGAAGCCGCCGCGCGCCACGTCACCCGTTACCTCGCCAAGCGGGGCAAGGGCGTGGGCGTGCGGCTGGGCGTGAAGACCACCGGCTGCTCGGGCCTGTCGTACAAGCTGGAGTACGTGGACGAGATCGCGCCCGAGGACATCGTGTTCGAGCAGCACGGCGTCAAGGTGCTGATCGACCCGAAGAGCCTGGCGTACATCGACGGCACGCAGCTCGATTTCGTGCGCGAGGGGCTCAACGAGGGCTTCAAGTTCAGCAACCCCAACGAGCGCGACCGTTGCGGCTGCGGGGAAAGTTTCCGCGTCTGAAGCATCCGATCACCTGAAAGAGGCCGCCTCCGCATTCCCGTGCCGGCGGTCTTTTTGTTGAGGCAGTCATGAACCTTCATCTGCAATCCAGCGACTTCGAGCTGTTCGGGCTGCCCCAGCGGTTCGCGCAGGACGGTGCCGCGATCGACGCGCGCTGGAAGGAACTGCAGCGCGAGGCCCATCCCGATCGCTTTGCCGCCCAGGGCGCGGCCGCCCAGCGCGTGGCGATGCAGTGGTCGGTGCGCATCAACGAGGCGTACCGGCGCCTGAAGGACCCGCAGCAGCGCGCCGCCTATCTGTGCGAATTGCGGGGCGCCCCCATCGACGCCGAGAACAACACGGCGATGCCGACCCGGTTCCTGATCGAGCAGATGGAATGGCGCGAGGCCCTGGAGGAGGCCGGGGACGAGGCGGCCCTCGGTGCGCTGGAAGACCAGCTGAGGCAGTCGCGGCAGCAGGTGTTGCAGGACATCGAGCGGCTGCTCGATCGCGAGAACGATCCGGCGGGCGCGGCCCAGCAGGTCAGAGCCCTGATGTTCATTGAGCGCTTTGGCCGCGACATCGAGGACCGCCTCGAGCACCTGGGACAATAGCGCCGTTATGACGCCCCCACGCTCTCTCCGTTCGCTGCCCCTCGAGGGGACTTCAGTACCCTTCGGGCGGCCGGGCGGGCACTGACATGGCCCTGTTGCAGATCTCCGAACCGGGACAAGCGCCCGACCCGCACCAGCGCCGCATCGCCGTCGGCATCGACCTCGGGACCACGCACTCGCTGGTCGCCGCGGTGCGCAACGGCGTGGCGGAATGCCTGCCGGACGGAGCGGGGCGGGTGATCCTGCCGTCGGTCGTGCGCTACCTGGAGAACGGCGGCCGCCAGATCGGCCACGAGGCCCATGCAGCGCAGGCCGCCGACCCGGAGAACACGGTCGCCTCCGTCAAGCGGTTCATGGGACGGGGCCTGCAGGACATCGCGGGCCGCGAGAAGCTGCCGTACCAGTTCTCGGCCGCAAGCGAGCAGGGCGGCATGGTGTCGCTGCAGACCCGCGCCGGGGCCAAGTCGCCGGTGGAAATCAGCGCGGAGATCCTGGCGACCCTGCGCTACCGGGCCGAAGACACCTTCAACGACGACCTGTACGGCGCCGTGATCACCGTGCCGGCCTATTTCGACGACGCGCAGCGGCAGGCGACCAAGGATGCGGCCAGGCTGGCCGGCATCAACGTTCTGCGGCTGATCAACGAGCCGACCGCCGCTGCCATCGCCTACGGGCTGGACAATGCCAGCGAAGGCATCTACGCGGTCTACGACCTGGGCGGCGGGACCTTCGACATCTCGATCCTGCGGCTCGCGCGGGGCGTGTTCGAGGTCATCGCCACCGGCGGCGATTCGGCGCTGGGCGGCGACGATTACGACCGCGCGCTGGCCGACTGGATCCTCGGCCAGGCAGCCGTGATGGCCGCGAGCCCGGCGGCCAAGGCGGCCGTGAAGATGACCGCGCGCAGCGCCAAGGAAGCGCTTTCCGCGGCCCCGGGCACCGTCGCTCGGGTCGAACTGGAGGGCCGCGCCATCGAAGTGCCGGTGACGCGCCACGATTTCGAGGCCGTCACCGCCGACCTCACCGCGCGCACCATGGCCGCGGTGCGCAAGGCCTTGCGCGACGCCAGGCTGGGCCGGGAAGAGGTCCAGGGCGTGGTGATGGTCGGCGGCTCCACGCGGATGCCGCAGATCCAGCGCGCCGTCGGCGAATTCTTCGGCCGCGCGCCACTCACCAACCTGAATCCGGACGAGGTGGTGGCGCTGGGGGCGGCGATCCAGGCCAACGCACTGGCCGGCAACAGCGCCGCCGGCGACCTGCTGCTGCTGGACGTGATCCCGCTGTCGCTGGGCATCGAGACCATGGGCGGGCTGGTCGAGCGCATCGTGCCGCGCAACGAAACCATTCCGACGGCCAAGGCGCAGGACTTCACCACCTACAAGGACGGCCAGACCGCGATGGCGCTGCACGTGGTGCAGGGCGAGCGCGACCTGGTGGCCGACTGCCGCAGCCTGGCGCGCTTCGAGCTGCGCGGCATTCCGCCGATGGCGGCCGGCGCGGCCCGCATCCGCGTGACGTTCACCGTCGACGCCGACGGCCTGCTCAACGTCAGCGCCCGGGAGCAGGGCAGCGGCGTCGAGGCACGGATCGACGTGAAGCCTTCCTACGGCCTGTCGGACGACGAGATCGCCCGCATGCTGCAGGAGAGCTTCACCACCGCGGAGCAGGACATGAAGGCCCGGGCCCTGGCCGAGGCGAAGGTGGAAGCCGACCGCATGCTGCTCGCCACCCGCAGCGCGCTGGATGCCGACGGCGCCCTCCTGAGCGGCGGACAGCGGGCCCACATCGAGGGGCTGCTGGCGCAACTGCACGAAATCGCGCAATCGAGCAGCGACTCGGGCGCGATCGAAGCGGCGACGCAGGCCGTGGCCAAGGGCACCGAGGCATTTGCCGCGGCCCGCATGAATCACAGCATCCAGCAGGCGCTCGCCGGCAAGAACGTGGAAAGCCTCTGATGACGAAACTGACGGTCCTGCCGCACCCCGAAATCTGCCCGGACGGCGCCCAATTGCAGGTCACGCCGGGCACGTCCATCTGCGAGGCGCTGCTGGACAACAACATCGAGATCGAGCACGCGTGCGACATGAGCTGCGCATGCACGACCTGTCACGTGATCGTCCGCGAGGGCTTCAGCTCGCTCAACGAGATGGACGAGAGCGAGGAGGACCTGCTCGATCGCGCCTGGGGGCTGGAGCCGAACTCGCGCCTGTCGTGTCAGGCCATCGTCGCCCAGAAGGATCTCACGGTGGAGATCCCGAAATACACGATCAACCTCGCCAAGGAAAAGCGCGGCTGACCGCGCTCACGCGATCGAATAGCCGCCGTCCACCGGGATCGCGGTGCCGGTGATGAAATCGGACGCGCCGCTCGCCAGGAACACGGCGATGCCCGCCAGGTCCGACGGCACGCCCCAGCGGCCGGCCGGCGTGCGCGCCAGCACCCGCTCGTTGAGACCGGCCACCTGGGCCCGCGCGCCGCGGGTGAGATCGGTGTCGATCCAGCCCGGCAGCACCGCGTTGACCTGGATGTTGTCTTGCGCCCAGGCGGTCGCGATCGACCGGGTGAACTGCACGATGCCGCCCTTGCTGGCGCCGTAGACCGCCGCGTACGGTGCGCCGAAGATCGACAGCATCGAGCCGATGTTGATGATCTTGCCGCCGCTGCCTTCCTTCATGAGCGCATGCGCGGCCCGGCAGCACAGGAATGCGCTGGTGAGGTTGGTGTCCATCACCTGGTTCCACTCGTCGAGGCTCAGCTCGTGCGGCGGCTTGCGCACGGTGGTGCCGGCGTTGTTCACGAGGATGTCCAGCCGCCCGAAGCGCAGCATCACTTCCTGGAACAGCGCGGCGACCTCGCTTTCGCCGGTGACGTCGCACTCGATCGAGTCCGCCTGGCGGTCCCGCGCGCGCAGCGCCGCCGCCGCTTCGGCGGACTTGGCGGCGTTGCGCCCGGCGAGCACCACCGTGGCGCCCGCTTCGGCCAGCCCGGTGGCCATGCCCAGGCCGATGCCTCCGTTGCCGCCCGTGACGAGGGCCACTTTTCCCGCGAGATCGAACATCTCCTGCTCCCGAAACCACGAAGGGCTCAAGCATAATCGCAGCCCATGCGACAGATCGTCCTCGACACCGAAACCACGGGCCTGTCGGCCGAAGCCGGCGACCGCATCATCGAGATCGGCTGCGTCGAGCTCGTGTCGCGCAAGCTGACCGGCAACAACCGGCATTTCTACCTCAATCCGGAGCGCGACAGCCACGAGGATGCGTTGAAAGTGCACGGCATCAGCAACGAGTTCCTGCGCGACAAGCCGAAGTTCGGCGCCATCGCCGACGAACTCATGGCGTACCTGGCCGGCGCCGAGATCATCATCCACAACGCCGCCTTCGACGTCGCGTTCCTGGACAAGGAGCTGGAACTGCTCGGCAAGGCCGGGTTCGGGAGCTTCGTCGGCCAGATCACCGACACGCTGGCGATGGCCAAGGAGATGTATCCGGGCAAGCGCAACAGCCTGGATGCGCTGTGCGACCGGCTCGGCGTCGACAACTCGAGCCGCACGCTGCACGGCGCGTTGCTGGACGCCGAGTTGCTGGCCGACGTCTACATCAACCTCACGCGCGGCCAGGAGGCGCTGCTGATCGACGACGACGCGGGCGCCGCGATCGGCGGCATCGTGACGCGCATCGACCTGCGCCAGTTCACGCTGCCGGTGCTGCTGGCGAGCGACCAGGAAGCGGCGGCGCACGAGGAGGTGCTCAAGCAGGTCGACAAGGCGAGCGGCGGCAAGACCCTCTGGCGGCTGAACCCGACTCAACCTATGGCATAATTCAAGGCTTTCCGGGAACGGAAAACCCGGGTGATTAGCTCAGCGGTAGAGCACTGCCTTCACACGGCAGGGGTCACATGTTCGATCCATGTATCACCCACCAGACATAGGCCATTGATCCTCTTCGGTTTTTTCACGCGCTAACCGACGCGCACCTTGCGGCCCCAGACGTGTTTGCCACACGCCTGCCACAGCAAGGATGATCAATGGCCTCCATTCGACGGCGCGGTGCCACTTGGCACGTTCAAATCCGCCGCAAGGACCACACCCCCATCTGCAAGGCATTCGCCCAGCGCCGCGACGCGGAAGTCTGGGCGCGCGATGTCGAGCGCAAGCTCGATCGCGGCGAAGACATCGCTGCCCCGGCGCCTGCCGTGACCGTGGGCGAGTTACTCACGCGCTACGCCGATGACGTGTCGCCGGCCAAGCGTGGCGGCTTGATCGAGCAGGTGCGCCTGCGGGCCATGGCCAAACAAAGCGTCGGGCGCGCAATGGCCGCGAAGTTGACGACTGCGGCGCTTGCCGCCTGGCGCGACGAGCGCCTGCGCACCGTCTCGGGTAGCACCGTTGTGCGCGAGCTCGGGCTCTTGCATCGCGTGATGGTGACGGCCAGGCATGAATGGGGCGTGCCGGCGCCCATGGCTGCCTTCGAGTTCCTCAAGAAGCCGAAGCAGGCGCAGGGCAGAGTACGTCGGCTCCCCGCGCAGGCGGCGCAGGCCCTGCTGGAGGCTTGCCGCAGCGCGCACAACCCGTTTCTCGCTCCTGCCGTCACGCTGGCGCTAGAGACCGGCATGCGGCGTGGCGAGATCGTGAATCTCGAGTGGGCCGCCGTGGACCTGAAAGCGGGCCTGATTCACATCGGGCAGGCGAAGAACGGCCACTCACGTCTGATCCCGATGACGACGCGCCTGCGCGAGCTCCTGGCGCAGTTGCAGGAGGCCAAGCATGCGCGGCCTGTTGATGCGAGCGGGTCGGCGATCCACCAGGCGTTCGAGCGTGCCCGAGATCGCGCCAGGAACGCGCTACAAGAGCAAGAAGGCGCAGGGCAGGACCCGGAGGTCGTCCGCGCGATCGAGGCGCTCCACGGGCTTCGTTTTCACGACCTACGCCACGAGGCGATCAGCCGGTCCTTTGAGAAGGGGCTCACGATGGTGGAGGCGGCCGAAGTGTCAGGCCACAGGACGCTGGCGATGCTGAAACGCTACGCCCATGCCGACTTACTACGGATAGCCGCAAAGCTCGCTGGACCGACGGATTAACAGGGCGAGGCGGCGCGACGCAACGCCAACGAACTCCAAGAGTTTGATAGGTGAACTGTTCCAGCGCAAGTACCGGGCGCGCGGAGAGGCGCACACGGACGTGTGGTCATGAGAGTCCGCAGAGCATGGCGATGTTGCTTGATGGCCCTGCGCACGCGCGGCACGACGGATTCATTCGCTTCGACTTTCGTCAAGAGCTGTCGGCCCGCGGCGGCGGTGTCGATCGAATTGAGGCGATGGACAGCGCATCTGAACGACCGAGCTCGAACGCGAGGCCCTGAGTGCCACACAGGCCGTGGTAACTCGCTACCTCGGGCCGGGCACATCGAAGCCCGGAGCCTCTCCAGCGCGCGTTCTTGGCGATCACGGCGCGCGTGGTAGGAGACCAGGCCCGTGGTTTAGGATTGACGAGGTCGGTCGGATTGTTGTAGTCCGAAAGTGCAAAATCGGCAGGCAAGCTGACCGCTCGCGTGGGTGCGTGGTTCACGTCCAGCCGGACGGTGCAGCACCGGCGCACGTGATTGACTCGCAGCGCCCATTGAGCGTCTGCGGAAAAAGGGGCTCCGAGTTGAACGCTGTAGAAATCGAGCAGGCCATCACAGAGTTGGCGGAGCGCCCCTTCGACGCCGAGAACTTCCCGTATGAGTTTCTCGAAGCCTTCGGGAACAAAGAGACGACTATCAAGCGGCTGCGGGCGGGAGCGTCAAACAAGTCCGATATCGGCGGGGTTCTCCAGACCAACAACATTCACATTGCTACGTGTCAGAGAGGGCATGTCCCACAGACGCTTCAAGCGCTCCGGGCAAGTCCCGCGACATCGAAGTCGAAGGCGAAGTTCATTCTGGCCACCGATGGCGTGGACTTTGAGGCCGAGGACCTCATCGGCGGCGCCACCGTGGCGTGTGCTTACAAAGACTTCCCAGACCACTTCGGCCGCTTTTTACCGCTCGCCGGCATAACGAGCGTCGGCCCTATCGACGAAAACACGTTCGATATTCGAGCGACTAGTCGACTCAATCGCCTGTACGTTGAGCTGCTAAAGGATAACCCCGACTGGGGCAAGGCCGAGCGGCGTCACGACATGAACCATTTCATGGCGCGGCTCATCTTCTGCTTTTTTGCCGAACACACCGACATCTTTGTTCCTAAGCGCATCTTTATCAACAAGATAGCGCAGATGAGCGCCCAAGACTCGTCCAACACACACGAAGTGATCGGTGAGCTGTTTCGCGCCATGAACACAAGGGCCGAAGAACGCGAGCGCGCCAACATTCCGCGTTGGGCTGACCCGTTCCCCTACGTAAACGGCGGGCTCTTTTCCGGAAGTGTGGATGTTCCGCGATTCAGCAAGATCGCTCGCGCGTATCTGCTTCACGTTGGAGGTCTCGACTGGACGAAGATTAATCCTGACATCTTCGGATCAATGATCCAAGCTGTCGCCGAGGATGAGGAGCGCGGCGAGCTCGGGATGCATTACACGAGCGTCCCGAACATTCTCAAGGTACTCAACCCCCTGTTCCTTGATGACCTGCGCACACGCCTCGCCGACGCCGGCGACAACCCGCGGTCACTACTAAATTTGCGCAAGCGCATTTCGAAGATCAGAGTGTTCGATCCCGCCTGCGGTTCGGGAAACTTTCTCGTCATCGCGTACAAAGAAATGCGTGCTATCGAAGCGGAGATCAACAACAGGCGCGGCGAACCGGACCGCAGATCGGAGATTCCGCTCACAAATTTCAAGGGTATTGAACTGCGCGATTTTCCTGCTGAGATCGCGCGCTTGGCGCTGATCATCGCCGAATACCAATGCGATGTTATTCATCGCGGACAGAAGTTAGCCTTGGCTGAGTTTCTCCCACTTCGCAATGAGAACTGGATCATATGCGGCAATGCGCTTCGGCTGGAATGGGCAAGTATTTGCGACCCTTCGTCAGCCTCAGTCAAGCTTGTCGGTGACGATCTCTTTAACAGTCCGCTTGATCAAGCGGAGATCGAGTTCGAAAACGTCGGTGGTGAAATCTTCGTCTGCGGAAACCCTCCTTACAAGGGTGCGTCCGAACAGAGTTCGGAGCAGAAAGCCGATCTCGAGGCCATCTTCGAAAATCATCTGGCTGGGTGGAAATCGCTGGACTATGTCGCAGGCTGGTATCTAAAGGCGGCGGAATATTGCGCACGGACCGACGCGGTGGCCGCGTTCGTGTCAACAAACTCCGTTTGCCAAGGGCAGCAGGTGCCTCTCCTGTGGCCGCTCGTATTTGGGCGGGGGCACCAGATTCGCTTCGCGTATACGTCCTTTAAGTGGGCTAACCTGGCCAGTCACAACGCGGGCGTGACGGTAGTGATCGTCTGCATTGGCAAGATTGCACCGGGCCTCTGCAAGTTGTACACAACCAGCCGCGCCGGCGACTTGGCGGTCAAGGAGGTAAGTCACATCAATGCGTACCTTATCGCTGCGCGTGACTTATACGTTCTTCCGGCATCGACCCCAGTCAACGGTCTGCCGCCAATGGACTACGGCAGCAAGCCCGCTGACGGGGGTGGCTTGGTGCTATCTATGTCTGAGAAAGAGAAGCTCAATTTGCCGGCTGACTTGGCGAGGCTTGCGCCTTCCTACGTCGGCAGCACTGAGTTTATCGACGGCAAGCAGCGATACTGCCTCTGGATCACGCGAGACGATGTTGGTGAGGCGCTGAAAATTCCGGCAGTGGCGGCAAGGCTAGCTGCGGTGAAAGCGTTCAGGGAACAGAGCAAGAAGAAGCCGACACGGGAGGCGGCAAACTGGCCGCATGCCTTTGTGGAGGTGAGACACGCCGGCACCAGAGCGGACTCCGCTCCCATACTTATTCCAATCCACACAAGCGAGAATCGGGACTACCTCCCTGTTGGATTGCTACCAGCCGGTTCGGTCGTGTCGAACGCGGCTTTTGCTCTATTTGACGCCCCATTATGGACTATAGGCCTAATTGCGTCGCGCATGCACCTTGTCTGGATTGCTGCCGTATGCGGCAAGATAAAGACAGACTTTCGCTACTCGAACACTCTGGGTTGGAACACCTTTCCTGTTCCGGCACTGACTGACAAGAATAAAGATGATTTGACTCGCTGTGCCGCGGACATACTCCTCGTGCGGGAGCACCACTTTCCCGCGACCATCGGTGAGCTCTACGAATCAGAAAACATGCCCGCTGATCTGCGTGCGGCGCATGAGCGGAATGACGAGGTGCTGGAGCGCATCTACATCGGTCGTCGATTCAAGAACGATACCGAGCGCCTCGAAAAGCTGTTCGATCTCTACTCAAAGATGACCGCTGCACGTACCGCCACCAAGCCACAGAGGAAGAATGCGGGAGTGAGCGCATGAGCAATACGTTCGAATGTGACAAGAAGAAGGCACGCAGGAACTACGACAAACACCAGGTCAGATTTACTGATGCCGGTAAGGCGATCAAAGTCGGATATTCATTCACCCAACTCTCGCCACACTCTCATGAGCTGAACGAAGTGAGAAACGTGTCGATCACCAGGCTGCTGGATGGGCGGGCTATCGTCTATGTTTGGACTGCCCGTGGCGCAAATATACGCATCATTAGCGCCCGCCCAGCGAGCAGGAAGGAAAGGGAGGCGTTCAATGCCCATCTCCAAACGTTTCAATAACGGTGGCGACATTCCGGATGAGGACATTGATATGTCTGAAATTCCTGAGCTAGGTGCGAGTTTCTTTTCGGGTGCGATTCTCAGTCGCCCCGGTGAGAACCTGATTGAGAGAGTTCGATCCTCGCGAAGGGGTATCCCATCAGTCTCGGTTGTCTACGCTAGCAACGGCGCCTCGACGAGGGCAAACGCGCTTGGGATGCGTCCAATGCAAGAGCGTGCCTACGAGAAACGCGGCGAGCAGTACTTGCTCATCAAGTCGCCGCCGGCGTCCGGGAAGAGCAGGGCCCTTATGTTCATCGCCCTGGACAAGCTCCAGAACCAAGGTCTCAAGCAGGCGATCATTGTCGTTCCGGAGAAAACCATCGGCGCGAGCTTTCACGACGAGCCGCTGTCGAAGTTCGGCTTCTGGGCTGACTGGCACGTTGAACCTAGGTGGAACCTATGCGATGCGCCGGGCAATGACAACGGCGGAAAGGTGAACTCGCTGGGCGCATTCTTGAAGAGCTCCGATAAGGTGCTTGTTTGTACCCACGCGACGTTCCGCTTTGCTGTGGATGCCTACGGCGCGGCGGCGTTCGATGACCGCTTGATCGCAGTCGATGAATTTCACCATGTCTCCGCCAATCCCGAGAACAAGCTGGGCCTTCAACTTGGAGAGTTCATCGAACGCGATCGGACGCACATCGTCGCGATGACGGGATCGTATTTCCGAGGTGACGCGGAAGCCGTGCTCGCTCCTGCGGACGAAGCCAAATTCGATACGGTCACGTACACGTACTACGAACAGCTCAACGGGTACCAATACCTGAAACAGCTTGACATTGGCTATTTCTTCTACAGTGGGTCTTACGTTGACGACATTCTGAGCGTGCTTGAGCCCGCCGAGAAGACGATCATCCACATCCCCAATGTCAATTCGCGCGAAAGTACGAAGGACAAGATGCGCGAGGTGGAACACATCATCGAGGCCCTGGGTGACTGGCAGGGCATCGACCCCGCGACTGGGTTCCAGCTAGTGAGGCGCCCGGATGGTCGCCTCCTGCGAATCGCCGACCTTGTTGATGATGAGCCCGCTAGACGGGATCGTGTATCGGCTGCGTTGAAGGAGTCGACGCAGAAGAATAACCGCGAGTACGTCGACATCATCATCGCCCTCGGCATGGCGAAAGAAGGCTTCGACTGGATCTGGTGCGAA
>NZ_DATMHS010000051.1:0-44210 GCF_035554825.1 Ramlibacter sp. | reverse complement strand
GCCAGGAGACTGCTGCGTCTACTGCTCCTATGGCACCGTGCCCTGCCCGCCGATTCAGGAATCAGGTAAACGCGCCCCCTGCTGCGGCTGACGCGGCCGAACGCATAGCTCTCGTCAAGAGGGGATAGCCAGCCGCTCACGGAAAAACTCAATGGTCGACGGGGAATCGACATTGCCGCCGTTGCATACAAGGCGCTGCTCCTGGACCTCAGCATGAGTACGGCTGCGAATGAAGATGTACTCATTAAGCTGTTCAAGCAATCGCACTCAGGCCTCTGGAACGGCAAGGGCTTCGGACCTAAAGATCCCGGCAAGGAACGGGACACGACCAAGCCAAGCTGGTTTGATGAGCACTACCCAATTATCGAGGATTACCCTGTCGACGGCCTTTCCGACTTCCTAAGCCTGAAGGAACTGCTCGAAACGATGAAGGAGAAGTTGCCGTACGTCTTCAGGTACAAGGTACCGAAATCCGAGCTTGGTCGCGCGATTAACTTGAGAGGCGTTCAGAGGCGAGCAGATCACCTACTGCAAAAAGCGGTGGTCTCGCTCGGGGCGGGCTGGCGTGGAACCATCATCAGTTATGGCATGCTGCTGTACAAGAGCAAGAAACAGTACCCGCATGGGCGGGTGATCACGTCCCGATCGCCGCGGCTGCCTTAGGTCTCAAGCTACGGATCTGTGTGGCAAGCCGCTCGAGTCTCTCCGCACTTTTCGTTTCGCACTCCCAGACGACAATTACGGTCCACCCTAGTGCGGCTAATTGTCGCTCCTGCCGTTGGTCACGCTCCGCGTTGGCCGCGAGCTTCGGGCCCCAGAAATCAAGCCTGCTCTTAGGAAGGCGGGCGGCGACACAGTTCTCGTGGCGATGCCAAAAGCAGCCGTGCACGAAGAGAGCCACGCCGCGAGACGGAAAGACCAAGTCCGGCGCGCCCGGAAGCCGCCGGTCGTGGAGAACGTATCTCAGACCAGCTGCGTGGAGCGCCCTACGCACGCGCATCTCGGGCTTGGTGTCTTTCGACCGAACCAACGCCATTTGAGCTGAGCGCGCCGGATCGACTGCCATTGCCTACTCCAAGGGAAGCTGCCCCTCGCTCACCTCCCTCGCGACTGCGTCGTCGTCGGCGACTTCTTCACCCGGGCTCATAGCTGCATTTTGGGCGAATGCCACCAGGATGTCTCGGACGACGCGCCCACGGCTGTGATACGGGCTGTTCGCCTGCAAATGGTCTTCGATACGCTGCACGATTACCTCGGGCGACATCTTGTCCTCGAGATCCTCGTGCATCGCCCATTCGCGGCCAGGGTGCATCACGTCCCAGGGAGACCGACGATTCCGCCTGGTTGTCGCCGCGTCCCCGTGCTTGCTGATTCCCCAACAAATGCCGAACTCCTTGTTCCAAATCGGTTTGAAGATGCCGATCAAGTGGGTTTCCGCGACAAGCTGCGCGTTGGTCGAGCATACGAGCCTTCTGCACTCGAAGTCCTCGACCCGAAGCGGGTATCCGAGCCCTTGCCGCTGCGCATACTCTCCGACCGTCTTGATCATTCTGCGATGGTCCGCGAGCCTCCCATAGAGCTGGGGCCCCTGCTCCCTTGAGGTTCGAGCGTCGGGCTGCTGCGGATCAGCCTTGCCGACGTAGATCGGCGTTTCCGAGCGGGAAAGTCGCGTGTACGCAGGATGATTTCCGCGATAGTAGATGGCATAGACGCCTGAGCCGTACGTCCTGGCGATTCGATCCAAGCGAACCCGCTCTTGCGCGATGAGCGCCAGCGCGACTAAGCGACCGGCAGTCTCCGGATTCGATGGATCGAAAGAGGCGCCCGGCTCCTTAATCGGATCCAAGTCGACCCGGAAGCGCTCGATTTCGCCGGCGATGGTGAGCAGTTCCGCCATCGCCCGGTTAGCGGCAGGCTTGGCAAGTTTGGGAAGCAACTGCTGCAGCCGCCCCAACTGCTCTTTGAGTTCGCTTAGAACGACCTCTTCAGTACGAACCCGCCTCGCGATTCGGGTCATATTTAGGCGGCCAACCGATCTCCGCGCGACGTCATGAGGTTTTCCGCCATCCAGCGCCCAAGCGCCTCCGCGAGCTGGGAAGGAACAGCGTTGCCCAGCTGGCGCATGCTTTCGCTCCACGAGCCGGGGAAGTGATAGGCATCCGGTAGGCCTTGCAGCCGCGCGGACTCCCGAATAGTGAAATAGCGGACGCTTCCATCGTCTCGCACCATCATATTTTCGCCACCGGGGACGCCGTGGTCGCCGGCCTTGAGCGCCTTTGCCGGTTGATCTAAGGGACTTCCCGTGTGGCCGGGGTAGACGCGAGCTCCGTCCTGGAAGACGTGATTTGCCTTGCCGGTAGGCTCACCCAACCCGGCTAACGCGTCGCGGACGGTGACCCAAGGCTTTCCGGCGGGTTCAATCTGCTTCGTTCGAAACCTAGCAACCAGCGGGCGATCCGAAGGAGCGATCGTCGATTCGTCGGGCACCGCTATGCCGTGTCTCTTCCAATAGGCGCCAGTGAACCACTGGTCCCATAGCAATCGTTCTTTGGAGTGCGTCGGTCGTGGAGCCTCCAAGTAGACGCCGAGATCGCTTCGAACGCCCGCGACGATCACTCGATGCCGCTTCTGTGGGGCGCCGAAGTCTGCCGCATTCACCTGCGCAACGACCACTTGGTACGCCTCTGGGGCGCGACGAGCCTCGAGTCGCGCCGTGTGGTTTTCATGGTTCTCCGCAGCTCGCCTGACCACCGACGGGTGCCGCAAGTGAGCGACGATCCACCTGAGGTAGTGGGCGAACATTGGGCGCGCGATACCGCGAACGTTTTCGAAAAGAAAAGCGCGCGGCTGGGCTTCGCGGACAGCGCGGATAGCTTCTGGCCACATGTCGCGAGCGTCCTGCTCGCCACGGTGCTTGCCACCAATCGAAAAGGGTTGGCAAGGAGGCCCACCAGCGACTAAGTCGAGGCCGCCCGAAAATTGTTGCCACTCAGCGTCGCGAACATCGCCGCGTTCCAGCGGCCACTCCTTGACGTGCCGCACGCCTCGCGCCCGGTTGTGGTGAACGGTGGCCACGGCCTCCTCGTTCCACTCGATCATCAAGTCGTGGTGAAAACCGGCGCGAGAAAGCCCTAGCGCCAAGCCCCCACACCCACTGAATAACTCAACACTTCGCATGTCGCGCTCCAAAACTAGTACACCGATGCGAAAACCTCGGCGCGTGATTCACGGCTTGCGCCTCGTGGGATCTGCTCTTCCCTCAGCAGGGCGGACGAAAAGGCTCGATTGGCGACCCTCGAGATGCTGGTCCGCATAGCTGCGCATGAACTCTCGAAGCACATCAGATCCCTGTCGACCTTCGGCCCGGCAGGCGTTCTGAAATGCGTCGCGCAAGTCCTTTTCGAGCCGAATGCGAAGCCCGACGTCTTTGGATGACACCGCCTCATCTTATCGAGTGGATACACGGGTGTGTATCCATATTTTACCTGATCGTTTATACAGTAGATCGAGGTAAAGCGCCAGCGTCGCACAAAATCACGAACGCCGACCGTTTCGTCCGCACAATTGCAGAAATATAGACTATCATTGCCGCATAATTGCTGCAAAGCCAACCACGGCACCTCACCATGTCGACCCCGATCCCCACCTCCATCCTCAAGCACGCGCGTGATGCGGCCGGCATCAGTCAAACGCAGCTGGCGTCGCGGCTTAAGGTCACGCCCAGCGTGGTGTCGCGGCTTGAATCCTCCGATCAGGCAGACGCGCAAATGGCGGCGCGTTACTTGGCAGCCGTGGATACGGATTTGGCAAAGGAGGTCGTGCAGTTCTATCGACAGAAATGGCGACACATCGAGCGGCCGAGCTTCCTGCATCCGGAGCGTCATGTGCTCTGGCTTGCCGAAGAGGCGCTGCAATCGCTAGAGCGCTTCGAAGGAAGCGAGCAATTTGACGCGATCCTTCAGGAGCCGTTGAATCGTCTACGAAACCGAATCCTTACTGAGACGGAATTTATCCGACACATGGAACATGGAATCGGTTTCATCGGCGATATCGGGGTTGGAAAGACGACCGCTTTGTCGTTCGTGACGAACCTGCTCACCTCCGACAAGGAGTCAAAGCAAAGCGTGTTTCCGACCGGCAGTGGTCGGACCACGGTGTGTGAAGTGGCGATCAAAATCGCGCCCACATTCGGTATCGCGGTCGACAGTCTCGCGGAGGAGGAGATTCGCGCGCTAACAGTCGACCTCGTTCAGGGAATCAAGTCCGGGAAGGGCGGACTCCCCAGCGAACTAGAACGCGTGATCCGAAACATGTCCGATCTGCGGCGAATAATTCCCCGCGCGAAGCTACCCGGCGAACGTCCGAAGCCAAGCGACGCGTTGAAGGACCTGATCGACAAGACCGAGGATATGGATCAAGTCGTCGCCGAGGTCATATCGAGGATGCGGCTCGACGCGCGAACGCAAGAACAGATGATCCTCTCGGAAAGTGCCGAGAACAGCATGCAATGGCTGGCCAGCAACATCGCGAAGATCAACTACGGCCAGCATCCGAACTTCTCCGTGCCGCAGCGTATCACCGTGTTGCTGCCGCTCAACGTACTCAGGGACACGCCGTTTAGGCTGAGTGTTATCGACACCAAGGGGGTCGAGGGGACCACGCAGCGACCGGACTTGAAGGCGCAGTTCGACGACCCCAGGACGGTGACGGTTCTCTGCTCGAAGTTTTCAGACGCGCCTGGCACCACTCCACTTTCGATCGTCCGCGAAATCATCGATTCTGGCTCCGACGCAATCGACGCGGAAAGAATGTGCCTGCTCGTGCTGCCGCGGGAAGACGAAGCCACAAAGATCATCGACGACTCGGGCACTAATCCAACAACAGCCGAGGAAGGGTACGCGGTTCGCGAGAATCAGGTCGAGCAGCAGTTCATGAACGAGGGGCTGCCCTCGATTCCCGTTAACTTCTTCAACGTGGGGTCCGACAACCCGGAGGAAATCTGGGCTTGGCTGATCTCGCGCATCCACCGGGTCCGAGCGAATAAGGTCGTCAGAATTGAGCGCCTCGTCAGCGCCGCAGCCGATCTAATCTCGAACAGCGATATCGCAAAGACCAGACAGGCGCGCCGAACGATCGCGGAGACCATGGAGCAGGCCGCAAGGCGCTTCAGCGAGCCTCCCGGCGTAATTCGTCCTGCTCACCAAAACTTGGTCGAACAGGCGAAAAAGGGACACCAAAGTTCTATCGCGGCATCCGTCAACAGGCGTGGTAAGTGGGAAAACTTCCAAGTTGCGCACATCCTCGGGGTAGGCGTGAGAAACGATGCCAACTTGCGAACGCGCGAGACCGTTATCCGCCTTGACGAGCAGTTGCAGGGTCTTAAGGAAAAGTACGCGCACCTCCTGGACGTGAAAGAGTTCGTTCAATCCGTGCAGGACGATTTGACAGAGTGGCGACAAGAATTCCTCGCTCGTTCCGCTCTGATCGGCCGCGTCTCGTACAGCCCGTATCTCGACAATGCTACCGAGATGTGGAACGATTGCGCGCACCGCTACGGCGCCGGATCCGGCTATCGGGTTGACGTGGCGGACATCTTCCAAACCCATTTCGAGGAAGATGACGAGGCCCAGGCGGCAAAGGAAAAAGTGGAGGCCGCCTTGGCCAACGCTTGGATCGACCTCGTCATCGAGCGGCTTCGCGCGGCCGTCGCTCACACGGAAGAAAAGGCCACGTAGCATGAGGAGGAACTGCTCGTGATACTCGACGCATCGTTTGCAAGTACAGCCGAATTTCTTCAAGTGCTCTCGGAGCTATCGGCCAAGATCGGCGAGGAAGCGGTCTGGTTCAGGGGGCATTCCAGCAGCTCTTACAAGCTCCTGCCTTCGATCGCCAGAAATCCGACAGCCCTGCAGCGGGAGGCGCTACTTTCTAAAAGGTTCAAACAAAACGCGTACCCGTTCCGTCAATCGCCACCGCAGAGCGAATGGGAATGGCTGTTCCTCATGCAGCACTTTGGCGTGCCTACCCGGTTGCTAGATTGGACTGAGAGTCCTTTGGTCGCCCTGTATTTCGCGGTGAATGGCTCGGCTGAGGAGGAAACGGATGACGCGAACATCTGGGCGCTCTTGCCAGCCAAGTACAACTATGAAATTCCTCGGATCCAGCCCGTGGTTTCGGTGGATATCCCATGCTTCGGGGTGGATGGGGTTCTAGACGACTACCGGCCCGACCAGATCGCCCTTGAGCGAATGAGCAATAAATACCCGGTCGCCGCAATCGCCCACCGGCAAAACGAACGGATAATGGCTCAGCTGGGTGTGTTCACCATAATGCATCGCGACATGACTCCGCTCGAGGCGCTCGCGCCGGAGTACCTCGCGCGGCTCACGGTCCCCGCAGCTGCGCGACAGCAATTACGAGCGGAACTCCGGGCTCTGCGAGTGACGCAACTGACCCTCTTCCCCGAACTCACGAGTGTGGCTTCGGTTACCAAGGACCTGCTGAAATGAGCGACTTTCGCCTTGGCACCATCCCGAGCAGCTCGATTCTTCATCTCTATTCGCTGCGGGATAGCATCTGGTTCGACCCCCCATATCAGCGCGCCAGCGACGTTTGGCCACCCGAAAAACGGCGGCTCTTGATTGACTCGATCCTCAACGGATACGACGTTCCCAAGCTCTACTTTCACGAATTCTTTCCAGCGAAGGTGATCGGCGGAAAAAAATACAAGTACGCCATCGTGGATGGAAAGCAGCGCCTCGAAACGATATTCAAGTTCATCGAGGGCAAATTCGCCTTGTCCGAAGACATCGAGTTTATAGCGGAGCCTACCCGCAAGCTCGCCGGATTGACGTACGCGGAACTCGCCCGTGAGTACCCCGACCTGAAGACGCGGTTCGATGGCTTTAGCCTTCCTATCATCTCGATCCTGACAGAGGATACTGAATTGATCGAGGATATGTTCTCCCGTCTCAATGAGGCGGTACCGCTAAGCGCGGCCGAGAAGAGAAATGCACTCGGAGGAGTTGTGCCGATCATGGTCCGCGACATGTCTCGGCACACGTTCTTCACGGCAAAACTGCCTTTTGAGAATCGCCGCTACCGGCATTTCGATTTGGCCACTAAGTTTCTGTTGCTGTCAGAGAAGGATCATTTGATAGATACAAAAAAGCGACAGCTCGACGAATTCGTAAAGTCCCATCGAGAAGACAATGAGCTGATCACGCTCGCCACGGCTAAGGCTGTGGCGGTGCTGGATGCAATGGCCGCAGTATTCGTTGATGACGACCCACTACTTCGTTCCGTTGGCAGCGTCACCATCTATTACTACCTATTCATGGACGCCATCAACAATGAATGGAAGTCGCCGATCACTCGATCAGCTCTGGATAAGTTCGAACAGATACGTCTGAAGAATCGCGCCGATGCTGAGCAGGAAATGGGAACTCCGGATTTTCACTTGTTGGAATACGACAGGTTTGCCCAGAGCCCGAACGACGCGGTCGCTCTCAGATACAGGTACGCAGTCCTTCGGGCGCATGTGGGCCCTGAGAAGGGAAGACCGACCATCCCCTCAGACGAGGACTAGCGAATTGGAGTTCAAGCAGCCGGCGCGGATTTCTGTGAACCCCGGAGGGGACCCGCCAACGCACGCTGCCACGGTTACGGCTTAACTCTGGTACTTTTTCGGTCTAACTTTGGTGCTGCCCAACGGGCGAGATCTCGCTGGGGCTCCACGGCGTGCTGTTCCTTGACGAACTGCCCGAGTTGCCGCATGCGTCGCCCGAAGCCCTAGAGACCGCCGCATCAAGTCTCGTTGCCCCTCCAGCGCAAGATTTGTCGACAGCTTATCTTTTGCTGGCGACAGGATTTGTTTTTCTGGGCAGCATAGCACCTCTCCGGTGCGGGTTTGGGCTACTCGGACCCGACTTTCCTCACAACGAGCAGATCTCGGTCAACCGGCGGAGGTGCGGCGACCCTCCGGGATTCGCCAAGTCGGCGGGTAATCGTCGTCACCACGAAGGTCGCACAGCGAGGGAGTAGCGGCAACAAAAGGCCAGCAATCCGCTCCGCTGAGCCTAGCCGCAGGCGGCCACGCGCGGTGAGCCGCTCTCGCTTGTGGCAGGTCGGCATCCCACGAGTCTTTCGGGGCGCTCCCAGAGGACGGCGAAGCGGAGGCGTGTCCTTCTAGGCAGAAAGCCAGCTATTTCCGCGAATTCAGTCCAGCTATTTCCGCAAAGGTCCAGCGAATTCGGTGTCCTCGCACGAGCTACACCACTACACGTCAATGTTCGCCGCCCGCAGCGCATTGGTCTCGATGAAATCCCGCCGCGGCTCCACGTCATCCCCCATCAGCATCGTGAACACGCGGTCCGCCTCGATCGCGTCGTCGATCTGCACCTTCAGCAGGCGCCGCACCTGCGGGTCCATCGTGGTTTCCCACAGCTGCTCGGGGTTCATTTCGCCCAGGCCCTTGTAGCGCTGGCGGCTGGTGGAACGCTCGGCTTCGCCGATCAGCCAGCGCATCGCCTGGCGGAAGTCGCCCACCTTTTCTTCCTTGGCCTTCTCGCCTTCGCCGCGCACGACCTTGGCGCCGTCGTGCAGCAGACCGCGGAAGGTGGTCGCGGCCTCGGCCAGCGCCGCGTAGTCGGCGCCGTGCACGAAGTCCTGCGTGATCACGCTGCTCTTCACGTTGCCATGGTGGCGGCGGCTGATGCGCAGGATCGGCTTGTCGGTGCGGGCGTCGAATTCGCCCGCCACTTCGGCCGGCGCCTGGTTGTTGGCCCGGTCGAGTTCCTGCAGCTTTTCCTGCAGCGCGACCGCCGATTTCTCGGCGTCGGCCACGGTGTCCAGGTTCAGGCTCACGCCGTCGGCGATGGCGCGCAGCGCTTCCGCGTCCATGTAGCCAGAGAGCCGCTCGATCACCGCCTCGGCCACCTGGTGCTTGCGCGCCAGTTCGGCCAGCGTCTCGCCGGCGATGACGGTGCCGTTCTCGCCGGCAGCCGCGTCACCCTCGGGTGAGGCTCCAGTGACGACGCGGGCGCCTTGCAGCGCGATGCGCAGCAGGAAGCGATCGAGCTCCGAGCCGTCCTTCAGGTACAGCTCCTCCTTGCCGGCCTTCACCTTGTACAGCGGCGGCTGGGCGATGTAGATGTGGCCGCGCTCCACCAGCTCCGGCATCTGCCGGTAGAAGAACGTCAGCAGCAGCGTGCGGATGTGCGCGCCGTCGACGTCGGCGTCGGTCATGATGATGATGCGGTGGTAGCGCAGCTTGGCGACGTTGAAGTCGTCGGCGCCGCTGTCCTTGCCGTTCCCGTTGCCATTGCCGTCGCCCTTGCCGCCGCTCGCATTGCCGATGCCGGTGCCCAGCGCCGTGATCAGCGTCAGGATCTCATTGCTGGTCAGCAGCTTCTCGTAGCGCGCCTTCTCGACGTTCAGGATCTTGCCGCGCAGCGGCAGGATCGCCTGGAACTTGCGATCGCGCCCCTGCTTGGCGCTGCCGCCGGCCGAGTCGCCCTCGACGATGTAGATCTCGCACAGCGCCGGGTCCTTTTCCTGGCAGTCGGCCAGCTTGCCCGGCAGGCCCATGCCGTCGAGCACGCCTTTCCGGCGTGTCATTTCACGCGCCTTGCGCGCCGCCTCCCTGGCGCGCGCGGCCTCGATGATCTTGCCGACGATGATCTTGGCGTCGTTCGGGCGCTCCTGCAGGTAGTCGCCCAGCGTGCGCGCCACCACGTCCTCGACCGGCCCGCGCACCTCGCTGGAGACCAGCTTGTCCTTGGTCTGGCTGGAGAACTTCGGCTCCGGCACCTTCACGCTCAGCACGCAGGTCAGGCCTTCGCGCATGTCGTCGCCGGTGACTTCGACCTTGGCCTTCTTGGCCAGGTCGGTCTCCTCGATGTACTTGTTGATGACGCGCGTCATCGCGGCGCGCAGCCCGGTGAGGTGGGTGCCGCCGTCGCGCTGCGGGATGTTGTTGGTGAAGCACAGCACCTGCTCGTTGTAGCCGCTGTTCCACTGCATCGCCACTTCGACGCCGATGTTGGTGTCCTGGTCGCTCTGGCGATCACCCACGGCGTGAAACACGTTGGGGTGCAGCACCTGCTTGCCCTTGTTGATGAAGCCCACGAAGCCCTTCACGCCTCCGGCGCCCGAGAAATCGTCGGCCTTGCCGGTGCGCTCGTCGAGCAGGCGGATGCGCACGCCGTTGTTCAGGAACGAGAGCTCGCGCAGGCGCTTGGACAGGATCTCGTAGTGGAAATCGCTGTTCTCCTTGAAGATCTCGGTGTTGTCCGGCAGGAAGTGCACCTCGGTGCCGCGCTTGTCGGTGTCGCCCAGCACCTGCATCGGCGACACCTCGACCGGGCCGTCCGCCGTCTGCACCGTCTCGACGATGCGGTTCTGCACGAAGCCGCGCGAGAACTCCAGCACGTGCACCTTGCCGTCGCGCCGCACCGTCAGGCGCAGCTTCTTGGACAGCGCGTTGACGCAGCTGACGCCCACGCCGTGCAGTCCGCCCGAAACCTTGTAGCTGTTCTGGTTGAACTTGCCGCCGGCGTGCAGCTCGGTCAGGGCGATCTCGGCGGCCGAGCGCTTGGGCTCGTGCTTGTCGTCCATCTTGATGCCGGTCGGAATGCCGCGGCCGTTGTCGACGACGCTGACCGAGTTGTCGCTGTGGATGGTCACCACGATGTCGTCGCAGTGGCCGGCCAGCGCCTCGTCGATCGAGTTGTCCACCACCTCGAACACCAGGTGGTGCAGGCCGGTGCCGTCCGAGGTGTCGCCGATGTACATGCCGGGGCGCTTGCGCACGGCTTCCAGGCCTTCCAGGATCTGGATCGAGCCCTCGCCGTAGGCCTCGCTGGCGCCGGCCTGGTTGGCGTCGATCGCCGGCTGGAAATTCGAGCTTTCCTCACCTCCCGCACCCACGTGGACCTGGTTGCTCTGCTGGTTCTCTTCGGACATAGACACTTGGCTTCCCTGCAAACTCGCGCTTTTCGCAATCTCTCTGAATGGACCAAACCCGCCAGGACGGCGGGTCGGCCATACGCGGACGCGGCCCGCGGGCCGCGTGATCGTCCGTCTAGATCCTCATCGGCATCACCACGTACTTGAAGGTGGAGTTCTCGGGAATGGTGATCAGGGCCGAGCTGTTGGCATCGGCCAGTTCCATCTTCACCATCTCCTGGTCCATGTTGGCCAGCGCGTCGATCAGGTAGCTCACGTTGAAGCCGATCTCGATCGAATCGCCGCCGTAGTCGATGTCGAGCTCGTCCACCGCTTCTTCCTGCTCGGCGTTGTTGGAGGCCACCCGCAGCGTGCCCGGCTCGAGGTTCAGGCGTACGCCCTTGAACTTCTCGGAGGTGAGGATGGCGGTGCGCTGCAGGCTGGCCAGCAGCGGCGCCCGGCCCAGCGTGACCGAGTTCTTGTGGTTCTTCGGGATCACGCGGTTGTAGTCGGGGAACTTGCCTTCCACCAGCTTGGTGACGAACTCCATGTCGCCGAAGCTGAACTTGGCCTGGTTGCCGGCAAACTGCATCTCGATCGCGCCTTCGGCGTCGGACAGCAGGCGCTGCAGTTCCAGCACCGTCTTGCGCGGCAGGATCACTTCCTGGCGCGGCACCTCGACATCGAGGGTCGAATTGGCAAAAGCCAGGCGGTGGCCGTCGGTGGCGACCAGGCTCAGCTGCTTGCCCTCGGCGACGAACAGGATGCCGTTGAGGTAGTAGCGGATGTCGTGCACCGCCATGGCGAACGACACCTGGTTCAGCAGGTCCTTCAGCGTCTTCTGCGGCACGCTGAACACCGGGCCGAAGCTGGCCGATTCCTGCACCAGCGGGAAGTCCTCGGCCGGCAGCGTCTGCAGCGTGAAGCGGCTCTTGCCGCCCTTGAGCACCACCTTGTTCTGGCTCGACTCGAGCGAGACGGTCTGGTCGCTGGGCATGGTGCGCAGGATGTCGATCAGCTTGCGCGCGCCCACCGTGGTGGTGAAGTTGCCGGCGTCGCCGCCGAGTTCGGCGGTGGTGCGGATCTGGATCTCGAGGTCGCTGGTCGTCAGCTGCAGCGAGCCGCCGGTCTTGCGAATCAGCACGTTGGCCAGGATCGGCAGGGTGTGGCGGCGCTCCACGATGCCGGCCACCGACTGCAGGACCGAGAGCAGTTTTTCTTGCGTTGCCTTCAGGACGATCATGTCAACCTCTTCTCTCTTGTTTCTTGATTCGAATCCGGGGTGGCCAGCGGGGACGCCGTCCCACTGTGGACAACCGACATTTTCCCCTTTTTCATCAGGCACTTTTCAAGCGCCGATCCCTGCTTCCGGGCTGCTGGCCGGGGGCGCCCGTTCAGGCTCACGTCAGCCTTTCAGCGTCTGTTCCAGCACGTGCAACTGCTGATTGAGCTCGGTCAACTGCTGCCGCTCGCCCGAGATCTTGCGCACGGCGTGCAGCACCGTGGTGTGGTCGCGGCCGCCGAACAGCTCGCCGATCTCGGGCAGGCTCTTTTGCGTCAGTTCCTTGGCCAGGTACATCGCGATCTGGCGCGGCCGGGCGATCGAGGCCGGGCGCTTCTTGGAGTACATGTCGGCGACCTTGATCTTGTAGTAGTCGGCCACCGTCTTCTGGATGTTCTCGACCGAGATCTGCCGGTTCTGGATCGACAGCAGGTCGCGCAGCGCCTCGCGCGCCAGCTGGATCGAGATCTCCTTCTGGTTGAAACGCGAATAAGCCAGGATCTTGCGCAGCGCGCCTTCGAGCTCGCGCACGTTGGAGCGCACGTTCTTGGCGACGAAGAAGGCCACCTCCTCCGGCATCTCGGCGCTCTCGGCCCGGGCCTTGTTGATCAGGATCGCCACCCGCATCTCCAGCTCGGGCGGCTCGATGGCCACCGTCAGGCCGGAGTCGAAGCGCGAGATCAGCCGCTCGTGGATGTCCGCCAGCCCCTTGGGATAGGTGTCGCTGGTCATCACGATGTGGCTTTTCTTGGCCAGCAGCGCCTCGAAGGCGTTGAAGAACTCTTCCTGGGTGCGGTCCTTGTTGGCGAAGAACTGGACGTCGTCGATCAGCAGCAGGTCCAGCGAGTGGTAGCGCTCCTTGAATTCGTCGAAGGTCTTGCGCTGGTAGGCCTTAACCACATCGGAGACGAACTGCTCGGCGTGGATGTAGAGAACTTTGCTGCCGGGCTTGTCCGCCAGCAGCTTGTTGCCCACCGCGTGCACCAGATGGGTCTTGCCCAGCCCGACCCCGCCGTAGATGAACAGCGGGTTGTACAGATGCCCCGGCGTGCCCGAGACGTGCATCGCGGCGGCCCGCGCCATCCGGTTGGCCGAGCCCTCGACCAGCGTGTCGAAGGTCAGGGCGGTGTTCAGGCGGTTCTTGAACGCCGCGGCGCCGGCGTCGTCGGCCAGCTCGGGCGGCTCGGCGGCCCGAACCAGCTCGGTCGTGGCGGGACCGGTGTAAGACCTGGCGGGCGCTTCCCGCGCAGCGAGTGCTAACTCAATTTGTACCGGCTGGCCGTAGATCTTCTCCAGCAGGCCGCCGATGCGACCGGCGTACTGCGCCCGCACCCAGTCCAGCTTGAACCGGTTGGCCACGAAGATGGTCACCTTGGAGAGGTCGTCGGAAACCTGGGCGGCCAGCGGCTTGATCCAGGTGTTGAACTGCTGCTCGGGGAGCTCCTGCGCCAGTTGCTCGATGCAGGCCTGCCACAGGCTGTCGCCTGCGCTCTGGCGGCTTTCCGCCGCCAGGCTGTTGTGCTGCCCCTCACTCATTGTTGGCTGCTGCCTCTGTGGATATTTTTCATTCTGGGAGCAGCGCATTCTAATTTATCAAGGCCTTATCCACAAAGCCGTTCGCGCAGCAAGGCTGAGCCTCGCACGGCGCGAAAGTGAGCGCTCCGTGCGCCGCTGAACGGCCGGCGGCCGGGCCGGGACTGTATCCCATGCGTTGCCGGCCGGCGCGAATTCCGCGATAATCGTGGGTTTCCCTGAGAACCACACCATGAAACGCACCTACCAACCCTCCAAAGTGCGCCGCGCTCGCACCCACGGCTTCCTGGTCCGCATGAAGACCCGCGGCGGCCGCGCCGTGATCAACGCTCGCCGCGCCAAGGGCCGCAAGCGCCTGGCCGTCTGAGCCAGCCACCCGCTGGCCAGCCCACGCGGCGCACCGCAGTGCAGCGGCTGAAGACCCGGGCACAGTTCGAGGCCGTGATGGCTGGCAGCACTGTTTCCCGAACCGCGCACTTCGCGTTGCATCGCCGGGAACTGGATGCGCCGCAGGCGCCCGCCACAGGGCCTGAATCCGGGGGACCGCGGTCCCCAGGAACCCGGGCCCTGTTTGCCGTCCGTGAAGCATGGATCGGCGCGATGGTCCCCAAGCGGTGGGCCAAGCGGGCCGTCACGCGCAACACCATCAAGCGTCAGATCTACGCCGTGAGCCAGGCTTTCGAACCCCGGTTGGCCGTGGCCGCCCACGTGGTGCGGCTGCGCGCGGGGTTCGACCGCCAGCGCTTCCGCAGCGCCACCTCGGAGGCGCTGAAACAGGCGGTCCGCGGCGAGCTGCAAGAGCTGTTCGACCGGGCAGCGCCATGAGCCGCGGCCTCCTCATCGCCCTGGTGAAGGGCTATCGGCTCCTGCTCAGCCCCTGGTTGGGCTCGGCCTGCCGCTTCACGCCCACCTGCTCCGCGTATTCGCTGGAGGCGCTGCAGCGCCACGGCGCCGGCGGCGGCACCTACCTGACGCTCGCCCGCCTCGTGCGCTGCCATCCGTGGTGCGACGGCGGCCACGACCCGGTCCCCGACCGCGTGCGGCCGCCCGGCTTCCTGACGCAGCTGGTCTCCCCTCTTTCCAAGAAAAAGTCTTCATGAACGACATTCGCCGCACCATCCTGTGGGTGATCTTCGGTTTTTCCATGGTGTTGCTGTGGGACCAGTGGCAGGTCTACAACGGCAAGCAGGCCACCTTCTTCCCGGGCAGCAAGCCCGCGGCGACGGCCAAGGCGCCCGCCGCCGGCGCCTCGAGCGTCCCCCCGAGCAGCACCGTCGCGCCCAGCACGGTCCCGCCCGGCGCCGCGCCCACCGCGGCGGCCGCCTCGCCGGCCGCCGTGCCCGGCACCGCCAACGCCCCGACGCCGGCGTCGCAGAAGATCGTCGTCACCACCGACTTGCTGCGGGTCACCTTCGACACCGAAGGCGGTTCGATCGTGGGCACCGAGTTCCTCAAGGAGAAGGCCGACCACGGCGCCAACTTCGTCCTGCTCGAGGAAAGCGCGCTGCGCAAGTACGTGGCCGAGTCGGGCCTGATCGGCGGCAACTTCCCCAATCACAAGACCGTGATGAGCTTCAGCGGCGACAAGGAGCTCAAGGACGGCGCCAGCGACCTGGTGGTCAAGTTCGAGTCGCCGGAGCAAAGCGGCGTCAAGCTGGTCAAGACCTACACCCTGCGCCGCGGCGCCTACGACATCGCGGTGCGCCACGACGTCATCAACACCGGCAGCGCGCCGGTGGCGCCGCAGCTGTACGTGCAGCTGGTGCGCGACGGCGGCAAGCTGGCCGGCGAGTCGTCCTTCTATTCGACCTTCACCGGCCCGGCGGTCTACACCGAGCACAGCAAGTTCCACAAGATCGAGTTCGGCGACATCGACAAGAACAAGGTCGAGATCGACAAGGAAGCGAGCAACGGCTACGTGGCGATGGTGCAGCACTACTTCGCCAGCGCCTGGATCATTCCCGAGGGCGTGAAGCGCGAGCTGTTCGTGCGCAAGGTCGACGCCAACCTGTACGCGGTGGGCATGATCGCGCCGGTCGCTGCCATCCCGCCCGGCGCGGCCAAGGCGGTGGAGGCGAAGTTCTTCGCCGGCCCGCAGGTCGAGACCATGCTGGAGAAGGTCGCGCCCGGCCTGGAGCTGGTCAAGGACTACGGCTGGCTCACCATCCTGGCCAAGCCGCTGTACTGGCTGCTGACGCAGTTGCACGGGCTGCTGCACAACTGGGGCTGGGCGATCATGGCGCTGGTGCTGGTGATCAAGATCGCGTTCTACTGGCTGCAGGCCAAGGGCTACGAGAGCATGGCCAAGATGAAGGCCATCAACCCGAAGATCATGGCCATGCGCGAGCGGCTGAAGGACAACCCGCAACAGATGCAGCAGGAGATGATGCGCATCTACCGCGAGGAGAAGGTCAACCCGATGGGCGGCTGCTTCCCGATCATGATCCAGATCCCGGTGTTCATCGCGCTCTACTGGGTGCTGCTGTCCAGCGTCGAGATGCGCGGCGCGCCCTGGATCGGCTGGATCCACGACCTGGCGGCGCCCGACCCGTTCTACATCCTGCCGCTGGTGATGACCCTCACCACCATGCTGCAGACGGCGCTCAACCCGGCGCCGCCGGATCCGATGCAGGCCAAGATGATGTGGATCATGCCGCTGGCCTTCAGCGTGATGTTCTTCTTCTTCCCGGCCGGCCTGGTGCTGTACTGGATCACCAACAACGTGCTGTCGATCGCCCAGCAATGGCTGATCAACAAGCGGATGGGCGTGCCGCCGCAGTTCAACCTGCCCAAGTTCAGGTAAGGACCGGACGGGAACACGGGGGCCGCGCAAAGCGGCCCTTCTTCTTTGGTGCGCGGCCGGCGCGCCGCTGGCCCGCGCGCGGCCAGCCGACACGCGACAATCGAGACCATGCTCCCGCGCCACTCGGACCCCATCGCAGCCATCGCCACCGCGCCGGGCCGCGGCGCGGTCGGCATCGTGCGCGTATCCGGCCAGGGCCTGGCCGCGCTGATCGAAGCCGTGTGCGGCCGGCCGCTGAAGCCGCGCGAGGCCACCTACCTCGGCTTCCGCGCCGCCGACGGCAGCGCGATCGACCAGGGGCTGGCCCTGTTCTTTCCGGCGCCGAACTCCTACACCGGGCAGGACGTGCTGGAGTTGCAGGCGCACGGCGGCCCGGTGGTGTTGCAGCTGCTGCTGGCGCGCTGCCTGGAAGCGGCCGCCGAATCGGACGGAGTCGGCCCGCGGCTGCCCGGGCTGCGCCTGGCGCGACCGGGCGAGTTCACCGAGCGCGCATTCCTCAACGACAAGATCGACCTGGCCCAGGCCGAGGCGATCGCCGACCTGATCGACGCCAGCACCGAAGCGGCGGCGCGCAGCGCCAGCCGGTCGCTGGCCGGCGAGTTCTCGCGCGAGGTCCGGCAGCTGCGCGACGCGCTGATCCACCTGCGCATGCTGGTCGAGGCGACGCTCGACTTTCCGGAGGAAGACATCGACTTCCTGCAGCAGGCCGACGCCCGCGGCCAGCTCGCGCGCCTGCACGAGGCCGTGGCCCGGGTGCGCCAGCGCGCGCGCCAGGGCGCCTTGCTGCGCGAAGGCATCAAGGTGGTGATCGCGGGCCAGCCGAACGCCGGCAAGAGCTCGCTGCTCAACGCCCTGGCCGGGGCCGAACTGGCGATCGTGACCCCGGTGCCGGGCACGACCCGCGACGTGGTGAGCGAGACCATCCAGATCGAAGGCGTGCCGCTGCACGTCATCGACACGGCGGGCCTGCGCGACAGCGAGGACCACGTGGAGCGCATCGGCATCGAGCGGGCCTGGGGCCAGATCGAGGCGGCCGATGCCGTGCTGTTCCTGCACGACCTCACGCGCGCGGCGGCGAGCGACTACCGCGCCGCCGACGAGGCGATCGCGCGCGGGCTGACCGAGAAACTGCCGGCCGGGGTGCCCGTCATCGACGTCTGGAACAAGCTCGACGCCGCGCCGAAAGGCGGCGCCGCGGCGGCGGCCGACCGCGAGCGCGTGAGCCTGTCGGCCAAGACCGGCGCCGGGTTGGACCGGCTGCGGCGCAAGCTGCTCGAGGTCGCGGGCTGGCAGTCGGCGCCCGAAGGCGTGTACATCGCCCGGGCGCGCCATGTGCAGGCGCTGGGCCGGGTTGCACAGCACCTCGAGCTGGCGAGCGCGCAGCTGGACGCCCGCGCGCCCGCTCTCGAGTTGCTGGCCGAGGAGCTGCGGCTGGGACAGAACGCGTTGAGCGAGATCACCGGCGAATTCACCTCGGACGACCTGCTGGGCGTGATCTTCTCGAGCTTTTGCATCGGCAAGTGATCCACGGCCGGGCTGCCGGCCGCGACATCTTGACGCCAGTCATGGCATTGCCCAAGCGGCGATCCAGGATGAATGTTGTTTGTCGTGGGGCGCCACATGAAGAGCACTTACCGGTTCCGCCTCAACGGGCGGCCTGCCGCGCTCGAGAGCGAGCGCGACGCGACGCTGCTGTGGGCGCTGCGGACCCAGCTCGGACTCACCAGCGCTAAGTACGGTTGCGGTGAGGGCCTGTGCGGCGCCTGCGTAGTGATCGTCGACGGCCGCGCCGTGCGCTCCTGCACGACCGGCGTGGCGGCGATCGCGGGCAAGGACGTGCTGACCGTCGAGGGCCTGGCCGCGGGCGGCCGGCTGCACCCGCTGCAGCAGGCCTTCATCGAGCACGGCGCGCTGCAGTGCGGCTACTGTACGCCGGGCATGCTGCTCTCGGCCTATGCCCTGCTGCGGCGCAATGCGGCCCCGACGCGCGAGCAGATCGTCGCCCACCTGGACGGCAACCTGTGCCGCTGCGGGGCGCACCAGCGCATCGTGGCCGCCGTCGAATCGGCCGCGCGCCAGCTGGAAGGAAGAGCATGACGAGTGCTCCTGGCCTCAGCCGGCGCGCGTTCTGCCGTGCCGTCGGCGGCGGCATAGCCGTCCTGGTGGCGGCCAATCCCGCCGTGCTGGCACAAACGGCGTCCCGCCTCTACCCCGAGGACTTCAACGCCTACCTGGCGATCGGCGGCGACGGCCGCGTCACCGTGTTCTCCGGCAAGATCGAGATGGGCCAGGGCGTGCTGACCTCGCAGGCGCAGATGCTGGCCGAGGAACTCGGCGTGCCGCTGGCCGCGGTCGACATGGTCCTGGGCGACACCGACCGCTGTCCCTGGGACATGGGCACCTTCGGCTCGCTGACCACCCGCATGTTCGGCCCGGCGCTGCGCGCCGCCGGTGCGCAGGCGCGCGCCACGCTGCTCGCACTCGGGGCCGCCCGGCTGAAGGTCCCCGCCGCCCGGCTCCAGGCCGGCGACGGCAAGGTGTGGGTGGCCGGCGACCCGAACCGGCACGTCAGCTACGCCGAGCTGGCCCGCGGCGCCCGCCTGACGAAGATCGTCGACGGGCCGGCGCTCCTGCGCGCCGCGGCCGAATTCCAGGTGATGGGGCGCTCGCCGCCGCGGCTGGACGCCCAGGACAAGGTGACCGGCGCCGCGCGCTTCGCCGGCGACCTGCGGCTGCCGGGCATGCTCTACGCGCGCCTGCTGCGGCCGCCCGCGCACGGCGCGACGCTGCTGCGGCTGGACCCGAGCGGCGCGCAGGCCGTGCCCGGCGCGCGCGTGGTGCAAGCCGGCGAGCTGGTCGCCGTGCTGCACCCCGATCCCGAAGGCGCGGCTGCCGCCCTGGCCCTGGTCAAGGCGGAGTGGCAGCGGGCCGCGTCGCCGCTGGACCAGGACAACATCTTCGACCACCTGGTCCAGGCTTCCGACGCGCGGCGCACCAGCTTCAGCCGGGGCAGCCTGGCCGACGGCCGCGGCAACGCGGCCCGGGTCTTCGAGCGCGTCTACCGCAAGGGCTACGTCGCGCACGCCCCGATCGAGCCGCACACGGCGTTGGCGGACGTGCGCGGCGGCCGGGCCACCGTGTGGGCGTCCACCCAGACGCCCTTCCCCACTCGCGACCTGGTCGCCAGCGCGCTGGGACTGCAGCCGCAGGAGGTGCGGGTGATCACGCCCTATGTCGGCGGCGGCTTTGGCGGCAAGAGCGCCAGCCGGCAGGCGGTGGAGGCGGCCCGGCTGTCGCAAGCCGCCGGCCGGCCGGTGCAGGTGGCGTGGACGCGCGAGGAGGAATTCTTCTTCGACACCTTCGATCCGGCCGCCGTGGTCCAGCTCGTCTCGGGCATCGACGCCGGCGGCCGCATCGCGCTCTGGGAGGCGCTCGTCTACGGCGCCGGCGGGCGCGGTTCGGCCCTGGCCTACGACATTCCTCATGCGCGGGTGACGATCGCCAGCAGCAGCCGGCCCGGCCTGCATCCGTTCGCGACCGGCCCGTGGCGCGCGCCGGGGGCCAACATGAACGTCTTCGCGGTCGAGTCGCAGATCGACCTCATGGCGAGCGCCGCCGGCGTCGACCCGATCGAATTCCGGCTGCGCCATCTGAGCGACCGGCGCCTGCGGCGGGTGCTGCAGACCGCCGCCACTGCCTTCGGCTGGAAGAGCCAGCCGGCGCCGTCGCGCCGCGGCGTCGGCGTGGCCTGCGCCATCGACGCCGGCAGCTGCGTCGCCTCGATCGCCCAGCTGCGGGTCGACGCCGCCAGCGGCGCGATCGCCGTGGACCGCATCGTCTGCGCGCAGGACATGGGGGTGGTGGTGAACCCGGTCGGCGCGCAGATGCAGATCGAGGGCGGCCTGGTGATGGGGCTGGGCTACGTGCTGAGCGAGGAGCTGCGCTTTGGCGGCGGTGCGATCCTCGATCGCAATTTCGACACGTACCAGTTCACGCGCTTCGCGGGCGCGCCGCGCATCGAGGCCGTGCTGGTGAAGAACGACGAGCTGGCGCCGCAGGGTGGCGGCGAGCCCTCGATCACGACCACCGGCGCGGTGATCGCCAACGCCTTCTTCGACGCCACCGGCGTGCGCGTGGCGCGCCTGCCGATGACGCCGCAGCGCGTGCGCGCCGCGCTCGCCGGCGCCAATCCGTAACGGCTGTGCCGGACCGGATAGGATGGCGGCCTGTGCGGCGTGGCCGGGCCGCCCATCTTGACGTAGGTCAACCCATTCGACGGCGGCGCCGCGTGCCGCCGTGGTCGCCGGGTAAACCCGCGTCGGGCCCGGCCGCGAATTCAGGTATTTTGATGCCGGAATAACCGTGCTTGCTTTTAACTACACCAGGAGACGATCCATGAAATTCCTCAAACTGAGCGCGCTCGCCTCGGCCCTGCTGTCCAGCACGCTGGTGCTGGCCGACATCAACGTCGGCGTGACCGTATCGGCCACCGGCCCGGCCGCATCGCTGGGCATTCCCGAGAAGAACACCATCGCGCTGATGCCCAAGACCATCGGCGGACAGAAGATCAACTACATCGTGCTCGACGACGCCTCCGACACGACGGCGGCGGTGACGAACACCCGCAAGCTCATCACCGAAAACAAGGTCGACGTGATCCTCGGCTCCACCGTCACGCCCAATTCGCTGGCGATGATCGACGTGGTCTCGGAAGCCAAGGTGCCGATGATCTCGATGGCCGCATCGGCCAAGATCGTCGAGCCGGTCGACGCCAAGAAGACCTGGGTGTTCAAGACGCCGCAGAACGACATCATGATGTCGCACGCCATCGCCGACCACATGGCCAAGAACGGCGTGAAGACGGTGGCCTTCGTCGGCTTCTCCGACGCCTACGGTGAAGGCTGGTACCAGGAATTCACCAAGGCCGCCGCCGAGCAGAAGCTGCAGATCGTCGCCAACGAGCGCTACGCCCGCACCGACACCTCGGTCACGGGGCAGGTGCTCAAGATCATGTCCGCCAAGGCCGACGCGGTGCTGATCGCCGGCTCCGGCACGCCGGCGGCGCTGCCGCAGAAGACGCTCAAGGAGCGCGGCTACGCCGGCAAGATCTACCAGACGCACGGAGTCGCCAACGCCGACTTCCTGCGCGTCGGCGGCAAGGACGTGGAAGGCACGCTGCTGCCCGCCGGCCCGGTGCTGGTGGCCAACCAGCTGCCCGACAGCCACCCCGTGAAGAAGTCCGCGCTGGCCTACATCGCCGCCTATGAAGCCGCCCATGGCAAGGGCAGCGTGTCGACCTTCGGCGCGCACGCCTGGGACGCCGGCCTGCTGATGGCCGCGGCCGTTCCCAACGCGCTCAAGAAGGCGCAACCGGGCACCGCCGAATTCCGCGCCGCGCTGCGCGACTCGATCGAGCAGGTGAAGTCCATGCCCGGCGCGCACGGCATCTTCACGATGACCAAGGACGACCACCTGGGCCTGGACAACAACGCCCGCGTGATGGTGAAGATCGAGAACGGCACCTGGAAGTACACGCCCTGAACCGCGTTCGCTGAGGGCGGCGCCGTGCCGCCCTGCTCGTGTGCCAGGGGCCCCGCCATGGTGGCCCCGCCTTTCGTCCGGGGGCCGCGGCGGCCCCGCAACCGGTAGTGATCATGGATGTTCAGATCGCCCTGCTCCTCGGGCAGGACGGCATTGTGAACGGGGCGGTGTACGGTCTGCTGGCGCTCGCGCTGGTGCTGGTCTTCTCCGTCACCCGCATCATCTTCATCCCGCAAGGCGAGCTGGTCGCGTTCGCCGCCCTCACCATGGCGGCGCTCAACGCCGGCCGGGTGCCGGCCAGCCTGTGGCTGCTGCTGGGCCTGGCGGTCGTCACGCTCGGCGTCGAGGCGTGGCGCCAGCGGCGCGGCGCGCCGGTCGACTGGCGCTCGACCATCGTCTGGACGGTGCTGCTGCCGGTGTTCGCCGCCGCGCTGGTGGTGATCCGGCCGACGTCGGTGGCGCTGCAGGCGCTGGCCACGCTGTTCGTCGTCGCCCCGCTCGGCCCCCTGCTGTACCGCCTTGCCTACCGGCCGATCGCCACCGCCAGCGTGCTGATGCTGCTGATCGTGTCGGTCGCGCTGCACGGCGTGATGGTGGGCCTGGGCCTGCTGTTCTTCGGCGCCGAGGGATCGCGCACCCCGGCGTTTTCCGAACTGCGTTTCGATCTCGCGGGGGTGCAGGTCACCGGCCAGTCGCTGGTCGTGGTCGGCGTCACGCTGGCGCTGGTCGCGGCGATGTTCCGCTTCTTCGGCCGCTCGATGGTCGGCAAGGCGCTGCGCGCCACGGCGATGAACCGCGTCGGCGCGCGCCTGATGGGCATTCCCACCGATCTGTCGGGCGACCTCAGCTTCGCGCTGGCCGGCCTCATCGGCGCCGTGTCGGGGCTGCTGATCGGGCCGCTGACGACGGTCTACTACGACACCGGCTTCCTGATCGGCCTCAAGGGCTTCGTCGCCGCCATCGTCGGCGGCATGGCGAGCTATCCGCTGGCGCTGGCCGGCGCGCTGCTGGTCGGACAGCTCGAGTCGTTCTCCTCGTTCTGGGCCAGCGCGTTCAAGGAAGTGCTGGTCTTCACCCTGATCATTCCGGTGCTGTGGTGGCGTTCCATGCACAGCGTGCACGTGGAAGAAGACGAAGAATGACGCCGCGCCGACTCACCTTCCTGGCCGTGCTGGCGCTCGCGCTGGCGTGGCCCTGGCTGCCCGAATTCACGATCACCCTGCTCTGCTACATCGGCCTGTATGCGATGGTCGCCGCCGGCCTGGTGATGCTCACCGGCGTCGGCGGCATGACCTCCTTCGGACAGGCGGCCTTCGTCGGGGTCGGTGCCTACGCCACGGCGTGGATCTGCACCTCGCCGGTGATGGCCGGCTGGCTCGGCGGCGGCGCCCATCCGGTGCTGCTGCCCTGGCTCGGACTCGCGCTCGGCCTGGCGGTCGCCGCGCTCGTCGCCTGGGGCCTGGGCGCGATCACGCTGAAGCTGTCCGGCCACTACCTGCCGCTGTGCACCATCGCCTGGGGCCTGAGCCTGTATTTCCTGTTCGGCAACATCGAGGGCCTGGGCGGCCACACCGGCACCGGCGGGCTGCCGCCGATCTCTCTGGCGGGGATCTCGCTGGCGACGCCGCGCGCGCTCGGCGTGGTCGCCTGGGGCACGCTGCTGCTGCTGCTGTGGGCGTTGCACAACCTGCTCGATTCGCGCGAAGGGCGGGCGATCCGCGCCCTCAAGGGAGGGCGCCTCATGGCCGAGTCGATGGGCGTGGACACCGCCGCCTATCGCGTCAAGGTGTTCGTGCTGGCGGCGTTGATGGCCGCCCTGTCCGGCTGGTTCTACGCGCACCTGCAGCGCTTCGTCAACCCGACGCCGTTCAACCTCAACATCGGCATCGAATACCTGTTCATGGCCGTGGTCGGCGGTGCCGGCCACCTGTGGGGCGCCGTGCTCGGCGCGGCGCTGGTGACACTGCTGAAGTCCCGGCTGCAGGACGTGCTGCCCCAGTTGCTGGGCACGAGCGGCAACTTCGAGGTGATCGTGTTCGGGCTGGCGATGCTGGTGGTGCTGCATCGCTTCGCGGACGGCATGTGGCCGACGCTGGCGCATTTCTCGCGCCGCTTCCTGCGCCCGGCGGCCGGCCGCCTGGGCGGGCACGCCGCGCCTTTGCCGCGTCCGCCCCTCCCGCCGCCGGGCGAGGTGCTGCTGCAGGCGACCAAGGCCAGCAAGCATTTCGGCGGCCTCAAGGCCGTGAACGAGGTGACGCTCGACGTGCGCGCCGGCGAGGTGCACGCGCTGATCGGCCCCAACGGCGCCGGCAAGTCGACCTTCTTCAACATGATCTCGGGCGTCATCGATCCGACCGCGGGCGAAGTGCGGCTGATGGGCCAGGACATGAAGGGCCGGCCGTCGCGTGACTTCGCGGCGCTCGGCCTGGGCCGCACCTTCCAGCACGTGCGGCTGCTGCCGCAGCGCAGCGTCCTGGACAACGTGGCGCTGGGCGCGCACCGGCGCGGCCGCCGGGGCTGGCTGGCGGCGATGCTGCGGCTCGATCGCGCCGAGGAGGCGACCCTGCTGGCGCACGCGCGGCACCAGATCGAGCGCTGCCAGCTGGAGGCGCACACCGGCGACGCCGCCGGCGCGCTCGCCCTCGGCCAGCAGCGGGTGATCGAGATCGCGCGCGCGCTCGCCGGCCAGCCGGCGCTGCTGCTGCTCGACGAGCCGGCCGCCGGCCTGCGCCACCTGGAGAAAGTGGCGCTGGCGCAGCTGCTGTCGCAACTGCGCTCGGAGGGGCTCGGTATTCTGGTGGTGGAACACGACATGGAGTTCGTCATGAATCTGGCCGACCGGGTGACGGTGATGGAGTTCGGCACCGTGATCGCGCGCGGCACGCCGGCGCAGGTGCAGGCCGATCCGCGCGTGCTGGCGGCCTACCTGGGCGGCGTCGACGAAGACCCGGTCGACGAGGAGTCGGTGGAGGCCGCGGCATGAACGCGCCTTTGCTGCAACTGCGCGGTCTGGGCGTGTCGTACGGCGCCGTGCAGGCGGTGCACGGCGTCGAACTGACCGTGAACGAAGGCGAGATCGTCACCGTGATCGGCCCCAACGGCGCCGGCAAGTCGAGCCTGCTGTGCGCCGCGATGGGGCTGCTGCGCTCCAGCGGCACGCTGGCCCTGGACGGCGTGATCATCGCCCGGCCCAGCGTCGAGATCATGGTCGCCCGCGGCGTCGCGCTGGTGCCGGAGCGGCGCGAGCTGTTCGGCGAGATGTCGGTCGAGGACAACCTGCTGCTGGGCGGCTTCTGGCGCTGGCGCAAGGGCGAGCGCGATCACGCCGCGCGGCTGCGCGAAGTGTTCGAGCTGTTTCCGCGCCTGTGCGAGCGGCGCGCGCAGCTGGCGTCGACGCTGTCCGGCGGTGAGCGCCAGATGCTGGCGATCGGGCGCGCCTTGATGGCCCGCCCGCGCCTGCTGATGCTCGACGAGCCCTCGCTGGGCCTGGCGCCGCTGATCGTGCGCGAGGTGCTGCAGATGGTGGCGTCGCTGCGCGAGCTGGGCGTGTCGGTGCTGCTGGTCGAACAGAACGCCCGCGCCGCGCTGCAGGTGGCCGACCGCGGCTACGTGCTGGAAATGGGCGCGGTGGTGCTGGAGGGCCCGGCGCCCGACCTGCTGCACGACCGCCGCATCATCGACACCTACCTGGGGATCGGCAAGAAGAAGCAGCCGGCGCTGGCCCGGGCCTGAGCCGGGGCCGCTGCCTACAATCCGTTTCCACACGAAGGAGACGGGATGCGCGATCCGATTTCACGCCGCCGGGCCACGCTGGCCCTGCTGGCCGGCGCGATGGCAGGCAGGGCCCTGGCGAACCATGTCCCGGCCCCGCGCGGCGAGGTCACCGAAACCCTGCACGGCGTCGCGGTGCGCGACCCCTTCCGCGCCCTCGAGAACACCAGCGACCCGGCCGTGCAGGCCTGGCTGCGCGCCGAGGGCGCGCATGCGCGCGACGCGTTGGACCGCATTGCCGGTCGCGACCGGCTGGAGCAGCGCATCGCCGAGATCGCCGGCGCCGCCGGCGACAGCGTCTCGCGGCTCGTGCGGATGCCGGGCGACCGGCTGTTCTACCTCAAGCGCCTGCGCGGCCAGCAGCAGTACCAGCTGATGCTGCGCGTCGGCCTGCACGGGCGCGAGCAGGTGCTGGTCGATCCGCAGCAGGAAGCGGCGCGCACCGGCGTGCCGCACGCCATCAACTACTTCCGGCCGTCGTGGGACGGCGAGTACGTCGCCTACGGCCTGTCGGCCGGCGGCGGCGAGAACGCTTCGCTGCACCTGCTGCGCGTGCGCACGCGCGAGCTGGTCGGCGCGCCGATCGAGCGCGTCCACGAGGGCAACGTCGGCTGGCTGCCGGACAGCCGCTCGCTCACCTACAACCAGCTCAAGCCGCTGACGGCGGAAGACCCCGAGACCGAGACCTATCTGGACAGCCGCGTCATGTGGCTGCGCGTGGGCGACCGCGAGCAGCAGGCGCGGCCGGTGTTCGGCCCCACCGTCAATCCGGAACTGGGCCTGGCGCGGCTCGAAGTCGGCGCGCTGCTGTTCGTGCCCGGCAGCCCCTGGGTGGTGGCGCGCACCAGCGACACGACCTATCCCGAAGGCTCGCTGTTCCTGGCGCGCGTCGCCGACCTGGACCGGCCGCGCGTGCCGTGGCGCCGCATCGCCAGCTTCGACGACCACATCGTCGAGATCGACCTGCAGGGACAGCACCTGTTCTACCGGACCCGGCGCGACGCGCCGCGCTTTCGGATCATGCGGCTCGACCTGCGGCAGCCGGCGTTGGCGCGCGCGGTCGAAGTCGCGCGGCCGCCGGCCGACGGCGTCTTCGAGGGCTTCCTGCTGACCGCCGACGGCCTGGTGGCCGAGGTCCGGCAGGGCACGGCCATCGGGCTGCGCCGCTATCGTCCCGGCGAGCTGCGGGGACAGCCGCTGGCGCTGGCGTTCCCCGGCGCGGCCCGGGCCCACGACGACCCGGCGCATGCGTACCCTGACGTCCTGTACACGCTCTCGGGCTGGATCGAGCCGCCCAAGGTGCTGCGCTGGCACGCCGGCCGCTCGAGCGAGGTGGTCCTGGGCGTGCCGCCGCGCCTGCCGCCGCTGCCCGCGATCGAGGTGCTCGAAGTGAAGGTGCCCAGCCACGACGGCGCCCTGGTGCCGATGACGATCCTGCAGCGCACTGGCCTGCCGCGCGACGGCCGCAACCCGACGCTGCTGACGGCGTACGGCGCCTACGGCCACTCGCTGACCGCCTCCTTCAGTCCCTCGAACATGGCGTGGCTGGAACTGGGCGGCGTGCTGGCGCTGCCCAACGTGCGGGGCAGCGGCGTCTACGGCGAGCCCTGGCGGCTGGCCGGCACGAAGGCGAGCAAGCCGAACACCTGGAAGGACGGGATTGCCTGCGCCGAATACCTGATCGCGCAGCGCATCGCCTCGCCCGCCACGCTGGCGGTGATGGGCACCAGCGCCGGCGGCATCTTCGTCGGGCGCTGCGTGACCAGCGCGCCCCAGCTGTTCGCCGCCGCCATCTTCAACGTCGGGGTGATGGACGCGGTGCGGGCCGAGGACAGCGCCAACGGCATCACCAACATCTCCGAATTCGGCAGCGCCAGGAATCCCATCGAATTCCCGGCGCTGCTGGAGATGAGCACCTATCACCAGATCACGGACGGCACGCGGTATCCGGCGGTGCTGCTGGTCCACGGGCTGAACGATCCGCGGGTCGACGTCTGGCACAGCGCCAAGGCGGCCGCGCGGCTGCAGGCGGCCACCGCCAGCGGCAAGCCGGTGCTGCTGCGGCTGGACGGCCAGGCCGGTCACGGCGTCGGCAGCACCGCACGCCAGCGGTATGCGCTGGCGGCCGACATCTACAGCTTTCTGCTCTGGCAGATGGGCAAGGCCAAGGCCGCGGCCTGACCGGACGCGTACCGCCGTGAACTGTGCCACGGTGGCAGCGTGCGCGTTGGGGCGCGGCGGCCGCAAAAGCCACACGGTCGGGCTGGGGCGAATTACACTGCGCTGAGCTGCGAGCTCCCCCGGCCATCGGCGGGCTCCGCTCCTGGAGAGAAAGCCACAGATGTCCTTGTTCAACTGGCTCAACCGCGACAAACAGGCCAAGGCACAGGCGGCAGGCGTGGCCTCGTCGCGCCTGGAGCCCAACCGTGGCGCGCCGGCCGACCCGTCGCAGCGCAAGAGCGAGCGCCTGGCGCGGCGGGAACTGCTGTACTCGGTGGTGCGTGAGTCCATGGCCCGCGCCGGCGTGCTGTCGGCCAGCTACAAGTTCAAGGTCCTGTCGCTGGACAACGCCGGCAAGCAGTTCCTGGTGATGGTGGATCTGGCGGCCAGCGAGCGGGCCGACGCCGACCTGCTGGCGGACATCGAGGCGGTGATTGCCCAGCGCGCGAAAACCCGCCATGAGCTGGGCGTCAGCGCCGTCTACTGGCGGCGCAACGACCAGGTCGGCGTGGGCGCCGGGCGCAGCCCGGCGGCGCAGAAGCTGCCGCGCCGCGCCCCGGCCACCGGCCCGTCGCAGCCGGCCGAGCTGATGTCGGCGCTGTCCGGACCGGTGCCCTTGCCGGAGCCTGGCGCGGGCCCAGGCACGGCCTCGACGCCGCAGCAGCAGGGCGTCCAGGCCGGGTTCGATCCGATCCAGGACGACGAGATGGAAGCGTTCCGGGCGGCCCTGGCCAACGGGCTGGGCGGCCTTGGCGGCGACATCGGCCGCCCGTCCGCTGCGGCCGCGGCGCCGGCGGCGGCCAACGCGAGGGGCCAGTCCCGGGCCAACGGCTTCGCGGACACCGAGGTGCGCGACGACGGCCGCCGCAGCCGCACCCTCAGCTCGACCCAGTCGGGCGACCTGAACTGAGACGCCGGCCGGCGCGCCGTGCCGGTCAGGCCTGACCCGTCAGCAACTTTTCCTCGGCCATCGCCAGCGGCTCCGGCCGTCCCGACAGCACCAGCGTGTCGCCATCTTCCAGGTGGGGATCGGTCTCGGGATCGAGCTTGCTGCCGTTGCCCCGCCGCAGACTGACCACCCGCACGCCCAGGGCCGGCAGTGCCAGCTGGCTGAGCGCGCGCCCCAGCGCGGCGGCGCCCAGGGACAGCGTCACCGTGGCCAGCCGCTCGTGCTCCAGTTCGGTGCTGTCTTCGTCGGCGCCGCGGAAGTAGCCGCGCAGCAGGCTGTAGCGGGCATCGCGCTGCTCCTGCACGATCCGGATCACGCGCCGCAGCGGCACGCCGACCAATGCCAGCGTGTGGCTGGCCAGCATCAGCGAACCCTCCATCGCCTCCGGCACGACTTCGGCGGCGCCGGCGGCCTGCAGCTCGGCCAGCTGGAAGTCGTCCTGCGTGCGCACGATCACCGGCACCTGGGCGGCGTGGCTGCGCACGTTGGTCAGCACCTTGAGCGCCCCGGGCACGTCCAGATAGGTGACGACCACGGCGCTGGCCCGGGCCAGGCCGGCCGCGATCAGCGCCTGCAGCCGGGCGGCGTCGCCGAAGACCACCGACTCGCCGGCGGCGCTGGCCTGGCGCACCCGGTCGGGGTCGAGGTCCAGCGCGATGTAGGGAATCCTTTCGCGTTCCAGCAACCGGCCCAGGTTCTGGCCGCTGCGCCCGTAGCCGCAGATGATCACGTGGCGGTTGGCGTTGATCGAACGGCGGGCGATCGCGGTCATCTGCAGCGACTGCTGCAGCCATTCGCTGGCCACCAGCTTCATCACGATGGTGTTCGTGTGCATGATGATGAAGGGCGTCGCCAGCATCGACAGCACCATGCTCGCGAGGATCGGATTGAGCAGCTGCGGCGGCACCAGCTGGTGTTGCTGGGCCAGCGTGAGCAGCACGAAGCCGAACTCGCCGGCCTGCGCCAGGTACAGGCCGGTGCGCAGCGAAACGCCGTCCGAGGCCCCGAACAGGCGCGCCAGCACGGTCACGATCACCAGCTTGAAGAGCACCGGGAGCGTCACCAGCACCAGCACCAGGCCCCAGTGCTGGGCCACGATCCGCCAGTCCAGCAGCATGCCGATGGTGATGAAGAACAGGCCGAGCAGCACATCGTGGAAGGGCCTGATGTCGGTTTCCACCTGGTGCTTGTATTCGGTCTCGGAAATCAGCATGCCGGCGATGAACGCGCCCAGCGCCAGCGACAGGCCCGCCAGCTCGGTGAGCCAGGCCAGGCCCAGCGTCACCAGCAGCAGGTTCAGCACGAACAGCTCCTCGCTCTTGCGCCGCGCCACCAGCGTCAGCCACCAGCGCATCACCCGCTGGCCGCCCATCAGCAGGACGGCGATCAGGGCGGCCGCCTTGAGGCCGGCGACGGCGAGCGCCCGCAGCAGCGTTTCGGGCGGGCTGCCCAGCGCCGGGATCAGGACCAGCAAGGGCACCACGGCCAGGTCCTGGAACAACAGCACGCCGATCACCCGCTTGCCGTGCTCGCTCTCCAGCTCCAGCCGCTCGGCCAGCAGTTTCACGACGATCGCCGTGCTGCTCATGGCCACGGCGCCGGACAGCGCCAGCGCGGTGCGCCACTCCATGCGCCATGCCGCCGGCGCCAGCAGCGACAGCAGCAGCGAACCGGTGGTGGCGAGGGCCACCGTCAGCAGCACCTGCGCCTGGCCCAGTCCGAACACGTGGCCGCGCATGGCGCGCAGCTTGTGCAGGTTGAATTCCAGGCCAATGACGAACATCAGGAACACGACCCCGTATTCGCCGAGGTGCCGCACCGCCGAAGAGTTCTCGGCCAGCGCCAGCGCGTTGGGGCCGATCACGACGCCGACGGCCAGGTAGCCGAGCATCGGCGGCAGCTTCAGCGAGCGGCTGACCACCACCCCCAGCACCGCGGCCAGCAGATACAGCAGTGTCAGTTCGAGGGCGCCCATGGTTCGATGCTACCTTGTGCCATCCGGCCCGCGCGCCGGGGCAACTCGTAGAATCCCGCCATGGTTTCCGGCCCCGACAACGCGCGCGCCACTGCCCGAGGCGAAGCGCACTCCTTCGACCCGGCGCAGGCATTGCGCCTCGCGCACGAGACCTTGGACATCGAAGCGGCCGCAGTGCTGGGTCTGAAGGCGCGCACCGGGCTGGCCTTCACACAGGCCGTCGAGCGCATCCTCGCCATCGACGGCCGGGTGGTGGTGATGGGCATGGGCAAGAGCGGCCATGTCGGACGCAAGGTCGCGGCCACGCTGGCCTCCACCGGCACGCCGGCGCTGTTCGTGCATCCGGCCGAGGCCAGCCACGGCGACCTGGGCATGATCACCGGCAAGGACCTGGTGCTGGTGATCTCCAACGGCGGCGAGAGCGACGAGATCACGGCCATCCTGCCGGTGCTCAAGCGCCTGGACGTGGCCATCGTCGCGATGACCGGCGGCCTGCAGTCGACGCTGGCGGTGCATGCGGACATCGTGCTCGACAGCGGGGTCGCCAAGGAAGCCTGCCCGCTGAACCTGGCGCCGACCGCCAGCACCACCGCCCAGCTCGCGCTCGGCGACGCGCTGGCGGTGGCGCTGCTGGACGCGCGCGGCTTCCGGGCCGAGGACTTCGCGCGGTCGCACCCGGGCGGCGCCCTGGGGCGCAAGCTGCTGACGCACCTGGCCGACGTCATGCGCACCGGCCATGCCGTGCCGCGCGTCGGTCCCGACACCGGCTTTTCCGACCTGATGCGCGAAATGAGCGACAAGGGGCTGGGCGCGTCGGCCGTCGTCGACGCCGAAGGGCGGGTGCTGGGCATCTTCACCGACGGCGACCTGCGCCGGCTGGTGGAGAAGGGCATCGATCTGCGCCGCCTCACCGCGCGCGACGTCATGCACCCCAAGCCCAGGATCATCCGCGACGACGCGCTGGCGGTCGACGCCGCCGAACTGATGGAGCAGCACCGCATCACCAGCGTGCTGGTGGTCGACGCCGAGGACCGGCTGACCGGCGCGGTGAACAGCAACGACCTGATGCGGGCCAAGGTGATCTGATGGCGGCGCCGGCACTGAACTTCGCCCCCGAACTGCTGCTGGCGGCCCAGGGCGTGCGCGTGGCGTTTTTCGACGTCGACGGCGTGCTGACCGACGGCGGCGTCTATTTCACCGAGGCCGGCGAGACGCTCAAGCGCTTTTCGATCCTCGACGGGTACGGGCTGAAGCTGCTGCAGCGCGCCGGCATCACGCCGGCGGTCATCACCGGCCGCGACTCGGCGCCGCTGCGGCATCGCCTGCAGGCGCTGGGCGTGACCCATGTCCACTACGGCACCGAAGCCAAGCTGGCCGCCGCCGAGGAGACGCTGCGGGCGCTGCGGCTGGACTGGTCGCACGCGGCCGGCATCGGCGACGACTGGCCGGACCTGCCGGTGCTCACCCGCTGTGCCTTCTCCTGCGCGCCGCCCAACGCCCATGTCGAAGTGCGGGCGGCGGTGCAGTACGTCACCCGGGCGGCCGGCGGCGCCGGCGCGGCCCGCGAGTTCTGCGACCTGCTGCTGGTGGCCGGCGGCCGCTATGCGGGGCTGCTGGAGGACGCGGCATGAGCAGCGCGCCGGCGCGATGAGCACCGCCATGGCGGGCCGGGGCGGCTGGGCGCTGGTGCGCGGCGGCTGGGACCGGATGTCGGTCTACCTGCCGATCATCCTGATGGGCGTCATCGCCCTGGGCACCTACTGGCTCGCCCGCAACACGCCGACGCTCGGCGTCGCCGAGCCGCCGCGGCCGCTGACCCATGACCCCGATTCCTTCATGCGCGGCTTCTCGGTCAAGACCTTCGATCCGGCCGGCCGGCTCAAGAGCGAAGTGCACGGCCGGGAGGCGCGGCATTTCCCCGATACCGACACGCTCGAGGTCGACCAGCCGCGCATCCGCGCCATCAACGAGCGGGGCGAAGTGACCGTCGCCACGGCCCAGCGGGCGCTGACGAATGCCGATGGCTCCGAACTGCAGTTGTTCGGCGATGCCGTCGTGACGCGGGCGCCGGCCGGCACGGCCCCGGCGGCGCCCACGCTGGAGTTCCGCGGCGAATTCCTGCACGCCTTCCTCGACACGGAACGCGTGGTCTCGAACAAGCCGGTCGAACTCAAGCGCGGCAACGACCGCTTCACCGGCGACAGCCTGGACTACGACAACCTGAACCGGGTGCTGGTGCTGGGCGGGCGGGTGCACGGCGTGCTCGCGCCACGCGGAGTGCAGCCATAGACCGGCTCGTCTTCATCACCGGCGCTTCCAGCGGCATCGGCCAGGCGCTCGCCTGGCGCTACCACCAGGCGGGGTGGCGCCTGGCGCTGGTGGCGCGGCGCGCGCAGGCGATCGAAGCGTGGGCCGCCGCCCAGGGACTGCCGCCGGAGCGCTATGCCGTCTACCAGGCCGACGTGGCGCAGACCGACAGCATCGTGGCGGCCGCGGCGGCCTGCATTGAACGGCAGGGAGTGCCGCAGGTGGTGATCGCCAATGCCGGCATCAGCATCGGCATGGACACGGCGATGGGCGAGGATCTCGAGGTGATGGCGCGCACGTTCGCGACCAACAACGTCGGCCTGGCCGCGACCTTCCATCCTTTCGTCGGGCCGATGGCGCGGCGGCGCTCCGGCACGCTGGTCGGCATTGCCAGCGTCGCCGGCATCCGCGGCCTGCCGGGCCAGGGCGCGTACTGCGCCAGCAAGGCGGCGGCGATTTCCTATTGCGAGAGCCTGCGCGGCGAGTTGCGGGCCACCGGCGTCAAGGTGGTGACGATCTGCCCCGGCTACATCGCAACGCCCATGACCGCCGGCAACCGCTTTCCGATGCCGTTTCTGATGAGTGCTGCGGACTTCGCCGAGCAGGCCTTCCGCACCATCGACGCCGGCGCGAGCTACCGCGTCATTCCCTGGCAGATGGCGGTCGTGGCCAAGCTGCTGCGCGTGCTGCCGAACGCGCTGCTGGACCGCGCCTTCGCGGGCGCGCCGCGCAAGCGGCGGCGGGGCGAATAGCGGACGGCAAAAAGGCTCCCGCAGGAGCCTTCGGTTGGAACTGCCGCCGTTCAGTAGCCGCTGTTGCCGCCGCGGTTGCCGCCGCCGCGCGGGCCGGAGCCGTAGGGGCTGCGGAAGCCGCCGTCGTTGCCGCCGCGGCCGCCGTAGCCGCCGCCTTCACGACCGCCGCCGCCACCGCCGCCTTCGCGCCGGCCGCCACCGCCGCCGTATCCGCCACCACCACCATAGCCGCCACCGCCACCGCCACCGCCACCGCCACCGTAGCCGCCGCCACTCCCACCGTAGCCACCGCCGCCGCCGCCGTAACCGCCGGTGCGGGGACGCGACTCCATCGGACGCGCTTCGTTGACGACCACGCTGCGGCCGCCGAGGGGCTGGCCGTTCATGCCGTTGATCGCCGCCTGCGCTTCGGCATCACTGCCCATTTCGACGAAGCCGAAGCCCTTCGAGCGGCCGGTGTCGCGCTCCATCATCACCTTGGCGCTGGTCACTGCGCCGAACTGGCTGAACGCCTGTTCGAGGTCGCTGTCGCGGACGGAATAGGGCAGGTTGCCCACGTAGAGTTTATTGCCCATTGATCGGGGCTCCTGAAAAGACGATGACTTGAGCGATGGAGTCCCGAAAACGCATTCCACTTCAACCCGAGCGAAGCGATAAGTGACCTGTTCACCGCAATCCTTGCGGGCCCGCGAGGGCACGCTTTTCCATTATGGACAGGATTTCGGCGCCCGTGCAGACCCCCCGGGGGCTTCCATCTCGTCGAAAACCCTTAATTGCAGCGCAACGGAAAAAGGGCCCGTAGGCCCTTTGGGTGCTGTTGGGGTCCGGTCGGCCCCCAATGTCCAGCTCAGTAGCTGCGGCCGCCGCCGTAGCCGCCACCGCCGCTGCGGCCACCGCCGCCGTAGCCGCCGCCACCGCCGCCACCGCCGCCACCGAAGCCGCCGGAACGGGGCGCACGCGGCTCCATCGGACGGGCTTCGTTGACCACCAGGCCACGGCCGCCGATCTGCTGACCGTTCATGCCTTCGATGGCGGCGCGGGCTTCCGCCTCGCTGCTCATCTCGACAAAACCGAAGCCCTTGGAGCGGCCGGTGTCGCGCTCCATCATGACCTTGGCGCTGGAGACGGTGCCGTACTGGCTGAACGCCTGCTCCATGTCGCTGTCGCGGTAGGAATAGGGCAGGTTGCCCACGTAAAGTTTGTTGCCCATGAATGGACTCCTCGAGAGAAAAAACGCACTAAGCGATGGAGTCACAACGCAAGCTACAAACCACGCGAAACCGACAGTCACCGCAAACCATGTGCCGCGCTGAGCGCGACACCCGGCGATTATGGGGCATCCCCGGAATTCGTGCCTGCTTTTTCGAAGGCCGTCCGGCCAGGCTTCACCAGGTGGCTTCGCGCTCGGGCGTCGCGCCGATTTTGTGGATCGCCAGGTCGGCTCCTTCGTGCTCTTCCTCGGGCGACAGGCGCAGGCCGAGCAGGCGCTTGAGCCCGCCGTAGACGGCGGCCCCGGCAGCCAGCGCCCAGGCCACGCCGATGAGCGTGCCGCCCAGCTGGGCCGGCAGGCTGACGCCGCCCAGTCCGCCCAGCGCGCGCTGGCCGAAGATGCCGGCGGCGATGCCGCCCCAGGCGCCGCACAGCCCGTGCAGCGGCCAGACGCCCAGCACGTCGTCGATCTTCCAGCGGTTCTGGGTCAGCGTGAACATGGTGACGAAGATGGTGCCGGCGATCGCGCCGACCGCCAGCGCGCCGATCGGGTGCATGACGTCGGAACCGGCGCAGACGGCGACCAGCCCGGCCAGCGGCCCGTTGTGCACGAACCCGGGGTCGTTGCGGCCGACCGCCAGTGCCGCCAGGGTGCCGCCGACCATGGCCATCAGCGAGTTGACGGCCACCAGCCCCGAAACCCGGTCGATCGTCTGGGCGCTCATGACGTTGAAGCCGAACCAGCCGACCATCAGGATCCAGGCGCCCAGGGCGAGGAAGGGGATGTTGGACGGCGGGTGGGCGGAGATCGCCCCGTCCTTGCGGTAGCGGTTGCTGCGGGCGCCCAGCAGCAGCACGGCCGGCAGGGCCAGCCAGCCGCCCATCGCATGCACCACCACGGAGCCGGCGAAGTCGTGGAACTCCGCGCCGGTGGCGCCCTTCAGCCAGGCCTGGACGCCGAACGCGTGGTTCCAGGCGACGCCTTCGAACAGCGGATACACCAGCCCGACGATCACGGCGGTGGCGATCAGCTGCGAGCCGAAGCGTGCCCGCTCGGCGATGCCGCCGGAGATGATGGCCGGGATGGCCGCGGCGAACGTGAGCAGGAAGAAGAACTTCACCAGCTCGTAGCCGTTGCGCGCCGCCAGCTGTTCGGCGCCGACGAAGAAGCTGGTGCCGTAGGCCACGGCGTAGCCGACGGTGAAGTAGGCGACGGTCGACACCGAGAAATCCACCAGGATCTTGACCAGCGCATTCACCTGGTTCTTCTTGCGCACGGTGCCCAGTTCGAGAAATGCAAAGCCGGCGTGCATGGCAAGCACCATGATGCCGCCCAGCAGGATGAACAGGGCATCCGAGCCCTGTTTGAGTGCTTCCATGAGGTCCTCGCGCGTTGATTTGCCCTGATGTGGTGCGTGATTGCACTCTGGCGGGCCGATGCACCGTGACGCAGCAAAAAGCGCGCCAGCAACGGGCGCGCGGGCGCACCGGTACAATGCGGGCAGTCATCGGGGAGTAGCCTCCCTTCGAATCCGAGAGGGGCTTGCGTCAACAGACTTGGGGTGTCGCCCCATGGCGCAAGCGGTAGTTCCGGACTTGGCGAGACCTTTGACTGCGCTGCCTCCGTTTCGGCCGGGGATGCGGCGCAGTCAAGCGTGCACGCACCGGCCTGGAATTTCCATGGAATCCTTTCTCGTGTCCACCGGCATCGTCGCCCTGGCCGAAATGGGCGACAAGACGCAGCTGCTGTCGCTCGTTCTGGCCGCCCGCTTCCGCAAGCCGTGGCCCATCATCGCCGGCATCCTCGCCGCGACACTGGCCAATCACGCGCTCGCCGGCGCCGCCGGCGCCTGGGTCACCACGGTGCTGGGTCCCGACGTGCTGCGCTGGGTGCTCGGCGGCTCTTTCCTCGTCATGGCCGCGTGGATGCTGATCCCCGACAAGCTGGACGAAGGCGCCGGGGACGGGAACAGGTCGAAGCTGGGCGTGTTCGGCACCACCGTGGTCGCGTTCTTCCTGGCCGAAATGGGCGACAAGACGCAGATCGCCACCGTCATGCTGGCGGCGCAGTACAACACCTGGGCGCCGGTCGTCGCCGGCACCACGCTGGGCATGCTGCTGGCGAACGCGCCGGTGGTCTGGTTCGGCGACGCGGTCACCAAGCGCGTGCCGATCCGGGTGGTGCACCTGGTGTCGGCGGTGATCTTCGCGGTGCTGGGCGCGGGGGCGTTGCTCGGCTGGGGCAGCTGACTCGACGCGCCGGCCATGGCCGGGACGCCGCCCCCGCGTTCAGCGGCCGTCGAGATGTTCCGGCGCCGCCGCGGCGGGGCGGCGGCCGTAGATCACGTGATAGGTCAGCCCTACCAGCACGCTGCCGCCCAGCAGGTTGCCGGCGATCACGAAAGCGAGGTTGGCCGCCGTGCCGGGCCAGGTCACCAGCACGGGCGCCGTGGCGGGCTGCACCAGCATCGCCAGCGGCAGCAGGTACATGTTGGCGATGCTGTGCTCGAAACCGGCGGCGACGAAGGCCGCGATCGGGAAGATCACCGCCACGGCCTTGTCGACCACGCTGCGCCCGGCCATCGCCATCCACACGGCCATGCACACCAGCACGTTGCACAGCACGCCGCGCGCCAGCGCCTCCCACCAGGGCAGCGCCTGCTTGGCCAGCGCGAGCCGCACCACGGTGCGGCCGACCGCGCCGTCGTTCATGGCGGCGTGGCCGCTGGCGAAGACCAGGAGGGCGAGGCCGACGGCGCCCACGAAGTTGGCCGCGCACACGATGGTCCAGTTGCGCAGCACGTCGGCGGTGCTGATCCGTCCGTCGGCCCAGGCCATGGCCAGCAGGTTGTTGCCGGTGAAGAGCTCGGCCCCGGCCACCACCACCAGCAGCAAGCCGAGCGAGAAGACCAGGCCGCCGCCGATCTGGGCGGCAGCGAACCCGAGCGTCGCGTCCGACTTGACGATGACGAACAGCATGGCCCCCAGCCCGATGAAGGCTCCTGCCAGCACGCCCAGCATGGCCAGCGGCAGCGTCGCCATCCGCGCCTTCGCCACGCCCACGGTTTCCACCCGGCGCGCCACTTCCAGCGGCGCGTAGGCGTCCGATCCATACAGTTCGCTCACGGCGGCCTCCGGCGCGGGACGCGACGGGCCGGCCGGCCCGGGGCTCCCTTGGACTTATACTAGCCGGGCGCCGATTTGCTCCAGCTTGCGGGCGCTCAATAAATCCAGCTAAAGATCGACCGTCCGCCGACCCGGCCTCGCATCTTGTAGCGGCGCCGGGTTTTTTCTGCGCCGCCCGCGAACCGGGACGACGGCTGCCGGCCTGGGGCATCGCACTCCTGTCGCCGATGATCGTCTCGCCACAATCGATGTCGTTCGCCCAGCCGCTGGCCCTGCAGAGCGGCGCGTCCATCCGGGACTACGCGCTGGCGTACGAGACCTATGGCACGCTCAATGCCGAACGCAGCAATGCGGTCCTCATCTGCCACGCGCTGAACGCCTCGCACCATGTCGCCGGCACCTACGCCGGCCAGGAGCGTTCGCAAGGCTGGTGGGACAGCATGATCGGCCCCGGCAAGCCGGTGGACACCGACCGCTTCTTCGTGATCGGCGTCAACAACCTCGGCTCGTGCTTCGGCTCGACTGGGCCGATGCACGTGAATCCCGAGAGCGGCCGCATCTACGGCGCGGATTTTCCGGTGGTGACGGTGGAGGACTGGGTCAACGCCCAGGCCCGGCTGCTCGACCAGCTCGGGATCGGGACGCTGGCGGCGGTGATGGGCGGCAGCCTCGGCGGCATGCAGGCGCTGTCGTGGACGCTGCAGTATCCGCAGCGGGTGCGGCACGCCGTGGTGATCGCCAGCGCGCCGAACCTGAACGCCGAGAACATCGCCTTCAACGAGGTCGCGCGCCGTGCGATCGTCACCGACCCGGATTTCCACGGCGGCCACTTCTACGAGCACGGCGCGGTGCCGCGCCGCGGCCTGCGCATCGCCCGGATGATCGGCCACATCACGTATCTGTCCGACGACGTCATGAACGCGAAGTTCGGGCGCCAATTGCGCGAGGGCCTGGACCTGCGTGCCGGGGCGGCGCCGCCGCCGGGCGACACGGCCGCCGCCGCGGACGGCGCCAGGCGCAGCGCGGGGGCCTACAACTACACGCTGCAGGACGTCGAGTTCCAGATCGAGAGCTACCTGCGCTACCAGGGCGACAAGTTCAGCGAGTACTTCGACGCCAACACCTACCTGCTGATCACGCGCGCCCTCGACTACTTCGACCCGGCGCTGCGGCACGGGGGCAACCTCGCCCGGGCCCTGGCGGTCGCGACCGCGAAATTCCTGCTGGTGAGCTTCAGCACCGACTGGCGGTTCTCGCCCAAGCGCAGCCGCGAAATCGTCAAGGCGCTGCTCGACAACCGGCGCGACGTCACCTATGCCGAGATCGACGCGCCGCACGGCCACGACGCCTTCTTGCTGGAGGATGCGCGCTATCTGGCGCTGGTGCGGGCGTACTTCGACCGCATCGCCCAGGAGCAAGCCCCATGAGCGACCGCCGCACCATGGAATCGATCGCGCGGCTGGTGCCGCCGGGCGCCCGCGTGCTGGATCTCGGCTGCGGCGACGGTGCCATGCTCGACTGGCTGCAGCGCGAGCGCGGCTGCAGCGGCTACGGCATCGAGATCGCCGACGCCAACGTGCTGGCCTGCACCAAGCGCGGCGTCAACGTGATCCAGCTGAACCTCGACGAAGGGCTGTCGATCTTCGACGACGGCTCGTTCGACGTGGTGCTGCAGGTCGACACGCTGCAGCACCTGCGCAATGCCGAGACCATGCTGGCGGAGACGGCGCGCGTGGGCCGCATCGGCATCGTCGCCTTCCCCAATTTCGCGCACTGGCCCAACCGGCTGAGCATCCTGCGCGGCCGCATGCCGGTGACCAAGCGCCTGCCGTACCAGTGGTACGACACGCCCAACATCCGGGTCGGCACATTCAAGGACTTCGAGGTGCTGGCCACCAAGAACCGACTGGCGATCCTCGACGCCTTCGGGCTGCAGGAGGGCCGCGAGGTGCGCTGGCTGCCCAATGTCCGCGCCGGCACCGCCGTCTTCAAGTTCGAGCGCGGCTGACGCGCGGTCCGCGCGCTGCGGGCGGTTGGCCGGGCCCGGTATCCTACGGCCCAGCATGACCATCCACTTCAACCGCGTCACCAGCGGCGCGCGCCTGTCCGACCAGGTCGCGCACCAGCTGGCCGCCGAGATCGCGGCGGGCCGGCTGGCGGCCGGCGCCAAACTGCCACCCGAAGCGCGGCTGGTGGAGCAGTTCGAGGTGAGCCGCACCGTCGTGCGCGAAGCGATGTCGCGGCTGAAGTCGCTCGGCCTCGTGCATTCGCGCCAGGGCAGCGGCGTCTACGTCACGGCCGCCCCGCCGTACGCGCCGCTCAACTTCGATGCACGCCACACGGCGTCACGGGCGGCGGTGGTGCAGTTGGCGGAGGTCCGGCGCGGGCTCGAAGCCGAGGCCGCCGCGATCGCCGCCCGGCGCCGGGCGCCGGCCGACATCGAGCGGCTGCAGGCGACCGTGGCGGCCCTGGATCGGGCGGTGGCCAGCGGCGGCGACGGCGTCGAGCAGGACCTCGCCTTCCACCGGGCCATCGCCCAGGCGGCCCACAACCCGTTCCTGATTGGCACGCTCGATTACCTGGCGCAGTTCATGCGCGGCGCGATCGGCGTCACCCGCGCCAACGAGGCGCGCCGCGCCGACTTCGCGGCCCAGGTGCGGCGCGAGCACGCGGCGGTGGTGACCGCGATCGAGGCCGGCGACGCCGCGAAGGCGCGAGCCGCCGCATCGCGCCACATGGACAACGCGATCCGCCGCATCGAGGGCGCCGACCCGGCGTTCTGGCAGCAGCAGGGCGAGCGGCTGGCCGGGCCGCTGGTCCAGGGGCCGGCGTCATGAACCGCGTCGGGGTTTTCGATCGACCAACTTGTATGATGACCATATGAATCCGACCTCTCCTCACGCGACGGCGCCGCGCCACGTCGGCCTGATCGGACTGGGCGCGATGGGCGGCGGCATGGCCCGCTCGCTGCGCCGGGCCGGGCACACCGTGCATGTGTTCGACGTCCGTGCGCCGGCCGTGCAGGCCTTTGCCGCGGACGGCGGCGTCGGCTGCGCCTCGCCGGGCGAAGTGGCGCGGGACTGCGACGTCGTCATCAGCGTGGTGGTCAATGCGGCCCAGACCGAACAGCTGCTGTTCGGCGAAGGCGGCTGCGCGGCCGCCATGCAGCCGGGCAGCGTCTTCGTGATGTGTTCCACGGTCGATCCTGCGTGGTCGGCGGCGCTCGAGGGCCGGCTGGCCGAGCGCGGCCTGCTCTACCTGGACGCGCCGATCTCCGGCGGCGCCGCCCGCGCCCAGGCCGGGCAGATCACGATGATGACGGCCGGCAGCGCGGCGGCGTACGAGCGGTGCGGCACGCTGCTCGAAGCGATGGCCGCCAAGGTCTACCGGCTCGGCGAGCGGGCCGGCGGCGGCAGCAAGGTCAAGATCATCAACCAGCTGCTGGCCGGCGTGCACATCGCGGCCGCCGCCGAGGCGATGGCCCTCGGGCTGCGCGAAGGGGTCGACCCGGCGGCCCTCTACGAAGTCATCACCCACAGCGCCGGCAACAGCTGGATGTTCGAGAACCGCATGGCGCATGTGCTGGCCGGCGACTACACGCCGCTGTCGGCCGTGGACATCTTCGTCAAGGATCTCGGCCTGGTGCTCGACACGGCGCGCGCGACGAAATTTCCGCTGCCGCTGTCGGCCACCGCGCACCAGATGTTCATGCAGGCGTCCAGCGCCGGCTTCGGCCGCGAGGACGACAGCGCCGTCATCAAGATCTTTCCCGGCATCGATCTGCCGCCGCCTTCGGCCACCGCGGGCGGCACCACCACACCAGAAGGACCCAAGCAATGAAGATTCTCATCACCGGCGGCAGCGGCTTTCTCGGCGCCCGGCTCGCCCGCACCCTGCTGGCCCAGGGCAGCCTGTCCCTGGGCGGCGCCGCCGCGCGCCGGATCGAGGAGATCACGCTGGCCGACCGCGCGCCGCCGCCCGACGACCTGGCGCGCGACCCGCGTGTGAAGTTCGCCGGCGGCGATCTCAACGAGCAGATCGCGAGCCGCACCATTCCCGCGGCCGGCACCGACGCCGTGTTCCACCTGGCCGCCGCCGTGAGCGGCGAGTGCGAGGCGAACTTCGACCTGGGCATGCGCAGCAATCTCGATGCGACGCGGGCCCTGCTCGACGCCTGCCGCGCGCAGGGCAACCAGCCGACCTTCGTCTTTTCCAGCTCGCTGGCGGTGTTCGGCAACCTGCCGGGCCAACCGCTGCCCGAGCCGATCGGCGACTTCACGCTGCCCACGCCCCAAGGCAGCTACGGCATCCAGAAATTCATCGGCGAGCAGCTGGTGGCCGATTACGCCCGCAAGGGCTTCATCCGCGGCCGCAGCGTGCGCCTGATGACGGTGAGCGTGCGCCCCGGGCGCCCCAACGGCGCGGCGTCGAGTTTCCTGTCCGGCATGATCCGCGAGCCGCTGGCCGGCCAGCGCGCGCAGGTGCCGGTCGCCGCCGAAACGTCGGTGGCGCTGGCGTCGCCGGCGCGCACCATCGAAGGCATCATCCGCGCCGCGCAGGCGAGCGACGCCGAGTGGGGGCCGCTCACGGCCGTCAACCTGCCGGCGCTGCGCACCACCGTCGGCGAGATGGCCGCGGCGCTCGAGCGCGTCGCCGGCCAGGCCGGCACGGCGCTGCTGGACTGGACGCCCGACCCGGCGATCATCAAGCTGGTCAAGACCTGGCCCGGCAACGTGAAGTTCGAGCGCGCGCGCGGCCTCGGCCTGCAGGCCGACACCGACTACGAGCAGGTCGTGCGCGACTACATCCGCGAAAACCCGGCGGCCGTCCAGCTGGAGATCAGGAGATGAGTGGGAAGGTCATGCTCGGTTGCATCGCCGACGACTTCACCGGCGCGACCGACCTGGCGAACAACCTGGTGCGCAGCGGCATGCGGGCGGTGCAGACGATCGGCGTGCCGGCCGGGCCGCTGCAGGCGGACGCCGATGCGGTGGTGGTGGCGCTCAAGTCGCGCACCATCGCGCCGGCCGAAGCCGTGCAGCAGTCGCTGGCCGCCCTGCGCTGGCTGCGCGGCCAGGGGGCCCGGCAGATCTACTTCAAGTACTGTTCCACCTTCGACAGCACCGCGCAGGGCAACATCGGTCCGGTGACCGAGGCGCTGATGGACGCGCTGGAAACCCCGTTCACGATCGCCACCCCGGCCTTTCCGGACAACCAGCGCACCGTCTTCAAGGGCTACCTGTTCGTCGGCGACGTGCTGCTCAGCGAATCGGGCATGCGCGACCATCCGCTCACGCCGATGCGCGACGCCAACCTGGTGCGCGTGTTGCAGTCGCAATGCCGGCGCAAGGTCGGCCTGATCGACTACCGGACGGTGGCGCAGGGGAGCGCGGCGATCGCGCGGCGCATCGACGCCTTGCTGGCCGAAGGCGTGGCGATCGCCGTCGTCGACGCCCTGAGCAACGACGACCTGCTGCGGCTCGGGCCGGCGTTGAAGCAGCTGCCGCTGGTCACGGCCGGCTCCGGCGTCGCGATCGGCCTGCCGGCCAATTTCGGCGTCACCGCCTCCGAAGCGGCCAGTCGCCTGCCGCCCGCCGCAGGACGGCAGGCGGTGGTCTCGGGCAGCTGCTCGGTGGCGACCAACCGCCAGGTGCGCTCCTTCCTCGCTGCCGGGCGCCCGGCGTTCGCGATCGAGCCGCTGCGGGTGGCGGCCGGCGAAGACGTCGCGGCGCAGGCGCTGGCCTGGGCCGCGCCGCTGCTGGCCCAGGGGCCGGTGCTGGTGTATTCGACGGCCG
>NZ_DATMHS010000050.1:0-15566 GCF_035554825.1 Ramlibacter sp. | reverse complement strand
CAGCCAGGCATCGCGCGGCTGGGCCGCCAGCTCGGCCGCCGCGGTCGGAGTCGGCGCCCGCACGTCGGCGCAGAAGTCGGCGATGGTGAAGTCGGTTTCATGGCCGACCCCGCAGATGAGCGGCACCGGGCTGGCGACGATGGTGCGCGCGAGCCGCTCGTCGTTGAAGGCCCAGAGGTCCTCGATCGAGCCGCCGCCGCGCACCAACAGGATGACGTCGAGCGTGCCGGCCTGGGCCAGCCGATACAGCGACTGCAGCGCGGCGACGAGTTCCGCCGGCGCCTGCGCTCCCTGCACCGCCGCCGGCGCCAGCACCACGGGCACGTGGCCGGCCCGGCGCCGCAGTGCCGTGACGACGTCGTGCAGCGCCGCCGCGCCGGTCGACGTCACCACCCCGATGCCCCGAGGCAGCGCGGGAGCCGGCCGCTTGCGGGCGCTGTCGAACAGGCCTTCATCCTCGAGCCGCGCTTTCAGGCGCAGGAACTGCTCGTACAAGGCGCCCTGCCCGGCGGGCCGCATGGTCTCGACGATCAGCTGGAGGTCGCCCCGGGGCTCGTAGACGCCCAGCCGTCCGAGCACCTCCACGCTGTCGCCCTCGCGCGGCCGGAAGGCCAGCAGTTGCGCTGCCCGGCGGAACATGGCGCAGCGGATCTGCCCCTGGCCGTCCTTCAACGAGAAGTAGCAGTGCCCGCTGGGAGCGGCCGAGAAGGCCGAAATCTCGCCGCGGACGGCCACCGGATTGAACCGGGCCTCCAGGCTGTCAGCAATGGCGCGGCACAGCGCCCCGACTTGCCAGATCCGCGGCGCCAATCCTGGGCGGTCCGCGTCAACCATGAGGAAAAGCGCGGGTCGGCGCGGGCTTGCCGCCGGCGAACAGTCCACAGACGGAGGTCCATCCCCTGCGGGTCGCGGGGTCACCCCGCCCGAGCCGCATTCCGTCGAGCAAGTGTTTGATTTGATTGAGGTTTTTTGTGCTCAAAGTGTCATCAATCGGATTTGGGCCAGATTTGGCGCGGGCGCGGCAGCGTCCGTGTCGGCTTTTTGCACAAAGTTATCCACATCAACTGTGGGTTGGCTCCTACAGCTGAGCGGTTTGTCCTACAGCCATGCGGAGTACACGATAATGGCCCGCTGCTGAGTCCTCGCAGCTCTGGAGATCCGTCCCTTGTTTTCCATCATACAAGCCGCAGGCTGGCCGATCTGGCCGCTGGTTGCCTGCTCCATCCTGGCCCTGGCCCTCGTCATCGAGCGCTTTCTCAGCCTGCAGGTCGCCAAAGTGGCGCCGCCGCGGCTGCTGGACGAGGCGATCGCGGTTTCCCGCAACACCGTGCCCGGCCCGGACGTCGTCACCCAGCTCGAACAGAACTCGGCCCTGGGCGAGGTGCTTGCCAGCGGCTTGCGGGCGCTCAATTCCGATCCCACCTGCACCGAGCTGGATCTGCGCGCCCACATGGAAAACACCGGCCGCGCCGTGGCCCATCGCCTGGAGCGCTACCTGAGCTCGCTGGCCACGATCGCGTCGGCCGCCCCGCTGCTGGGCCTGCTGGGCACCGTCATCGGCATGATCGAGATCTTCGGCTCGCAGTCGCCCGCCGGCGGCGCCACCGGCGGCAACCCGGCGCAGCTGGCCCACGGCATCTCCGTCGCCCTGTACAACACCGCCTTCGGCCTGATCGTGGCGATCCCCTCGCTGATCTTCTGGCGCTATTTCCGCGTGCGCGTCGACGAATACCTGCTCACGCTGGAGCTCTCGGCCGAGCGCTTCATGCGCCACCTCAACAACCTGCGCCGGCCATGAACTTCCGCCCGCGCGCCAAGGAGGAACCGGAGATCAACCTGATCCCGTTCATCGACGTGCTGCTCGTGGTGCTGATCTTCCTGATGCTCTCCACGACGTACAGCAAGTACACCGAGCTGCAGCTGAAGCTGCCGGTGGCCGACGCCGAGACCCAGCGCGACTACCCGAAGGAAGTGCTCGTCGCCGTCAGCAGCGACGGCCGCTACTCGGTGCAGGGCACGCCACTGGCGGGCCGCGGCGTCGAAGGCGTGGCCGTGGCCCTGGGCGAAGCCGCCAAGGCCGGCAAGGACAGCGTGGTCATCATCACCGCCGACGCCGCCGCGCCGCACCAGGCGGTGATCACGGTGATGGAGGCGGCGCGCCGCGCCGGGCTGTCCCAGATCACCTTCGCCACCCAGTCCTCGGCCCAGGCCGGGAAACGCTGACGATGAATCTGGCGCTCGCGTTGCAGCGCGCGTGGCTGCGGCGCGGGCCGCTCGCCCGGGCCCTGTGGCCGGCCTCGCTGGTGTTCGCCACGCTGGCCGCGCTGCGGCGGCTGGCGTACCGGACCGGGCTGGCGCGCAGCCAGACCGTCGCCGCGCCGGTGGTCGTCGTGGGCAACGTCGTCGCCGGGGGCGCGGGCAAGACGCCGATCGTCATGGCGCTGGTGCGCCACCTGCAGGCGCGCGGGCTCCAACCCGGCGTGGTCTCGCGCGGCCATGGCCGGCGCACCAGCGATTGCCGCGAGGTCCGGCCCGACAGCGCCGCCGCGGATGTCGGCGACGAGCCGCTGCTCGTGGCCCGCGAGACGCGGGCGCCGGTGTTCGTTGCCGCTTCGCGCGTGCAGGCCGCGCGGGCACTGCTCGCCGCGCATCCCGGCTGCCGGGTGATCGTCAGCGACGACGGCCTGCAGCATTACCGCATGCGGCGCGATCTGGAGGTCTGCGTGTTCGACGACCGCGGCGCCGGCAACGGCTGGTTGTTGCCGGCCGGGCCCTTGCGCGAGCCGTGGCCGCGGCCGGTCGACTTCGTGCTGCGCACCGCGGGCGCCGCCAGGATCGGCGGCTTCGAGGTGCGCCGGCGCCTCGCCGCCGCGGCCCGCCGCGCCGACGGCACGCCGGCCGCGCTCGCGGCCCTGGCGGGCCGGCCGCTCACCGCGTTGGCCGGCGTCGGCCAGCCGCAGGCCTTTTTCGACATGCTGCGCCGCCAGGGGCTGCACCTGGAGCGCGCCATCGCCCTGCCCGACCACTACGACTTCGGCACGCTCCCCGACGGACTCGACGCCGCCGAGCTGGTCTGCACCGAGAAGGACGCGGTGAAGCTGTGGCGACGGCGGCCGGACGCCTGGGCGGTCGGCTTGCTGGTGGACGTCGAGCCCGCCTTCTGGACGGCGTTCGACCGCGCGCTGGACGCGAAGCTATCATCGACCCATGGACCCGAAACTTCTTGAGCTGCTGGTGTGCCCGGTCACCAAGGGCCACCTCGACTACGACCGCGAGCGGCAGGAGCTGGTGTCGCGCAGCGCACGGCTGGCCTACCCGATCCGCGACGGCATCCCGGTCATGCTCGAAGAAGAAGCGCGCACGCTGAGCGACGAGGAACTGGAGCGGCTGCCCAAACGCACGCCGCTCGCCTGATGGGTTTTTGCGTCCTCATTCCGGCCCGGCTCGCATCGACCCGGCTGCCGGGCAAGCCGCTGGCCGACATCGGCGGCCGGCCGATGGTGGTGCGGGTCGCCGAGCGCGCCGCCCGGTCGGCGGCCCGGCGCGTGGTGGTCGCCGCCGACGATTCCACCATCGTCGACGCGTGCGCGGCCCATGGGGTGGAGGCCGTGCTGACCCGCACCGACCACGCCACCGGCAGCGATCGCCTGGCCGAAAGCTGCGAGCTGCTGCGGCTCACCGGCGACGACATCGTCGTCAACGTGCAAGGCGACGAGCCGCTGATCGAGCCGTCGCTGATCGATGCCGTCGCGGGGCTGCTGCAAGCCCGCGCCGAGGCCGCCATCGGCACGGCGGCCCACCCGATCGCCGACCTGCGGGACTTCGCCAATCCGAACGTGGTGAAGGTGGTGCTCGACGTGAACGGCATCGCCATGTATTTCAGCCGGGCGCCGATCCCGTGGTGGCGCGACGGCTACGGCCAGGCGATCGCGGCGCTGCCGCCGATGGCGCCGCTGCGGCATGTCGGCATCTACGCCTACCGTGCCGGCTTCCTGCGCGCGTTCCCGCATCTGCCGCCCGCCGCGATCGAACGGACCGAGGCGCTGGAGCAGCTGCGCGCGATGTGGCACGGGCACCGCATCGCCGTCCACGTGACGGCGCACGCGCCGGGGCCTGGCGTCGACACGCCGGAGGATCTCGCGCGGGTGCGCGCCTGCTGGGCGCAGCTCGCGCCATAGGCTGAGCACACGCTGACGCGTGCTATCCTGTGCGCAAACTTGCGCACCGCGCCGGCGGCTCGCCGGCCATCGGGCGCCGAAGAAGAGCTACGCATACTCAGAGGACTTCCATGAGACTCATCCTGTTGGGCGCACCCGGCGCCGGCAAAGGAACGCAAGCAACTTTCATCTGCCAGAAATACGGCATTCCGCAGATCTCCACCGGCGACATGCTGCGGGCGGCGGTCAAGGCCGGCACGCCGCTGGGCGTGGCCGCGAAGAAGGTCATGGACGCGGGCGCGCTGGTCGGCGACGACATCATCATCGGCCTGGTGAAGGAGCGCCTGGCGCAGCCCGATTGCGCCAGAGGCTTCCTGTTCGACGGCTTTCCCCGCACGATTCCGCAGGCCGAGGCGATGCGCGCGGCCGGCGTCAAGATCGACTACGTGCTCGAGATCGACGTGCCGCCTTCGGCGATCGTGGAGCGCATGAGCGGCCGCCGCTCGCATCCGGCGTCCGGGCGCACCTACCACGTGACCTTCAACCCGCCGAAGGTCGCGGGTCTGGACGACGTCACCGGCGAGCCGCTGGTGCAGCGCGACGACGACCGGGAAGAGACCGTGATCAAGCGGCTGCAGGTCTACGCCGACCAGACGCGTCCGCTGGTGGAGTACTACTCGTCCTGGGCCAAGTCCGATCCGGCCGGCGCGCCCAAGTACCGCTCGATCAGCGGCACCGGGACGGTGGAGGAAATCACGGCCCGCGTGATGGGCGCCCTCGCCGTCTGACGCCCTTCAGGGCAGCAGTTCCAGCAGCAGCACGATCCGCGCCTTGACCGGCGACAGCCCGCCCGCGTGCGGCAGCCAGTCGTGGGCGGTGGACTGCACCAGTCCCTGCGCGCAGCGGCTCGCGCGCAACACCCGCACCCCGCGCTCGCGCGCCGCCAACAGCGCCGTTTCCAGCTCGTGGTGCACCGTGCCGTTGCCGGTGGCCGCCACCACCAACCCGTCGACGCCTTGCGCCACGAGCGCCTCCACCACCGCGCCCGAGGCACCGGCGTGGCTGGTGACGATTTCCACCCGCGGCCAGCGCACGACCGCGGGCAGGCGCTCCAGCACGGCCGGCAGCCGTTCCTCGCCCGGCCAGGGACGCACCAGGCGAACGCGCCGTTCCTCGACATAGCCGATCGGCCCGGCATCGCCCGAGGTGAACGCGTCCAGCCGGTAGGTGTGCTGCTTGGCGACATCCAGCGCCGCGTGCACGGTGCCGGCGCAGACGGCGACGACGCCGCGCGCACCGGCCGTGGCCGCCACCGCGATCGCATCGACCAGGTTCTGCGGCCCGTCCGGCGCCAGCGCGCTGGCCGGCCGCATCGCGCACGTCACCACCACCGGCTTGGCCGGACCCAGCACCGAGTGCAGGAAGAACGCCGTCTCCTCCAGCGTGTCGGTGCCGTGGCCGACCACGATGCCGGCGACGTCGTCCTGCGCCAGCCAGTGCGCGCAGCGCAGCGCCAGGCTGCGCCAGACTTCGAAGCCCATGTCCTTGCTGTCGATCCGCGCCACGTCCTCGGTCGCGAGCGGCAGGTCGCGTAATCCGGGAATGCCGGCCAGCAGCTGGGCGATGCCGATCTGGCCGGCCTGGTAACCCAGGTTGTCGGCCGCGTTCGCGGCGCTGCCCGCCAGCGTGCCGCCGGTGCCGAGGACGACGATTTTTGGTGGAGTCACTTGCGCACTTTCGAAAACTGTTTAAAAATACAGGTACTGGATATCAACCCAGTGGAGGCCGCATGCTCGACACGCCCAAGCTCACCGCCCGCCAGCAGCAGATTCTGGACCTGATCCAGAGCGCCATCGCGCGCACCGGCGCGCCGCCGACCCGGGCGGAGATCGCCGCCGAACTGGGATTCAAGTCGGCCAACGCCGCCGAGGAACACCTGCAGGCGCTGGCGCGCAAGGGCGCCATCGAACTGGTCAGCGGCACGTCGCGCGGCATCCGGCTGCGCAGCGACGCGCTGCGCTCCATCAACGAGTCGCGCAACCGCCAGTTCTCGCTGCCGCTGCAAAGCCTCGCGCAGCTCGCGCTGCCGCTGATCGGCCGCGTCGCGGCGGGCTCGCCGATCCTGGCCCAGGAGCACGTGGACCAGACCTACTTCGTCGAGAGCAGCCTGTTCCAGCGCCGGCCCGATTACCTGCTGAAGGTGCGCGGCATGTCGATGCGAGACGCCGGCATCATGGACGGCGACCTGCTCGCGGTGCAGGCCACGCGGGAAGCGAAGAACGGCCAGATCGTGGTGGCCCGGCTGGGCGACGAAGTGACCGTCAAGCGCTTCCGCCGCAACAAGCACCTGATCGAGCTGCACGCCGAAAACCCCGATTACCCGACCATCGTGGTCGAGCCGGGCGAACCCTTCGAGATCGAGGGCCTCGCCGTCGGCCTGATCCGCAACACCATGCTCATGTAGCGTGCCGGGCGCCGCGCAGGTGGCGGGCGTATGGCCGGGAGCCATCACCCTGCGCGGCAGCCCCCATCGTCGAATCTCGCCTGTGTCCAACCTCTTGATCCAGGGAGATTCACATGGGAATGCCACTGTTCGCCGCCAACGCCCTCTTCTCGCGCCTGCAACGGCTGGCCGGGGCGCTCGCCCGCTCCATTCGCGCGTCGGCCGACCTGCCGCCGGCGCACCGGCCGGCCAGCCTGCCAGGGGCCACGACCTCGATGCCTGCGGTGGCGCCTGCCGTCGCCCCCGTGCGCAGCCTGCGCGTGGTGCGCGTGGTGGAAGCCTCGCCGGCCGCCGCCAGCGCCGGCCGGATGGTGATCTCCGGCCGCATGGCCGACGTCTGCGCCGAACTCGAGCGCCTCGCGGCGCTCGAGGCGGCGGCGGGCTGAGCAGCCTGTGCAGCGCCACCGGTGTCGGGCGGCCCGGCGGCCGTCCGGCCGCGTCACCGCCGGTCTGTCAGCCAGCGTTCGCGCCCGCCAGGTAGTCCGCCTTGCCCAGGTCCACGCCGTTGTGGCGCAGGATCGCGTAGGCCATGGTGATGTGGAAGAAGAAGTTCGGCAGCGCCCAGTGTTTCAGGTACGCCTCGGCCTTCATCGTGCGCGTCTTGTCGCGGCCGGCGGGGAAGGTGATCTCCTTGTCTTCCGTGCCATCGAGCGCGCCGGCCGGCACCGACGCCAGGTACGCCAGCGTCTTGCGGATGCGCTCCTGCAATTCGGGGAAGCTCGCCTCGTTGTCCTCGAACCGCGGCGCTTCGACGCCCGAGATGCGCGCCACGCCGTTCTTCGCCGCATCGCAGGCGATCAGCACCTGCCGCGTGAAGGGCAGCATGTCGGGTGCCAGCCGGTACTGGAGCAGGACCACCGGGTCGAACTTTTTCGCCTCGGCATGCGCGGCCGCCTTGCCGAGGATGTGGCTCAGGTTGCCGAGCATCGTGGTGAACACCGGCAGGCTGGCCGCGGACATGGACATCGTCATGGAAACTCCTGAGTAACGAAACGAAAGCGCGAATGCTACCTGGAGCGCGCCCCGCCCGGCCTTGGGCGCGCTGGGCGGCGAGGCACAATCGAGGCATGAACATCGTGATCCTCGACGATTACCAGGATGCGGTGCGCAAGCTCAAATGCGCCGCCAAGCTCGAAGCCTATCCAGCCAAGGTCTACACCAACACCGTCAAGGGCATCGGCCAGCTCTCCGTGCGGCTGCGTGACGCCGACGTCATCGTCCTGATCCGCGAGCGCACCCACATCACCCGTCAGCTGCTGGAAAAGCTGCCGCGCCTGCGCCTGATCGCGCAGACCGGCCGGGTGGGCGGGCACATCGACCTGCAGGCCTGCACCGAGCGCGGTATCGCCGTGGCGGAAGGCGTCGGCTCCCCGGTGGCGCCGGCGGAGCTCACGTGGGCGTTGATCATGGCCGCGATGCGGCGGCTGCCGCAGTACATCAGCACCCTGAAGCACGGCGGCTGGCAGCAGTCCGGCATGAAGTCGGCCTCGATGCCGGCCAACTTCGGCCTCGGCATGGTGCTGCGCGGCCGCACGCTGGGCATCTGGGGCTACGGCAAGATCGGCCAGCTCGTCGCCGGCTACGGCAAGGCCTTCGGCATGCAGGTGCTCGTGTGGGGCAGCCAGACTTCGCGCGAGAAGGCGCTGGCCGACGGCATGCAGGTCGTCAACGGCCCGGAGGACCTGTTCGTGCACAGCGACGTGCTCACGCTGCACCTGCGGCTCTCGGACGAAACCACGGGCATCGTGCGCCTGGAAGACCTCAGCCGGATGAAGCCGACGTCGCTGCTGGTGAACACCTCGCGCGCCGAGCTGATCGAGCACGACGCGCTGATCGCCGCCTTGAACCGCGGTCGGCCCGGCATGGCCGCCGTCGACGTGTTCGAGAGCGAACCGATCCTGCAGGGCCACGCCCTGCTGCGCCTGGAAAACTGCATCTGCACGCCGCACATCGGCTACGTGGAGCTGGACAGCTATGAGATGTACTTCGGCGCCGCGTTCGACAACGTGGTGAACTTCATCAAAGGCACGCCAACCAACATCGTCAACCCGGCGGCGCTGCAGGTGCGCCGCTGACCTGAGTCTCGCCCGGCCGATCCGCCGAGCCGCCGGACCGCCCGACCGCAGGGCCGGCGCCAAGGCGCTCCCTGGGGCCGTTCGTTCCCGACGCAGGCGCCCGGCTGTCGCCTGCGCGGCAACCGGCGGGCCGGCACCGATGCGCGGCGGCGGCGGGGGTGACACACTCGCGCTCCGTTGCCCCGACCGCGCATGACGATCGCCCGCCCGACGCCCGCCCCTGCCGACCGCCAGCCCGCCATGCCGGCCGTGCTGTGGTCCCTGCTGTTCGGCAACTTCGTGATCGGCACCGGCGTGATGATCGTGGCCGGCACGCTCAACGAGATCAGCAACGCCTTCCGGGTCCCGGTGCCGACGGCCGGACGGCTGATTTCGGCCGGCGCCCTCCTCATGTGCGCCAGCGCGCCGCTGCTGGCCGCCGTGGTCGCCGGCTGGGACCGCCGGCGCCTGCTCGCCCTGTCCCTGCTGTGGTACGCAGCCTTGCACCTGGCGTGCGCGGCGGCGCCGACCTTCGCCAGCCTGTTGCCGCTGCGGGTGCTGGCGCTGATCGCCCCCGCGGTCTTCACGCCGCAGGCCGCCGCCTGCATCGGGCTCCTGGTCCCGCCGCCGCTCCGGGGCCGCGGCATCACCTTCGTCTTCCTCGGCTGGTCGGTCGCGTCGGTCCTCGGCATGCCGATCGGCGCCTACGTGGGCGGCACCTTCGACTGGAACAGCGCGTTCGTCCTGGTCGGCGTGCTGAGCTTCGCCGGCGCGGCGTGGGTCTGGCGGGCCATGCCCGACGGCGTGAAGCCGCCGGCGCTGTCGCGCGCGGCCTGGGCCGCCACCTTCGGCTCGGCGCCGCTCATGGTGTGCATCCTCGTGACCGTGCTCTATGCGGCCGGGCAGTTCGTGCTGTTCGCCTACCTCGCGCCGTATTTCAGGCAGAAGATCGGCGTCACCGTCGGCCAGCTGAGCCTGCTCCTGATGTGGTTCGGCGCCTTCGGCTTCCTGGGCAACATCGTGATGTCGCGGCACGTCGATCGCTTCGGCGCCGGGCGGGCCGTGCTGCTGGGCATCTGCGCGATGGCCGCCAGCCTGCTCGCCTGGCCGCTCGGCACGAGCATGGTGCTGGCCGCCGCCGTCTCGGTCCCGTGGGCGCTCGGCTGCTTCGCGACCAATTCGGCGCAGCAGGCACGGCTGGTCGGCATCGCGCCGGCACTGGCCGCCGGCTCCATCGCCTTGAACAGCTCGGCGATGTACGCCGGCCAGGCGCTCGGCGCGGCCGGCGGTGGCTGGCTGATCGAGCGCACCGGCACCATGGACCACCTGCACTGGGTCGGCTTCACGATCCTGCTGCTGGCGGCCGCCGGCAGCGCCTGGGCGTCGCGCCTGCAGCAGCCGCGGCCGAAGGGCCGCCGGGCCGCTCCCGGATAATGCGCCCATGACTCTTGCCTTCAACACCGTGGGCATCGCCGGCGCCGGCGCGATGGGGCGCGGCATCGCCCAGATGTGCGCGCAGGCGGGCAGCGCCGTGCGACTGTTCGACACCCAGCCGCAGGCTGCCGTCAAGGCACGCGCCGAGATCTGCGGCCAATGGGACCGCATGACCGAAAAAGGCCGCCTGGACCCGCCGACGGCGGCCGCCTACAAGGAACGGCTGCAGGTCGTCGACGCGCTCCAGGCGCTGGCCGATTGCGATCTCGTGGTCGAGGCGATCGTCGAACGGCTCGACGTGAAGCGGGCCCTGTTCGCCGATCTGGAACGCATCACGCGCCCGGCCACGGTGCTCGCGACCAACACGTCCTCGCTGTCGGTGACGGCGATCGCCGCCGGCCTGCAGCGGCCGCAGCAGGTGGCTGGCTACCACTTCTTCAATCCGGTGCCGCTGATGAAGGTGGTCGAGGTGGTCGCCGGCCTCAAGACCGACCCGGCCGTGTGCGACGCGCTGATGGGCTACACGCGGGCCATGGGGCACACGCCGGTGCAGGCGCAGGACACGCCGGGATTCATCGTCAATCACGCCGGCCGCGGCTACGGCACCGAGGCGCTGCGCGTGGTCGGCGAAGGCGTGGCCGATTTCGCCACCGTCGACCGGATCCTGAAGGACCAGGTTGGCTTCAGGCTCGGTCCCTTCGAGCTGATGGACCTCACGGCGCTGGACGTCTCGCATCCGGTCATGGAGTCGATCTACCACCAGTACTACGAGGAGCCGCGCTACCGCCCGAGCGTGATCACGGCGCAGCGCGCCGCGGGCGGCGTCGTCGGGCGCAAGGTCGGCGAAGGCTTCTACCGCTACGTCGACGGCAAGGCGCAGCTGCCGGCCGAGCCGCCCGTGCCGAGCGTCGCCGAGCTGCCGCCGGTCTGGGTGTCGACCCGCGCCGCGCGCCGCTCCGAGCTGTACCAACTGCTCAAGGACCTGGGCGCGAAGATCGAAACCGGCCAGTCGCCCTCGCTGCAGGCGCTGACGCTGGTGGCCCCGCTGGGCTTCGACGTGACGACGGTCGCCGTGGTCGAGCGGCTCGATCCGGCCCGCACGGTGGGCATCGACCTGCTGGTCGAAGACAGCGCCACCCGGCGCCGCGTGCTCGCCACCAATCCGGCCACGCGAGACGACATGCGCGACGCGGCCCACGCCCTGTTCGCCCGGGACGGCAAGGCCGTCAGCGTGATCCGCGACTCGGGCGGCTTCGTCACCCAGCGCGTGGTCGCCGCCATCGTCAACATCGCCGCGGACATCTGCCAGCAGCGCATCTGCACGCCAAAGGACCTGGAGACGGCCGTCACGCTCGGGCTCGGCTATCCGCTTGGACCGCTGGCGATGGGCGACCGCTGGGGGCCGGCCAATGTGCTGGAAGTACTGTTCAACATGCAGACCGTCTACGGCGATCCCCGCTACCGCCCGAGTCCCTGGCTGCGCCGCCGCGGCGCCATCGGACTGTCCCTGCTGCACGAGGAGCGCTGAATGCCGGCCGAGTTGAAGAGCACGTCGCGGGGCCGCACCATGGTCCTGACCCTGAGCAATCCCGAGCAGCGCAACGCGCTCGGGCCGGAGCTGTACGCGGCCGGGGTCGAGGCGCTCAATGCCGCCGACAGCAACCCCGACGTGCGCAGCGTGGTGATCGCCGGCGAGGGTCCCTGGTTCTCGGCCGGCGGCAACCTGCAGCGGCTGCTGGCCAACCGCCAGCGGCCGCCCGAGGTGCAGGCGCAGAGCATCGAAGCGATGCACAGCTGGATCGAGGCGATCCGCACCTTTCCGAAGCCGGTGATCGCCGCCGTCGAAGGAGCGGCGGCCGGCGCCGGCTTCTCGCTGGCGCTCGCCTGCGACTTCATCATCGCCGCCGACGACGCGATCTTCGTCATGGCCTACAGCAACGTCGGCCTGTCGCCCGACGGCGGCGGCAGCTGGACCCTGTCGCAGACGCTGCCGCGCCAGCTCGTGAGCGAACTGCTGATGGCGGGCGAGCGGATCGCCGCGCCCCGCCTGCATCAGCTCGGACTGGTGAACCGGCTGGTGTCGCGCGGCGGCGCGCTCGACGCCGCCCTGACGCTGGCCGAGCAGCTCAACGCGCGGGCGCCCAACGTCCTGGCCAGCATCAAGGAACTCATCAACGAAGCGCCGGCCGCCACGCTCAACCGGCAGCTCGCCAGCGAGCGCGACCACTTCGTGCGCAACCTGCACCACGCGAACGGCGGCATCGGGATCACCGCCTTCCTGGCCAAGCAGACCCCGGACTACGAGTAGGCGGCGCACCGCTGCGGGGGAACCCGCTTGTGGCCGCGCGGTCCCTCACGCGACAATGGCCGGGCAGCGCAGTCACTGAAACGACAGTCCATGGATGACCCGATTCTTACCATCGAGGAACGAGAAGCGATCAATGCCGGTCGCTGGTTCTCGTCCCTCTCCCCCTCACTGCGCCACGACATCCTGCGATGCGCCTACGTCAAACGCTACAAGGACGGCGAACTGATCGCCGCCCGCGGCGATCCGCCGGAGGAGTGGATCGCCTGCGCGAAGGGCGCGGTGCGGGTGAGCTCCACCTCGATCACGGGCAAGCAGGTGACGCTGACCTATGTCGAGCCGGGGATCTGGTTCGGCGACGTGGCGATCTTCGACGGCGATCGCCGCACCCACGATGCCTATGCGCACGGCGACACGACGACGCTATGCGTGGCGCGCGGCGACCTGCGCAAGATCCTGGGCCAGCACGTGGAGCTGTACGAAGCCCTGCTGCGGCTCCACGCACGGCGCATCCGGCAGCTGTTCGGGCTGGTGGAAGACCTCAACACCCTGCCGCTGCGGGCGCGCCTGGCCAAGCAGCTGACGCACCTGGTGCGCAGCTACGGCGTGCCTTCGCTGTCCGACGGGCGCGAAGTGCGGATCGGCCTGCAGTTGGCGCAGGAAGAACTGGCGCAGCTGCTCGGCGCTTCGCGCCAGCGCGTCAACCAGGAACTCAAGGCGATGGAGCGCGACAACGTGATCCGGATCGAACCCGGCGGGCTGGTGGTGCGCAACCGCGAGGCCCTGATGCGCATCATCGATGCCGACAACTAGCATGACCGATTCGTTCGACAAGTTCGTCGGCACCAAGCCGGTGTCGCAGCGACACGCCGTCGACACCGGCGCGCTCTCGAACTGGCTGTCGCGGCATCTGGAAGGCTTCAGCGGGCCGCTCGCGGTCGAGATGTTCAAGGGCGGCCAGTCCAACCCCACCTACAAGCTGGTCACGCCGCAGCGCAGCTACGTGATGCGCGCCAAGCCCGGTCCGGTCGCCAAGCTGCTGCCGTCCGCCCATGCCATCGAGCGCGAGTTCGCGGTGATGCGCGGCCTGCACGGCACCGACGTGCCGGTGCCGCGGATGTACTGCCTGTGCGACGACGAGGCGGTGATCGGCCGCGCCTTCTACGTGATGGAGTACATGGAAGGGCGGGTGCTGTGGGACCAGTCGCTGCCCGGCATGACGCCGGCGCAACGCGGCGAGATCTACGACGAGATGAACCGGGTGATCGCGGCGCTGCACACGGTGCCGTTCGCCGAGCGCGGGCTCGCCGGCTACGGCAAGCCGGGCAACTACCTGGAGCGCCAGATCGGCCGCTGGAGCAAGCAGTACCAGGCGTCGATCACGGAGCCGATTGCCGAGATGGACCGCCTGATCGAGTGGCTGCCGGCGCACATCCCGGCGACCGCGCGCGACGAGAGCCTGGTCTCGATCGTCCACGGCGACTATCGCCTGGACAACCTGATGTTCCACCCGACCGAGCCGCGCATCGTCGCCGTGCTCGACTGGGAGCTGTCGACGCTGGGCCATCCGCTGGCGGACTTCAGCTACCACTGCATGTCGTGGAACATCCCGCACGGGTCGTTCCGGGGCATCGGCGGCCTCGACCTGCAGTCGCTCGGCATCCCGGCGCAGGACGATTACATCCGGCGCTACTGCGAGCGGACCGCCCTCACGACGGTGGCGGCGCTCAAGGCCGACTGGAACTTCTACATGGCCTACAACATGTTCCGCATCGCGGCGATCCTGCAGGGCATCGCCAAGCGGGCCGTGGACGGCACCGCGTCCAGCGCAGACGCGGTGAGCTCCGGCGCCAGTGCCAGGCCGCTGGCCCAGCTGGCGTGGCAGTTCGCGCGCCAGGCCTGACCGGCCGATTTTCATCAGACAAAGGACAAGCAATGGAATTCGAGTACTCCGCCAAGACCCGCGAACTTCAGGCCAGGCTGCTGAAGTTCATGGACGACCACATCTATCCGAACGAGCCGGTGGTGGCCCAGCAGCTGCAGGCGAACACGGACGCGGGCAAGCGCTGGACGCCGATCCCGAAGATCGAGGAGCTCAAGCCCAAGGCGCGCGCGGCCGGCCTGTGGAACCTGTTCCTGCCGGTCGACAGCGCTCGGCATTCCGGCTACGAGGGCGCGGGCCTCACCAACCTGGAGTACGCGCCGCTGGCCGAGATCATGGGCCGGGTGACGTGGGCCAGCGAGGTGTTCAACTGCTCCGCGCCGGACACCGGCAACATGGAGACGATCGCGCGCTACGGCTCCGACGAGATCAAGGCGCGCTGGCTCAAGCCGCTGCTGGAAGGCGAGATCCGCTCCGCATTCGCGATGACGGAGCCGGAGGTCGCCTCCTCCGACGCCACGAACATCTGCACCAGCATCAAGCGCGACGGCGATCACTACGTCATCGACGGCCACAAGTGGTGGACGTCGGGCGCGGCCGATCCGCGCTGCGCCGTGTTCATCACCATGGGCAAGACCGATCCGGACGCGCCCAAGCACTCGCAGCAGAGCATGATCGTGGTGCCGGCCGACACCCCCGGCCTGCGCATCGTGCGGCCGCTGACGGTGTTCGGTTACGACGACGCGCCGCACGGCCACGCCGAGATGTATTTCGAGAACGTGCGGGTGCCGGCCAAGAACATCCTGCTCGGCGAAGGCCGCGGGTTCGAGATCGCGCAAGGGCGCCTGGGCCCCGGGCGCATCCACCACTGCATGCGGCTGATCGGCGTCGCCGAGCGCGCGCTGGAACTCATGTGCCGCCGCTCGCTGTCGCGCGTGGCCTTCGGCAAGCCGGTCGCGATGCAGGGCGTGACGCAGGAGCGCATCGCCGAGGCGCGCTGCAAGATCGACATGGCGCGCCTGCTCACGCTCAAGGCCGCGTGGATGATGGACAAGGCCGGCAACAAGGTGGCCCGCACCGAGATCGCCATGATCAAGGTGGTGGCGCCGAACATGGCTTGCCAGGTGATCGACTGGGCGATGCAGGCGCACGGCGGCGGCGGCATCAGCGGCGATTTTCCGTTGGCCTCCGCCTACGCCGGCGCACGCACGCTGCGCTTCGCCGACGGCCC
>NZ_DATMHS010000049.1:0-40927 GCF_035554825.1 Ramlibacter sp. | reverse complement strand
CTGCTGACGCTCGAGGAGGAACAGGAGTACGCGCGGAAGTTCAAGCAGCACAACGACATCGAAGCCGCCGGGAAGCTGGTGCTCTCGCACCTGCGCCTGGTCGTTTCCGTCTCTCGCAAGTACCTCGGCTACGGCCTGCCCCATGGCGACCTCATCCAGGAAGGCAACATCGGCCTGATGAAGGCGGTGAAGCGCTTCGACCCGGACCAGGGCGTGCGGCTGGTGAGCTACGCCCTGCACTGGATCCGCGCGGAGATCCACGAGTACATCCTGAAGAACTGGCGCATGGTGAAGGTGGCGACCACCAAGGCCCAGCGCAAGCTGTTCTTCAACCTTCGTTCCATGAAGCAGGGCTTCAAGGACGAGGCCGACGCCCAGACCCACAGGGACACCCTGACCGACGACCAGATCGAGGTCATGGCCCGCGAGCTGAAGGTCAAGCGCGAGGAAGTGATCGAGATGGAAGCCCGGATGGCCGGCGGCGACGTGCTGCTCGATCCGGCGCCCGCCGACGACGGCGATGAAGCCTTCGGGCCGATCGCCTACCTGTCGGACGCCAGCCACGAGCCGACGGCCGTGATGGAGTCGCGCCAGCGCGACGTGATGGCCACCGACGGCATCGCGGCGGCGCTCGAGGGACTCGATCCGCGCAGCCGCCGCATCGTCGAGGAGCGCTGGCTCAAGGTCAACGACGACGGCTCGGGTGGCCTGACGCTGCACGAGCTGGCGAGCGAATACGGCGTCAGTGCCGAGCGCATCCGCCAGATCGAGTCGGCCGCGATGAAGAAGATGAAGAAGGCGCTGGCCGCCTACGCCTGACGCACCCGTCCGGTGCGCCGATGAGACACCAGGCCCGGGCGACCGGGCCTTTTGCTTGTCCGCCCTGCGAATGCGGTAACAATTCATGGATGAGGTTGTTCGCGGCATGCTGGCTCGGCGCGCTGCTGTGGTTGTTCGGCGTGACGGGCGCACTGGCCCAGCAGGCCGGCCCCACGGCCGCTGCGCCGCTCGACCCGATCGTCCTGTCGCCGGCCCAGCACCTGGTGCCGCTGTCGGGCCGCAGCCGCTCCTGGATCGATCCGACCGGATTTCGGACGGTGGACCAGGTCGAGGCGAGCGCGCCCGGTCTCAGCTGGGGTGTCCACCAGCGCGACCGCCGCTACGAGCTCGATGACAAGGCGCTGTGGGTGCAGTTCGACGCCCAGGTGCAAGGCGAGCGCCGCTTCTTCCTGCAGGTGACCTCCTCCCACGTGTCCAAGGCCCAGCTGTTCTACCGGGCGGCCGACGGCCGCTGGCACGAGCAGGTGGCGGGCAACAGCCAGAGCGTGTCCGAATGGCCGGTGCCGGGCCGCTATCCCACGTTCGAGCTGGCCGGCCCGGCGGAGCGGCCGGTGCGCTACTGGCTGCGCATCGAGCAGGAGCACGTCGACTTTTCCGCGCCGCTGCGCCTGTACGACTTCGCGAGCCTGCTGGCGGCGCGCGAGCAGAACCAGTTCGTGCTGGGTGCCTATTTCGGCCTGGCCGGCCTGATCGCCCTCGGCGCCCTCGCCAACGCGCTGGCTTTTCGCGATCGCAACTTCGCCGTGTTCGCCCTCTACGTGGGGGCGCTCGCGGCCGGCCAGCTGGCGGCGTTCGGCCTCGGCGAGCAGCACCTGTGGGACGGCGCCACCCGCTGGAACGAGGTCGCGATGTTCCTGCTGCCGGGAATCTCGTCGTCCGCCGGGATCTGGTTCGCCCGCAACGTCACCGAGCCGGCTCGCTTTTCGCGCGCCCTGGACCTGGCGGTCTGGAGCGTGATCGCCGCCCTGCTGTCCGCCGCCGCGCTCGACACCGTGCTGGGATCGCCCGCGTCCTTCCTGCTGCTGATGGTCCTGACGCTGGTCGGCATCGGGGTGATCGTCGGGCTGCTGGTGCTGGTGTGGACCCAGGGCGAGGATCCGCACATCGGCCTGATCGCGGCCGGCTTCGTCCCCATCCTGCTGATGGGCCTGCTGACGGTGCTGGCCGGGCTCGACATCCTGGCGCCCACGCCGCTCACGCGCGACGGCCTGGCGCTGGGCGCGGCCCTCGGGCTGCCGATCCTGTTCTACGCGCTGAGCCTGCGCACCAGCCACCGGCGCGAGGCGCAGCTGCGGGCGGCGGCGCTGACGCGCCACGACGTGCTGACGGGCATCGCGCACGAGGGCACGCTGCTGCAGCGCCTGGAAAGCGCCATCGACCGCGCCCGCGACCTGAAACAGCAGTGCGCGCTGGTCACCCTCGACATCGCCAACTTCGACGCGCTCAGCGCCGAATTCGGGCGCGAGACCGCCGACCGGGCGCTGGTGGTGGCGGCGTCGCTGCTGCGCCGCGCGGCGACCGACATCGACGTCGAAGCGCGGGTCGGCGAGCACCAGTTCGCGCTGCTGCTGGAGAGCCCGACGACGGCGGAGAACGCGGTGAACCGGGCCCAGGAACTGGTGGCGCGCGGCCTGCGATCCTCGAATGCGCTGCCGCCGATGGCCTCCATCAAGTTCCATGCCGCGGTGGCGCTGCTGCCGCACGAGCGGCTCGATGCCAAGGCATCGCTGCAGTGGCTCATGGACGCGCTGGAGGCGATGCCGGCCGACAGCCGCAAGGCGATCCGGCCGATGAACTTCTGAAGCGCGGCTTCAGGCGTCGCCGAGCAGCAGCTTCAGGTCGGACGCGAGCGCCTCGGGCCCCGTGCCGTAGCGCGTGTACAGCCGCAGCCGGCCGCGCGGATCGTAGACGTAGCTGGCCGCGGAGTGATCCATCGTGTAGCTGGTGGGCGTCTTGCCGTCCACCTTCTTGTAGTAGATCTTGAATTCCTTCGCCAGCTCGGGCAGCTGCGCCGGCGCCGGGCGCAGCGCCAGGAACGCGGGATCGAAATTGGCCATGTAGGCCTTGAGCACCTCGGGCGTGTCCCGCTCCGGATCGAGCGTGATGAACACCGCCTGCACCTTGGCGCCGTCCGGCCCGAGCAGCCGCTTGGCCTCGGCCACCTCCGACAGCGTGGTCGGGCACACGTCGGGGCACTGCGTGTAGCCGAAGAACAGCACCACGGCCCGGCCGCGGAAATCCTTCAGGCTGCGCGGCCGGCCGTCGAAGTCGACCAGCTGGAAGTCGCGCGCGTAGTCGGCGCCGGTGAGGTCCACCGCCTTGAACTGCGGCTTGTCCTGCGTGCAGCTCGCGATCAGGGCGCCGGCGGCGATGGCCGGCACGGTGCGCAGGAAGCTTCGACGGTCCATGTCAGAAAAGATAATGGTCCACCAGCAGGGCCGCAAACAGCAGGCTGAGGTGGATCAGCGAGAAGCGGAAGGTCATGCGCGCCAGCGTGTCGGAATAGCCGCGCCAGAGCCGGAAACCATACCAGCAGAAGCCCAGGCTGAGCGCGACCGCGCAGACGAGATAGAACCACGAGCTCATGCCGGAGGCGAACGGCATCAGGCAGGCGGCGAACAGCACCAGCGTGTACAGGAAGATCTGCAGCCGCGTGAACTCGTTGCCGTGCGTCACCGGCAGCATCGGCAGCCCCGACTTGCGGTAGTCCTCGACCCGGTACAGCGCCAGCGCCCAGAAGTGCGGCGGCGTCCACAGGAAGATGATCAGGAACAGGATCAGCGCCTGCGGACCGACATCGCCGGTCATGGCGGCCCAGCCCAACACCGGCGGCATCGCGCCCGAGGCGCCGCCGATCACGATGTTCTGCGGCGTCAGCGGCTTGAGCACCACGGTGTAGACCACGGCGTAGCCGACGAAGGTGGCGAAGGTCAGCCACATCGTGAGCGGATTGACCCACGCGTACAGCAGCCAGGAGCCGAGTGCGCACAGCAGCGCCGCGAAGACCAGTGTTTCCCAGTCGCCCATCTCGCCGCGCGCCGTGGGACGCCACGAGGTGCGGCGCATCTTGGCGTCGATGCTCTTCTCGACCAGGCAGTTGAAGACGGCGGCGGCCCCGGCGAGCAGCCAGATGCCGATGCCGGCGACGAAACCGACGCGCAGGTCGGCCAGGGTCGGGATGCCCGGCACGGCCAGGGCCATCCCGATCACGGCGCAGAAGACGATCAGCTGCACGACGCGCGGCTTGGTCAGCGCATGGAACTGGCGCAGGCGCGACGCCAGCGGGTGCTGCAGGGCCTCGGACTTCATCGTGCTCATGCCGAACGCTCCTGCGGCCGCAACGGCGCCGCGGCGCCCGCCGTGGCCCCGATCCGCCGCGTCTCGCCCAGGGCCCAGGTGAGCACCAGCACCAGCCCGGCGGCCCCGCCGGTGTGACCGACGGCCACCGCCAGCGGCCAGTCGAACAGCACGTTCGACACGCCGGTCGCCAGCTGCCAGAGCGCGAGCGCCGCCAACAGCAGGCCGTGGCGCCGCAGGGCCGGGGCGCCGAGCAGGCGCCAGGACAGGAGCGCCAGCACCGCCAGCACCAGGTACGCGAGCAGGCGGTGGGCGTAGTGAATGGCCGTCAGGGCGGCGAAGCCGATGTGCTCGCCGCCCGCGGTCAGGCCCAGCGGACGCCACAGTTCGAAGCCCTGCCGCCAGTCCATGGCGGGCCACCAGCTGCCCTGGCAGCGGGGAAAGTCGCTGCAGGCCAGCACCGCATAGTTGGTGCTGACCCAACCGCCGAGCGCCACCTGCAGCCACACCAGCAGCGTGGCGGCCAGCAGCAAGCCGCGCAGCCCCGGTGCGACGGCGGTCGGCGCGCGCCCCTGCTGCGCGTGCTCGTAGGCAACGGCCTGGCGGCACAGCAGCGCCAGCAGGGCGAGCCCCGCCAGCAGGTGCAGGGTGACGACGGCGGGGAACAGCTTCATGGTGACGGTCCAAGCCCCCAGCGCCCCTTGCAGCGACACCCAACCCAGGGTCGCGGTCGGCCACCATGGGCTGACGGCGGCGCCGCGCCGCCGCAGCACCCAGGTGCCCGCCGTGAGCGTGAGGATCAGCACGCCGACGCCGGTGGCGAGGTAGCGGTGGATCATCTCGATCCAGGCCTTGGCGTGCGTGACCGGTCCGGTCGGCATCGCCGCCTGGGCCTGCTCGATGTGCTCGTGGGCGCCGCTGGGGCTGGCATTGCCGTAGCAGCCCGGCCAGTCGGGGCAGCCCAGGCCCGAATCGGTGAGCCGGGTGAAGGCGCCGAACAGCACCAGGTCGAAGGTGAGGAACAGCACCGCCAGCGTGAGCAGCTGCAGCCGGCGCGCCGGCACCGCGCGCGGGTTGCGCAGCCACAGCCAGGACAGCGGGCCCAGCGCCACCACCACGCCCATCGACATGATGTGCAGCACCGGCGAGAGGTCGTACAGCGGCTGGCTCATGACGGATCGCGTCCCGGCCGGTCCCAGGCCGCGGCCGCGCGCAGCAGCCGTTCGAGGTCGCGCCTGGCCTTGGCGGCACCCGCCAGGTCGAGGTTGGCGGGGAAGCGCATCATCCAGTTGCCCAGGGGATCGACCAGGTACAGGTGATCGGCAAGGCGATGGCCGGGCGCCGGCGCCAGCCAGGCGGCGAGCTCGCGCTCGGGCACCTGCAGCACCGTGGCCTGCTTCAGCGCGGGCAGCAGTTCGGCGCGCACCGGCTGGCCGTCGGCCACCAGCCAGACCCAGTCCAGGCGCTCCTTTTCCTTGCCCAGCGCCTCGCGCAGCTGCCGCTGCAGGTACAGGTGCTGCTCGCATCCGGCGTCGCAGGCGCCGCCGGCCACGCTCACCAGCAGCCACTGGCCCTTGAGCGACGGCAGCGGCAGGGCCTGGCCCGCCAGTGTGGTGGCTGTCAGCGCCGGCAGCGGCCTGGGCGGCATCAGCTCGCCGAAACCGGCCTGCCCCTGCGGATGGAACACGTAATAGCTGAGGTACGACGCCACGATCGGCGCCGTGCAGACCGCCAGCACGAGGAACATCTTCAGCCGGCCGCTGCGCGTGCGCCGGCTGTCCGCGGCCAGCGCCTCCTGCGGCGCGGGCAGCGAATACACCGTGAGGCCGAGCGGCTCGTCAAGCAGGCGGGGCCTTCCGGCGGGGGGCGATGAACTGGAACCAGACATAGAGGATCGTGGTGAGCGCGGCGAGCGCCCACCACTGGAAGGCATAGCCGTAATTCTTCTCGGCACCGCTGGCGGGCTCGGGCCACTGGCGCTGCAACCCGTCCGAGGCGTCGTTGCCCGTCTGGCGCACGGCGAGGTCCAGCAGGGGCAGGCCCGTTTCGGCGCGGAAGCCGGTCAGGTCGAGATTTTGCCGGATCGCACCGGCCGGCGCCCTGCCGAGGTCATAGAGCCTGGCCGGGGGCGGGGCAACGCGTCCGTGCACGGCCACCACGCCGGCCGGCGTGGGCACCGTCGGCAACTGCTCGCGGTGCTCGAAATTGCGCGGCACCCAGCCGCGCTCGACCAGCACGGCGGCCCCGCCGCCGCCTTCCAGCAGCAGCGGCGTGACGACGTAGAAGCCCTGCCGCCCCTGCATCTGCCGGTTGTCGAGAAAGACCGTGCGCTGAGGCACCCAGCGGCCCCGAACGACGACCGGCCGGTGCAGCAGCGCGCCCTCGCCGGCGGCCAGGAGCGCCGCGTTGCCGACCGCAGGCAGCCGCTCGCGCGCCGCCATCGCCTGGTGCAGCGCGACTTTCTGGCGACCGCGGTCGAGCTGCCACGCGCCGAGCGCGAGCCCGGCGCCGGCGACCACCAGCGCGGCCAGGGTGATCAGCCAGAAGCGGGGACGCGATCGGGTGCTCACAGGATAATCGGCGCCATGAAATACCTCGTGCTGCTCGCCTTCGTTGCCATCATCGGCAGCCTGGGTTCGGCGCTGTTCTTCATGATGCGCGACGGGCGGGACGGCCGGCCCAAAACCAGCAACATGGCCCGGGCGCTGGCTTTCCGGGTGGGATTTTCCATCCTGCTGTTCCTGGGCATCCTGCTGGCCTGGAAGCTGGGCTACATCCAGCCCACCGGCATTCCCGCAGGCGCCTAGCGGCGGCGGCCGGGGCCGGAAAAGAAAAAGCGCCTCGCGGCGCTTTTCTTTGCTGGGGGCCGCGCCGGCTCACAGCCAGTACACGAGGGTGTACAGGCCCAGCCACACGACGTCCACGAAGTGCCAGTACCAGGCGGCGCCCTCGAAGCCGAAGTGGCGCTCGGCGGTGAAGTGGCCCTTCATCAGGCGCAGCGTGATGAACAGCAGCATCAGCATGCCGACGATCACGTGGAAGCCGTGGAAGCCGGTCAGCATGAAGAAGGTCGAACCGTACGCGCCAGAGGTCAGCTTCAGGTTCAGTTCGGTGTACGCGTGGAAGTATTCGTAGCCCTGTACCGCGACGAAGGTCGCGCCGAGCAGCACCGTGATCCACATGAACAGGATCGTGCGGCTGCGATGGTTCTCGCGCAGCGCGTGGTGGGCGATGGTCAGCGTGACGCCCGACGACAGCAGCAGCGCCGTGTTGATGGTGGGCAGCCAGAACGGCGTCATCACCTGGAACGGCTCGATGATCCCGCCGGGCGAAGCCGTGGTGCCGGGCGCGATCGTCGGCCAGACACCCTTGAAGTCGGGCCACAGCAGCGCGTTGTCGACGCCGCCCAGCGCCGGCACCGAGTGCGAGCGCATCCACCACAGCGCGGTGAAGAAGGCGCCGAAGAACATCACCTCCGAGAAGATGAACCAGCTCATGCTCCAGCGATAGGAGATGTCCACCTTGCGGCCGTACGCGCCGCGCTCGCTTTCGCCGATGGCGTCGCCGAACCAGTGGAACAGCACCCAGGCCACCCACAGGAAGCCGAACAGGAGGGCGTACTTGCCCCAGTCGTTGCCGTTGATCCACTGGGCGGCGCCCAGGATCACCCAGAACAGGCCGAAGGCCGTGAACACCGGATGCCGTGACGGCTCCGGCACGAAATAGTGAGGCGTGGTGCCCGGTGCGCTGCTACTCATCTCAACTCCTGATTCCCAAACTTGTCTCTTTGATTCTCAACCGACCACCCAGTGGACCAGCGCCACCAGCGCGCCGACGAACAGCCCGAGCGCGACCAGCGCGACCACGATGATATGCACCGGGTTCAGGCTGGACATGTCCTCGTGCGAGGCCCGGTTCTGACGGATCCCCAGGAACGACCACAACACCGCCTTGACGCTGCGCCACAGCGTGTTGCCGCGCGGCCGGTCCATCGGGCCGTGGGCCATCATGTCGGCGACCCCGCCGCGCCCGGCGCGGCGGCGCTCGGCCCGCCGGTGCCGCCGACCTCGAAGAAGGTGTAGGACAGCGTGATCGTCTTCACGTCCTTGGACAGCTTCGGATCGATCACGAACGCCACCGGCCACTGCCTGGACTCGCCCGGCTCCAGCGTGTGCTGCGTGAAGCAGAAGCACTGGACCTTGTTGAAGTGGGCCCCGGCCTGGGTCGGCGCATAGCTCGGGATGGCCTGGGCCACCATGCGCCGGTTCTGCACGTTGCGGAACTCGTACATCACCGTCGTGAGCTCGCCCGGGTGGACCTGCACCGAGCGCTGCGCCGGCCTGAACTCCCACGGCCCGCGCGCATTGGCGTCGAACTCCACCGTGATGGTGCGGCTCGTGTCCACCTGCGTGTTCACCACCGCGCCGCCGGTGCCTGCCGCGCCCGGCACCTGGCGCTCGGCCAGCGACAGGATGTTGATCCCGGTCACCTCGCAGATGCTCTTGTACAGCGGGATCAGCGCGTACCCGAACACGAACATGCCGGCCGCCACGACGGCCAGCTTGCCCAGCATCTTCAGGTTGTCGGCGCGCGGGCTCATGGTGGCGCTCAGTGGGCGAACAGCACGAACTTGGCCATGAAGCCGAGGAAGAACGCCGCCGCGATCGACGCCAGGATCAGCGCCAGCCGCACGTTCTTCTTCCTTTGCTCGTGATCCGTCATGGCCGTCTGCATCAGTGCGAGCGGCCGGACAGCTGCGGATTCAGCAGCCGGTTGCCGCTGCCGTCCAGCACCGGGGGCGTCTCGAACGTGTGGAACGGGGCCGGCGACGGCACTTCCCACTCCAGGCCCTCGGCGCCCTTGCCGTCGGGATCGTTCCAGGGGCGCTGCGGGGCCGGTTCGCCCTTGCCGCGCATCATCGGCAGCACCACGAAGAAGAAGAAGAACACCTGCGCGAAGCCGAAGCCGAAGGCGCCGATGGTGGCGACGGCGTTGAAGTCCGCGAACTGGGCCGGATAGTCGGCGTAGCGGCGCGGCATGCCGGCCAGGCCCAGGAAGTGCATCACGAAGAACGCGACGTTGAAGCTGATCATCGACCACCAGAAGTGGATCTGCCCCATGCGCTCGTTGTACATCACGCCGGTCCACTTCGGCGCCCAGTAGTAGAAGCCGGAGAACATGGCGAACAGCGAGCCGGCCACCAGCACGTAGTGGAAGTGCGCCACCACGTAGTAGGTGTCCTGCAGCACCAGATCGATCGGCGCCACCGCCAGGATCAGGCCGGTGAAGCCGCCGATCGTGAACACGAAGATGAAGCCGACGGCGAACAGCATCGGCGTCTCGAAGGTCATCGAGCCTTCCCACATCGTCGCGATCCAGTTGAAGATCTTCACCGACGTCGGCACCGCGATCAGCATCGTCGCGTACATGAAGAACAGCTGCCCGGTCACCGGCATGCCGGTGGTGAACATGTGGTGCGCCCAGACGATGAACGACAGGATGGCGATCGAGCTGGTGGCGTACACCATGGAGGCGTAGCCGAACAGGCGCTTGCGGGCGAACGCGGGCACGACCTGGCTGATGATGCCGAAGGCCGGCAGGATCATGATGTAGACCTCGGGGTGGCCGAAGAACCAGAAGATGTGCTGGTACATCACCGGGTCGCCGCCGCCGGCGGGGTTGAAGAAGGTCGTGCCGAAGTGGCGGTCGGTCAGCGTCATCGTGATGGCGCCGGCGAGCACCGGCATCACGGCGATCAGCAGGTAGGCGGTGATCAGCCAGGTCCAGGCGAACATCGGCATCTTCATCAGCGTCATGCCGGGCGCGCGCATGTTCAGGATGGTGACGATGATGTTGATCGAGCCCATGATCGACGAGGCGCCCATGATGTGCATCGCGAAGATGCCGGCGTCCATCGACGGGCCCATCTGCAGCGTCAGCGGCGCGTAGAGCGTCCAGCCGGCCGCCGGTGCGCCGCCGGGCATGAAGAACGAACCCACCAGCATCAGCGCGGCCGGGATCAGCAGCCAGAAGCTGAAGTTGTTCAGGCGAGCGAACGCCATGTCGGGCGCGCCGATCTGCAGCGGGATCATCCAGTTCGCGAAGCCGACGAAGGCCGGCATGATGGCGCCGAACACCATGATCAGCCCGTGCATGGTCGTGAACTGGTTGAACAGCTCGGGATTGACCAGCTGCAGGCCGGGCTGGAACAGCTCGGCGCGGATCATCAGCGCCAGCAGCCCGCCGATCATCAGCATGGTGAACGAGAACAGCAGGTACAGCGTCCCGATGTCCTTGTGGTTGGTGGCGAAGACCCATCGCCGCCAGCCGGCCGGCGCGTGGTGGTGGTCGTCGTGGGCGTGGTGCCCGGGATGGTCGAGGACGGCGCTCATCGGGAATTCCTTGTCTGCGGGGGCGAAACGGCCGGCTTACTTGGCGCGCTGCGCCAGCACTTCGCTGGGCTGCACGATCTGGCCGGTCTTGTTGGACCAGTTGTTCTTGGTGTAGCTGATCACCGCCGCGAGGTCGGTGTCGGACAGCTGCTTCCACGCGGGCATGGCGGCGCGGCCATGGAGCACCACCTGGATCTGCTTGGTCTTGTCGGCGTCCTGCACGATCGGCGAGCCGTCCAGCGGCTTGATCGGGCCGGCGCCCTTGCCGTTGGGCTGGTGGCAGGCCGCGCAGTTGGCCGCGTAGACCTTCTCGCCGCGCTTGGCGAGCTCGTCGAGCACCCAGATCTTGTTCGGATCGTCGGCCTTGGCCGCCATCTTCTTCTTCTCGCCGTCGACCCAGGCGGTGTAGTCCTGCTGCGACAGCACCTTGACGTGGATCGGCATGTAGGCGTGCTCCTTGCCGCACAGCTCGTAGCACTGGCCGTAGAAGTCGCCGGTCTTCTCGCTGCGGAACCAGGTGTCGCGCACGAAGCCGGGAATCGCATCCTGCTTGACGCCGAAGGCCGGCACGCCCCAGGCGTGGATCACGTCGTTGGCCGTGGTGATGACGCGGATCTTCTTGTTGACCGGCACCACCAGCGGGTTGTCGACCTTGAGCAGGTAGTTGTCGGGCACCTGGCCGGCCGCGCCGTCGTTGGACATCTGGCGGTGGGCGGTGTCGAGCGTGGACAGGAACGAGACGCCCTCGCCTTCGCCCTTCAGGTAGTCATAGCCCCACTTCCACTGGTAGCCGGTGGCCTTGATGGTGAGGTCGGCATTGCTGGTGTCCTTCTGCGCGACCACCACCTTGGTGGCCGGCAGCGCCATGCCGATCACGATCAGGAACGGGATGACGGTCCAGATCACCTCCACGGTGACCGATTCGTGGAAGTTGGCCGGCTTGTGGCCGAGCGAGCGGCGGTGCTTCCAGATCGAATAGAACATCACGCCGAACACCAGCACGAAGATCACGATGCACGTGATCAGCATGAACCAGTGCAGCCACGACTGCTCGACCGCCACGCGGGTGGCGGCGTCGTGCAGGTTCAGCTGGCGCACCGCCGGGCCGCCCGGCAGGTCGTTGTTGGCCGCATGGGCCGCGGCCGCGCCAAACGCGCCCAGCGGGAGCAGCAGCGAAGCCAGGGTGTCCGAAATGCTCTTCATGGTTCTCACTCGTTCTACCTTCACTCAATCCCCGCCGCTGTCTCCGCGCGGCTGTCCGGCGCCTTCGCGCAATGCCCTTCTGATCTCCTGCGCCAGCACCGGCCGCAGCTCGGGGCGCACGAATCGGCCCACATTCACCCGCCGCCCCTGCCCCGACAGCTCGATCAACGACCGGTCGGCGACGCTGGGCTCCACCCGCACGCGCTCGCGGTCGAACTCGGCGCGCTGCCGGTGGCCGGCCGACTCCAGTTCGACCACCAGCTGCCGGCCGCGCAGCTGGATCGTCTCGCCGTCCGCGGCGTGCCGCGCATAGGCGAGAAAAGCGACGCCGAGCGCGGCCAGTTCCAGCCAGGCGAACGGCAGCACGAGCACCGCCCCCAGCACCCAGAACAGCATCGCGATCCCAAGCGACAGGGCGCAGAGCGAGGCATACAGCCATCCCAGCTGGGCCGGCGTCACGGAGCAGTTGCGCCGCAGAAGCCAGGAAATGCTCTGGCCCTGCACGGTGGCGAAACGAAAGACCGGGGTCGGCAAGGTGTCGCTTGAAAAATGAACGGCGGATTGTAGCGCTCCGTATCGGGAGCGCCGTTACCGCAATTCCTACCGCCGGGCAAGGTGCTTTCCGGGAATTCCTTGTTTCAGGTCAGTCTCGGCCCTTGCGCCAGATCAACTCAACCGGGATTCGACCGCCCCGGCCGCAGCATCGCGCGCATCTCCTGGAGCGACACCGCGCTCTCGCCGGCCACCTTGATCCGCGGCTGCGGCTTCACGGCGTGGCCGTAGATGATCTCGAAGGTCAGCGCGAGCCGACCCTCGCCGTTGGTCAAGGCGGCGGCCAGCTCGCTGTCCAGGCGCGCGCGCCAGCCCCGACCGCGCAGCGACCCGAACCGGCCCGGATGCAGGTTGGCCCCGAGTTCGCGCAGTTCCTGCAGCAGGCGCGGCGCCGTCTCCCAGGTGAGCGTGATGTGCTCCATGTCCATGACCGGGTCGGCGAAGCCGGCGTGGGCCAGCATGTCGCCCCAGTCGTGCATGTCGGTGAACTCGTGGGCCGGGGCCGGCCATCCCAAGGCGCGGTACAGCGCCCGCAGCTCGCGCAGCGTGTCGGGGCCCAGGCAGGAGAACATCAGGAAGCCGTCCGGGGCCAGCGCCCGGTGCCAGGCGGCCAGCAGGCCTTCCGGCTCCGCCGACAGGTGCAGGGCCATGTTGGCCCACAGCATCTGCGCGGTGCCGTCCGGCACGGGCGCATGACGCGGCATCGGGCCCGACCAGCGCCGCCACCAGGGCTTGGCCAGCAGTTGCTGCGCTGCCTGCGCGTGCGCCGGATTGGTCTCGTGGACGATGCACTGGGCCTGCGGATAGCGCCGCTCCACCAGCGCATGCGCCTCCAGGCCGCCGCGCACCGGCGCCCAGTCGGCCCAGACCTTGGGTTCGAGCCGGATCCACTGCAGGCGGTCCTCCATGCGCCGGCCGACCTCCTCGTGCAACCAGGGCGACGTGGCGGGCGCGACGCGGTGCCAGTGGCGGGCGGCGACGGGATCGATGGTGGGTGGGCGTGGATTGGCCATGGCGCAGCCGGCCAGTATATTGAGCCCATGCTGCGCCACTTGGTCGAAGGGGTTGCGGACCGCCTGCCGGGCCAGTGCGCGGTCTGCCGGGCCTGGCCGGCGCAACCGGTGTGCGAGGGCTGCGTCGCGCGCTTCGCGCAGCCCCAGCCGCGCTGTGGCCGCTGCGCCCTGCCGCTGCCTTCGGGCACCGCCGAGTGCGGCCGCTGCCTGCGCGAGCCGCCGCCGCTGGACGCCTGCCTGGCGGCGGTCAACTACGACTATCCCTGGTCGGGCCTGATCACCCAGTTCAAGTTCAACGGGGAGCCTGGCTGGGCCCGCACCTTCGCCCTGCTGATGCGCAGCGCGCCCTGGGTGGAGCCGGCGCTGGACCGGGCGGCGCTGGTGCTGCCGATGCCGCTGTCGGCGCCGCGCCTGGCCGAGCGCGGCTTCAACCAGGCACTGCTGCTGGCGCGCGCCTTGGCGCCGGCCAAGGCGCGCGCCGACCTGCTGCTGCGCACGCGGCACACCCGGGCGCAGACGGCGCTCGACCGGCGCGACCGCGCGGCCAACGTGAAGGGCGCCTTCGCGGTCGAGCCGGCGCTGGCGGCGCAGCTGCGTGGCGCGCGGCTCGTCCTGGTGGACGACGTGATGACGAGCGGCGCTTCGATCTTCAGTGCCGCGGCCGCCCTGCGGCGGGCCGGCGCGGCGCACATCACCGCGGTGGTGATCGCGCGCACCGAACTGCCGGCGTGACCCCGCGGCCCGACAATGGCGCGATGTTCCACATCGTCCTCGTGCAGCCGGAGATCCCGCCCAACACCGGCAACGTGATCCGGCTGGCCGCCAACACCGGGTGCACGCTGCACCTGATCGAGCCGCTCGGCTTTTCGATGGAGGACCGGCTGATGCGCCGCGCCGGGCTCGACTACCACGAGTACGCCGAGGTGCAGCGGCATGCCGGCTGGGACGCGTTTTTGGCCCGCGCGCAGCCCGATCCGCAGCGCATGTTCGCGCTCACGACGCGCGGCCAGCGGCTGGTGCACGAGGCCGCGTTCCGCCCGGGCGACTGGCTGGTGTTCGGTTCGGAGACGGCGGGCTTGGCGCCCGCGCTGCGCGACTCGTTTGCCCCCGGGCAGCGGCTGCGCCTGCCGATGCGTCCCGGTCAACGCAGCCTGAATCTCTCGAACGCCGTGGCCGTCACGGTTTTCGAGGCCTGGCGCCAGAACGGATTTGCCTGAGGCCTAGGGATAGCGCCGGCTCAGCGACTCGGCGACGCACACCGGGCGGTCGCCGCCTTCACGCTCGATCGTCACCTGCCACGTCATCTGCATGCCGTCGTTCTCGATCGGCTTGCACTCCAGCAGCTTCATGCGGCCCCGCAGCCGGCTGCCCACCGGCACCGGCGCCGTGAAGCGCACCTTGTTGAGGCCGTAGTTCACGCCCATGCGGGCGTTCTCGATCCGGAACGAGCTCTCGAAGAACTTCGGGATCAGCGACAGGGTGAGAAAGCCGTGCGCGATCGGCGCTCCGAACGGCCCCGCCTTCGCCTTCTCCACGTCGACGTGGATCCACTGGTGGTCGCCGGTCGCCTGCGCGAACAGGTTGATCTGCTCCTGCGTGATCGTGAGCCAGTCGCTCACGGCGACTTCCTGGCCCACGAACGCGGGCAGCTCGGCGAGGTTCTGGAAGGTCTTCATCGCGCCAATGTAGCAAGGACCCGCGCCGTTCAATTGTCGAGCCAGCGACAGATGCCCTCCCATTGCGCCAGGTCCCGCTCCACCCGGCCCGGCGCGACGTCGAAGACTGTCAGGCCGCGCGCGGCGAGGTGGATGTAGTTCTGCGTGTGGCGCACGAAGCCGAGCACCGGCAACCCGAGGCTGTCGACGAACTCGTGCAGCTTGTCGGCCGCGATGGTGCGCTCGTCGACCCGCATGCCGACGATGCCGACCTGCAGGCGCCCGGCCTTGCGGTGCGCCGCGAGGTCGTCCAGGAAGGCACGGGTGGCGAACATGTCGAACACGCTCGGCTGCAGCGGCACCACCACCTTGTCGGCCAGCTGCATGACCTGGTTGAACATCGGGCCGTGCAGGCCGGCCGGCGTATCGAGCACGACGTGGGTGGTGCCCCGCGGCGGCCTGACGATCCTGTCTTCGCCGACGTCCCAGGTGCTGATCGGGCGCGCGGCGGCCGGCCGCAGCCCCAGCCAGAGGCGGGACGATTGCTGGCGGTCGGCATCGCCCAGCATCACGGACCGGCCGCGGCTGGCGAGATAGCCGGCCATCTGCGTCGCCAGCGTCGACTTGCCGACGCCACCCTTGGGATTCGCAACGACCACGATCGGCATGGCAGACTCCTTCCAGAGGTTGCACGCTCCCACCGGGAGCGCGGCCGGTCCCAATGGTACCCCTATGGTTGAGTTGACGACAGCGGCGGCCAAGCCTGCCATCCTGGTGCTGGCTGCCCACCCCAACTGGCGCGAGTCGCGCGTGAACCGGCAGCTGCTGGCCGGCGCGCGACGCTCGCCGGGGGTGGCCGTGCGCGATCTCTACGGCCTGTATCCCGATTACGACCTCGACGTCCCGGCCGAGCAGGCGGCGCTGGCCGCCGCGCAACTGGTGGTCCTGCTCCACCCGATCCAGTGGTACTCGATGCCCGCGCTGCAGAAACTCTGGCTGGACGAAGTGCTGACCTATGGCTGGGCCTACGGCAGCGGCGGCCGGGCCCTGCGCGGCAAGGACCTGTGGCTGGTGGCCAGCACCGGCGGCGCCGAGCCGTCGTACCACCCGCAGGGCTACAACCGCTACTTCTTCGATGCGTTCCTGCCGCCGTACGAGCAGACCGCCGCCCTGTGCGGCATGCGCTTCCTGCCGCCGCTGGTGCTGCACGGGGCGCGCACCGTCGGCGATTCGGCGCTGGCGGCGCACGCCGCCATCTTCCAGGAACGCCTGGCCACGTATCCGCGCTGGCCGGAGCTGGACGGCCTGCCGCCGTGCCCCGGCTGCGAAGTGCCGGTCGCCGACCGTCCCGCGCCTGCGGCCCGGAGCCGGGAGCACGCCTAGTGGAACACGCGCCCGGCTGGCTCACCGGCAGCCTCGTCTACCTGGCCGCGGCGGTGCTCGCCGTGCCGCTGGCGCGCGCGCTGGGCCTCGGTTCCATCATCGGCTACCTGGCCGCCGGCATCGTGATCGGTCCCTGGGGCTTCGGGTTCGTGCGCAACGTGCAGGACATCCTGCATTTCGCCGAGCTGGGCATCGTGCTGATGCTGTTCCTGGTGGGGCTGGAGCTCGAGCCGCGCCGGCTCTGGAGCCTGCGCCGATCGATCTTCGGCTGGGGCAGCGCCCAGGTGCTCGGCTGCGCGGCGCTGCTGTTCCTCGCGGCGACCCTGCTGGCGGGGCAGCCATGGCGTGTCGGCCTGGTGGCGGCGCTGGGCTTGGCGCTGTCGTCCACGGCCATCGCGCTGCAGGTCATGGGCGAGCGCAACCTGCTGTCCACTTCCAGCGGACAGGCCGGGTTCTCCATCCTGCTGTTCCAGGACGTCGCGGCGATCCCGATCCTGGCGCTGTTGCCGCTGCTCGGCGGCGCCGGCGACGCGGGACGCTCGCCCGACGGCGCCGGATGGCTGGAGGCGGCGCGGATCGTGGCCGTGGTGCTGGCGGTGGTGATCGGCGGCCGGCTGCTGCTGCGCCCGCTGTTGCGCTGGATCGCCCGCAGCCGGACCCCCGAGATCTTCACCGCCGCCGCGCTGCTGCTGGTGGTCGCGACCGCCGCGTCGATGCAGTTCGTGGGCCTGTCGATGGCGCTCGGCGCGTTCCTGGCGGGCGTGCTGCTGGCCGACAGCGAATACCGCCAGGAGCTGGAAACCGACATCGAGCCGTTCAAGGGATTGCTGCTGGGCCTGTTCTTCATCGCCGTCGGCATGAGCATCGACTTCGGCGTGCTGCTCGCGTCGCCGGGGCTGATGGCGCTGCTGGTCGCCGGCTTTCTGGCGCTCAAGGCGCTGGCGATCTACGCGCTCGCCCGCTGGATCGAGCTGCCGGCGCAGGAACGGCCGGTCTTCGTGCTGCTGCTCGCCCAGGGCGGCGAGTTCGCATTCGTGGTCTTCCAGGCGGCCACCGGAGCCCGGGTGCTGGCGCCGCAGGCCGCGTCGCTGCTGATCGGGGCGGTGGCCGTCTCCATGCTGCTCGGCCCGTTGCTGCTGGTGTTGGCCGATCGCTGGCTGGTTCCGCGCGCGGGCCCGCGGCGCCCTGCCCCGCCCGAGCTCAGCGAGCCGCAGCACGCGCCGGTGATCATCGCAGGCTTCGGCCGCTACGGCCAGATCGTGGGCCGCATGCTGGCGGCGCAAGGCATCCAGTCCACGGTGCTCGACCACGACGCCGACATGATCGCCACCGCCCGCGCCTTCGGCTACAAGGTGTTCTACGGCGACGCGACGCGGCTGGACCTGCTGCGCACGGCCGGCGCGGCCAGCGCCAGGGTGCTGCTGGTGGCGGTGGACGACGTCGAGCAGTCGCTGCGCATCGTCGACCTCGCGCGCCGGCACTTCCCGCAGCTGGAGCTGGTTGCCCGCGCCCGCGACGTGACGCACTGGAACGAACTGCGCGACCGCGGGGTGACGCGGGTCGAGCGCGAGGTGTTCGAGTCCAGCCTGCGCAGCGGCCGCACCGTGCTGGAGGTGCTGGGGATCGCGCCGTTCGAGGCGCGGACCCTGGCCGTGCGCTTTCGCCGCGCCAACCTGCAGCTGTTCGAGGACATGTACCCGCACCACAAGGACCGCGCCAAGGTGATTGCGGTGACCAAGCAGGCGCGCCGGCAGCTGCAGGAGCAGCTGGCGCAGGAGCGTGCCGCGAGCGAAGCCAGGCAGCGTGAAGAGGAGCGGCGGCGCGGCGCCGCTTCGTGAGCCGGGCCGGCCCGGCGGTCGCAGCCGGCGCCGGCCTCAGCCGCGCCTCAGACGCGTTCGAGGATGACAGCGATGCCCTGTCCCACGCCGATGCACATCGTGCACAGCGCATACCGGCCGCCGGTGCGGTGCAACTGGTTCACCGCCGTCGTCGCCAGCCGGGCGCCCGACGCGCCGAGCGGGTGACCCAGGGCGATCGCGCCGCCGTTGGGATTCACGCGCGGATCGTCGTCGGGCAGCCCCAGCAGCCGCAGCACGGCGATGCCCTGCGCCGCGAACGCCTCGTTCAGTTCGATCACGTCGATCTGCTCCAGCGTGATGCCGGTGAGCGCCAGCACCTTCTGCGTCGCCGGTGCCGGGCCGATGCCCATCACCCGGGGCGCCACGCCGGCCGTCGCCATGCCGACCACCCGGGCCCGCGGCGTGAGGCCATGCCTGGCGGCGGTGCCTTCGTCGGCCACCAGCAGGGCGCACGAGCCGTCGTTGACGCCGCTGGCGTTGCCGGCCGTGACGGAGCCGTCCGGCTTGACGATCGGCTTGAGCTTGGCGAGCGCCTCCAGACTGGTTTCGCGCGGATGTTCGTCCTTGCTCACGACGATGGGATCGCCCTTTTTCTGCGGGATCGTCACCGGCGCGATCTCGCCTTCGAAGAAGCCGGCCTTCTGCGCCGCCACGGCCTTCAGCTGGCTGGCCAGCGCCATCCGGTCCTGCGCGTCGCGTTCGATCTTGTACTCGGCGGCGACGTTCTCCGCGGTTTCGGGCATCGAATCGATGCCGTACTTCTCCTTCATCAGCTTGTTGACGAAGCGCCAGCCGATGGTGGTGTCGTAGACCGCGTTGCTGCGGGCAAACGCGCTGTCCGCCTTGGGCATCACGAACGGGGCGCGGCTCATGCTCTCGACGCCGCCGGCGATGATCAGCGAAGCCTCGCCGGCCTTGATGGCGCGAGCCCCGGTGCCCAGGGCATCCAGGCCCGAGCCGCACAGCCGGTTCACGGTGGCGCCCGGCACGCCGACCGGCAGCCCGGCCAGCAGCCCGGCCATGCGGGCGACGTTGCGGTTGTCTTCGCCGGCCTGGTTGGCGCAGCCGTACAGCACGTCGCTGAGTGCCTCCCAGTCGACCTTGGCGTTGCGCGCCATCAGCGCCTTGATCGGGAGCGCCGCGAGGTCGTCGGTGCGCACCGACGACAGCGCCCCGCCGTAGCGTCCGAAGGGGGTGCGGATCGCATCGCAGATGAAGGCTTGTCTGGTCATGGGGGTCTCCTGTAAAAGCGGCAAAGACAGCGGCGGGGTCAGGCGGCCTGCACCGGCAGGCCGATCAGGCGTTCGAGCTCGACCCGCTCGAGCCCGGCCACGGCGTCGATCAGGCGCAGCCCGCTGGGCATGCACGCGAACGTCGCGAGATCGGTATAGATGCGCTTGACGCAGCCGATGCCGGTCAGCGGATAGCTGCAGTGGGCGACCACCTTGCTCTCGCCGCCACGGGTGAGCAGGTCCATCATCACCCAGGTCTGCTTGGCGCCGATCGCCAGGTCCATCGCGCCGCCGACGGCGGGGATGGCGCCGGGCTCGCCGGTGCTCCAGTTGGCGAGGTCGCCGGTGGCCGACACCTGGAAGGCGCCGAGCACGCAGATGTCGAGGTGGCCGCCGCGCATCATCGCGAAGCTGTCGGCGTGGTGGAAGAACGCCCCGCCCGGCAACAGCGTCACGGGCTGCTTGCCGGCGTTGATGAGGTCGTAGTCTTCCTCGCCCTCGCGCGGTGCCGGGCCCATGCCGAGGATGCCGTTCTCGCTGTGCAGGATCACCTCGCGGCCGGCCGGCAGGTGGTTGGCGACGGCCGTCGGCATGCCGATGCCCAGGTTGACGTAGGCGCCGTCGTGGATGTCCTGCGCCACCCGCGCGGCGAGTTGCTCCTTGCTGCGTCTGCCGTACCCCATCTCAGGCCGCCTTCCTGAAGCCGCCGGCGGCGGTGGCGACCCGCTCGACCTGCACGATGCGGCTGACGTAGATGCCGGGGGTGACGATCGCCTCCGGGTCGAGCCCGCCGAGTTCGACGATGCGGTGCACGCTGGCCACGGTGTGCCTGGCCGCCGTCGCCATCACCGGGCCGAAATTGCGCGCGGCCTTGCGGTAGGTGAGGTTGCCCCAGCGGTCGCCGCATTCGGCCTTGATCAGCGCCAGGTCGCCGTGGATCGGATATTCCAGCACGTACTGGCGCCCGGCGATCTCGCGCGTTTCCTTGCCCCGCGCCAGCTCGGTGCCGAACGCCGTCGGGCAGAAGAAGGCGCCGATGCCGGCGCCGGCCGCGCGAATGCGCTCGGCAAGGTTGCCCTGCGGCACCAATTCGAGTTCCAGCCGGCCGCTGCGGTACAGGGCATCGAACACGTGCGAGTCGGCCTGGCGCGGGAAGCTGCAGATGACCTTGCGCACGCGGCCGGCTTTGAGCAGTGCCGCCAGCCCGTGGTCGCCATTGCCGGCGTTGTTGTTGACGATGGTGAGGTCGCGCGCGCCCTGCGCGATCAGGCCCTCGATGAGCTCGTTGGGGATGCCGGCGGTGCCGAAGCCACCGATCATCACGGTGGCGCCGTCGGCGAGCTGCCCGATGGCGTCCGCCACGGTGGGCGCAATCTTGTCGATCATGGGTGAATGTGGCCCGGCGACGGCGCTGGCCCAGCGGACCGCCGGATGTCTGACTTCCTGCGCAGCATTCTAGAGCCAGCGTCGCCGGCGGCCGTCCCGCCCGTGCTACGCTGGCCGCCATGTTCAATCCCTCTCAGGCGGACGTGCGGCGCTTCTTCTGTTCGGTGCAGGGCAAGGCCCGGGCCGGACAGCCGATGGACGCGCTCGAAACGCTGGCGGCGCAGTGGCTGCAGGACCATCCCGAGTACCAGGCGGAACTCGAGGACGCCGACGCGGCCCTCGCCCGCGCCTACGACGGCCAGGACGGCCGCAGCAACCCCTTCCTGCACCTGTCGATGCACCTGTCGATCAGCGAGCAGTGCTCGATCGACCAGCCGCGCGGCATCCGCCAGGCGGTGGAACTGCTGGCCGCCCGCCGCGACTCGCTGCACGACGCGCACCACGAGGCGATGGAGTGCCTGGGCCAGATGCTGTGGGAAAGCCAGCGCTCCGGCCTGCCGCCCGACGGCGACGCCTACGTGGCCTGCGTGCAGCGGCGCGCCACCCGCGACTGAGGCATGTCCCCAATGAAAAAGCCCCGCATCGCGGGGCTCGTTGCAGGGATCGGGCCGGATCAGCGGCCGCGGTGGAAGCGCGGCTCGGGATGCACGCGCAATTCGCTGTCCAGCGAGCCCACGTAGCTGGCGAGCGCCTTCAGTTCGGCGTTGCTGAACTGCTTGGCGATGGCGCCCATCACGCCGTTGCTGCGGCCGACGGCGGGGTTGTTCTCGGTCTTGTACGCCTTGAGCGCGACGAACAGGTAATCGGCATGCTGGCCCGCGATCTTCGGGTAGCTCGGATCGATCGGCTTGGAGAAGTTCGCGCCGTGGCAGGACACGCACGCGGCCTTTTGCAGCAGGCCGGCCACTTGGGCGTTCGGTTCACGCGACTGCTTCTCGGCCAGCGGCTTCACTTCTTCCTTGGGCAGGCTCTCGTAGTAGGAGGCGATGGTGGCCACGTCCTGCTCGGTCAGGCTCGCCGCGATGCCGCGCATCGTCGGGTGCTTGCGATCGCCGTTCTTGTACGCGGTGAGCGCGGCCGCGATGTACTTGGCGCTCTGGCCCGCGATCATCGGCACCTTGTGCACTTCCGGAAAGCTCGCCTGGTAGCCGCGAATGTTGTGGCATCCCATGCACATCGCGACCTTCGACTCGATGCTGACACCGCCCGCGGCAGCCGGGGCCACGGCCTGCTGCTGCGCCGGCGCTGCCGCCGGCGTCGCGGACTGGGAATGGGCCAGACTGGTCACGCAAGCGACACCCAAGGCCAAGAACGCGTTGAACAACAGATTCATTTTGCGAGCAAAATCCGGTAAGAGGTTCAGTTTCGAAATGAACCTTTGAGTATAACTGGCGGTCCAGCCACCTTCACCTCCCGGATTTCCCCATGAAGTTCCAAGGCTCCCAGAGCTACGTCGCCACCCAGGACCTGATGCTGGCGGTGAATGCCGCGATCACCCTGAAGCGCCCCCTGCTTGTCAAGGGCGAGCCCGGCACCGGCAAGACGATGCTGGCCGAGGAAGTGGCGCAGGCGGTGGGCGTGCCGCTGCTGCAGTGGCACATCAAGTCCACCACCAAGGCGCAGCAGGGTCTGTACGAATACGACGCCGTCAGCCGCCTGCGCGATTCGCAGCTGGGCGACGAGCGGGTCAAGGACATCCACAACTACATCGTCAAGGGCGTGCTGTGGCAGGCCTTCACCGCCGACCAGCCGGTGGCGCTGCTGATCGACGAGATCGACAAGGCCGACATCGAGTTTCCGAACGACTTGCTGCGCGAGCTCGACCGGATGGAGTTCTACGTCTACGAGACGCGCGAGCTGATCAAGGCCAGGCACCGCCCGCTGGTGTTCATCACGTCGAACAACGAGAAGGAGCTGCCGGACGCCTTCCTGCGCCGCTGCTTCTTCCACTACATCAAGTTTCCCGACGCCGACACCATGCGGCAGATCGTCGAAGTGCATTTCCCGGGCCTGAAGCAGCAGCTGCTCACGGCGGCGATGAAGACCTTCTACGACGTGCGCAACCTGCCGGGACTCAAGAAGAAGCCGTCGACCAGCGAGCTGCTGGACTGGCTCAAGCTCCTGGTGGCCGAGGACATTCCGCTCGAAGCCCTGCAGAGCAAGGACGACAAGGTCGCCGTGCCGCCGCTGGTGGGCGCGCTGCTGAAGAACGAGCAGGATGTGACGCTGTTCGAGAAGCTCGTCTTCATGCAGCGCCACAACCGCTGAAGGGCGGGCCGAGGCTGACATGAACAAGCTGCTGCTCGAAGGCCTCACCGACGCGATCGGCTTCCTGGCCGGCGCGCTGCTCGGCTTCGGCGTCGGGCGGCTGGCCGGCTGGGACGTGTTCGCGACCGGCTACACCGGCAGCAGCGTCGCCGGCATCCTGCTGGCCGGGCTGGGCGGCGGCGCCGGGCTGCAGCTGGCCCGCCGCTGGCGGGCGGGCCGGCGCAAGGAGGAGTGATGCGCAAGCCCGAACCGTGCACGCTGGAATCGCGGGGCGTGCGGCTGGAGCCGCTGACGCTGGACCATGTCGCCGGGCTCGAAGCCGCCGCTCGTGACGGCGAACTGTGGACCTTGCGCGTCACGTCGGTGCCGGCGCCGGGGGAGGCGCCCGGCTATGTCGCCGCGGCGCTCAAGGGCTACCAGGACGGGCACATGCTGCCGTTCGCCGTGCGCGACCTGGCCAGCGGCGCCGTGATCGGCACGACCCGCTATCACGACATCGTGCCGGCGGTGGAACGGCTGGAGATCGGCTACACCTGGTACGCCAGGCGCTGGCAGCGCTCGCACGTCAACACGACATGCAAGCTGCTGCTGATGTCGCACGCCTTCGACGCCCTTGGCGCGCAGCTCGTCGGCTGGCGCACCGACAACTTCAACTTCGCCAGCCAGCGCGCCATCGAGCGGCTGGGCGCGAAGAAGGACGGCGTGCTGCGCCACCACGCGCTGCGCCGCGACGGCACGGTGCGCGACACCGTCATGTACAGCCTCGCCGCCGGCGAATGGCCGGAGGTGAAGTCGCACCTCGAATACCAGCTCGTCCGCCCGCGGGAGGCCTGAGCATGCTGATCGATTTCTTCTACACCTTGCGCAGCGCGAAGCTGCCGGTCTCGGTCAAGGAATACCTGACGCTGGTCGAGGCGCTGCGGGCCGGCGTCGTCGGGCCGGAGAGCGACGGCGCGTACAGCATCGACGACTTCTACTACCTCTCGCGCACCGCGCTGGTGAAGGACGAGAAGCACTACGACAAGTTCGACCGCGCCTTCGCCGCCTACTTCAAGGGCGTGGAGATGGTGGCCGACTTCACCAAGGACATCCCGCTGGAGTGGCTGCGCAAGAACCTCGAGCTGGAACTTTCGCCCGAAGACAAGGCGAAGATCGAGAAGATGGGCTGGGACGAGCTCATGGAGACGCTGAGAAAGCGCTTCGAGGAGCAGAAGGAGCGCCACGAAGGCGGCAGCAAGATGATCGGCACCGGCGGCACTTCGCCGTTCGGCGCCTACGGCTTCAATCCGCAGGGCATCCGCATCGGCCAGGACAAGGGCCGCAACCGCAGCGCGGTGAAGGTGTGGGACCAGCGCGCGTACAAGGATTACGACGACTCGCAGGAACTGGGCACGCGCAACATCAAGGTGGCATTGCGGCGGCTGCGCAAGTTCGCGCGCGAAGGCTCGGAAGAGGAACTGGATCTCGACGACACGATCCGCTCCACCGCGGCCAACGCCGGCTACCTGGACATCAAGATGGTGCCGGAGCGGCACAACAACGTGAAGATCCTGCTGCTGATGGACGTGGGCGGCACGATGGACGAACACATTCACCGGGTCGAGGAGATGTTCTCGGCGGCGAAGGCGGAGTTCAAGCACCTGGAGTTCTACTACTTCCACAACTGCGTCTACGACTTCATGTGGAAGAACAACCGGCGCCGCTTTTCGGAGAAGTTCCCGACCTGGGACATCATCCGCAAGTACAACAAGGACTACAAGCTGATCTTCGTCGGCGATGCGACCATGAGCCCGTACGAGATCCTGCAGCCGGGCGGCAGCGTCGAATACAACAACGAGGAAGCCGGGGTCGAGTGGCTGCAGCGCCTGACCAGCGCCTTCCCCAAGTTCGCCTGGATCAATCCCGAGCCGCAGGGCGTCTGGCAGTACCGCCAGAGCATCAGCGTGATCCAGCAACTGATGAACCAGCGGATGTATCCGCTGACGCTCAAGGGCCTCGAAGAGGCGATGCGGCTGCTGTCGAAGTAAGTGCGCTGGGAAGGGGAAGGGCCGGCGATGGGGAACCCACATTCGGCCGAACGGCGGCCGCCAGTGCGCCATTACAATGGCGCACTCTCGGCCGCCGTAGTTCAATGGATAGAACGAGCGCCTCCTAAGCGCTAGATACAGGTTCGATTCCTGTCGGGGGCGCCAGGACCTGGCCGCGTCGCCGGCCCAAGCCGGGATCGCAAGTGAATCAGACGAGTCTCCGTGGTCACGGGGCGAAGAACTTCCAGCGGCCCTCGGAGACCACTTCGGCAACGCCACCGACCACCTTGATGGCAGTTTGGTCGTCGATGGCGTATGCCGGACCGCCGATACCTTTCGCCCACTCTTGCGCATAGGCCATGGTGTTTTCCGGCATGAATTCGTGACCCAAGTGCGGGAAGATCGAAAAGTCGACGAGTCCCAGGGTCTTGTCGCCCGCGGCGGATGCCTTCCAGCTGACGAAGTCTTCTCCGATCCGGGGAGTCATCACCATGCTTCCGGCGCTCACCCCAACCCACACCGTCTCGCGCAGGGACGGCAGGATGTCCACCAGACCGGACTGCCGCATCCAATGGCACAAGTACGTCGCATCGCCGCCGTCCACCAGCAGGACGTCGGCCGCTCGGACCCAGGGGGCCCAGCGCTCCTGTCCGATGCTGGGCAGCGCCGTCAGCTCCAGCAGGCCCAATGACTTCCAGGCCAGATCGCACATGGGTGCTGCGCTCTGGCCCGCGACGAAACGCCAGGCCGAGGCAGGAGTGCACATCGGGTGCCCGTACTCCGCCGTGGGGATGCACAGGGCGCTGGCGTCGGCGATCGGCTTGCCCAGGAGATGAACCAGGGCGTCCCGGATGCTCGCATTCGTGATGCCCCCCGAGGTGAGAAGAAGCTTCATATCCCTCTGCATGGCCCATGGGGCCTGACTGTGTCGTGAGTCGCAGGATGCGGAACAACACCTGCAACCCTTGATTGGAGCAGATGCTTCGTGAACTTTCACGGCCCGCGGCATCGCGCGAGCTCGGGCGAGCTGAAGTCGAGGCGTTCCTGACGATGCCGAGCACCGAGAAGGTCCCGGCCGGGGCCCGCCGCCGGGCGCCCGATGCGTTGCGGCTCCTGCGCGCAAGGTCCGCCGCTGTCGGCCGGTCATGGCGGAACTATCGGCTGGTGATTGCCGGCTGGCCCACGACCAGCGCGCCCACGATCTCCTTGATCGCGCGTCCGCTGCCTTCCAGCGCTTCTCCGTCCGGGACCACCTGCAGCAAATCGAACGGCCGCTGCACCACCTCGTAGTCGGTGGGCGCCGGAATCACTTCGAGTCCCTGGCGTTCGAACAGCGCCCGCGCCCGGCTCATGTGCAGCGCCGACGTGACCAGCAGGATCCGGCCGATGTGCCGCTGCCGCAGCAGTTGCGCGGTGTAGGCGGCGTTTTCCGTGGTGGTGATGCTGCGCGGCTCGGTCGCCAGCGCCGTCGCCGGCACGCCCAGTTCCGACAGCAGCTGGCCCATCACCTGCGCCTCCGGCGCTTGCCCCGGCCGGGCGCTGCCGCCGGACAGCACGACCAGCGGCGCCTTGCCGGCCCGATACAGGCGGGCCGCGTGCCAGACGCGATCGGCCGCCGACCCGAGGTCCGGGTCCGGCCGCAGCGGTGGCCGCGCGCCGCGCATGGCGCCGCCAAGCACCACCATCGCCGGCGCCGCAGGCAGCGCGTCGATGGTGCGCGGCCCCGCCTGCGCTTCCAACCAGCCGCGCAGCGCGTGACTGGCGACGGGCATGGACCACAGCCACAACCAGGCGAGTGCCGCGAGGACGCAGCGCAGCCCGCGGGCCCGCCAGGGCGCCGCCGCCCAGCGGTGCACGGCGAGTCCGAACAGCCCCAGCAAGAGCGCGGTGCCCAGCGGCGAGATCGCTGCGATGACGAGTTTGCCGATCACACGATCCCTCCTGCGGCCTTGGCGCCGCGGCCGAGCTGGCGGCGCGCCGGGAGCGCTATTCCGACGCGCATGCTGGCTCCCGTCCTACAGACAGGACCGCCAATCATTAACTTGTCGCAACGCGTCATCGCATTCAGTTACAGCTGTGACCGGCGGCTTGCAAGGGCGATGCGCTGGCACGAGGTCGGCTGCTTAGCATGGTTTCGAGCGAGCGCAGCATTCCAGTCCAGGCGAGACCGAAGAGAGCAGCGAGGTTCCCATGTCGCCAGCCGATTTCCGCGTCGAAAGCAACCACCCCATCACCGGCCGGCTGTGGCCGCTGTCCGGGGGCCACCAGTATTTCTTCCACAACCGCGACCTGGCCGTCGCCATGGCGGCCAAGAGCGCGACCAAACCGTCCGGCCAGGAAATCCGGGTCGTGCACGTGCCCACCGGCGAGGTGGTGTTCCGGAAACCGGCCAACACCAGGCTCGACTGGACGGACGAGGCCTGACGCCCGGGGCCGGCCGCTCATACCTGGCGCAGCGCCGCGACCGCGGTCCGCAGGTCGGCCGCCCATTCGCGGCGCGTGCGGCCGTGCGGCAGCTGCGGCACGCCGTAATGGACCACGGCCACCAGGCCGCGGCCGCTCAAGGTCCGCCAGACCGAACCCAGCAGGGTCTCGTCGCCGACGTACGAAGGGGAGTGGCTCAGGCGGCGCGTGCGTGCATCCAGGAAACACAGGCCCACCGGTTGCGCGGGGGCCCGCGCCGCGATGGCCGCCTGGATCAGGTTGCCGTGGAACGGCAGCAGTTCGATCCCGTCGCCGGTCGTGCCCTCCGGGAACACCGCGACCACCTCGCCGCGTTTGAGGCTGTCGGCCATCGCGTGCACCACCCGCATCGCATCCCGGCGCGATTCGCGCTCGATGTAGATCGTGCCGCCGCCGGTCGCCAGCGAGCCGATCACCGGCCAGCGTTTCACGTCCGCCTTCGAGACGAAGCGGCAGTAGCGGGCCGCGTGCATCACGAGGATGTCGAGCCAGGAGATGTGGTTGGCCACCAGCAGCACCGGACCGTTCGACGGCGGTGCGCCGCGCACCTCCAGCCGCACGCCAAGCAGCGCGAGCATCCGCAGCGACCAGGTCTGCACGCGCGCCTCGCGGGCAGCATCCGTCATCCTCGGAAAGAGCAACAGGATGGTGGCCAGGCCGCCCAGCGCGTGCAGCACCGCGCGCCACAGCCGCCAGGCGGCGCGCAGCGAATTCATCGGCGGTCGGCGCTCAGGCGCGATCCCATCCCTCGAAGGCGACCTGGCCCGCCGCGATCGTGCAGCGCACGCGCCCCGGCAGCTCGTAGCCGGAGAACGGCGTGTGCTTGGCCTGGCTGCGCAGCGATGCCGCTTCCACCGTCCAATGGGCCTGCGGATCGAACACGCACACGTCGGCGATCCCGCCGTCCACCAGCTGGCCGACGCTGGCCTGCAAGGTGCCCAGCGCGCGCCCCAGCACCCGGGCCGGCTCGTTGGTAAGGACCGACAGGACGCGCGCGACGTCCAGCCCGCTCTCCTGGCCCCACTTGAGCGCCAGGCCAAGCAGCAACTCCAGCCCCGTGGCGCCCGGCTCCGCTTCCGTGAATGGCAGCGTCTTGGCATCCTCGCTCACCGGCGTGTGGTCGGACACCAGGGCGTCGATCGTGCCGTCCGCCAGCCCCGCGCGCAGCGCGTCGCGATCGCGCTGCTGGCGCAGCGGCGGATTGAGCCGCATGCGGCTGTCGAAATAGCCGATGTCGACGTCGGTCAGGTGCAGCGAGTTCACGCTGACGTCGCAGGTGACCGCGAGGCCGCGGTCCTTGGCCTGGCGCACCAGTTCCACGCCCGCCGCGCTGCTGAGGCGGCACAGGTGGACCCGGGCCCCGGTGGCCGCCATCAGCTCGAAGATGGTGTGCAGCGCGATGGTTTCGGCGGCCACCGGCACCCCCGGCAGGCCCAGCCGGGTGGCCAGGGCGCCGCTGGCCGCCACGCCGCGGCCCAGGTGCAGTTCCTGCGGCCGCAGCCAGACCGTGTAGCCGTAGGTCGCGGCGTACTGCAGCGCGCGCTGCACCACCTGCGTGTTGCCGAGCGGCACCTCGGCCTGGCTGAAGCCGACGCAGCCGGCCTCGGTGAGTTCCATCATCTCGGTGAGGATCTCGCCTTCCAACCGGCGCGTGAGCGCCCCCAGCGGGAACACCCGCGCCTGGTGCAGCTTCTCGGAGCGGAACTTGAGCATTTCGACCAGCCCCGGCTCGTCGAGCACGGGATCGGTGTCGGGCGGGCAGACCACGCTGGTGACGCCGCCGGCCACCGCCGCCGCCATCTCGCTTTCCAGCATGCCTTCGTGCTCGTAGCCCGGCTCGCCCAGCCGCACCGACAGGTCGACCAGGCCAGGCACCACCAGGCAGCCGCTCGCGTCGATCACCTTGGTCGGCGCAAAGCCCTCCGGCACGTTCTTGATCGCCAGCACCCGGCCGGCGGCCACCGCCACGTCGGCGATCGCGTCGAACTTCGAGGCCGGGTCGATGACGCGGCCATTCCTGATCAGGATTTTCATGATGCTTCCGTCCCCGCCACGATGCTCATCACCGCCATCCGCACGGCAATGCCGAAGGTCACCTGCGGCAGGATGACGCTTTGCCGGCCGTCGGCCACCGACGAATCGATTTCGACCCCGCGGTTGATCGGACCGGGGTGCATCACGATCGCGTCGGGCTTGGCCAGCTGCAGCTTCTCGGGCGTGAGGCCGAAGCTCTTGAAGAATTCCTGCGACGACGGCAGCAGCGCGCCGCTCATGCGCTCGTTCTGCAGCCGCAGCATGATGATCACGTCGCAGCCGCGGATGCCCTCCTCCAGCGAATGGCACACCCGCACCCCCATCGGCGCCATGTCGGACGGCACCAGGGTCTTGGGGCCCACCACCCGCACCTCGGCGCAGCCCAGCGTGGTGAGGGCATGGATGTCTGAGCGGGCCACGCGCGAGTGCAGCACGTCGCCGACGATCGCCACCGTCAGGTTCGAGAAGTCCTTCTTGTAGTGCCGGATGGTGTACATGTCCAGCAGCCCCTGCGTCGGATGCGCATGGCGCCCGTCGCCGGCGTTGATCACGTGCACGTGCGGCGCGACGTGCTCGGCGATCAGGTACGGCGCGCCCGACTCGCTGTGCCGCACCACGAACAGGTCGGCGGCCATCGCCGACAGGTTGGCGATGGTGTCCAGCAGCGACTCGCCCTTGGACGACGAGGAGCGCGCGATATCGAGGTTGATCACGTCGGCCGACAGCCGGGTGGCGGCGATCTCGAACGTGGTGCGCGTGCGGGTGGAGTTCTCGAAGAACAGGTTGAACACGCTCTTGCCGCGCAGCAGCGGCACCTTCTTCACTTCGCGGTCGCTGACGCTCACGAAGCTGGCGGCGGTGTCCAGAATGTGGGTGATGAGGCTGCGCGGCAGCCCCTCGATGGACAGCAGGTGAACCAGTTCACCGTGCTTGTTCAATTGCGGATTGCGTTTGTAGAGCATCGTCATTGCCCCTCGACCTGGAAGCTGAAGCGGCCGCTCGCATCGCGCGCCAGCGCCAGCGATTGCGTGTCCGGCAGGGCGACCCGCGCCGCGGCGAAATCGGCCGACACCGGCAGCTCGCGGCCGCCGCGGTCCACCAGCACGGCGAGCTTGACGCTGGCCGGGCGGCCGTAGTCGAACAGCTCGTTGAGGACGGCGCGGATCGTGCGTCCGGTGTAGAGCACGTCGTCCAGCAGGATGATGTGCGCGTCGTTGACGTCGAACGGAAGCTGCGTCTGGTGACCGGCGCCGGCCAGGCCGCGCTTGGCGAAATCGTCGCGGTGCATGGCCGACGAGATCACGCCGGGCTCGCCGGGCAGCTGCAGGTCGCCCTGCAGCCGTTCGGCCAGCCAGGCGCCGCCCGAGGTGATGCCGACCAGGCGGCCCTCCTGGCCGCGCAATGACTGCACGCCGCGCAACAGCTCGCGGTACAGCGCCTCGGCGTCGAGAAACAGGGCGCCCGCGGCAGGGGGGGAAGATCCTCCCTGGCTCGGCCGGGCTGGGTTGAATGTGCTCACGGCAAGCTCCTCAAGAACTGTTCAAGAATGATGCAGGCGGCGCCGGCGTCGGCATCGGCGGCGCCCTGCGCCAGCGCTTCGGTGGTGCTGTAGCGCTCGTCGACTTCGAACACCGGCAGCTGGAGCCGGCCGCGCAGCTGGCGGGCGAACCGCTGCGCGCGCTCGGTGTTCTCGTGCGGCGCGCCGTCCGGATGCAACGGGACGCCGACCACCAGCGCGTCGGGCTGCCATTCGCGCACGCGGGCCTCGGCCTGCGCCAGCTGCGCCCGGCCCTCGGCCCGGATCGTCGGCATCGGCGTCGCGCTTCGCAGCAGGCGGTTGCCCACGGCGACGCCGGTGCGCTTGAGGCCGTAATCGAAAGCGAGAAAGGTTTGAAGGTGGGAGGGAACGTCCGGCACGGCCGCCAGGCTCATGCTGCGGCCCCCGCAAGGTGCTCGGGGCGTCGTCTCATGCCCGCCCTACGCATGCCCCGCCGCCGGCGAGAGCATCCAGGATTGCAGCCCCAGCAGCGACAGCGCCTTGTCGTAGCGCTGCTCCACCGGCGTGTCGAAGATGACGGCCGGGTCGGCTTCCACGGTGAGCCAGCTGTTTTCCGCCAGCTCCGACTCGAGCTGGCCCTCCGCCCAGGCCGAGTAGCCGAGCGACACCAGCACCTTGCGCGGACCGGCGCCGGTCGAGAGTGCTTCCAGCACGTCCTTGGACGTCGTCATCTCCAGACCACCCGGAATGGTCATGGTCGACGCATAGACCGGCTCGGTGGGCGCGGCGCTGCCGGCCAGCACAGCTTCGTGCAGCACGAAGCCGCGCTCGGTCTGCACCGGTCCGCCCTGGAACACCGGGGTGCGCTGCAGGTCGGCGCGGCCCAGCGGCAGTTCCACCTTGTCGAACAGGTGGCGCAGATCGATGTCGCTGGGCTTGTTGATCACGAGGCCGAGGGCGCCCCGCGCGCTGTGCTCGCACAGGTAGATCACGCTGCGGGCGAACGCCTGGTCCTGCATGCCCGGCATCGCGATCAGGAAGTGATGCGTGAGGTTGATCGAAGGATCATCGGCCGGCATGGCGCAATTTTAGCGCCAGCACGAATCGGCGCTACCGGACAATGACGATGCCCGGCGGCCGCACCGCCGGGCAGCCACCGCATGTCCAGCACCCATCCCCTCGGCCTGGTGTGGTTCCGGCGCGACCTGCGCGCCCACGACCACGCCGCCCTGTCCCGCGCGCTCCAGCAGTGCCGGCAGGTCCATTGCGCCTTCCTGTTCGACAGCGCGATCCTGGACTCCCTGCCGCCAGCAGATCGCCGGGTCGAGTTCATCCGCGAGTCGCTGGTGCAGCTCGATGGCGACCTGCGCCAGCTCGCCGGCCATGGCGGCGCCGGCCTGATCGTGTGCCACGGCGCCGCGCTCGACGAGATCCCGCGTCTGGCGCAGGCGCTTGGCGTGCAAGCGGTGTTCGCCAACCGGGACGACGAGCCGGCGGCGCTCGCCCGCGATCAGGGCGTGCGCACGCGGCTGGCGCAAGCCGGCATCGCTTTCGCTGACTTCAAGGACCACGCGATCTTCGAGCGGTCCGAACTGCTGACCCGCGGCGGCGGCGCGTACACCGTGTTCACGCCGTACCGGAACGCCTGGCTGGCCAAGCTGGGGCCCGACGACCTGGCGCCGCACCCGGTCCAGGAGCATGGCCGGCGGCTGGCGCCACGGCCGGCGCGCTGGCAGCGCGCGGTGCCCGAGCTGGAGGCGCTCGGCTTTGCCCGGACCGACCTGCGCCAGCTCGGCGTCGTGTCCGGCAGCGCCGGCGCGGCGACCCTGCTGGCGGCCTTCGCCGAGCGCATCGACGACTACGGCCGCACCCGCGACTTCCCGGCCCTGGCCGCCACCAGCGGGCTGAGCGTGCACCTGCGCTTCGGCACCGTGTCGATCCGGGCCCTGGCGCGCCTGGCCCAGACGCGGGCCCAGGCCGGCAGCCAGGGCGCGGCCGTCTGGCTGGACGAGCTGATCTGGCGCGACTTCTACCTGCAGATCCTGTCGAACTTCCCGCGCATCGCCGGGCCGGAGGGCGAGCGGCGCAGCTTCAAACCGGCCTACGACGCCATCGAGTGGGAGCACGGCCCGCTGGCGCAGCAGCGCTTCGCGGCCTGGTGCGCGGGGCGCACCGGCTATCCGCTGGTCGACGCGGCCATGGCCCAGATCAACGCCACCGGTTTCATGCACAACCGGTTGCGAATGGTCGTGGCCAGCTTTCTGGTGAAGGACCTCGGCATCGACTGGCGCCGCGGCGAGTCCTATTTCGCCCGCCAGCTGCTCGACTACGACCTGGCCGCCAACAACGGCGGCTGGCAGTGGGCGGCGTCCACCGGTTGCGATGCGCAGCCCTGGTTCCGGATCTTCAATCCCGTGACGCAGAGCCGCAGGTTCGACGCCGAGGGCCGCTTCATCCGGCGCTGGCTGCCGCAGCTGGCCGGCCTGGCCGGCCCGACGCTGCACGCGCCGTGGACGGCGGCGCCGCTGGAACTGGCGGCGGCCGGGATCGAACTGGGAGTCACCTACCCGGCGCCCATCGTCGACCACGAGACGGCACGGCAGCAGACGCTGCGCCGCTATGCCGCGGTCCGCGGCCACCCGGCCTGATCAAGCCGCGGCGGCGATGCTGCAGTAGTGCTTGACCAGGCTCAGCAGTTCCTCTTCGGCGTACGGCTTGCCCAGGTAGTGATCGACGCCGAGCTCCTTGGCGTGCTCGCGATGCTTCTCGGCGATGCGCGAGGTGATCATCACGATCGGCAGGTGCTTGAGGCGATCGTCGCCGCGGATGTTGCGGGCCAGGTCGAAGCCGTCCATGCGCGGCATCTCGATGTCCGACAGCACCACCGCCGGCACGTCCTCGGCCAGCCGCTCGAGCGCCTGCAGCCCGTCGGCCGCCAGGACCACGCGGTAGCCCTCGCGCTGCAGCAGGCGCTGCGTGACCCGCCGCACCGTGATCGAATCGTCGACCACCAGCACCAACGGGATCTGCGCCTGGGCCGCGGTCATCGCCTCCGGCGAGGCCGGCAGCGCCGGCGGCGCAATTTCGACGGCGCCCGGCCTGAGTCCGAGCTGGCGGGCCTGCTCGCCGTAGAACGTGGAGAGCGCCACCGGGTTGTAGATCAGCACCACGGCGCCCGAGGCCAGCACGGTCATGCCGGCCAGGCCGGGCAGCCGCGCGAGCTGGGGCCCCAGGTTCTTCACCACCACTTCCTGGTTGCCGAGCACTTCGTCCACATGCATGGCGATGCGCTGCGCGGCGCTGCGCACCACCACGATGTGCATGGTTTTCGCCGGCGGCTCGATGCTGCCGCGCGAGGCCTGCAGCAACGCGCCGGACCAGTAGAACGGCAGCTGCTCCGAGCCGAGCTCGTACAGCCCGGTTTCATAGGCCTGCTGCACCTCCGCGGCCGTCGCGCGGCGGACGATCTCCACCAGGTTGGCCGGCACGCCGACGCTGAGCTGGCCGCTGCGGATCATCACCACCTGGGTAACGGCGGTCGTCAGCGGCAGCACCAGCTTGAAGGTGGTGCCCTGGCCGGCCTCGGTCTGTGTCTCGATGCGCCCGCCCAGCGCGTTCACTTCGGCCCGGACCACGTCCATGCCGATGCCACGGCCGGCGAGTTCGGTGACCTGCGCCGCGGTCGAAAACCCCGGCACGAAAACGAGGTTCGCGGCCTCGGCGTCGCTCAGCGCCTGCCCCGGCGCGACGAGTCCCTGCTCGGCGGCCTTGCGGCGGATCGCCGCGAGGTCCATGCCGGCGCCGTCGTCGCGGAATTCGACCGAGACGTCGTTGCCTTCCTGGTGCAGCCCGATCAGCACCGTCCCCGCCGGCGGCTTGCCGGCGGCGCCGCGGGCCTGCGGCAACTCGATGCCGTGGGCCACGCAGTTGCGCAGCAGGTGTTCGAACGCGGGCGTCATGCGATCGAGGACGCCGCGGTCCATTTCGATCGTGCCGCCGGTGATGTCCAGGTTCACCTGCTTGCCGGTTTCCTTGGAGGCCAGGCGGATCACGCGGTACAGCCGGTCGGAGATGCTCTCGAACTCCACCATGCGCGTGCGCAGCAGGTCGCGCTGCAGTTCGCGCGTCTGCCGCGCCTGCTCGACCAGGTTGTCTTCCGTCGCTTCCACGGTCCGCTGCAGGTTGCGCTGCACGGTGGCGACGTCGTTGACCGACTCGGCCATCATGCGCGTGAGCTCCTGCACGCGCGTGAAGCGGTCGAATTCGAGCGGGTCGAAGCCGGCCGCCGTGTCGCGGGCCTGCGCCAGGCGGGACTGCATCTGCGATTCGGCCTGCAGCTCGATGTCGCGCAGCTGGGCGCGCAGCCGGTCGAGGTTGCCGGTGAGGTCCGTGAGCGAGGCGCGCAGCTGGCGCACTTCGGCTTCCAGCCGCGACCGCGTGATGGTCACCTCGCCGGCCCGGTTCACCAGCCGGTCCAGCAGTTCGGAGCGCACCCGCACCGTGCCGGCGGTGCGCTGGGGCGCCAGGTGCGTGGTGGCCGCCGCGAGCGCAGGCGCCAGCAGGGGCGCGGCTGGCGCGGTCACCTCGGCGGCCCCTGCGGCCTCGGCAGCGAACGCCTCCGGCGCGGGCGCGGCACCGGCCAGGCGCGCCCGCACGCGGTCGAAATTCGCCTGCAGCCCGTCGAAGCGCTGCAGCAAGGGGTCGATGTCGGCGACCGTGAACTCCTGTTCCCAGCCGAGGGATTCGATCTCGGACTCGAGGCGGTGCGCCAGTTCGCCCAGGCGCAGGGCCCCGGCCAGGCGGGCGCTGCCCTTGATGGTGTGCAGCGACCGCAGCACTTCGTCGCGCGCGCTGCGGTTGTCGGGCCGCGCCGCCCACTGGCGCAGCGCGCCGCCGAGTTGCGGCATCAGCTCCTGCGCTTCTTCCTCGAAGATGGGGAAGAGGTCGGGGTCGATCGCATCCGCGACGTCGAAATCCTCGTGCTCGACCTCCTCCTCGGTCACGCGCCTGACGGCCGACGCCGGCTGCGGCACCGCGACCGCAGCGGCGCTGGGCTCGGCCCCCACCGGGGGCGGGGCGGGCGCCTCCTGCGCCTCCTCGGGCAGCACGCTGGCGCCGAAACCGCTCTGGGTCAGCGGCGCTTCGTCGAGCGCCTGCAGGGCGGCCAGGATGTCGGGATTCGCTTCCTTCAGGAAGCCGGCCGCGAACTGGTGCAGCAGCCGGCGGATTTCCTCGGCGGCGTCGCCGAACGCCTGGGCATGCTGCGCCGTGCCGACCGGCAGCCACTGGGCGCGCTGCAAGGCGCCCTCGAGCGCGCGGGCAATCTCCGACAGCGCGTGGAAACCCACAGTGGCGGAGCTGCCGCCCAACGCATGGGCGAGTCCCACCGTGGAATCCTGGACCGGATGGTTGAGCTCCAACGCCCACTCGGCGATCTCGGTGGCGAGCCGCCGCGACCACTCGTCGGCTTCGTTCAGGTAGACGTTGTAGAGCGGTATGCCGATGCGCAGCGAACCGATCACCTTGACCTGTTCGTCGCTGTCGATTTCCGACAGCCGCCCTTCTTCGGCCCCATCGGTTGGCTGGGCCGCCGTCGATTGTTCGGCGGCCACCGGCTCTGGTGCGGCCGGCGTGCCGGCCATGCCCGGCGCCTCCGATGCCGGCGGCGCCAGCGCGAAGTCGCTCGGGTCGAGCGCGAGTTCGTCCATCGGCGTCTCGTCCGAGACCTCGATGCCGGCCGGCAATGCGGCGGTGTGCGCCGGCTGCGGCGCGGCTTCGGGTTCGATGGCATGCCCCGCTGCAGCAGCAAGGCTGTCGAAATCGATGCCGGCGATTTCCAACGGCGGCGCGGCCGGCGCCGCGGGCGGCTCGCCCGACAGGTGCGCCGTCAGATCGATATCGAAGTCTTCTGCCGGCAGATCGATTGGCGACAGGGCCGCCGGCACGTCCGGCGGCGTCAGCACCCCGTCGGTTTCCAACGGACCGCGCGGCACCTGGGCTGTCTCGAGATCCGCCTGCGCCGCCGACTCGTCGAGCGCCGCCCGTCCGGATGCCGGTTGATCCGGCGCGGGCAGTTCGGTCGGAGCGACACTGGGGGCCTCGACTGGCGGGAACGCCGGCTCGGCTGCGGGCTCGGGCGCGAACGGCTGCGGCGCCGCGGCCACCGGCGCGTCGAGCGCGAAATCGAAATCCAGGGCCGGCGCGTCCGGTGGCGGCACGTCCGGCTCGGCCCCGGCAGCCGGCAATTCCTCCAGCGCGGCGGCGGGGGCCGGCGCTTGCGGCAGCACCAATGGCATGAGCCGGTTGTCGGTGCGCAATGCGTCGGCCGGGCCGCGGAACATGGCGGCCTTCCAGCCGCCGTCGACGTGCGCCGCCACATCGCCGATCCAGCGCTCGAAGCCGGTCATCGCCTGGCCGGCCAGCGTCAGCAGCGAAGGACTGGCCGGCTTCTGGTCGGCCAGCCAGGTGTTGAGCACCTGCTCCAGCGACCACGCGGCTTCGCCGAATTCGGTCAACCCGACCATCCGCGAGCTGCCCTTGAGCGTGTGGAACGCGCGCCGCAGGATCGTGAGTTCCGACACCTCGGCGGGCTGCACGGCCAGCGCCTGCAGCGCCGCCTGCCCGTTCTGCACCACCTCGCGGGCTTCTTCCAGGAAGATGCCGAGCAGATCGTCTTCCTCGATCCCCGCCTCATCGGCAGGCGCCGGCGTGGCCGCCGGCTGCGGCTTCATCGCGGCGGACAGCTGGCTCAGCGTTGCCGCAGCGGCCTCGGGGCCATGCGCCGACAAGGTCGCGGCGGCTTCGCGCGCGGTCTGCGCCACCGAAGGCTGCTCCGCCAGCGCCGCCTGCTGGGCCAGCGTGTCGAGCTTGGCCGAGAGCTGCTCGCGCGAGATGTCCTGCGGCGCGGCGGCCGCGGCGCTCACCTGGCGCGACAACTCGTGGGTGGCGGCCGTGAGCGGCTGCTCGGCCGGGGGCGCGGCGCGGCCCATCAGCGGCCGCAGTTCGCGCGCCTCGTCGTCGTAGATGAACAGCTTCTTGGCCAGCGCCGGCTGGTAATTCAGCATGTCGATCAGGAACCCGAGCGCGCCGACGTTGTTGCCGAGTTTCTCGAAGGTGCCGGCGGCGCGCGCCTGCTCGGCATCGCCCTCGGCCACCATGATCGCCTCGACCGCCTCGCGCATGCGGGCGACCGCCTGGGCGGCCTGATCGAGGCCCAGCACCGACAGCACACCGCGCATCTGCGAGAGGTAGCCGGGCGCCTCGCGCAGCGGACCCTTCTCGGCCGGGGCGCGGAAAAACTGGTCGAGCACCTTCTCGAGCTCGCCCAGGGTGCCGCGCAGTTCGCTGACCACGCTGCCCATGGTCTGGCGGTCGCTGACCCGGCGGTACAGCTCCTCCATCCAGGGCTCCAGCGCGTCGGCCTGGCCGCCTTGGCGCACTTGGTCCAGGCGCTCGGCCAGGCGCGCCGTGCGGTCGGCCAGTTCGGCGTCCGCCGGATCCATGTCCTGCAAGGCCGCCTCGAGGTACAACACCGCCGTGGCCACTTCCATCGCCAGTTCGGCGCCGGGCGGGCGTCCGGAACGGACCACGGCTTCGATCACCAGCTGCAGGGCCTGGGCCAGCGGCCGGGTGGCCGGGTGGAGCTTCAGCAGCGCGTCGGACAGCTTCTGGAACTGCTCGGTCAGGCCCTTGAGCTTGGCTGCCTCGCCGCCGGACAGCGACGACCACAGGTCCTTGGCCGCGGCAATGCGCTTGCGCGCCTGCGCCAGCACCGCCGGATCGAACCGCCCGTACTGCGCCGTCTGGTAATCGACCGGCGGGTAGCGGTCCAGCCGCCACGCCTGGCGCACCGCCCGCAGCGCGTCGGCGCCCGGACGGCTCCCGCAGGCCGCCTGGGCGCAGAAGAACACCAGGTCCTGGACCAGCCGGTCCGACACGCCGGCGTCGCCCTTGGCCAGCGATGCGTACTGCATCAGCACCCGGGTGGCGGCGCGCTTGACGTAGATGTCCAGCGGAACGAGCTTGAGCGCGACCGCTTCGAAGAAGCCGGCGCACACGCTCCAGAAAATGCGCGGCTCGCGCGCCGTCTGCGCCGCGGCCAGGCCCAGGCCGACCTGGGCCACGTCATGGGCCGCCTCGGCGTCGCCGGCCTTCATCACGCGCAGCACCGCCGCGTCCAGCCGCGCGCGCACCGGCGGGCCGTAGGCCAGCGTCTGGGCCGGCGCCGGCGCCTGCGGGTCTTCCCAGCGCCACTCCATGGCCCACAGGTCCGCCGGATGGTTGCGGTCGGCGCCGGCCAGCTCCTGCGCGTCCCTGTATTGCGGGAACAGCGCCACGGCCGACGGGTGCTTGCCGAGCAGCAGGGCCTCCAGGTAGTCGGTCAGCGCAAAGCCGGCCCGTTCCACCTTGGCCGCGGCGGCCTCGGTGCACAGCTCGGGCCGCTCCATGAATTTCTGCACGGCCGCTTCCATGGCCCGCAGCATGTGCGCGGGCCCGCCCTGGCCGACCATCTCCAGCGCACCGACGGCCTGATGCAGCTGCTGGCGGGCGATGCGCAACTGGCCGTCGTCGACCGACGCCAGGTCGGCGCCGCGCGCCAGGCTGGTGTCGCGCACGAACCGGCGCAGCGCGGCCGAGGCCGAGGCGAGCGACTTGCGCAGCTCGTCCAGCACCCAGGCCAGCGGCCCGAGGTCGGAGGTGGCCAGGTCGAGGTCGTGTTCGGTGGCTTGCATGAAAAGCTCGGGCGGGACGGCGGCCTTCAGGCGATCTTGAACCGCGCGACCGACTGGCGCAGCTCCTCGGCCATGCGCGAGAGTTCACGCACCTGCTGCGCCGTCGAGCGCGTGCCTTCGCCGGTCTGCTCGGTCACGGCGAAGATGTGCTGGATGTTGTCGGCCACGACGTTGGCGGACTGCGCTTCCTTGGAAGCGGAAGCCGAGATCTGCTCGATCAGCTCGGCGAGCCGGCGCGACACCTGGTCGATCTCGGTCAGCGCGGTGCCGGCGTTATCGGACAGCTTGGCGCCTTCGACCACGCCCTGCGTCGAGCGCTCCATGGCGGCCACGGCGTCCTGCGTGTCGGTCTGAATCGCCTTCACCAGCGCCGAAATCTGGCGCGTCGCATCGGCGGAGCGTTCCGCCAGCCGCTGCACTTCTTCCGCCACCACCGAGAAGCCGCGGCCGGCTTCCCCGGCCGAGGCCGCCTGGATGGCGGCGTTCAGCGCCAGCACGTTGGTCTGCTCGGTAATGTCGGAAATCAGCTCGGTGATTTCGCCGATCTCCTGCGAGGACTCGCCCAGCCGCTTGATCCGCTTGGAGGTTTCCTGGATCTGGTCGCGAATCGAGTTCATGCCGCCGATCGCGTTCTGCACGGCGGCCAGGCCGGACTCGGCGGCCACCAGCGACTGGCGCGCGACCTGGGCCGATTCCTGCGCCTGCTCTGACACCTGGTTGATTCGGGTCGCCATGTCGAGCACCGACTGGCCGGTTTCGCGGATCTCGCGCAGCTGTTCGGTGGACGCGGCGAGCAGCTCGGTCGACGTCGATTCCACCTGCGCCGTCGTGGCCGCCACCTTCGTGGCCGTGGTCTGCACGTTGCCCACCAGCTGGCGCAGTTCCTCCACCGTGTAGTTCACCGAGTCCGCGATGGCGCCGGTGATGTCCTCGGTCACGGTCGCTTCCTGCGTCAGGTCGCCTTCGGCCACCGTCTGCAGTTCGTTCATCAGCCGCAAGATGGCCGCCTGGTTCGCGTCGTTCACGCGCTTGGCTTCCTGCTCCTGCCGCTCGGCTTCGTGCCGCTGCTGCTCCGCGACCATCTGGCGCTTGC
>NZ_DATMHS010000048.1:0-9396 GCF_035554825.1 Ramlibacter sp. | reverse complement strand
CGGGGACGTGCGCCGCATCAACGTCGAACCCCTGGACCACAAGCAGGTCCACGCGATGGTGTACGACATCATGAACGACACGCAGCGCAAGGCCTACGAGGAGTTCCTGGAAGTCGACTTCTCGTTCGAGATCGACGGCCTGGCGCGCTTTCGCGTCAACGCCTTCAACCAGAACCGCGGCGCCGGCGCCGTGTTCCGGACCATCCCCTCGAAGATCCTCACGCTGGAGCAGCTCAACGCGCCCAAGATCTTCGGCGAGCTGGCGCTCAAGCCGCGCGGCATGGTGCTGGTGACCGGCCCGACCGGCTCGGGCAAGTCGACCACGCTGGCGGCGATGGTCAACTACCTGAACGAAACCGAGTACGGCCACATCCTGACGGTGGAAGACCCGATCGAGTTCGTCCACGAATCGAAGAAGTGCCTGATCAACCAGCGCGAGGTCGGCAACATGACGCTGTCGTTCGCGGCGGCGCTGAAGTCGGCGCTGCGCGAGGACCCGGACGCGATCCTGGTGGGCGAAATGCGCGACCTGGAAACGATCCGGCTGGCGATGACGGCGGCCGAGACCGGCCACCTGGTGTTCGGCACGCTGCACACCTCGAGCGCCGCCAAGACGGTGGACCGGATCATCGACGTGTTCCCGGCCGAGGAAAAGGAAATGATCCGGGCCATGCTGTCGGAGTCGCTGCAGGCGGTGATCTCGCAGACCCTGTGCAAGACCAAGGACGGCAACGGCCGGGTGGCGGCGCACGAGATCATGATCGGCACCTCGGCCATCCGCAACCTGATCCGCGAGGCGAAGGTGGCGCAGATGTATTCGGCGATCCAAACCGGCAACCAGTTCGGCATGCAGACGCTGGACCAGAATCTGGCCGACCTCGTCAAGCGCAACCTGATCAGCGCGTCCGAGGCGCGCGGCAAGGCCAAGATTCCCGAGAACTTCCCGGGCGCCTGACGGAAATGGCCGCGACGCTTCTCACTTCGTGTCGTGCCGGCCCGTCGGCGACCGACGGCGCGGCTTTTGTCTAAAGGATCTCCATGGAACGCGACCAGGCCACGAAGTTCATCAACGACCTGCTCAAGCTGATGGTCAGCCGCAACGGCAGCGACCTCTTCCTCACCGGCGACTTCCCGCCGGCGATGAAGGTGGACGGCAAGATCACCAAGGTGTCGCCGCAGCCGCTCACCGCCGCCCACACGATGGCGCTGGCCCGCTCGATCATGAACGACAAGCAGGCCGCCGAATTCGAGCGCACCAAGGAGTGCAACTTCGCGATCTCGCCGCCGAACATCGGGCGCTTCCGCGTCAACGCGTTCGTGCAGCAGGGCAAGGTGGGGCTGGTGCTGCGGGTGATCCCGCAGGTGCTGCCGACGATCGACAAGCTGGGCCTGCCGCCGGTGCTCAAGGACGTGGTGATGGCCAAGCGCGGCCTGTGCATCCTCGTCGGCGCGACCGGCTCGGGCAAGTCGACGTCGCTGGCGGCGATGGTCGACTGGCGCAACGAGAACTCCTACGGTCACATCATCACGATCGAGGATCCGGTCGAATTCGTGCACCCGCACAAGAACTGCGTGGTGACGCAGCGCGAGGTGGGACTGGACACCGACAGCTGGGAAGCGGCGCTGAAGAACACGCTGCGCCAGGCGCCCGACGTGATCCTGATGGGCGAGATCCGCGACCGCGAGACCATGGAACACGCGATCGCGTTCGCCGAAACCGGCCACCTGTGCCTGGCGACGCTGCACGCCAACAGCGCCAACCAGGCGCTGGACCGGGTGATCAACTTCTTTCCGGAGGAACGGCGGGCGCAGCTGCTGATGGACCTGTCGCTCAACCTGCGCGCGCTGGTGTCCCAGCGCCTGGTGCCCAAGCAGGACGGCAAGGGCCGCGCGGCGGCGGTGGAGATCATGCTGAATTCACCGCTGATCGCCGACCTGATCTTCAAGGGCGAGGTCTCCGAGATCAAGGAGATCATGAAGAAGAGCCGCAACCTGGGCATGCAGACCTTCGACCAGGCGCTGTTCGACCTGTACGAGACCAGCATGGTCACCTACGAGGATGCGCTGCGCAACGCCGACTCGCTCAACGACCTGCGGCTGCAGATCAAGCTCAACAGCCAGCGGGCCAAGAGCACCGACCTGTCGGCCGGAACCGAACACCTGCAGATTGTCTGACTTCGAAAACGCTGCGCGTTTTCGAAGTCGTCCGAACGGATGACGAAGGCCGGGAGACCCGGCCTTCGTCATGTTGTGGCTGGCTGCGCGCGGCTCCGCCCAGCCGGTGCCCCTGCGGGGATCGTGCAGGAGCGCCGTTCTAGAATCCGCGCATCCATCACTCGAGGACAACGCGAATGCCCAGCACCAATCCGAAGACCTACGAATCCACGTCGCCGCGCAAGGTCGCCTTCCTGGGCCTGGGCGTGATGGGCTTCCCGATGGCCGGCCACCTGGCGCTCGCCGGGCACGACGTGACGGTCTACAACCGCAGCGCCGCCAAGTCGCAGGCCTGGACCGGCGAGTTCAAGGGCAAGGCGGCGGCCACGCCCAAGGCGGCGGCCGAAGGCTGCGACTTCGTGTTCTGCTGCGTCGGCAACGACGACGACCTGCGCTCGGTGGTGCTGGGACCGGAGGGCGGCTTCGCCGGCATGAAGCGCGGCGCGGTGTTCGTCGACCACACGACGGCATCGGCCAACGTCGCGCGCGAACTGGCGGCCGAAGCCGAGCGGCACGGCCTGCAGTTCGTCGACGCGCCGGTGTCGGGCGGGCAGGCCGGGGCGCAGAACGGCATGCTCACGGTGATGTGCGGCGGCCAGGCGGCGGCGTTCGAAGCCGTCAAGCCGGTGGCGATGGCGTTCGCGCGCGCCTTCACGCTGCTCGGCCCCGCCGGGTCGGGCCAGCTGGCGAAGATGGTCAACCAGATCGCCATCGCCGGGCTGGTGCAGGGGCTGTCGGAAGCGATCGCCTTCGGCCAGAAGGCGGGCCTCGACATGGCGCAGGTGCTGGAGGTGATCGGCAAGGGCGCGGCCCAGAGCTGGCAGATGGACAACCGCGGCAAGACCATGATCGAAGGCAAGTTCAACCATGGCTTCGCGGTGGACTGGATGCGCAAGGATCTGGGCCTGTGCATTGACGAGGCCAAGCGCAACGGCGCGCGCCTGCCGGTGACGGCGCTGGTCGACCAGTTCTACGCCGACGTGCAGCAGGCGGGCGGCCGGCGCTGGGACACGTCGAGCCTGATCACGCGGCTGAAGTAAGCCGGACAGCCGAAACCCAACAGCCGAACGCAGAGGGCGCAGAGATACGCAAAGGACGCAAGGGAGTCAGGAAGGAAAGAAGAAGAGAGATAGGAAAGACGTTGCTTTCCTCCCCTTCGTTCCGTTCTTCTGGCTTCTTCTGCGTCCTCTGCGTCCTTTGGCGCCCGTTGCGTTCGGCTGTTGGGTTACCGGGCAGCGCTCGCCGGACGGGCGGGGGCGACGGCCGGGGCGGCGCCGCCCATGCTGGGCGTCAGGCGCCGCAGTTCCTCTTCGCTGATGATCTCGAAGATCCGCACCACCCGCTGCACGCCGTCGATGTGGCGGGTGAGCTGGGTGGCGCGCTCGGCCTCGCGCTGCGTCACGCGGCCCATCAGATAGACCACGCCGCGCTCGGTGACCACCTTGAAGGCCGCCACCGAGAGGCTGCTGTCGTCGACCAGCGAAGCCTTCACTTTGCCGGTGACCAGCGTGTCGGTGGAGCGCTGCGCCAGGCTCGACGCCGGCATCACCGCCAGTTCGTTGACCACGCCCTTGACGTTGTCGACCTTCAACGCGATCTGCTCGGCCTGCTGCTTGGCCTGCTCGCTGGGCACCTCGCCGGTGAGCAGGACCTGCCGGTTGTAGCTGGTGAGGTTGATGTGGGCGCGGTCGCCGAAGGCATCGCGCAGGCGGCTGGCGGCGCGCAGCTCGATGCCTTCGTCCTCGATCTGCGCCCCCGACGTGCGCCGGTCGAACGCCATCATGGCACCGACGGCGGCGCCGCCGATCACCAGCGGCGCGCAGGCCGACAGCGTGGCGCCGAGCGTGGCGGCAAGCAGCAGCGCGGCCGCGCCGCGCGAGAGGATGGGACGGAAGGTCATGTCGGTGTTTCCTGTTCTCCGAGCAATTGGGCGTCGACGCCGTCGCAGATGCAGTGCAGCGTCAGCAGGTGCACCTCCTGGATGCGCGCCGTGCGGTCGTGCGGCACGCAGACGTGGACGTCGGTTTCGCGCAGCGCGTTGGCGATCCTGCCGCCGCCGCGTCCGGTGAGCGCCACGACGGTCATCTCGCGCTCGTGCGCCGCCTCGATCGCGGCCAGCACGTTGGCGGAGTTGCCGCTGGTGGACAGCGCCAGCAGCACGTCGCCGGCCTGTCCGAGCGCGCGCACCTGCTTGGCGTAGACGCGCTCGAAGTCGTAGTCGTTGGCGATGGCGGTGAGGATCGAGGTGTCGGTGGTCAGCGCGATCGCGCCGAGCTCCGGGCGCTCGCGCTCGAAGCGGCCGACGAACTCGGCCGCGAAGTGCTGGGCATCGGCGGCCGAGCCGCCATTGCCGCAGGCGAGCACCTTGCCCCCGCTGGTGACGCACGCGAGCATGGCCTGCACCGCTGCGGCGATCGGCTTGCTGAGCGTCTGCGCCGCCTGGTACTTGAGGTCGGCGCTGTCGATGAAATGCTGCTGAATGCGTTGTTCGAGCATGGGTCGGGATGATACCTGTGCGCGGTGCCGGTGCCGGTGCCGCGGCAGCGCCGCGGGCGCTCAGGCGGCGGCGTCGAACGCGGCGCGCAGCCACTGCACGCCGTCGGCCTCGACGCTCACCACGTCGAAGCGGCAGGGCGGCGGCGCCCCATGGTGCAGCAGGTAATGGCGGGCGGCGAACACGATGCGGCGCTGCTTGGCCGGGCTCACGCTGGCCGCGGCGCCGCCGAAGTCGCGGCTGGCGCGCTGGCGCACCTCGACGAACACCACGGTGCCGGCGGCATCGCGCATGATGAGGTCGATCTCGCCGCCGCCGCGACCGGGCGTCCGATAATTGCGGGCGAGCAGCTGCAGGCCGCCCGCGCGCAGGTAGGCGAGCGCGCGATCTTCGGCGGCATTGCCCGCCTGCCTGGTCGTGGCGGCCGGGCCGTCTTTCCTGCGGGGGAATTCCATTGAGCGCTTCCTTTTCGTTGGCCCTCAACGCCGCGCACGCCGCGGCCGCTGCCCAGCATTATCCGCAGGGCGCGTTGTACGTGGTGGCCACACCGATCGGCAATCTGGCCGACATCAGCCTGCGCGCCTTGCACGTGCTGCAGCTGGCCGACGCCATCGCGTGCGAGGACACCCGCCATACCCAGGCCCTGGCGCGCGCGTACGGCATCGATCGGCCTTCCGCGCACTGGCTGGCGGTGCACCAGCACAACGAGGCGCAAGCGGCGCAGGCGGTGATCGCCCGCCTGCAGGCCGGCGCGCGCGTCGCCTATGCCAGCGATGCCGGCACGCCCGGCGTCAGCGACCCGGGCGCGCGGCTGGTGGCGGCGGTGCGCGCGGCCGGACTGGCCGTGGTGCCGATCCCGGGCGCCAGCAGCGTCACCGCGGCGCTGAGCGTCGCCGGCGCGGTGCAGGAGGGGGGCGCCTTCGTGTTCCGCGGCTTCCTGCCGGCCAAGGCCGGCGAGCGCGACGCCGCCATCGCCGAGCTGGCGCAGGAGCCGCGGCCGCTGGTCCTGCTCGAGGCGCCGCACCGGATCGAAGCGCTGGCGCGCAGCCTGGCGCCGCTGGGCGAGCGCACCGTCACCGTGGGCCGCGAGCTGACCAAGCAGTTCGAGGAGATCGCCAGCGTCAGCTGCGGCGGCCTGGCCGCGTGGCTGGCCGCCAATCCGAAGCGCGCGCACGGCGAGTTCGTGCTGGTGCTGCATGCGATGCCGCAGGCGCCCCGAGGCGACGAGGGGCTGCGGGTGCTGAAGCTGCTGCTGGCCGAATTGCCCGTGAAGACGGCGGTGAAGCTGGCGGCCGATGTCACCGGTGCCCCGCGCAACGAGCTGTACCAGGCGGCGCTGCGGATGAAGGCGGCGGCCGAGTAGGCGGCGCGCGGTCCCGCCGCTGCGATGCGCCCTGGCGTTCGGGACGCCCGCCGGGTTCCCGAGCGAACCCGGCGGCTCCCCGGTCAGATCGCCAGCGGATCGACGTCGATCGCCCAGCGCAGCAGGCCCTTCTCGCGGGTGGCGTGCAGCAGCGGCCGCCAGCCCGCCAGGAAGCGCTGCAGCGCGCCGCGGGAAGCGCTCTCGACCAGCATCTGCGCGCGCTCCACATTGGCCACGCGCTGGATGCTCATCGGAACGGCCGAGTACAAGGCCACGCCGTGGTCGCCCGCCAGCGGCCGCGCCGCGGCGCTCGCCGCTTCCAGGAAGGCCTGCGCGATCTCCTGGGTGCGCGCTTCGGCCCGCACCAGCGCCTGGAATCCGAACGGCGGCATGCCGGCCTGCTCGCGTTCCTTCAACTGCTGCGCCGCGAAGGCGGGGTAATCGTGCCGGCGCAGCGCCCCGAACAGCGGGTGCGCGGGGTTCCAGGTCTGCACCCACATCTCGCTGGCGTCCGCCCGGGCCGCCTCGCGCCCGGCGCGTCCGGCTGCCTGCATCAGCAGCGCGAACAGCCGCTCCGGCGCCCGGAAGTCGCTGGAGAACAGGGCCGAGTCGGCCTGCACCGCCGCCACCAGCGTGATGCCGCGGAAGTCGTGGCCCTTGGTCACCATCTGCGTGCCGACCAGCACGTCGACGTCGCCGGCATGCACCTGCGCGAGCTGGCGCTCCAGCGCTCCCTTCAGCCGCACGCTGTCGGCGTCGATCCGGGCGACCCGCACCGGCTCGCCGCCGGGACGGCGCACGTCGGCCAGCAGGTCGGCCACATGTTCCTCCAGCCGTTCCGTGCCGCGCCCCACCGGCGCGATGTCGGCATTGCCGCAGGCCGGGCAGTGGCGCGGCACCCGTTCGGTGAAGCCGCAGTGGTGGCAACGCAGGGTGCGGTCGATCTTGTGGAACACGCGGAACGCGCTGCAGTGGGGGCACTCGCTCTTCCAGCCGCAGTCGCCGCAGGCGAGCACCGGCGCATAGCCGCGCCGGTTCAGGAAGACGAGCGACTGTTCGCCGCGCGCCACCCGCTGGCGCATCGCGTCGAGCAGCGGCGGCGCGAAGATGGCCTGCTTCGGCTGCAGGTTCATGTCGACCACGCGCACGGCGGGCAGCGAACCGGCGCCGACGCGGGTCGGCATCGCGAGCCGCCGGTAGCGGCCGCTGTCGGCCGCGTGCCAGCTCTCCAGCGAAGGCGTGGCCGAACCCAGGACCACCCGGGCCTGCTCGATCCGGCCGCGGTAGATCGCCAGGTCGCGCGCCGAGTAGCGGGCGCCTTCCTGCTGCTTGTAGCTCGGGTCGTGCTCCTCGTCGACGACGATCAGCTGCAACGCCGGCATCGACGCGAAGACGGCCATGCGGGTGCCCAGCACGATCCGGGCCGCCCCGTGGTGGGCCGCCAGCCAGCTTTTCAGGCGTTGGGCGGCGGTCATGCCGCTGTGCATGGCAACCACCACCGCCGCGCCGAAACGGGCCACGAAGCGCTCGTGCAGCTGCGGCGTGAGGTTGATTTCGGGCACCATCACCAGCGCCTGGGCCTGCGGCGCGCGCGCCAGCAGCCGCTCGACCGCCTGCAGGTAGACCTCGGTCTTGCCGCTGCCGGTGGCGCCGAACAGCAGGAAGGTGCCGGCGCCGGCTTCGATCGCGTCGAGCGCGGCCGCCTGCTCGGCCGTCAGCGCCAGCGGCCGGCCGGCTGCGGCCGGCGCGGCTTGCGCCGATGCCTTGCGGTTGAGGCGCCGGCCCAGCTGCACCGGCGTGAGGTCGCGCAGCTGCGGCGGCAAGGCGGCCAGCGCCACCTCGCCGAGCGAGCGCTGGTAATAAGTTGCAGAAAACGTAACTAGTTGCCTCCAGCCCGCCGTGAGGGGGGCCAGGCCTTCCAACACGCCGGCGATTGCTTTTTCCTCGCCGTGATGGACCGGCGCCGCGCCGGCGGCGCCAGGCTCCCACACCACGCCCAGGACCTCGCGCCGGCCCAAGGGCACGCGAACCAACGTGCCGGCCGGAAGTGCGAGCTCACTCAGGTAGGTCAGCGGCCCGGACAGCGAACTGTGGGCGGGCGTCGGGACGACGATGGCGAGGCGCGGCACGGTGGAAACTGCCCGAGTTAGCGCCGGAAGTTCAGACCGGGTTCAGGAACAGAGCTTAAGTCCTTGATTTTGAACAAGTACAGGCCCCTCGGGTTTTTCTGTGGATAACTTTGTTGAAACTTGGCCCGATGTCGCCCGGTCTCGCTGAAAAATCAACACCTTGGCGCATCGGGCGGGCTCCATGGCCGCGCTGCAATACAAGCAAAATCAATAACTTAGCGCAGCTATGGCTTTTGTAGCGGGGAGCCGACTGAAACCAGCTCCGCAGCAGCGCTTTTGTGCATAAGTAGCGCTTCTGGCAGAGAAATTGCTCGGTGCCGCCTAGGGAAATTACGGATGACAGCGCGCGCTCAACTGGTTCGCGCCGCGCGCTGCCGGACCGAATGCGAGCGCACCGCCTCGACCAGGGCCTGCACATGCTCGGGCGGCGTGTGCTGGCTGATGCCGTGGCCGAGATTGAAGATCTGGCTGGGGCCGGTGCCGGCTCCGACGTGCGGCGCACCGAAGCTGTCCAGGACCTTGATGGCCTCGGCTGCGATCTGCGCCGGCGGCGCGAACAGCACGTTGGGGTCGAGGTTGCCCTGCAGCGCCTTGTGGCCGCCCACCAGCGCACGGGCCCGGCCGAGGTTGACGGTCCAGTCCAGGCCCAGCACCTCGCAGTCGAGGCCACCCATTTCCTCGAGCCAGAGGCCGCCGCCCTTGGTGAAGACGATGCGGGGGATCAGGGCGCCCTCGTGGCTGCGTTTGAGCTGGGCCAGCACCCGGGCCGTGTAGGCCAGGCTGAAGTCCTGGAAGGCGCCGTCGGCCAGGACGCCGCCCCAGCTGTCGAAGATCATCACGGCCTGCGCGCCGGCCTCGATCTGGGCGTTCAGGTAGGCCGCCACCGCGTCGGCGTTGACCTGCAGCACGCGGTGCATCAGGTCGGGGCGGCCGTACAACATGCTCTTCACGAGCCGGTAGTCGTCGGAGCCCGCGCCTTCGACCATGTAGCAGGCCAGCGTCCACGGGCTGCCGGAAAACCCGATCAGCGGCACCCGCCCGTTCAGCGCCCGGCGGATGGACGTCACCGCGTCGAAGACATAGCGCAGCTGCTCGAGGTCGGGCACGCGCAGCGCCTGGACGGCGGCTTCGTCGCGCACCGGCGAGGCGAAGCGCGGCCCTTCGCCCTGCGCGAAACTCAGGCCCAGGCCCATGGC
>NZ_DATMHS010000047.1:0-2497 GCF_035554825.1 Ramlibacter sp. | reverse complement strand
GCCGAGGCGCGCTGCAAGATCGACATGGCGCGCCTGCTGACGCTGAGGGCGGCCTGGCTGATGGACACGGCCGGCAACAAGGTGGCCAAGACCGACATCGCCATGATCAAGGTGGTGGCCCCCAACATGGCGCTGCAGGTCATCGACTGGGCGATGCAGGCCCACGGCGGCGCCGGCGTCAGCGGCGACTTCCCGCTGGCCAACGCCTACGCGCACGCGCGCACGCTGCGCTTTGCCGATGGACCGGACGAGGTGCACCGCGCCGCCATCGCCAAGTGGGAGCTGGGCAAGTACGGCCTGCCCGCCCGCGAAGGCCAGCCGGCGCGCTGAGCGCCCTTCCCGCCCGCCGGCCCGGGTGATGGCCGGCGCCCCGGGCCGCCGCGCCGCCCATGCGCCCCGAACGGCGCTTGGCCGGCGGCGTGGCCGAAGCGCGACCGGCGAGCCGGCCCTGATCGAATCCAGCCGCGACAAGGAGACCATTCGTGATCGACGTTTTTTCCTGGCCCACGCCCAACGGCCACAAGATCCACATCATGCTGGAGGAGTGCGGCCTTCCCTATCGCGCGATCCCCATCAACATCGGGGCGGGCGACCAGTTCAAGCCCGAATTCCTCGCCATCAGCCCCAACAACAAGATTCCGGCCATCACCGACCCGGACGGTCCGGACGGCAAGCCGATCTCGCTGTTCGAGTCGGGCGCGATCCTGCTCTACCTCGCGGGCAAGACCGGCAAGTTCCTGCCGGCCGGCGACCGGGCCAAGTACGAAGTGCTGCAGTGGCTCATGTTCCAGATGGGCGGCGTCGGTCCCATGCTCGGGCAGGCCCACCACTTCCGCATGTACGCGCCGGAGAAGATCGACTACGCGATCGACCGCTACACCAACGAAGCCCGGCGGCTGTACGGCGTGATCGACCGGCGGCTGGCGCGCAGCCCGTACCTGGGCGGCCGCGAATACTCGATCGCCGACATCGCCACCTTCCCGTGGCTGCGCAGCTGGGAGAACCAGGGCATCGTGCTCGACGAGTACCCGCACCTGAAGGCCTGGTTCGAGCAGATCGCCGCCCGGCCGGCGGTGCAGCGCGGAGTCAAGGTGCTCGCCGAACACCGCAAGCCGATCCGCGACGACAAGGAGCGCGAGATCCTGTTCGGCAAGACGCAGTACGAGCGGCGCTGACCGGCCGCATCGGCAGGCCGCGCGGCGTTACTGCGAGGCGGCGCGCGACGCCTCGACGGCGGCGCGCAACGCGCGCAGGGCGGCGTCGGATTCGCGCTGAATTCTGGCAACCTGGGATTGCAGCCGGGTGCGGATGCGCTCGTCGGCCACGCCGCAGCGTCCGGCGATGGCGAGCTGCTGCTGCGCCGCGCCCAGGGCGTTGTTGAGGCGATGCCACTCGTTCATCTTTCGCTCGGCGACGTGCATGACAAAACTCCCGGGAAACCCGAGGGGCAAGACTACCCGCCTACAAGCCGCCCGGTCAATGCGCTGCAAGCCGAATCCAGGGCGTCCTACGGCGAGTCGCGCGCGCGTCCTACAGTCGCTGTAGGAGAGCTTCGCTGCCGGCTGTGTAACACGCTCCATCGCAGCGGGTCGCGCGCTTGCGCCGATGACGACCGAGGGTCCGCCGCCGCTGCAGCTGATCCGCCAAAACAGGATGTTTGCCCTGCACCGTCGGGAGGTTCCGCGCGCGCGGCCGCGCGGCGGCGAACCTACGATCCGGGGCATGGAGCATCTGGCTGCATCGCGTCTCGCCGTGGCGGCGCCCACGCGGCCGTGGCTGACAGTGGCGAGCTTTGCCACGGGCGCGGCGGCGGTGTTCCGGTTCCCGCTCAATCACGACGTCTCCTGGATCATCAGCATCGCGCAGCGCGTGCTCGCCGGCGAAGTGCTGTACGTCGACGTCGTCGAGCTGAACCCGCCGTTGATCGTCTGGCTGACGCTGCCGCTGGTCGCCGCCGCCCAGCTGCTGCACGTCGACCCCGGTCAGCTGCTGCGCCTGGTCGTGCTGGCCGTCGTCGCCGGCGTCTGCGCATCCTGCGCGCGGATCGTGCACGGCCGGCTTCCGCCGGCTTGCGAGCAGGCGCTCGCCCCGCTGACCGTGTATGCCGCGGTCGTGGTGGCGGGGTACGACTTCGGACAGCGTGAGCACCTCGCCATGCTGCTCGCGCTGCCGTACCTCGCCCTGGCGGTGCTGCGGGCCCAGGGGGAGCCGACCGCGGCCCGCTGGCGCATCGCTGCGGCGGCACTGGCCAGCATCGGCTTCGTGTTCAAGCCCCATCTGCTGCTGGTGCCGCTGTTGGTGGAGGCGGTCGTGGCAAGCCGCAACAGGCGATGGTTCGACGGCACGGCCACCACGATCGGTGTCGCCGCCTGCCTGTACGCCGTCGCCGTGCTGGTGTTCGCGCCCGCCTACCTGCACGTGGCCAGCATGGTGTCCGCAGCCTACGGAACCGGCTACCTCGGCAAGAGCGTCTTCACCTTCATCGGCGTGAAGAACT
>NZ_DATMHS010000046.1:0-22332 GCF_035554825.1 Ramlibacter sp. | reverse complement strand
CGGTGCCCTTGGTCATCATGGTGAGCAGCGCTTCATAGCCCTGGCGCTGATGGAAGGACTCCTCGCGGCAGATGCGGATCATGGCGCGCGCATAAGGCGCGTACGAGCAGCGGCAGATCGGCACCTGGTTCATGATCGCGGCGCCGTCGACCAGCCAGCCGATCGTGCCCACGTCGGCCCAGGTCAGCGTGGGGTAGTTGAAGATCGAGCTGTACTTGGCCTTGCCCGCGTGCAGCGCATCGAGCATCTGGTCGCGCGAGGTGCCCAGCGTCTCGGCGGCGGAATAGAGGTACAGGCCATGGCCGCCCTCGTCCTGGACCTTGGCCAGCAGGATCGCCTTGCGCTTGAGCGTCGGCGCGCGGCTGATCCAGTTGCCCTCCGGCAGCATGCCGACGTATTCGGAGTGCGCGTGCTGGCTGATCTGGCGCACCAGCGTCCTGCGGTAGTGCTCCGGCATCCAGTCCTTGGGCTCCACGAAATCGCCGTCGGCGATCCGGGCCTCGAACCCTTCCTCGAGCCGGGCTTCCTCGGCCGACCGCACCGGCTTGCGCGCGGCGGCGTCCTTGCCCATGGTGTCCATGGCCTGCGTGTACATCGCTCGTCTCCCTGTAGGGCCAGGCGGCGGTCACTTCGACCGACCGTTCGGTTGGCGATAGCATACGAGAAAGTTTGATGCAGATCAAACTCGAACGCCAGGAAGACCGATCAGCTCGGGCGCCGGCAACGGCCGGCGCCTTCAGCGCCGCTTGGGTGCCGGCGCCGGCGCCGGGACCGCCGCCTCGAAGGGCAAGCCGGACTGCGCCTTCACTTCCTTGAGCACCACGCTCGAGCGCACATGGGTCACGCCCGGCAGCTTGAATGCCGTTTCGTGCAGGAAGGCTTCGTAGCCCTTGATGTCGGGCACCAGCACCTTGATCACGTAGTCGGCCTGGCCGGTCGTGGCGTAGCAGCTGACGATCTGCGGGCAGTCGGCAACGGCCGCCTCGAAGCGCCGGACGTCGTCCTCGTGGTGGCGCGTGAGATTGAGCTCCGCCAGCACGCACAGCGCCAGCCCGACCTTCTCCCGGTCCACGAGGGCCGTGTAGCCGCGGATGACGCCGCTGGCCTCCAGTTCCTTGACCCGCTTCCAGCACGGCGTGCTGGACAGGCCGACCGCGGTCGCCAGCTGCTGCACCGTCTGGCGCGAATCGCGCTGCAGCTGCGCCAGCAGCAGGCGGTCATAGCGGTCGAGTTGGTTCATTTCCTTCTCCGACGAAATCGAAGAATGAGATTCTCCAACAGACCGGTCGATCGAGCAAAAAAGAATCTCATTCCGCCGCCCGCTGCGTAATCTTGACGCTCCGCAAAGACAACTGCAGAAAGCAGTGACATGGCCGAGACAACCATTGCTTCACCCTCCCCGGTGCTGCGCCCGGACTACCGCCTGCGCGACAGCCTGGACGCGACCGGCGGTGCGATCTTCCTGACCGGGACCCAGGCCCTGGTCCGGCTGCTGCTGATGCAGCGCCAGCGCGATGCCGCCGCCGGCCTGGACAGCCGGGGCTTCGTCAGCGGCTACCGGGGCTCGCCGCTCGGCATGGTGGACCAGGCGCTGTGGAAAGCGGGCGACCGCCTGCCGGCGAACGGCATCCGCTTCCTGCCGGCGATCAACGAGGAGTTGGCCGCGACCGCGGTGCTGGGCACCCAGCGCGTCGAGGCGGACCCCGACCGCACCTGCGCCGGCGTGTTCGCGATGTGGTACGGCAAGGGTCCCGGCGTCGACCGGGCCGGCGATGCGCTCAAGCACGGCAACGCGTACGGCGCCTCGCCGCATGGCGGCGTGCTGATGGTCGCCGGCGACGACCACGGCTGCGTCTCGTCCTCGATGCCGCACCAGAGCGACCAGGCCTTCCGGGCGTGGCACGCGCCGGTGGTGGCGCCCGGCAACGTCGCGGAGTACCTCGAATTCGGCCTGTACGGCTGGGCCCTGTCGCGCTTCTCGGGCAACTGGGTCGGCTTCACGGCGCTGTCGGAGGTGGTGGAGAGCGCCTCCACCGTCGACCTCGATCTGGTGAATGCGCGCGTTGCCGCCTGGCAGGACGCGGACACCGTGCGCCGGGCGACCGGCTACGCGCCGCCGGCCGGCGGCCTGCACTACCGCTGGCCCGACCTGCCCTCGCTCACCATCGAGCAGCGGCTGCACGCCAAGCTGGACGCGGTGCGCGCCTTTGCCCGCGTCAACAGCATCGACCGGCACATCGTCGGCAGCGCGCGGGCCACCGTCGGCATCGTCACGGCGGGCAAGGCGCACGACGACCTGATGGAGGTGCTGCGGCGCCTGGCCATCCCGCCGGCCGAGCTCGCCGCGCACGGCGTGCGGATCTACAAGCTGGGCCTCACGTTCCCGATCGAGCCGACCCGCATGACGGAATTCGTGCGCGGCCTGCGCGAAGTGCTGGTGGTCGAGGAAAAAGGCCCGGTCGTGGAGGAGCAGCTGCGCTCGATGTTCTACAACGCGGCGCAGCGACCGGCGATCGTCGGCAAGCACGATCGCCACGGCCGGCCACTGGTGCCGGCGGTCGGCGAGTTGCGGCCGTCGCGGCTGATCGAGGGGGTCGCGAACTGGCTGGCGGGCCACTTCGGCGACCTCGACCGCCGCCACCTGGTGCGCGACTTCACGCTGCCCGAGCTGCTGTCGAACGAGTCCGACAGCGTCAAGCGCCTGCCCTACTTCTGCGCCGGCTGCCCGCACAACACGTCGACGCGCGTGCCGGAAGGCTCGCGTGCGCAGGCCGGCATCGGCTGCCACTTCATGGCCAGCTGGATGGACCGCGCCACCGAGGGCCTGATCCAGATGGGCGGCGAAGGCGTCGACTGGGTGTCGCACGCGATGTTCACCACGGTGCCGCACGTCTTCCAGAATCTGGGCGACGGCACCTACTACCACTCGGGGTACCTGGCGATCCGGCAGGCGGTCGCCGCGAAGGCGACGCTGACCTACAAGATCCTGTTCAACGACGCCGTGGCGATGACGGGCGGCCAGCCGGTGGACGGCATCATCAGCGTCGACGGCATCGCGCGCCAGGTGGAAGCCGAGGGCGTGAAGCAGGTGGTGGTGGTCTCCGACGACATCGCGAAGTACGACCGCGTCCGCGACCGCTTTCCGGCTGGCACGCAATTCCACGACCGCGAGGCGCTCGACGACGTCCAGCGGCGGCTGCGCGAGGTGCCCGGCGTCACGGTGCTGATCTACGAGCAGACCTGCGCCGCCGAGAAGCGCCGCCGCCGCAAGAAGGGCGAGCTGGTCGATCCGGCCCGGCGCCTCTTCATCAACGACCGGGTGTGCGAAGGCTGCGGCGACTGCTCGGTGCAGAGCAACTGCGTGGCGGTGGTGCCGCTGGAAACGCCCCTGGGCCGAAAGCGCAAGATCGACCAGAGCAGCTGCAACAAGGACTATTCCTGCGCCAAGGGCTTCTGCCCCAGCTTCGTGGGCGTGCTGGGCGCGCAACCGCGCCGGCGGGCCGGCGCGCTGGCGAGCGGCACCAAAGTCTTCCTGTCGCAGGTGGATGCGCTGCCGGCGCCGCCGCCGCACGCCTGGAACGCCCCCTACGACCTGCTGGTCACCGGCGTCGGCGGCACCGGCGTGGTGACCGTGGGCGCGCTGGTCGCCATGGCGGCCCACCTGGAGGGCAAGAGCGCCAGCGTGCTCGACTTCATGGGCTTCGCGCAGAAGGGCGGCTCGGTCCTGAGCTTCGTGCGCATGGCCGACATTCCGGCCCGGCTCAACCAAGTGCGGATCGACACGCAGCAGGCCGACGCCGTCCTGGCCTGCGATGTCGTGGTCGCGGCCTCGCCCGATGCCCTGGCGACGGTGCGGCACGGGCGCACGCGCATCCTCGCCAACGTGCACGAGGTGCCGGTCGCCGAAAGCCTGCGCCATCCCGACGCGAGCCTCAAGCTGCCGCAGCTGCTGGAGAAGCTGCGCTTCGCGACGGGCGACGGGCGCGTGGAGACGCTCGATGCGCAGGCGCTGGCCGAAACCTTCCTGGGCGATTCGATCTACTCCAACATCGTCGCGCTGGGCGCCGCCTGGCAGCGCGCGCTGGTGCCGGTGAGCCTGCAGGCGCTGATGCGGGCGATCGAGCTGAACGACGTGGCCGTGGAGAACAACAAGCTGGCGCTGTCGCTGGGCCGCCTGGCCGTCGGCGACCCCGCTGCGATCGCGGCCCTGCGGCGCGGCACGGCCGCCGAACCGGCGGCCCCCGAAACGCTCGACGCCCTCATCGTCCGCGCGGTCGACCATCTGACCGCCTACCAGAGCGCGGCCTACGCCGATCGCTTCACCGAATTCGTCGCCACCGTGCGGCGGCACGAGCAGGCGCTGGCCGCCGATCCCGCCCTGCCCTTCACCAGCGCCGTCGCCCGCAGCCTGCTCAAGCTGATGGCCTTCAAGGACGAATACGAGGTCGCGCGGCTGTACACCGACGGCGGATTCACGCGCGCGCTGCGCGAGCAGTTCGACGGCGACATCCGGCTGGAGTTCTTCATGGCGCCGCCGGCGCTGCGCCGCGCCCGCGGCGGCAAGCCGCCGCGCAAGATCCGCCTGGGCGGCTGGCTGCTGCCGGCGATGAGGCTGCTGGCGCAGGGACGCCGGCTGCGCGGCACGGTGCTCGACGTGTTCGGCCGCACCGACGAGCGCCGGATGGAACGCGCGCTGATCGTCCAGTACCGCGAGCGCATCGAGGCGCTGCTGCCCGCGCTCACCCGCGACCGCCTGCCGATCGCCTGCGAGATCGCGGCCCTGCCGCTGCAGATGCGCGGCTTCGGCCACGTGAAGGCCGCCAATGTCGCGCTGACCCGCGCGCGCGAAGCCGAACTGCTGCACCGCTTCGATCCGGCCACCTGCGAGCGGCCGGCCGCGTCGCGCGAAGCCGGCCAGATCCGCGGCATCCGGGTCACGGCGGCGGCGCACTGAGCCGCCCGCCGCCCGCGGCAGCGCTCAGGCCACGCTGCGCTCCCGCCGCTGCCGCGACGCCTGCGCCAGCTCGCGCAGCACGGCTTCGGTCTGCTCCCATCCGATGCAGCCGTCGGTGATGGAGACGCCGTACTGCAACGGCGCACCGGTCTTGAGCTCCTGCTTGCCCGCATGGAGATGGCTCTCGATCATCAGGCCCAGGATGCGCTGTTCGCCGCCGGCGATCTGGCCGGCCAGGTCGTGGGCGACCTCGATCTGGCGCAGGTAGTTCTTGGCGGCGTTCGCGTGCGAGCAGTCGACCATGACGCGCTCGCAGACGCCCGCCTTGTGCAGGACCGCGGCCGCCGCATCGATGTCCGCCGCATGGTAGTTGGGGCCGCGCGAGCCGCCGCGCAGGATGATGTGGCAGTCGCCGTTGCCGGCGGTCTCGAAGATGGCGGCCTGCCCCATCTTCGTCATGCCCATGAACGCGTGCGGCGAGCGGCAGGCCACCAGCGCGTCGGCCGCCATCTGCACCCCGCCGCCGGTCCCGTTCTTGAAGCCGACCGGGCAGCTCAGCCCGGAGGCCAGCTGGCGGTGGCTCGGGCTCTCGGTGGTGCGCGCGCCGATCGCCCCCCAGCTCACCAGGTCGGCCACGTACTGCGGGCTCAGCAGGTCCAGGAACTCGGTGCCCACCGGCAGCCCCATGCGCGTGATGTCCAGCAGCAGCGCGCGGGCGCGGCGCAACCCCTCGTTCATGCGGAAGCTGCCGTCCAGGTGCGGGTCGTTGATGAAGCCCTTCCAGCCGACCGTGGTGCGCGGTTTTTCGAAATAGGCGCGCATCACCAGCAGCAGGTCCTGGTCGAGCTGCGGCGCGAGCGCCTGCAGCCGGCGCGCATATTCCAGCGCCTGCTCGCTGTCGTGGATCGAGCAGGGCCCGACCACCACCAGCAGGCGCGGATCGGCGCCGTGCACGATCCGCGCGACCTGCCCGCGGCTGGCTTCGACAAACGCCTGCACCACGTCGTCCGCGGGATAGTCGTCCTGCAGCAGGGCGGGCGAGATCAGCGGGCGCACCTGCCGGATGCGGACGTCGTCCAGCCGCGTCGCCTGCGGCATGTCTTCGTTCGGTTGTGGGGTGTGCTGGTGAGGGATAGCGGCGGCCTCGAGGTTCATGCCGGCAGTCTACCGCCGCGACCCCGCGGCGCCGCGGTGGCCGCTCGTGATCCAGGTCAACGCGCTGCGGCCACCGGCTGACATGCTGGAGAGGTAGTGATCCGAGCAAGACAGCAGCCATGGCCACCCAGCATTCCTTCCCAACCGGTCTCGTTTCGCGCCCCCTGATCGGGGCGATCGGCGCCGCGCTGGCGGCCGCGTGCCTCCTTGCCGCCGCGCCGGCCGAGGCCGGCACCAGGGCGTTCAACGAAGCCGTGCAGCAGTACCGCGCCGGCCACCTCGCCGACGCCTTCGGCCGCTTCTTCGCGCTGGCCAACGACGGCGACGCCGATGCGGCGCGCATCGCGCTCTTCATGCACCAGTTCGGGCCGACGCTGTACGGCCGCTATTGGGACGCCAACCCCCGCGAGGTGGCGTACTGGCAGTCGCTGCAGGCCAAGCCGACCGTGCACGCGGCGCCGCCGTTCCAGCCGGACTGGCTCGACGCCGGCACCGCCCAGCAGCGGGTCGTGAAGCGCGGCGTCAGGAAGACGGCCACGCAATAGCCCGCGGCGCTACGCCACCGACAGCACGAGCGCGGCCCCCATGTCGCCGGCGGCGCAGCCGGTGAACAGTCCGAGTCCGCCGCCTTGCGCCCGCAGGGCGTGCACCAGCTCGACCACGCCGCGCATGCCGGTCGGCCCCTGCGGGTGGCCGTAGATCAGGCTGCAGCCATAGGGATTCATCTGCTCCAGCGGGTAGCCCATCGCCCGGCTGAACCACAGGTCGTTCACGGCGAACGGGTTGTGCGTGGTGACCGCCTTCAGCTCCCGTACCTTCGCCCCGGCGCTGGCCAGCGCGCGCTGCGCGGCGAGCGCCGGCGCCTTGGGCATGCGGCCCTTCTCGGCCCGGGCGAAGCCGGCGGCCAGGAGCCGCACCACGCCCTCGCCCCTCGCGGCCGCCGCCGCCCGCTCGCGTCCCATCACCACCAGGCCCGCGGCGCCGTCGGCCGGATGGGTCTGGGTCCCGGGCGTGGTGACGCCGCCGGGGACGGCCACCTTCAGTGCCGCGAGCCCTTCGCGGCTGTACGGACCGATGCCCTCGTCGGCCTCGAGCACGACGGCCTTCTTGCGCTGCTGCACCACGATCGGCTGGAAGTACTGCCGCTGGATGCGGCGGTCGTCGGCCAGCGCCTGTTCGTACTGCCGGTAGCGCAGCAAGGCCAGCTCGTCGCACTGCTCGCGCGTGAAGGCGCCGTCGCGCGCCGTTGCCTCGGCCGTGGCCAGCATGGATTCGCCGGTCCAGGGGTCGGCGGCGAAATTGTCCAGCACCCAGTGCTCGGTGGCGGGGCTGCCGCCCATCCCGTTGGAGCGCGGATAGATCATCAGCGGGCCGTTGCTGACGCGGTCGGCGGTGACCACCAGCTGCGCGTCGCCGCCGGAGAGCTGGCAGGCCGCCGCGCCCTGCGCGATGCAGGCCACGGAGGTCGCGCAGGCCTGCGAGATCGTCGGCCCGCCGATGCCGGCGAGGCCCAGCCGGGCGGCGACCAGCGGCGCCGCGAAGAAGCTGCCGATCTGCGGCACGGTGGTGCCGTACACCAGCTGGGTGGCTTCGTTCGCGTCGAAGCCGCGTCCCTGCAGGGCGTCCCGGGTGACCTGCACGGCCAGGTCGAGGCTGGACAGGTCGGCGGTGCCGCCTTGCCAGCGGATGAACGGCGAGGACCACAGCAGCCGTGCGGGGATGAAGGCATTGTCGAATTGCATGGTGAGGACTCCGATGGAATCGGTGCGGCCCGGGCGGTGGTCAGATCCTGAGGACCCGCGCCGCGCCGGGTTCGTACAGTGCGGCGACGTCGCCCGCGCGATGCTCCAGCACCGCGCGCTGGTTGATGTAGCCCTTGTCGGTGATCTCGCCGGCATCGGCGCTGGGCGGCTCGGCCTGCACCAGCGCGCGCACCGGGTATTGCGAGCTGCCGCCGCCGTCCTCGGCCAGGCGGCGCATGGCGGCCAGCAGATGGGCCTGCAACTGCGCTTCGGGCAGGCCCCGGCCCTGCGGCGTCGGGAACACCAGCAGCCCGACCTCATCGCGGTCATGGCCGGTGATCACGACGTCGGCGACGTGCGGCGCCATGGCCGTGACGATGCGCGGCCGCAGCGTGCCGACGCTGACCCAGGTGCCGGTGGACAGCTTGAAGTCCTCGGCCACCCGGCCGTCGAAGGCGACGCCCTTGGCCGGATCGGCCGGGTCGACCAGCGTGCCGGCATCGCCGATCAGGTAGAAGCCTTCCTGGTCGAAGGCGGCGGCCGTCAGGTCGTCGCGACCCAGGTAGCCGGGGAAGATGTTGGGCCCGCGCACCCGCATTTCGAGCTTGCTGCCGTTGGGCGTGAACTTGAGTTCGCCGCCCGGCAGCGGCAACCCGAGGCAGCCGGCCTGCTCGATGCGCCAGTGCACGGCCGTCATGCCCGGCGAGGTCTCGGTGGCGCCCCAGGCCGACGTGAACCACACCGGCCGCTCGCGGACCCGGCGCGCCACCGCCTCCAGCCGCTGCCACAGGCTTTGCGGCAGGGCCGCGGCGGCGTAGAAGATGCCCTCGAGGTTCTGGAACACGTCGCGGGCCGCGGCCTCGTCCTGCTCCAGGAAGGGCAGCAGCATGTCGAAGCCCCGCGGCACGTTGAAATAGAAATTGGGCTTGACCTCGCGCAGGTTGCGCACGCTGTGCTCGATCAGGCCGGGCGCCGGCCGCCCTTCGTCGATGTACATGGTGCCGCCGTGCGACAGCACCATGTTGAAGTTGTGGTTGGCGCCGAACGTGTGGCTCCAGGGCAGCCAGTCCACCAGCACCAGCGGATGCCGCGTGAGGAACGGCCACACCTGCGCGATCTGCTGCTGGTTGGCGCAGAGCATGCGGTGGGTGTTGATCACCACCTTCGGGAAGCCGGTCGAGCCGCTGGTCAGCAGGTACTTGGCATGGCTTTCGGGCCGGATCGCCGCGAAAGCCCGCATCACGGCGGGCGACTCGACGGCCGCCTCCAGCGCGGCGAACGCCGCGGCGCCGGGGTGCTCGGCCGCGTTGGCGCCGAACAGCACCGGCGCCTTGTCGCCCCAGGCCCGGACGGCCGGCCCGTAGACGCGCGCATCGGACGCATAGACCAGCGCGGGAGACAGCATGTCGAGGATGCCGGAGATCTTCGAGTAGTTCTTCGTCTGCCGGCAGTAGGCGCTCGACACCATGCAGGAGGGACGCCCCAGGTGCATCGCGGCCAGGCCCAGCAAGGCGGCTTCGATCGAGTTGTCCGACAGGATGACGACCGGCCGGCCCGGGTCGAAGCGCGCGTCCAGCAAGCCCTGCGCGATGCGGCCGACCCGCTCCCGCGCCTGCCGGTAGCTGACCGTGCGCCAGCGGCCTTCGCCGTCGCGCTCGGCGAGGAACAGGGCATCGGGGGTGGTGGCGGCCCAGTGCTCCAGCCATTCGCCGATGCAGCGCGCGAACGGCTGCAGCGGCAGCGGGTTGCGCAGCACGAAGCTGCCATCGGGCCGCGTCTGGGTCTCGACGCGCGGCGGGACCAGGGCCTGCTCGTCCCGGAACGGGAAGTGGGTCACGATGTCGTCTCCTCGCGGCCGGCGGTCGCGTTGCGCCGGCCCATGGCGACATGATCCGCGCGAACCCGCGCGCTGGGAAGTGGGGTTCACCCCGCCGGCCCCGACGGCCGGCAAGGCACCTGCTCAGCGGTGTGGCCCCGAGCGGGCGCCTACCAGCGCACGGCCGCGATCACCGCGTCGTTGATGCGCTGCATCCAATCCAGTTGCGCCGCATTCGGGATGCCGATCGACGAGAACTTGGCGGCATACGCGGCCCCGTAGGCCTCGTCGGCCGCAGCCATGGCCGCCAGCTCCGCGGCGGTCAGCAGGTGCACCGCGGTCGCGCGGAAGATCGCCGGCGTGCCCGCGGCCGGGACCGCGATCGCGGTCTGCGCCTGGTAGGTGTCGATGGTCTGGGCCGTGTAGGGGGCGATGCTCTGCGCCGTGTACGGCGCGATCGTGGCGCTGTGGAACACGGCGATCGACCCGTCGGAGCAGCTTTCCCGCCCGTTGACGATCACCAGGGTCGCGCTGCCGCAGGAGTAGAAGGACCCGCAGCTCAGCACGCCGTTCTGCTCGCTGACTGGAGCGCCGGCGGGGCAGCCGGTGACGCTGGTGTCGAGCCGCGTCGTGCGCGGCAACGGCGAGGTGTAGCGAGCCGGGTACAGCTGCTGCACTTGCGACGCGACGTACACGGGAAGGATCCGCGCCTGGTAGTTCTCGACGATGGTCGCACGGCCGAAATGCGTGTCGAGATAGCCAGGGCGCAGTCCGCTCGCCGTGCCGGAAAAGGTGACGCCGAAAGCCCTCATGAACTCCGTGCTGCCGGCGGCCGGGTTCATCGCCTGCCCCGCCACGGTGATCTGCTGGCTTCCCATCCGTCCGTCGAAGGTCCCGTCGTAGAAATCCAGGGACAGGGCGGCGAACACGACGTCCGGGTCGTTCGGGAACAGGCGATGGCCGAGCGTGTCGAGCGCGGCGATCACGAGCGCGAGCTGCACGCCTTCCGGGTCGGCAGTGGTCGCCGCGACGTCGAAGCGGGGGATGATCCGGCTGGGCCGCGAGCGCAGGCCGTATTGCCAGGCCACCCAGTTCTCGGCGGTGTCGATCGAACCGCTGACGGAGTAGTTTTGGGCCAGATAGAGCCGGGCGAGCGACACGGCCATGTCGGACAGGGGATTGACGGAGACGCCGGCCTCCCCCGTCGCCGAAACCGCCGCCAGCATGGCCGCCATCTTCCTGCTGGAGGCGACGGTGGCGCCGTTGTACGCGCTGGTGTACGAGCCGCCGTCCGCCTCGATCAGCACCGGCCCGGCCGGCTGCGATGGCAGCCGCACGGAAAACTGGCCGTCGGCAGCCGTGGTGGCGCTGGCGAGGAGACCGCCCTTGGAGCCATCGCCGTTGAGGTTGTAGACGCTGACCGTCGCGCCCTGCAACAGCCCCTTGGCGGCGACACCGGAGACCACCGGGCAGTTCTCGGGATAGACAAGGCAGGCGAAGTCGGCAATGGTCCCCACCGGGACGATGTCGGGCCCGAACAGGCCCTTGACGGCCACCGTCTGGCCGTCAAGTCCAAGGTAGACGCCGTTGCCGTAGGAACGGAATACATACGGGCCCAACGTCTGATTGGCCTCGTGCGAAGGAAAGTACCCTGGATACGCGCGTTCCGCCCAATCCATGAGCGCGGTGGCATCGACCATGCGGGCGACCCGAAGCGGCCCGGCGCGTTGTGGAGCGGGGGCTTGCAGGCCGTCGCCGTACTGGCTGGCCGGCGCGGTCCCCCCGCCGCAGGAAACGAGGAGCGCCGTCGAAACGGCGGCGAAGAACGTGCGGACGAACTGGTACATCGGAACCTCTTCTCTGCCGAAAATGTATCAGTACTGTTCAGCTGCATCAAGGTGTGTATCGAGCCGTTGCAGCCCGAAGCGTCGGGCCCGGGCGCAGAGGAAGGCGGGACTTCGCGGCGGCGGGCCAATCCACAGAGGGTGACCGACCTCCGGACTCGGGCTTGTCCCTGGGGCGAGCGCGACGGCGAGGAGATGCAATTGTTTGTGCGGCCGCCACCTTTGTTTCACTTGCGCCGTTGGACGCGTGTCATTTGCACGGCTAGCATGATTTCATGCGCGAAGCCAGAGCAAACGACGAGTGGGATCAGTCCCGGCCGGGGCACCGCAGCGGCGCGGGCTCGGACAGCGTGCTGCGCTACCTGCAGGAAGAACTGGCCAGCAAGCCGCAGGAACTCGACGTCATCCACACCAGCACGGACCTGCGCCGGCAGCGCTCCCTCGCACGCTTCGCCAGCCGCGTGCGGCGCGCACTGCTGAACGTCGACGCCTGACCCTCCTCGGCAGTCGCTACGGTCGAGCACCACGGCCTGGTGCCGCCGCCATGATCCACGTGGCCCAACGGCAAGGCACCCATGCGACTGGAGCCGCGCGAGCCGCACGATCGAATGGTGGTGAGCGCTCGGCGCGCGAGCGCAAGGGCTGAGTCACCGCACGCCGGGCTTGCCACTGAAGGCCGGATCCGCCTGCACGTCGGGCGACGACCGCGACAGGTGATGTCGCGGTGAATGGGCCGCGCCAGGGCGGGGCCCAGTCCCGTCGTCCTGCCGCAGTCGACGGTGCCGCACGGCATGCGATGACACGAATCAGTCTAGGTCGGCCCCCTGCCCCTGCCATGACTCAGATCAATCGCCGCTGCGGCCGCCCTGGCGCGCGTGCTCGAGCAGCCCGCCCGCGCGGGCGAAGCGGACTTGCGTCAGGTCATGGCGGCGCCACCGGCCCCGCCTAGAGTGAGCATGATGCGTTCCAGTCGGCTGTGCGCACCGCCGGGCAGCCATTCCGCGAGGGAGAAAGCCATGGACCTGACCAGCCTCTGCACCCGTGAAGTCGTCGGCATCGACGCCCAGGCTTCGCTCCAGGACGCGGCCGCCCTGATGTGCGACGAGCACGTGGGCGCGCTGGTGATCGTCACCGGCGACGACCCGCCGCAGGTGGTGGGCCTCGTGACGGACCGCGATCTCGCGCTCGAGGCGCTGGGGCGCGGCCCGACCAGAGCCGATATCCGCATCGGCCACCTCGCCAAGACCCCGCCGAAGGCCGTGGCGGCCAATGCAACCCTGCGCGAGGCAGTCGCGGCGATGGAAGAAGGCGCCGTGCGCCGCCTGCTGGTGGTCGATGACGATGGTGGCGTGATCGGATTGATTTCGGCGGACGATCTGCTCGAAGCGCTGTCGCAGGAATTCGAGACCCTCTCCCGCGCCCTGCGGCGCGGCATCGACCGGGAAAAGGAACAGCGCGCCGTGCTGTCGGTGCCCGCGCGGACACGGCCCGTCTATCCCAGGTTCGGCACCGCGGCCCTCGAATAGCCGCCGCTCAGCGCGGCATGCCGACCGGCATCAGCGCGAGCGGCCGTTCGCCGGGCGGCAGGCGCAGCGCGCGCGCCACCGCGTCGTCGTCGAAGGCGCCCACCACCACGGTGCCCAGGCCCTGCGCCGCCGCGTCCAGAGCGAGGTTCTGCGACGCGGCGCCGGCCTCGAAGGAAACATAACGACCAGAGCGGGCGCCGTATTTGCGCGCGGTTCGTTCCTCGACCGCGGCGAAGACGACCACCGCCGCGGCACTCGCCACCGCCTGTTGCGAAAACGCGGCCTGCGCCAGAACCGGCAGCACGGACTCGCCGGTCACCCGATGCAAGCTGTGCGACGGCGCGGCGTAGCGGTATGCGCCGGGCGCCAGCCCGTTCACTCGCGCCGCGACGAGATGCAGTTCCAGCGGATAGAGGGCGCCGGCGGAGGGCGCGGTGCGGCGCCCCTCGCCGGCCGTGATGCCCTGCGCCGCCCACAACAGCCGGGCCACGGCGGCGAGCGGCAGCGGTTGCGACGCATAGTCGCGCACGGACCGGCGGCGCAGCAGCGCGGATCGCAGCGACGCGCCCGCCTCTTGCGCGACGGCGGGCAGCGCGATCGACGGCGGCTCCCGCGCCGGCGGTTGCGCCGCCGCCTCCACCAGCAACTGCAGCGCTCCGGCGCCGGAGACCGTGCCGGCCAGCATCGCCCGGCGCTTCATGGTGTTTCCTTTCGATCGTGCGGTGTTCGTTCAGATCCGTCGCACGCACTTGTCGTAGAGATCGGGCGCCCGCCGCTGCGGGTCGTACTTGCGCTTGAGCCGCTCGTACGAGGCCATGCCGTACGACTGCGCGAACGCCTCGCGGGTGAAGAAGCTGTCCGAGTAGAGGGATTTGATGCCCTCCCGCCGCAGCACCTCCTGTTCGATCAGCCGGTTGAAGTGCGCCGGCTCCAGAGGACGCCGCGTCTCGATGGCATCCCAGAAGCCGAAGTTGACGTACAGCGGCGCCGCGGCCAGGCGGTAGAGCGGAAAGCACCGGCCGGGCAGCTCGCCGCGCACCGGGCAGATCCACACCGGGAGAATGCCGATCTCGCGGTGCAGGAAGTCGAGGAAGGCGGGGGCGTGGCGCCATGGGATGTCGACGTCCTGGATCACGCTCTCGCGATACCGGCCGCGCCAGCGCGCCAGGCGCTGCGCCAGCCGCCAGCGCGCGTTGAACCGCATCCAGCGGGTGTAGGTCCGCGAGTTCAGGCGCCCGCGTCCCAGCAGCCGGCGCAGCAGCGGCTGCTGCGCGCCGAAGTTGCGGGAACACCAGAACCAGTCGGTGTCCCAGCGCCAGAGGTAGTCGCCGGTGGCGAGAAAGTCCTCTTCGCGCACGCGCAACGAACGCCAGTAGATGTTCTCGAACGTGTAGTCGCTGCGCCAGCGGCCTTCGGGCACGAAATGCCCGGTGCTCAGCACCTGCTCGCCCCGGGCGAACACGACGCCGTCGACGAAGTCGGCATCGCTCGCGCAGGCCGCCGCCAGTTCGTCGAAGAAGCGCTCCGTGTCCAGGCGTCGATGGCGCAGGTGGACCACCGGCAGCACCGGCAGGGTCGCGGCGCGCAGCCGCAAGGCGTAGCCGAGGGTGCCGTAGGAATTGGGGAACCCGAAGAACAGGTCGCTGTAGTCGTTGTCGGGCGAACACACGACGACCTCGCCGCCGGGCAGCAACACTTCGATCTCGCGCAGCGTGTCGTGCACCAGGCCGTGCCGGAACGAAGTCGCCTCGATCCCGACGCCGGCGGCGGCGCCGCCGATGGTGATCGTCTTGAGCTGCGGCACCACCGCCGGCATGGTGCCGCACGCCAGCGTGGCCGCCACCAGGTCTTCGTAGGTCGTCATGCCCTCGGCGTCCACCCAGCCGGCGGCAGGGTCCTGCGCCAGCACGTGGTTCAGCGCGCCGAGGTCGAGCCGGTGCCGCCGGCCCCGCTGCCGGTCGCGAAAGAGGTTCGAGGTGCGCTTGTCCAACGCCAGCGGCCCGTCCGGCGCCGCGCGCAACTGCGCGGCCGCCTCGGCGACGCGCGCGCGGTGGTCGCCGACCTCATCGCGCATAGACGAAGTCCCGCGTCATCGGGTAGCTGGCCGACGTGACGTTGCCTTTGCTGAACACCACCTGGAACAGGTGCGTCTGCCCGGTGGGCGAGCGGAACAACTCGGCGCACCCCACCAGGTAGCACATCCAGATGCGGCGGAACCGCTCGTCGAACCGGTCCGGGTCGAGCGCGTGGATCGCCGGCCAGGCCCGCGTGAAGCGCTCCGCCCACGCATCGAGCGTCGGCGCGTAATGCCGCCGCAGGTTTTCCACGTCGATCACCTCCAGCCCCTGGCGCTCCATCTCCACGATGGTGTCGGCCAGGCCGGGAATCCAGCCGCCCGGGAACACGTGCTTGCGGATGAACGGCTCGGTCCAGGTGCGGCCGACGTGGCCGATGAAGTGCAACAGGCCCATTCCGCCGGCCCTGAGGAAGTCCGCGTGCGCCTTGATCACCTCGGCGAGCTGGTCGCGCCCGGCGTGCTCCAGCACCCCGATCGACACGACCTTGTCGTACTGGCCCTGGACATCGCGGAAGTCCGCCTCGCGCACCTGCAGCCGGGCCTCCAGGCCGCGCCGCCGGATCTCGCCTTCGAGCCACCGCACCTGCTCGGTCGTGGTGTTGACGCCGGTACCCAGCGCGCGCGTCGTTTCCCAGGCGCGGAACAGGAAGCCGCCGAAGCCGCAACCGAGGTCGACATAGCGCTCGCCGGGCGCCAGGCGCAGCTTGGCGCAGACCAGGTCGATCTTGTCGCGCTGGGCCTGCTCCAGGGTGGTGACGCCGTCGCGCCAGTACGCGCAGGTGTACATCTTCAGCGGCTCGTCCAGCCACAGCCGGTAGAACGGTTCGCCCAGTCCGTAGTGCGTCCGGGCGTTGAGCTTGGCCTGCGTCCAGTCCCGGTTGCTGGTGCGGCGCTCGAGCAGGCTGTTCTCCAGGCTGTTGACGGCGGCGGACTGCACGTCGAAGCCCGACTGCATGCCGGCGGCCAGAGCGGCGCGCAGGTCGCCCTCGAGGTCGACGTCCTGGTCGAAATACGCTTCCAGCAGCCCCATGTGGCCACGCAAGAACGTGCTGGCGAGCGCCCGCTCGGTGTGGAAGACCAGGGTGAACGCCGGCGTTCCCGTGCCGGCCGCCAGGCGCGTACCGTCGGGCAGCACGACGCAGAAGGAACTGCCTGCCCGCGTGCCGAGGGTCGAGACGACCTGCTGGAGGGAAAGGGTCATGGGCCGGCCGCTTGCTGGGGTTGTCGACCGAAACATAGGCGCGGCGGCTCCGGGCCCCTTGCGCCCCGTCAAGGAAGCCGGCGTGCCGCCGCCTATCTTTGGGTCATCGTGCACGAGCCGGGAGCAAGCAGATGGTCGACCACCTCCAGCAGATGGGTCCGCCCGACCCCGAACGGGAAACCTCGCCGATCATCGACGACGACGAGAAGGAAGACATCGAGCCGGAGGGCCCGGGCGGCTACTGCCGGTTCAACGGCGTGACCTTCCGCATCGGCGATTACGTGCTGAGCGGCGACGAGGTGCTGCACTGCGAAGCCCCGGGCCTGTGGGTGCGCGAAGGCGAACTGCGCACCGACGATTTGCGGCGGTCCTGAGCCGCCGCCCCGGCGCCGAACGAGCTTCGGAGCGTCCGCCGCCGCCCCGCTGCCAGGTGGGTGCGGCGCTTTTCGCACGCCGTCTGCGCAAGATCAACAGCCAGAATGCCGCCCCGCGGCCAAGATATGCGTTCTGCATGCTCGGCCGTAGACCCGCACGTCTGCCGCCGCACATTCACCAGCTGGGGCGACGATGGACCATGTTTCGGACGAACGCAAATTCCGTGAAGTCGCCCCGTCCGCGCCGCACATCTTCTCCTACGTCAATGCCAACCCGGCCCTCGCCGGCCTGGGGCTGCACTTCGAGTACGGCCTGGTCGACCCCGCCAGCGCCCGGGCGGTGGTGAAGTTCTCGTGCCAGCACTGCGCCAGCTGCGAGCACGCGGTGGTGTGGGTGAGCGCCATCACGCAACTGGACGGCAGCTGGGTGCTGACGCACGCGATCGGCTCGTTGTCCTAGCGCATCGCCAAGAGAAAAGCCCCGCGGCCGCAGGCCGAGGGGCTCGATGTCTGGTGGGTGATACATGGATCGAACATGTGACCCCTGCCGTGTGAAGGCAGTGCTCTACCGCTGAGCCCTCTGTCTGGTTGACCCCTGCTGCCCATTCGTCAATTCAGACAATCCAATCCTATCAAGGACTTAGCGCGACATGCAAGTCGGCACCACGCGGCCGCACTGGCTGCGCGTGGCGCGCAATCCGCGCCTTGGTGTGGCAGCACTGTGGCAGTAGTGTGGCAAATGCTCTGCTCCGCGGGCGGCAAGCTTCACGTCGCTGCGTCAAGCGGGCGTGCGCGTATAGGATTTGACGCTCCGCCGAGCGTCGCAACCGCCGTCAACAGCGGACAACCCAGCACCCCTCGGCCCATTGCGCCAATGACAACGAAGACCGGCAGAAGAGCATCGCCAGAGGAGCGCGACCGCGCGCGCGACATGATCAGGCTGTACCGCGAGGCAGCAAGAAGCCCTGATGGGCGATGCTGCATCAACCCAGAGGCAGCACCCGACGAGCGCGTGTTCATCGCTGCGGATGACCCGGAGCCGCTCTTGCTGCTGCTTGAGGAGTTCGCGGAACACGGCACGTTTGCTCCGGTGACGGGCACTGCCGACCGTCTCTTGCTCAATCTCGAGCTCAAGGAGCTTCGCGCACACGGCATGAACAAGGAAGCAGCCCTCTCCGTGCTCGGCGAGAGGCACCACGCCGATCCCAGGACCATCGAGCGGCGCCTCAAACGGTAGTCCTGAAAGTCCACGACAACGACTGGCACAAGTTGCCGGTGCGCCTGGAGCCCCAACGCGGGACCATCCACTCCGTTCCAAACAACGGCGAGCAAAGCCGTATAGGGGTGAGTAGTGGCAATACTGAGAATGCCGGCCGTGAAGGCCGAAACGGGGCATCGAAGCTCCGCAAGCATCTACCAAGCGGTACGAGAAAGGGCTCGGAAATGTTGGCCGGTGGCTTTGGGTCGAGTGGTCGCAGACCTCGGCAAAGTACGACCCCGCTGATGCGGCGCGAACCTGGGACAGCTTCAAGCCCATGCAGACGGGCTACAAAGCCGTCTTCGCGGAGGCGGCGCGGCACGAGTGGGTCAATCCGCTCTCAAACTCGGCTAGGCTGCCGGCGCCACCTGCGCGGCTCGAAGCCGGCGGGTCGCAGCCGCAGGCGATGGAACGAGGCATGTTCGTTGCGGCCGCAGACCTCGTGCGCGAGCCCGCGCCGGTCCAGTACCTGATCGACGAGCTCTTCGAGCACCCGTCCCTCGCCATGCTGTTCGGCGCGCCGGCCGCCGGAAAGAGCTTCGTTGCCATTTCCTGGGCCGCGAGCATCGCGTGCGGATATCCCTGGGCCGGCCGAGACACAAGGCAGGGAGCCGTGTTCTATCTCGCGGGCGAAGGCCATGCCGGCCTGAGTCGCCGGCTGAAAGCATGGTCCATCGGCACGGGGCAGTCACTTGCTGACGCCCCACTATTCGTGTCCCGTATGCCGGCCGCCTTGATGGATGCGGACTGTGCGAGCGCACTGGAGCAGACGATCGCCACGCTGTGCGAGGACCATGGTGCGCCCGCGTTGATCGTGGTCGACACGCTGGCCCGCAACATGGGCGCCGGCGACGAAAACAGCAACGCGGATATCGGCATCTTCGTCTCTCGCATCGACCGCATCCGGCACCAACTGGGCTGCACGGTTCTCATCGTCCATCACACTGGCCACATGGAGGCGGATCGCGCACGGGGCGCTAGTGCCCTGCCGGCCGCGATGGATGCCGTCTTTCACCTTGAGGATCACAAGGGCGTGCGCAAGCTCGTGCAGCGCAAAGCCAAAGAGTCAGAGCTTGCCGAGCCTATCAACATGGTCCTGCGGACCGTGCCGCTCGGCTGGCTCGATGCGAAAGAACGCGAGATCAGCAGCGCCGTGCTTAACCTGGCAGACGGCGAGGAAGGAGCCGCAGCGGGCAAGAGCAAGCTGACCCCGGTCCAGTTCCTGGCGCTACAAACGTTCTGCCGAGCCGCCGCTGAACATGGCGACGAGGCCGACGATCGCGTTTTCACGGACCCGCAGACCTGGCGCACGCACTTCTACGAGCACCACGAGGCAGAGAACACCGACACAAAGCGCAAGGCATTTAGCCGCGCGTGCAAGGACCTCGTCGGTCTTGGTCGGCTGCAAGAGAAGGCGAATATCTACTGGATCGGTGCAGACGATCCGGCCATGGTGGCCGCCAACCTGCTTTTTCGGATGACCCGGACAGCGTGACATGTCCGGACAACGGGCGGATGTCCGGCCAGATGCACAACCTGCCAGGCGGACAGGCCGGACACACACCTTTAGGTGTGTCCGGTTGTCCGGGGCGAGTGAGCGACTTTCTTGCTGTTGTTTTCGTAAAGAAGGAAGAACATGGGCAGCGTGTTTTCGGGTCGGACCGGGCCGCGAGGCGGCAAAACGGCCGTCGAGAGCCTCCTAAAAGTCCAAATCAACCAGACGCGGAAGGCGCCAGGTTCGCCCGCCGCTCCGCGCCTCGTGTTCGACGCGGCCGACGTGGCGGAGGTCAGCTACGGGCCGCTCCGCTGGCATGTGCACGTCGACGAAACCGAGCCGCATTTTGGTGGTCGCCGCCGATGGTTCGCGTGCCTCGCCTGCTCGTGTCGCCGCACGACGCTCTACGTGGTGGGCGACGCCCTTGCCTGCCGAGTTTGCCTAGGGCTGCGCTACGCGAGCCAGCACGAAACGGAACGCGATCGCCTGTTCCGGCGCGCGCACAAGCTGCGCGATCGTCTCGGTTGGAGTGGAGGCGTCGCCGACGAGAGGGGGGGTAGGCCGGGGGGGATGCATGAAATGACCTACTGCCGCCTATCCAGGAATCTGGCGTCCCTTACCGCGAAAATTTTGAGCGATTTGGAAGACTGGGTTGAGGGAGCGGAGAGAACATTTTGATGAGAGCCGAGCCAGAGTGAGTCTGGCGGGGGCAGGTCAGTGGCGTTGGCCGGTCGCGGGACCCTTGACCAACCTCACGGCTTTTGGGTCGTATACGTATTCAGTGATCGAACCATCAGCAATGCGCGAGACGACCTCGTCGACAATGAACAGCGGCACGAGAAACCACTCGCGCGGGACGACGGGCTTCCCGAAGCGATCCTTGATTTCGATGTCCATGCGCGCCGAGTCGAAGACGCGGTGAATGAGGTTCTCCAACTTCACGCGATTCATGTTGTAGAGCTCGTAAGTTGCAACGACCTCCACGTCCGCGAGCAGAAAGGTCGGGTCGTTCTTGGCATTCGAGAATCGCGCGGCAACGTTGTCGCGCCCCGTCACACCAACCTTATGAAGCACGTCTCGATGCGCCGCGACTGCCGGCAACTCGGACTTGCTGCGAAGGACGTATATCGTGCCGCTTTCTCGATCACTGTCAGACAGCTCATCCGAAAAGAGCGGCCCGGCGGAAGGGTTCGTAACGAGCCGCGCTGCTTCATCGCGGTAGAGCGCCCGCTGAAACGAGCGTTGAAGAACATCGCTTTCCGTTCCGTTGTCGTAGATCACCCGAAGCCGACTGTCGCGGCGCTCGTACTTGGTTCTGATCTCCTGGCCCACTTCGGCGACATACGCCAACTGGCCTCCAAGGATGAAGAACTCGCCTTGTTGAATTTCCGTCAGCTTGATTTCGTCTAGCTTGTGCAGCGCGTGTGTTTCGCGAATGCCGGCCTTGATCTCACGCTGCACTCGCTCGAACAGGGGCTTGAACGCCTCGAAGTCGGCGCAGGGCTGCCGCTGCCCAATCTCTTCGGCAGCGCGCTTGTCACCGCTCGCGCGCACGTGGCGCAAAACGGTAACGTCGTCGATCTCGGGCGCGCCGCCGAGCTCGGCGGCGATTTCGTCTAGCTCAATAGACGCCTGGCCGCTTGGAGCACCAGCGAGCAATCCTTGGTGATCCAGCGGCGCAAGCAATGCGCGGCATTCGGGGATAACACGAAGGCGATCAAGACGCACGGCGTACAGCCGTTCAAAGATATCGCGGTCCTGTCCGTGCAGCGGCGGGCAGCCGTGCTTCTCGCAAAACCGCTGAATGTCCTCGAACCCCGCAATGATGCGCTCCTCGCGAGGCGCCCGGCTGCCTGCCTTCTCTGGCGCGGCAAACTCGGTCAGCTCTGAGGCGAGCTGGTCGATATCGGGCTCACCCATATCGGCCCTCCTTCTTGAAGCGCATGAAGGCCGCCGCCCCTTCGGCCATGCGTCGTTCCCATGCGTCCTGAGAATCGAGCGCGGGTACGCGGCCACGCTCCCTCTTAAACTGAACAGCGCGAACGGCCAATTCCTTGGCCTCCTCTGGGGTAAGACCGCTCCGCTTCGCAGAGATCGCCGCCGCTACCTGCTTTAGGTTTTCCTCGCTCATTGACTTTGCGAGGATTGAGTACGCCTCCCCAAAGGGATTGATGCTATCAATGAGGTCGATGTCGAGCTCGCGCACATCCATCGAAAACCGGCGCAAACCGTCGATCAGCGCGGTGTTGGCGGCGGCCTCGCCCGAGTCACCGCCCGCCGCACGCTGTTTCGCCTGCTGAGTCAAATTAAGGGCCGCGATGGCGTGCTGGCGGACGGCCTCCTGGTCTTCCGCTTCTAGCTCTGGGTATCTGTCTCGAATGATCTTGCCCATCCGCACCTGCGTCAGTTCCTCCGAGACCAGCTCTTCGTCGAACAGACCGCGCTCGATTGTCCTTCTGTCCTGAATGAAAGAGGCGATCACCTCGTTGAGGTCCTCCTGGCATATGCGAGCGCCCTCCTTGCTCTTTGGCTCGGCAAGTCCCTTGATCTCGATCTGTACTAACCCGGATTCGTGGTTGATGCCGACGTTCGACTTCGCCGGGTCATAGCCGCCGGGCCCATAGTCAAACCCCTCTGCCGGCCCGCTCGCCGCGCTTTTCGGCTTGAACTCAAACCGAGGCGCAAGAACCTGCTCCATCAGTAGACTCGCGGCGATGGCTTTCAAGGTGTCATTGACGGCCTCCGTCACGACTTCCGCAGATGCGTCCGGCTCGGCAATCAGGTTGGTGAACCGCGCGCGAGTCTTTCCTGGCGCGTCCCGAGTCGCGCGACCGATGATCTGCACGATCTCAGTTAGGCTGGCCCGATAGCCCACCGTCAGGGCGTGTTC
>NZ_DATMHS010000045.1:0-38772 GCF_035554825.1 Ramlibacter sp. | reverse complement strand
CTCGGCCTGCAGCTGCAGGCTCTTGCGCATCCGCGCCTCGACCCCGCTGTAGTGGTCGCACACCGGCAGGAAGCCGGTGCTGGCCTGCGCGCCGAGAAGGAACTGCCGCGGATGCTGCACTGCGACTGCGGACAGGCGGTTACAGCAGGTGGGCGACGCCGGCCTGCTCTTCCTGCAGCTCCTTCAGCGTCTTGTTGATGCGCTCCTGGCTGAACGCGTCGATCTCCAGGCCCTTGATGACCTCGTACTTGCCGTTGGCCGTGGTGACCGGGAACCCGAACATGATGTCCTTCGGGATGCCGTAGTCGCCGTTCGACGGGATGCCCATCGTGACCCACTTGCCGTTCGAGCCGAGCGCCCAGTCGCGCATGTGGTCGATGGCGGCGTTGGCGGCCGATGCCGCCGACGACAGGCCGCGCGCCTCGATGATGGCGGCGCCGCGCTTGCCGACCGTGGGCAGGAAGGTGTTGGCGTTCCATTCCTGGTCGTTGATCATGTCCTTGATCGCCTTGCCGTTGGCGGTGGCGAAACGGTAGTCGGCGTACATGCTGGGCGAGTGGTTGCCCCACACCGTCAGCTTCTCGATGTCGCCGACGGCCACCCCGGTCTTGGCCGCGATCTGCGAAGCCGCGCGGTTGTGGTCCAGGCGCAGCATGGCGGTGAAGTTCTCGCGCGGCAGGCTCGGGGCGCTCTTCATGGCGATGTACGCATTGGTGTTGGCCGGGTTGCCCACGACGAGCACCTTCACGTTGCGGCTGGCCGACTTGTCGAGCGCCTTGCCTTGCGCCGTGAAGATCTGGGCGTTGGCGGCCAGCAGGTCGGCCCGCTCCATGCCCGGCCCGCGCGGGCGGGCGCCCACCAGCAGCGCGTAATCGACGTCCTTGAACGCGGCGACCGGGTCGGCATAGGCTTCCATGCCGGCCAGCAGCGGGAATGCGCAGTCCTGCAGTTCCATCATCACGCCCTTGAGGGCCTTCTGCGCCTTTTCGTCGGGAATCTCCAGCAGCTGCAGGATGACCGGCTGGTCCTTGCCCAGCATCTCGCCCGCGGCGATGCGGAACAGGATGGCGTAACCGATTTGACCGGCGGCGCCGGTGACGGCGACTCGGACAGGCTTCTTGCTCATGGGAAATCTCCAAAACGAGAGTGGGGGAACTGGTCCGCTCGAAGGGGTCGAAGCCTTCTGGGCGACAACCCGCTGGGAGCCCGTCAGTTTACCCGTACAAACCCTGACCGGTCAATTTGTCTTGTATCTTATATAAGATTAAGATGGCGTTTTGACCCGATGGCGCGGCGGGACTCGCCCCCGACCCCGCCACGCAGCACTGACGAACGGAACCGATGGCCCATCTGCCCCCTCCTCTGCCTGGGCCCGGCTCGGCCGCGGCCGAGCCCGCGACGCCGGGCACGCCGGCGTTCAGCCCGCTGTACCAGCAGATCAAGGCGCTGATCCTGGAGAGCCTGCAGGCCGGCGAATGGAAGCCGGGCGAGGCGATCCCCAGCGAGATGGACCTGGCGGTGCGCTTCCGGGTGAGCCAGGGCACGGTCCGCAAGGCGGTGGACGAACTGGCCGCCGAGAACCTGCTGCTGCGCCGCCAGGGCAAGGGGACCTTCGTCGCGACCCATTCCGAACAGCAGGTCCGCTACCGCTTCCTGAAGCTGATGCCCGATGCCGGCGACCTCGCCGCCGAGGGCCAGCCGCAGCGCGAGGTGCTCGAATGCCGGCGCCTGCGCGCGCCCGCCGACGTGGCGCGCTCGCTGGCCCTGCGTGCCGGCGACGCCGTGATCCAGGTGCGGCGGGTGCTCTCGTTCGGCGGCGTGCCGACCATCCTCGAGGACCTCTGGTTGCCCGGCGCGCCGTTCAAGGGGCTGACGGCGCAGCAGATGACCGGCTACCACGGCCCCACCTACGCGATGTTCGAAGTCGAGTTCGGGGTGCGCATGGTGCGCGCCGAGGAGAAGATCCGCGCCGTCGCGGCCGACCCGAGCCAGGCCGAACTGCTGCAGGTGCCGCGCCACAGCCCGCTGCTGAGCGTCGAGCGCGTCGCGTACACCTACAACGACGTGCCGATGGAAGTGCGCCGCGGCCTGTACCGCACCGACACCCACCACTATCGCAACGAGTTGAGCTAGCGCAAACGTTTCGGGCGCTAGCGCGAAAGCGTGCGTGAGCTGCCTCAAACACCTGCGCGCCGTAGTGTGGCTGAGCACGAACGCTGCGTTGCAATAGAATTTTGCGTTACGCATCGCGCAGCCCCGAGTGCTGCGACCCCATCCAGAAAGAGACCGCCATGGCAGAGATCGCGAAGAAGCGCCCCGAATTCCGCAACATCAACTTCTTCCGGGACCTGCCAAGCTACCGAATGCCGCCCTCGGCGATCGTCTCGATCCTGCATCGGGTGAGCGGGGTGCTGATCTTCGCCCTGCTGCCCTTCATCATCTGGCTGTTCGACACCTCGGTGTCCTCCGAGCTGTCCTTCGCGCGCTTCCGCGCGGCCTTCGAGACCGGCATCGGCTTCGTGCCCGGCGTGCTGGTCAAGCTGGTCGTGCTGGCCCTGCTCTGGTCCTACCTGCATCACCTGTTCGCCGGCCTGCGCTTCGTCTGGCTCGACGTGAGCCACCATTCGGTGAACAAGGAATTCGGCCACAAGTCGGCGCGCGGCGTGCTCGCCGTCAGCCTGGTGCTGACGCTGCTGCTGGGCGCCAAGCTGTTCGGTCTGTACTGATTTCGAGGGGAACAACACAATGGCTGTGAATTACGGATCCAAGCGCCTGGTCGTCGGCGCCCACTACGGCGCGCGCGACTGGCTGGTGCAGCGCGTGACGGCCGTCCTGATGGCGCTGTTCACGCTGCTGGTGATCGCGCAGGTGGTCTTTTCGCGCGGGCCGGTCGGCTACGACCGCTGGGCCGGCATCTTCGCGTCGCAGTGGATGAAGGTCCTGACCTTCACCGTGATCGCGTCCCTGCTCTGGCACGTCTGGGTCGGCATGCGGGACGTGTGGATGGACTACGTCAAGGCCGTGTGGCTGCGCCTGTCGCTGCAGGTCTTCACGATCGTGTGGCTCGTCGGCTGTGCCGGCTGGGCGATTCAAGTGCTCTGGAGACTCTGAACCCGATGACCTATACCTCCAACAACATCGCGCGTCGCAAGTTCGACGTCGTCATCGTCGGGGCCGGCGGGTCCGGCATGCGTGCCTCGCTGCAGCTGGCGCGCGCCGGCCTCAACGTGGCGGTGCTTTCGAAGGTGTTCCCGACCCGATCGCACACGGTCGCCGCGCAAGGCGGCATCGGCGCCTCGCTCGGCAACATGAGCGAGGACAACTGGCACTATCACTTCTACGACACGATCAAGGGCTCCGACTGGCTCGGCGACCAGGATGCGATCGAGTACATGTGCCGCGAGGCGCCCAAGGTCGTCTACGACCTGGAGCACATGGGCATGCCGTTCGACCGCAACCCCGACGGCACGATCTACCAGCGCCCCTTCGGCGGCCACACCGCCAACTACGGCGAGAAGCCGGTGCAGCGCGCCTGCGCGGCGGCCGACCGCACCGGCCACGCGATGCTGCACACGCTGTACCAGCAGAACGTGCAGGCCAAGACCAGCTTCTTCGTCGAATGGATGGCGCTGGACCTGATCCGCGACGCCGAGGGCGACGTGGTCGGGGTGACCGCGCTGGAAATGGAAACCGGCGACCTGCACATCCTGGAGGCCAAGACCACGCTGCTGGCCACCGGCGGCGCGGGCCGCATCTTTGCCGCCTCCACCAATGCCTTCATCAACACCGGCGACGGCCTGGGCATGGCGGCGCGCGCCGGCATTCCGCTGGAAGACATGGAGTTCTGGCAGTTCCACCCGACCGGCGTGGCCGGCGCGGGCGTGCTGCTGACCGAAGGCTGCCGCGGCGAAGGCGCGATCCTGCTCAACAGCAACGGCGAGCGCTTCATGGAGCGCTACGCCCCGACCCTGAAGGACCTGGCGCCGCGCGACTTCGTCTCCCGGTCGATGGACCAGGAGATCAAGGAAGGGCGCGGCTGCGGTCCGAACAAGGACTACGTGCTGCTCAAGCTCGACCATCTGGGCGCCGACACCATCCACAAGCGCCTGCCCTCGGTGTACGAGATCGGCGTCAACTTCGCCAACGTCGACATCACCCGCGAGCCGATTCCGGTGGTGCCGACCATCCACTACCAGATGGGCGGCATCCCGACCAACATCCACGGCCAGGTGGTGGTGCCCAAGGGCGACAGCCCGAATGCGGTGGTCAACGGCCTGTACGCGGTGGGCGAATGCTCCTGCGTGAGCGTGCACGGCGCCAACCGCCTGGGCACCAACTCGCTGCTGGACCTGCTGGTGTTCGGCCGGGCCGCCGGCAACCACATCGTCGAGTTCACCAGCCAGGCCCGCTCGCACAAGCCCCTGCCCGCCAACGCCGCCGACGCCACGCTGGAACGGCTGAACCGGCTGGAAGCGGCCGGCAGCGGCGAATATGCGCAGGACGTCGCCAACGACATCCGCGCGACGATGCAAAAGCACGCCGGCGTGTTCCGCACCCAGGCGATGATGGACGAAGGCGTGCGCCAGATCGCGGCGATCCGGGAACGGGTGGCCGCCGTCGGCCTGAAGGACACCTCGCGCGTCTTCAACACGGCGCGGATCGAGGCGCTGGAAGTGGAAAACCTGATCGAATGCGCCCAGGCGACGATCGTGTCGGCCGCCGCCCGCAAGGAGTGCCGCGGCGCCCACACCGTCAGCGACTACGAGCGCCCGGCCGACGACCCGGTCGCGCCGCTCGGCCGCGACGACGCGAACTGGCTGAAGCACACGCTGTGGCACAAGGAAGGCAACCGGCTGTCGTACAAGCCGGTGCAGCTGAAGCCGCTCACGGCGGATTCGGTGCCGCCCAAGGTCCGCACCTTCTGACAGCCCGGCGTCCGAACCCTCACAGATTCTCACCATGCAAAAGCGCACTTTCCAGATCTACCGCTACGACCCCGATAAGGACGCCAAGCCGTACATGCAGACCATCGAGATCGAGCTCGAAGGCAATGAACGGATGCTGCTGGACGCCCTGATGAAGCTCAAGGCCCAGGACCCCTCGCTGTCGTTCCGCCGTTCCTGCCGGGAAGGCGTCTGCGGCTCGGACGCGATGAACATCAACGGCAAGAACGGGCTGGCGTGCCTGACCAACATGCGCACGCTCAAGGACCCGATCGTGCTCAAGCCGCTGCCCGGGCTGCCCGTGATCCGCGACCTGATCGTGGACATGACCCAGTTCTTCAAGCAGTACCACTCGATCAAGCCTTATTTGATCAATGACAATGTGCCGCCCGAGAAGGAGCGGCTACAGTCGCCCGAAGAGCGCGAGGAGCTCAACGGACTCTACGAATGCATCCTGTGTGCCAGCTGTTCGACGGCATGCCCGAGCTTCTGGTGGAATCCGGACAAGTTCGTCGGGCCGGCCGGCCTGCTGCAGGCTTATCGATTCATCGCGGACAGCCGCGACGAGGCGACGAGCGAGCGGCTGGACAACCTGGAAGATCCATACCGCCTGTTCCGCTGCCACACGATCATGAACTGCACCGACGTGTGTCCCAAGGGCCTGAGCCCCGCGATGGCGATCGGCAAGATCCGGGAATTGATGGTTCGCCGCGCGGTCTGACCGCTGCACTGGAAGCAACGACGATGAGTGACCGGCCCCCCCCTGCCGCAGACGCCTGCCACGCCGGCGCCGCGCCCGAGCCGGACCGACTCATCACTGCGGGAGAGCTGAGCAAGCTCAAGTGGCGCTGCCGCCGCGGCCTGCTCGAGAATGACATCTTCCTCGAGCGTTTCTTCGAGCGCTTCGAGTCCGCGCTGACCCTGCGCCAGGCGCAGGCGCTGGGCCGGCTGATGGAACTGGGCGACAACGACCTGCTGGACCTGCTGCTGAAGCGGCGGGCGCCGCAGGGCGACATAAATACAAGCGAAGTGATACAAGTGCTGGAGATGCTGCGCACTCGAGGCGCATCGCCGGATGTTGTGCAAGGAAAACTCTAGGAAGACCATATGAAACTCGCTGACAACAAAGCTACCCTGTCATTCAGCAACGGCAGTCCTGCTGTCGAGTTGCCCGTGTATCACGGCAGCGTGGGGCCGGATGTCATCGACATCCGCAAGCTCTATGCCCAGACCGGGATGTTCACGTACGACCCGGGCTTCCTGTCGACCGCCGCCTGCCAGTCGGCGATCACGTACATCGACGGCGACAAGGGCGAGTTGCTCTATCGCGGCTACCCGATCGAGCAGCTCGCCACCAAGTGCGACTTCATGGAGACCTGCTACCTGCTGCTGTACGGCGAGCTGCCCGACGCGGAAGGCAAGAAGAAGTTCGACCGCACGGTGACCATGCACACGATGGTCAACGAGCAGATGCAGTTCTTCCTGCGCGGCTTCCGCCGCGACGCGCACCCGATGGCCGTGATGACGGGGCTGGTCGGCGCGCTTTCGGCCTTCTATCACGACAGCACCGACATCAACAATCCCCAGCATCGCGAGATCGCCGCGATCCGCCTGATCGCGAAGATGCCGACGCTGGTCGCCATGGCCTACAAGTATTCGATGGGCCAGCCGTACATGTACCCGCAGAACGATCTCTCGTACACCGAGAACTTCATGCGGATGATGTTCGCGACCCCCTGCGAGGACTACAAGCCCAACGACGTGCTGGTGCGGGCGATGGACCGCATCTTCATCCTGCACGCCGACCACGAGCAGAACGCGTCCACCTCGACGGTCCGCCTGTGCGGCAGCTCGGGCACCAATCCGTTCGCCGCGATCGCGGCCGGCGTCGCCTGCCTGTGGGGTCCGGCGCACGGCGGCGCCAACGAGGCCTGCCTGAACATGCTGGGCGACATCCAGGCCCAGGGCGGCGTCGAGAAGATCGGCGAGTTCATCAAGCAGGTCAAGGACAAGAATTCCGGCGTCAAGCTGATGGGCTTCGGCCACCGCGTGTACAAGAACTACGACCCGCGCGCCAAGCTGATGCAGGAAACCTGCAAGGAAGTGCTGGGCGAGCTGGGCCTGGGCAACGACCCGCTGTTCAAGCTGGCGATGGCGCTCGAGAAGATCGCCCTGGAAGACGAATACTTCGTGTCGCGCAAGCTGTACCCGAACGTGGACTTCTACTCCGGCATCGTGCAGCGCGCGATCGGCATCCCGGTGTCGCTGTTCACCGCCATCTTCGCGCTGGCCCGCACGGTGGGCTGGATCGCCCAGCTCAACGAGATGATCAGCGATCCCGAGTACAAGATCGGCCGGCCGCGCCAGCTGTTCACCGGCGCCACCAAGCGCGACGTGAAGGCGATCTCGCAGCGCTGACCGGCGGCCGGGCCGCGCCCACGACGGGCGCGGCACCCGCCTGGACCGAAGCCCGCTCCGGCGGGCTTTTTCATTGCCGGGCCGGCAGGGCGGTCATCGCGCACCGAGATGACCAACCGCATCCCCTCATGGGAGAATCCGCACTCGCCATCGCCGGATGCGATGACTTCCCGCCATGCAGCCCGCCTCCGAACGCAGCTTTCCGCGCCGCATCGACCTGACGTCGCTGCAGCTGTTCGTCGCCGTGTGCGAACTGGGCAGCATCGGCAAGGCGGCGGAGCGGGAGTACATCGCGCCGTCCGCGGTCAGCAAGCGGCTCTCCGACCTCGAGGGCACGCTGGACACCACCCTGCTGTATCGCCACACGCGCGGCGTCGACTTGACGCCGGCCGGCGAAAGTCTGCTGCACCACGCGCGGTCGGTGCTGTTCAGCCTGGAGCGGATGCAGGGCGAGCTCAGCGAATACGCCAACGGCATCCGCGGCCATGTGCGCGTGCACGCCAGCATTTCGGCGGTGGTGCAGTTCCTGCCGGAAGACCTCGGCCGGTTCGCCCGCGAGCATCCGCAGGTGAAAATCGACCTGGAGGAACACCTGTCCACCGAGGTGCTGCGGGCGGTGCAGGAAGGCGCCGCCGACCTGGGCATCTGCAACACCGCGGTGCTGATGCCCGGCCACACGCTGCAGATGCGCCCCTACCGGCGCGACCAGCTGGTGCTGATCGTGCCGCGCGCCCACCCCCTCGCCGCCCGCGGCGAGATCGCCTTCGAGGACACCCTGGACGAGGACCACGTCGGCCTGCATGCGAACAGCTCGATCCGGCTGGCGATGCGCGACGCCGCGGCCGCCCGCGGCCGGGCGCTGCGGCTGCGCATCCACGTGACCGGGCTGGACGCGATGTGCCGCATGATCCACAACGGGCTCGGCGTCGGCGTGATGCCGCGCCGCGCGTTCGAGCTGATGCACGGGGTGGGCGAACTGGCCTGCCTGCGCCTGACCGACGACTGGGCCGAGCGCCGCATCGATCTCGTCGCCCGCGACTTCTCCACGCTGCCGGTGACCAGCCGCCTGCTGGCGCAGCACCTGGCCGCCGGCGACGGCGACGGCGACGGCGACGGCGACGGCGACGGCGACGGCGACGGCGACGGCGACGGCAACCATTCTTCGACCACCGAATAAAATTCGCGCAACAGGAAGCACCATGGGACGCACCCTCTACGACAAGATCTGGGACGAGCACGTCGTCCACACCGAGGAGGACGGCACGGCCATCCTCTACATCGATCGCCACCTGGTGCACGAAGTGACCAGCCCGCAGGCGTTCGAAGGCATCCGGCAGGCCGGCCGCAAGGTGTGGCGCGTGAGCTCGATCGTCGCGACGGCGGACCACAACACGCCGACCACCGGCTGGGAACTGGGCTATGACGGCATCACCGACCCGATCAGCAAGGAGCAGGTGACGACGCTGGACAAGAACCTGGCCGAGTTCGGCGCCGCGGCCTACTTCCCGTTCCTGTCCAAGCGCCAGGGCATCGTGCACGTGATCGGCCCCGAGCAGGGCGCCACCCTGCCCGGCATGACGGTGGTCTGCGGCGACTCGCACACCTCCACCCACGGCGCTTTCGGCGCGCTGGCGCACGGCATCGGCACCAGCGAGGTGGAGCACGTGATGGCCACCCAGACGCTGCTGGCCAAGAAGATGAAGAACATGCTGGTGAAGGTCGAAGGCCAGGCCGGCCGCGGCGTGACGGCCAAGGACATCGTGCTGGCCGTCATCGGCCGGATCGGCACCGCCGGCGGCACCGGCTACACGATCGAGTTCGCCGGCTCGGCGATCCGCAGCCTTTCCATGGAAGGCCGCATGACGGTCTGCAACATGGCGATCGAGGCCGGCGCCCGTGCCGGACTGGTGGCCGTGGACGACAAGACCATCGAGTACGTCAAGGGCCGGCCGCTCGCGCCGACCGGCGTCGAGTGGGCGCAGGCGGTGGCCTACTGGCGCACGCTGCATTCCGATCCCGACGCCAAGTTCGACGCGGTCGTCGAACTCGACGCCACGCAGATCGTGCCGCAGGTCACCTGGGGCACCTCGCCCGAGATGGTGCTGCCGGTCGACGCGCGCGTGCCGGACCCGGACAAGGAAAAGGACCCCGGCAAGCGCGATGCAATCGAGCGCGCACTGGCCTACATGGGCCTGGAGCCCGGCAAGCCGCTGGCCGACATCTACGTCGACAAGGTGTTCATCGGCTCGTGCACCAACAGCCGCATCGAGGACATGCGCGAGGCGGCGGCCGTGGTGAAGAAACTGGGCCAGAAGGTCGCCAGGAACGTCAAGCTGGCGATGGTGGTGCCCGGCTCCGGCGTGGTGAAGGAACAGGCCGAGCGCGAAGGCCTGCACGAGATCTTCCGGGCCGCCGGATTCGAATGGCGCGAGCCGGGCTGCTCGATGTGCCTGGCGATGAACGCGGACCGGCTCGACCCCGGCGAGCGCTGCGCGTCCACCAGCAACCGCAATTTCGAGGGGCGCCAGGGTGCCGGCGGCCGCACCCATCTGGTCAGCCCGGCCATGGCCGCCGCCGCCGCGGTGCACGGGCATTTCGTCGACATCCGCCAATTCGCCTGAAGAGGATCCTTGCCATGAAAACCATCGCCACCCTGCTCGCCTTCTCGTTCGCCCTGCTGCTGGCCGGTTGCGGCACCATCCGCGGCGCCGGGGAAGACATCCAGAAGGCCGGCTCCGCCATCGAGAACGCGGCGAAGAAGAAGTGATGCGCACAACCGCCTGAGGACCATATGCAGAAGTTCACCGTGCACCAGGGCCTCGTCGCCCCGATGGACCGCGAGAACGTCGACACCGACGCGATCATTCCCAAGCAGTTCCTCAAGTCGATCCGCAAGACCGGCTTCGGGCCCAACCTGTTCGACGCCTGGCGCTACCTGGACCCGGGCGAGCCGGGCCAGGATCCGGCCCAGCGCAAGCCGAATCCGGATTTCGTGCTGAACCAGCCGCGCTACCAGGGCGCCTCGATCCTGCTCGCGCGCAAGAACTTCGGCTGCGGGTCCTCGCGCGAGCACGCGCCGTGGGCGCTGGACCAGTACGGCTTCCGCTGCGTGATCGCGCCCAGCTTCGCCGACATCTTCTTCAACAACTGCTTCAAGAACGGCCTGCTGCCGCTGGTCCTGACCGAATCGCAGGTGGAGCGGCTGTTCACCGAAGTGGCTGCCTTCCCCGGCTACCGGCTCACAGTGGACCTCGAGCGCCAGGTCGTCGTGCTGCCGCAGGGCGACGAAATGGCGTTCGACGTGCAGCCGTTCCGCAAGTACTGCCTTCTCAATGGCTTCGACGACATCGGACTGACGCTGCGCCAGGCCGACACGATCCGCGCCTTCGAGGCCGAGCGCCTCGCGACCAAACCCTGGCTGGCGCACACGCTGTAAGTACCAACTCAACCCAACAGCCGAACGCAGAGGGCGCAGAGAGTTCGCAGAGAGCGCAGAAGGAGACCAGGTCAGTGTTCTTTCCCGTCTCCTCTTCTGCGTCTTCTGCGTGTCCTTTGCGTCCTGTGCGTTCGGCTGTTGGGTTGTCCCCCCCGAAAGAGCACACATGAAGATTGCAGTCCTGGCCGGCGACGGCATCGGCCCCGAAATCACCGCAGAAGCCGTCAAGGTGCTGCAAGCCCTCGACCTGAAGTTCGAGATGGACAGCGCCCTCGTCGGCGGCTGCGCCTACGACGCCCACGGCCATCCGCTGCCGGAGGCGACACTGAAGCTGGCCAAGGAAGCCGACGCGGTGCTGTTCGGCGCCGTCGGCGACTGGAAGTACGACAAGCTCGATCGGCCGCTGCGCCCCGAGCAGGCCCTGCTGGGGCTGCGCAAGAACCTGGGGCTGTTCGCCAACTTCCGGCCGGCCATCTGCTACGAGCAGCTGGTCGGCGCCTCCAGCCTGAAGCCCGAACTGATCGCCGGCCTGGACATCCTGATCATCCGCGAGCTGACGGGCGACATCTACTTCGGCCAGCCGCGCGGCCGCCGCAGCGCCCCCGACGGGCATTTTCCCGGCAGCGAAGAAGCATTCGACACCATGCGCTACTCGCGCCCGGAGATCGAGCGCATCGCGCACGTGGCCTTCCAGGCCGCCCGCAAGCGCGGCAAGCGCGTGACCAGTGTCGACAAGGCCAACGTGCTCGAGACCTCGCAGCTATGGAAGGACGTCGTCACGGAGGTCGGCAAGCAGTATCCGGACGTGGCGCTCGATCACATGTACGTCGACAACGCCGCCATGCAGCTGGTGAAGGAGCCCAAGCGTTTCGACGTGGTGGTGACGGGCAACATGTTCGGCGACATCCTGTCGGACGAAGCGGCGATGCTCACCGGTTCCATCGGCATGCTGCCCTCGGCGAGTTTGAACGAGCGCAAACAAGGCCTCTACGAGCCGAGCCATGGCAGCGCCCCGGACATTGCCGGCAAGGGGATCGCCAACCCATTGGCTACAATACTGTCTGCCGCCATGATGCTCCGTTTCTCGCTCGAACAGCCCGAAGCCGCCGACCGGATCGAATCCGCGGTGAAGGACGTGCTCGCGCGCGGCCTGCGCACGGCGGACATCGCTTCCGAAGGCACGAAACGGGTCGGCACCCGCGAGATGGGCGACGCCGTCGTCGCCGCCATCACCAAGAAGACAACCAAGGGCTGACCACAGCTCCGGTTCGTTGCGCGCCTCCCCCGGCTCCGACGAGCCGGAGGGCAAAAAGTTTGATGCACAACTTTTGACAAGGCGGGACTCATGAAATTCACGAACGGACAACAACCGCTGGTCGGCCTGGTCGGCTGGCGCGGCATGGTCGGCTCGGTCCTGATGGACCGGATGCAGGCGGAAGGCGACTTCGGCCTGATCGAACCGGTCTTCTTCTCGACCTCCAACGCGGGCGGCACGGCCCCGGCCCAGGCGAAGAACGAGAACAAGCTGAAGGACGCCTTCGACATGGAGGCGCTCAAGCGCTGCGACGTCGTCATCACCTGCCAGGGCGGCGACTACACCACCGAGGTGTTCCCCAAGCTGCGCGCGGCCGGCTGGAACGGCCACTGGATCGACGCTGCCTCCACGCTGCGCATGAAGGATGACGCCGTGATCATCCTCGATCCGGTCAACCTGCCGGTGATCAAGAACTCGCTGGCCAAGGGCGGGCGCAACTGGATCGGCGGCAACTGCACCGTCAGCTGCATGCTGATGGGCGTCGGCGCGCTGTACAAGGCCGGCCTGGTCGAGTGGATGACCACCATGACCTACCAGGCGGCATCGGGCGGCGGCGCGCAGCACATGCGCGAACTGCTGACCCAGTTCGGCACGCTCAACGCCGAGGTGAAGGATCTGCTGGCCGATCCGAAGTCCGCCATCCTCGAGATCGACCGCAAGGTGCTGGCCAAGCAGCAGGCACTCACCGCGGAAGAGATGACCAACTTCGGCGTGCCGCTGGGCGGCTCGCTGATCCCGTGGATCGACAAGGACCTGGGCAACGGCGTCTCGCGCGAGGAATGGAAGGGCGGCGCCGAGACCAACAAGATCCTCGGCCAGGGCCCGGGCTTCGGCTCCGCCGCCACGCCGGTCGACGGCTTCTGCGTGCGCGTCGGCGCAATGCGCTGCCACAGCCAGGCGCTCACCTTCAAACTGAAGAAGGACGTGCCGGTCGCCGACATCGAACAGATGATCGCCGCCGACAATGCCTGGGCGAAGGTGGTGCCGAACACGCGCGAGGCGACCCTGAAGGACCTGACCCCGGTGGCCGTCACCGGAACGCTGTCGATCCCGGTCGGCCGCATTCGCAAGCTCGCAATGGGCCCGGAATACGTCGGTGCGTTCACCATCGGCGACCAACTGCTGTGGGGCGCCGCCGAGCCGCTGCGCCGCATGCTGCGCGTGCTGCTCGAAGCCTGAGCATCGCCCCCGCTCCCGCCAGACAACGGCCTGTAATCTCCGGTTACAGGCCGTTGTCTCATCACCACATGGCGAAGCCGGTAACCATCGGCGGCTGCCCGGGCCGGAAGTTAACAGGTGTCTCAGCTTGTCACTCTAAAGCGTTGATGTTATGGTCCTTTTAGCAAATCAAGCCTCGAGGCGTTTGTTCGCATGATGAGAAGAAAATGCCAAGGAGACGCGGCAGTGGCGGCGCCCGCATCCACCACGAAACCGAGCTGGCGAGCCACCACGCTCGCAGTGGCGACGGCCGCGTTGCTCGGAACCGTTTCGTTGGACGCCGGTGCCCTGGCACTTGGCCGAGTGACCGTCCAGTCCGCCCTGGGCGAGCCGCTGCGCGCGGAAATCGACATCGCCGAGATCACCCCCGAGGAGCTTGCCAGCCTGAAGGCCAACGTCGCTGCGCCCGACGCCTTCCGGGCCGCCGGACTTGAATACAGTCCCGCGCTGTCCAACGTGCAGGTGGTCCTGCAGCATCGGGCCAACGGGCGTCCCTTCCTGTTGTTGACCAGCCCGCGGCCGGTCAACGACCCGTTCATCGACCTCATCCTGGAGACCCGCTGGGCCTCCGGCCGCATCGTGCGCGACTACACGATGCTGTTCGACCCGCCGCAGACCCGGCAGGCGGCAGCAGCGCCAGCCAGCCCGCTGCCACCCGTCGCCCAGCCCGGCGCACGGGCGGCCGCACCTTCGGCCGCTCCCGCTGCGGCGGCCCGCCCGGCCCCGGCCACGCCTGCCGCCCGCGCACCGGTCACGGCCAGCGCGCCGGCACCGACGCCCGCTGCGGCGAGCGCCCGACCCGCCGAAGCCCAAGCCGAGCAGGTGACGGTGCAGCGCGGCGACTCGGCCGGCAAGATCGCCGCGGTCCACAAGCCGCCGACGGTCTCGCTCGACCAGATGCTGGTGGCCCTGCTGCAGGCCAATCCCGAGGCCTTCGTGGGCGGCAACGTCAACCGGCTGCGCGCCGGCGCCGTGCTCCAGGTGCCGACCGCGGAGCAGGCGTCGCAGGTTTCGGCCGCCGAGGCCAGCCGCACCATCGTCGCCCAAAGCCGCGACTTCAACGAATTCCGCCGCCGGCTGGCCGAAGGGCTGCAGGCAGCGCCGGTGGCGCCCTCGGAGCGCCAAGCCTCGGGCAAGGTGCAAGCCGAGGTGCAGGACAAGACCGCCGCCGCGCCGACGCCGGACAAACTGACCCTGTCCAAGGGCGCGATGCAGGGCAAGACGGCCGAGGACCGGATCGCCACCGAGCGCCAGGCGCAGGACGCCGCGACCCGTCTGGCCGAACTGGACAAGAACATCGCCGAGCTCAACAAGCTGCAGAGTTCGACCGCGACGTCCGCGGCCGCGGTCAAGCCGGCCGCTTCCGGTCCCGCCGCCGGCACCGCGGCGCCCCAGATTCCCGTGGCGACGACGACCTCTGCGGCCGCCAGCGCCGCAGGGGCCGCGGCCTCGGCCCCTGCCGCGGCATCCGCTGCATCCGCATCCGCGCCGGCGGCCGCCGCATCCGCTTCCCTCGCTGCCGCGCCGGCGTCGGCCGCTCGCCCGGACGCCGCTGCTTCAACGCCGGCGAAGCCCGCCACGGTCGCCAAGAAGCCGACACCGCTGCCGGTGGAGGAGCCGAGCCTGCTGGACGACCTGCTCGAGAATCCGCTGATGCTCGCCGCGGGGGGCGTCGCCCTGGCCGGTCTGCTCGGGCTCGGTGCCTACCGGCTGCGGCAGCGCAAGAAGTCGCCTCAGGTCGACAGCTCGTTCCTGGAAAGCCGGCTGCAGCCCGACTCGTTCTTCGGCGGCAGCGGTGGCCAGCGCATCGACACGGCCGAAGGCGGCGCCACCGGCTCGTCGATGGTGTACTCGGCCAGCCAGCTCGATGCCGCCGGCGACGTGGACCCGGTCGCCGAAGCCGATGTCTACCTCGCCTACGGCCGCGACCTCCAGGCGGAGGAAATCCTCAAGGAAGCACTGCGCATCACACCGCAGCGGGTGGCGATCCACGCCAAGCTGCTGGAAATCTATTCCAAGCGCCGCGACGCCAAGGCGTTCGAGGTCACCGCGACCGAGGCCTACAGCCTGACACGCGGCGAAGGCGTCGAGTGGGAACACATCTGCGACCTCGGCCGCGAACTGGATCCGAGCAACCCGCTGTACAAGCCCGGCGGCACGCCGAGCGCATTCGCCGGCGTCGGCGGGACCGCCGGCGCCGCCGCGGCGCTGAACGCACTCGATGCGCCTGCCACGACCTCGCCCGACCTCGACCTGGACCTGGACTTCTCGTCGGGCGAGGAGGGAACGCCGGCAGGACCGCAGTCCACGGCCGTGCACCTCCACGCCGCGCCCGAGCCGGCCCAGGGGATGGACCTGGAATTCGAGGCGGCGCAGGCCGATGCCGCTGCCGAAGCCAGGGCCGCGTCGGAGGGCCCGGACACGGCGGCGGAGCCGGATTCGGAAGCACCGCTGGCATTCGAGCTGCCGCCAATCGACGAGCTGCAGGCCGCACAGGCGCCGGCCATCGCGCCGCTGCCGATGCGCGCCGCCGCGCCCGAGGCGGCTGCCGAGGACCAGGGGTTGACCTTCGACCTGGACGCGGCGCCTGCGGCCACGGCCGAAACGCCCGTCGCAGCGGCGCCGGTCGTCGGCGCGGCCAACGACAAGATGATCGAGTTCGACCTGGACTCGCTCTCGCTGGACCTGGACAGCAGCGCTGCGCCGGCGACAGTCGAGGGCTCGCCCGCCACGGCGTCCGACGACGTCCTGAGCACCCAGGGCCTGGAGGAGGACGCGAGCACCGACCCCTTGGCCACCAAGTTTGCGCTGGCTCAGGAGTTCAACGCGATCGGCGACCCCGACGGCGCCCGCAGCCTCGCCGAGGAAGTGCTGGCCGAAGCTTCGGGCGAGCTCAAGAACCGCGCCCGGAAGTTCCTCGCGGAAATCGGCTGACCGCGCCGCCAGCGGCGCCACTCGAAAGCCCCATGAGGCTGGCCCTCGGCATCAGCTATGACGGACGGCCGTACCAAGGCTGGCAGAGCCAGCCCTCTGGCCAGACCGTGCAGGACCAGCTCGAGCGGGCGCTTGCCCTCTTCGCGGCGCGCCCCGTCGCGACGGTCTGTGCCGGCCGCACCGACGCCGGCGTGCACGGCCTGATGCAGGTGGTTCACTTCGACACCGACGTCCAGCGCGAGGAGTTCTCGTGGGTGCGAGGCACCAACCGCTACCTGCCGCCGGACATTGCTGTCGAGTGGGCGCGGACGGTGCCGGACGCCTTCCACTCGCGGGCCAGCGCCGTGGGCCGCCGCTACGCCTATCTGCTGCGGGAATCGCCGGTGCGTCCCAGCGTCGATGCGGGGCGCGTCGGCTGGGTGTTCCGGCCGCTCGACGGCCGGGCCGTGCGCCAGGGCGCCGCCCTCCTGCTGGGCCAGCACGACTTCACCTCGTTCCGCGCCGCCGAGTGCCAGGCCAGGTCGCCCGTCAAGACGTTGCGGCGGGTCGAAGTGAGCCAGCGCGGCGCCTACTGGCGCATCGATTTCGAGGCCGACGCCTTCCTGCACCACATGATCCGCAACATCATGGGCTGCCTGGTCGCCGTCGGCCAGGGACTGCATCCGCCGGGCTGGATCGGCGAAGTGATCGCGGCGCGCAGCCGCGACGCCGCCGCCCCGACCTTCGCGCCGGACGGTCTGTATTTCCTCGGCCCGGTCTATCCGCCGGAATGGAACCTGCCCAGCCGCACCCCTGCGTATGATTGGATTCCATGACCCCTGCCAGCCCGCCCGGCCCTCGCACCCGGATCAAGATCTGCGGCCTGACGCGCGAGCAGGACGTGGATGCGGCCGTCGCGGCCGGCGTCGACGCGATCGGCCTGGTCCTGTACCCGAAGAGCAAGCGCTTCGTGGCGCCGCAACGCGCCGCCGAGCTGGCGCGGCGGTTGCCGCCCTTTGTGACGCCGGTCCTGCTGTTCGTCAACGAGGACCCGGCCAAGGTGCTGGCCGCGTGCGAGCTGGTGCGCAACGCCTGCCTGCAGTTCCACGGGGACGAGACTCCCGCGGACTGCCTGGCCGCGACCGGCGGCGGCGCCCGCCCCTTCCTGCGGGCGGCCCGTATTCCGCTCGGCGACGCCGATGGCTTCGACTTGCTAGAATTTGCCGGCAACTATCCGCAGGCGCAGGCCATCCTCCTCGACGCGCACGTCGAAGGCTATGGTGGTGGCGGCAAGCCCTTCAATTGGTCACTTCTTCCTCCAAGCGTTCCCGCTCACCTCGTCTTGTCTGGTGGGTTGACGCCTGCAAACGTGGGCGATGGCATGGCGCAGGTGCGGCCGCGTTGCAGGACGCTGGCCGTTGACGTGAGCTCCGGGGTCGAGCTTGACGGCCAGCCCGGCCGCAAGGACCCGGTCAAGATCCACCAGTTCGTCGCGGCCGTGCGCGCCGCCGACGCGCTCCTCGCCCAGTGATCCCATGCCTTCCTACCAGCAACCTGACGCCAGCGGCCATTTCGGCATCTACGGCGGCAGCTTCGTCAGCGAGACGCTGACCCACGCCATCAACGAGCTGCGCGACGCCTATGCGAAGTACCAGCACGACCCCGAGTTCCTGGCGGAATTCCGCTACGAGCTGAAGCACTTCGTCGGCCGTCCGTCGCCGATCTATCACGCCGCCCGCATGAGCCGCGAGCAGGGCGGCGCGCAGATCTATCTCAAGCGCGAGGACCTCAATCACACCGGCGCCCACAAGATCAACAACGTGATCGGGCAGGCGCTGCTCGCCAGGCGCATGGGCAAGCCGCGGGTGATCGCCGAAACCGGGGCCGGCCAGCACGGCGTCGCCACGGCCACGATCTGCGCGCGCTACGGCATGGAATGCGTGGTCTACATGGGCAGCGCGGACGTGAAACGCCAGAGTCCCAACGTCTACCGCATGAACCTGCTCGGTGCGACCGTGGTGCCGGTGGAATCGGGCAGCAAGACGCTCAAGGACGCCCTCAACGAAGCGATGCGCGACTGGGTCACCAACGTCGAGAACACCTTCTACATCATCGGCACGGTGGCCGGTCCGCACCCCTATCCGATGATGGTGCGCGATTTCCAGAGCGTCATCGGCGAGGAATGCCTGACGCAGATGCCGGAGATGACCGGCGGCCAGCCCGACGTGGTGGTCGCTTGCGTCGGCGGCGGCAGCAACGCGATGGGCATCTTCCATCCGTACATCCCGTACGAGCACACGCAGCTGATTGGCGTCGAAGCCGCCGGCGAGGGCCTCGACAGCGGCAAGCATTCGGCGTCGCTGCAGCGCGGCTCGCCGGGCGTGCTGCACGGCAACCGCACCTACATCCTGCAGGACGAGCACGGCCAGATCACCGAAACGCACAGCGTGAGCGCCGGCCTCGATTACCCCGGCGTGGGGCCGGAACATGCCTGGCTCAAGGACAGCGGACGGGCCGAATACGTCGGCGTCACCGACCGGGAAGCCCTGGACGCCTTCCACTACCTGTGCCGCACCGAAGGCATCATCCCGGCGCTCGAGTCGAGCCATGCCATCGCCTACGCGATGAAGCTGGCGCGCACCATGAAGCCGGAGCAATCGATCCTGGTGAACCTGTCCGGCCGCGGCGACAAGGACATCGGCACCGTCGCCGACCTGGCCGGCGTCGATTTCTACGACCGGCCCTCGATGCGCGGGCTGCAGGTCAAGGGCGCCGGGAAGGCCGGTTCATGAGCCGGATCGCGCAGACCTTCGCCGCACTCCAGGCGCAAGGGCGCAAGGCGCTCATTCCCTATGTCACCGCCGGCTTTCCTTTTGCCGACATCACCCCTGCCCTGATGCACGCCATGGCCGGCGCGGGCGCCGACGTCATCGAACTCGGCGTCCCCTTCTCCGACCCGATGGCCGACGGGCCGGTGATCCAGCAGGCGGGCGAGCAGGCGCTCGCGGCCGGGGTCGGCATGAAGCAGGTGCTGGCGATGGTGCGCGAGTTCCGCGAGCGCGACGATCGGACGCCGGTGGTGCTGATGGGATACGCGAATCCGGTCGAGCGCTACGACTTGATGCATGGCCGCGACGCGTTCGTGCGCGACGCCGCCGCCAGCGGCGTCGACGGCATCCTGATCGTCGACTATCCGCCGGAGGAATGCGAAGAGTTCGCGGCCAGGCTCAAGGCGGCCGGCCTGGACCTGATCTTCCTGCTCGCGCCCACCAGCACCGACGAACGCATGCGCCAGGTCGCGCGCGTCGCCAGCGGCTACGTGTACTACGTGTCGCTCAAGGGCGTGACCGGCGCCGGCCATCTCGATACCGCCGCGGTGGAGCAGATGCTGCCCCGGATCCGCCGGCACGTGGCCGTTCCGGTTGGCGTCGGCTTCGGCATCCGCGATGCCGCCACGGCGCAGGCGATCGGCAAGGTGGCCGATGCCGTGGTGATCGGCACCCGGATCATCCAGCTGCTCACGGACCAGCCGCGCGAGCGCGCGCTGGCTGCCGTGGCCGAGTTCCTGCGCGGAATCCGGTCCGCCCTGGACGCATAATCCATCCTTCTGGTTGAGGAAAGAAACGATGAGCTGGCTCGAAAAACTGCTGCCGCCCAAGATCCAGCGGACCGACCCGGCGGACCGCCGGCAGGTTCCCGAAGGCCTGTGGGTCAAGTGCCCGAGCTGCGAGACCGTCCTGTACAAGACCGATCTCGAGCAGAACCAGAATGTCTGCCCCAGCTGCAGCCACCACCACCGCATCGGCGCGCGCGCCCGCCTCGACCGCTTCCTCGACCCGGAAGGCCGCTACGAGATCGGCCAGGAAGTGCTGCCGGTCGACGCGCTGAAATTCAAGGACAGCCGCCGCTATCCCGAGCGCCTGCAGGAAGCACTGGAGAACACCGGCGAGACCGACGCGCTCATCGTGATGGGCGGCGCCGTCCACAGCATCAGCGTGGTCGCCGCCGCCTTCGAATTCGACTTCATGGGCGGCAGCATGGGCAGCGTCGTCGGCGAGCGCTTCGTGCGCGGCGTCGAGTCCGCGATCGAGCAGAAGGTGCCGTTCATCTGCTTCACCGCCACCGGCGGCGCGCGGATGCAGGAGGGTCTGCTCTCGCTGATGCAGATGGCCAAGACCAATGCGGCGCTGACGCGGCTGGCGAAGAAGGGCCTGCCCTACATCAGCGTGCTGACCGACCCGACCATGGGTGGCGTCAGCGCCGGCTTCGCGTTCGTCGGCGACATCGTCATCGCCGAGCCGAAGGCGCTGATCGGCTTTGCCGGCCCGCGCGTGATCGAGTCGACGGTGCGCGTGACGCTGCCCGAGGGCTTCCAGCGCGCCGAGTTCCTGCAGGCCAAGGGCGCGGTCGACTTCATCTGCGACCGCCGCGAGCTGCGCAAGACCGTGGCGCACGCGCTGGCGATGCTGCAGCGGCAGCCGGCCGACGCGGTGAGCTGAGCTCGCCGGCCGGGTCGCGACGACGCTGCGTGGCGGCGCCAGGGCGTGCCGCTCGGCCCGCCGTCCCGTGCCTCCCGGCTGTGGGCCGGGACGACCCGCCCGCGACTAGTGCATCGCCCCCGCCTGCAGCGCCGAAATCACGATCGACGCCACCTGCAGCACGAGCAGGAACACCAGCGGCGACAGGTCGACGCCGCCGACCAGCGGGATGATGCGCCGCCAGGGCCGCAGCAGCGGCGCGCAAAGACGATCGATCACGTCGGCCATCGGCGAATCCGCGTTCACCCACGACAGCACCGCATAGACGATCACGAGCGCCGTGAGCGCCGAGATCGCGAGCTTGAGCAGTTCGAAGACGGCCAGCAGCGGCAACAGCGCGGCCGAACCCGGCTGGCCGGCGACGAGCCAGAGCAGGACCACTTGCAGCAACTGGACCAGGAAGGCGGCCACCAGGCTCGCCGTGTCGATCCGCTTGATGGCAGGCAGGATGCGCCGCAGCGGCAGGACCAGCCAGTCCGTGAGCGCGAAGACGAAGCGTCCGAGGGGATTGCCGAACGGGACGCGCTGCCACTGCATGTAGAGCCGCAGCAGGCACGCGCCGCCAAGCAGGCCGGCGGCGACGTCCAGCAGGAAGGAAAGGATTTGATAGCCCATACGCTCCGGTGAAGTGGCTCATGGGATGATAGCGGCCAGCCACCGGGAATTCGATGCCCCCCGTCCTCACTTTGCAGTCGCTGCCGTTGTTTCCGCTGGGCGCGGTCCTGTTTCCGGGCGGCCTGCTGCCGCTGCGCATCTTCGAAGTGCGCTATCTGGACATGATCGGCCGCTGCCGGCGCGCCGGCGCGCCGTTCGGTGTCGTGTGCCTCACGCAAGGCAGCGAAGTGCGCCAGCCCGGTCGCTCCGAGGCCTTCTGCCAGGTCGGCACCCTGGCGACCATCACGCACCTGGAAACGCCGCAGCCGGGCCTCATGATGGTTCGCGCCAGCGGCACGCAGCGCTTTCGGATCACGCGACGCGACCAGCTCCGGCACGGCCTGTGGGTGGGCGACGTCGAACGGCTGCCGGACGACCGCGCCGTGCCCATTCCAACCGACCTGCAGCCGACGGCCGACGCGCTGCGCAAGCTGATCGAGTCCCTGCAGCAAAAGACCGTCGGCAGCGAGCTGCCGCTGCAGCCGCCATGGCGGCTGGACGAGTGCGGCTGGGTGGCCAACCGCTGGTGCGAGTTGCTGCCGTTGCCGAACACCGTGAAGCAGCGGCTGATGGAGCTGGACAACCCGCTGGTGCGCCTGGAGTTGGTCAGCGACGTGCTGGCGCGCACCGGCATCGCCAAGTAGCGCCCCTAGCGCGGCGCGTACTCCGGCACCTGGCTGCGCAGCCACTGGCGCACGGCGAACGAGTCGGGCGCCGGGCCGGCCTGGTCGATCCAGCACGTCACCGCGGCGACGTCCGCCGTCGGACCGCTGGTCTTGGCCACGCGCAGCTTCGGGTGCGGCGTCGGCTCGGTCGTCTCGTCGTCGGCCAGCAGTTCCTCGAACAGCTTCTCCCCCGGCCGCAGGCCGGTGTAGCTGATCGGGATCTCCTCCTCGGTCTTGCCCGAAAGCCGGATCAGCATCCGCGCGAGCTCCACGATCTTTACCGGCTCGCCCATGTCCAGCACGAAGATCTGGCCCGAACTTCCCATCAGCCCGGCCTGCAGCACCAGCTGCGCCGCCTCCGGGATCGTCATGAAGTAGCGAACGATGTCGGGATGGGTGACGGTGACCGGCCCGCCGCGCGCGATCTGCGCGGCGAACAGCGGCACCACCGAGCCGCTGGAGCCCAGCACGTTGCCGAAGCGCACCGACACGTACTGCGTCGCCGGGTGCTGCGCGGCCGCCCCCTGCACCATCAGCTCCGCCAGGCGCTTGCTCGCGCCCATCACGTTGGTCGGGTTCACGGCCTTGTCGGTGGAAATCATCACGAAGCGCCGCGCGCCGCATTCGCCGGCCACGCGCGCCGCGTTGAGCGTGCCGACGACGTTGGTCCGCAACGCCTCGATCTCGTTGAGCTCTTCCATCAGCGGCACGTGCTTGTAGGCCGCCGCATGGAGCACGACCGCCGGACGGTGCTGCAGCGCGATCGCGCGCAGCCGCTCCACTTCGCGCACGTTCGCCGTGTAGTAGCTGCCCTGCATCTGCGGATGCGCCGCGCGCAGCTCCTGTTCGAGCTGGTAGATCGCATATTCGGAGACGTCGACGCACACCAGGCGCCCCACTCCGAAGCGCGCCACCTGCCGGCACAGCTCGGAGCCGATCGAGCCGCCGGCGCCGGTGACCAGCACCGTCTGGCCCGAGAACAGGTCCGCCAGCCCCGCCGCGTCGAGCTGCACCGGGCTGCGACCGAGCAGGTCTTCGAGCTCGATCTTGCGCGGCCCGGGGCTGTCGGTCTTCAGCCATTCGTCGGGACGCGGCATCGTCAGCAAGGTCAGCTGCGCGCCGGCGGAACCCAGGAGCGCCTGCTGCCGCTCGGGCGAGCCGGGCGGGCTGGCGATCAGCGCCGCGGCGGCCTGCGCCGACTCGCAGATGTCCGCCAGCGACGCGAGCTGGCCCAGCACGCGCACGTTCTGGATCGAGCGGCCGACCTCGGCGCGGGCCGGCGAGACGATGCCGACCGGCTGCCACTGCTGCGACCCCTTGAGCGCCCGCAACGCGTCCGACGCGTCCTGCAGGTAGCCGACGATGACCAGCCGGCGCCCGCCCGGCCCCGCCGTCCGCCGCTCGGCGAGCGTACGCCAGCCGGCGCGGGCCGCGCCGAGCAGCACCAGCGCGATCAGGGGCTGCAGCAGCAGCACCGAGCGCGGGAAATCGGGCAGGCGCTGCATCAGCACGGCAGCCGCCGTGAGCAGCCCGCCCAGCAGGATGCCGGCGGCGAGTTGCCGCAGCTCGGGCAGACCGATGTAGCTCCAGACCTGCCGATAGACGCGCGACAGCAGCAGCGCCAGCGTGTAGCCGGCCAGGCTCCACGGCGCGGCCCGCAGCGCAAGCCGCGCGTAGTCGGGCGGAATGTCGAAATTGAATCGCAGCCAGAAGGCGCCCCAGCCGGCCAGCAGCACCAGCGCGAGATCGACCGCCAGCAGCAGCACCGTGTTTCTAGGCAACCGCACCCGCATCCTCCGCGATGGCGAGGGCGCGCCGCAGTTCGTCGATCACCCGCTGCTGCTGGTCGGTCGTCAGGTTGGATCCCGACGGCAGGCAGACGCCGGATTCGAACAGCTGCCCCGACACGTCGCCGCCCTGGTGCCCGAAGTACGGCGCGCCGTGGAACAGCGGCTGCAGGTGCATCGGCTTCCACACCGGGCGCGCCTCGATGGCGTGCCGCTCGAGCGAGCGCAGCACCAGGTCGCGGCGCTCGCGTCCGCGCTCGCCCGCCAGGGTGAAGCAGGTCAGCCACCGGGTCGAATGGAAACCCTCGGGCTCCGGCATCCACTGCAGCAGCGGCCCGGCGCTGGCCAGTTCGGTGCGGTAGGTCTCGAACACCTGGCGGCGCTGCGCCACCCGCTGCTCCAGCACCTTCAACTGGCCGCGCCCGATGCCCGCGAGCACGTTGCTCATGCGGTAGTTGAAGCCGACCTCGACGTGTTCGTAGTGCGGCGCCGGCTCGCGCGCCTGCGTGGCGAGCTTGCGCGCCCGTTCGACCAGCGCCCCATCGTCGGCCACCAGCATGCCGCCGCCGGAAGTGGTGATGATCTTGTTGCCGTTGAACGAATAGATGCCGATGCGCCCGAACGTGCCGCTGGCGCGGCCGCGATAGCGCGCCCCCAGCGATTCGGCGGCGTCTTCCAGCACCGGCACGCCATACCGCTCGCACAGCGGCAGGATCGCCTCCATGTCGGCGCTCTGGCCGTACAGGTTGACCACGATCACGCACCGCGGCAGGCGCCCCTCGCGCTTGGCCCATTCGAGGGCGCGCTCGAGCGCCGGCGGCGACATGTTCCAGGTCTGCGGTTCGGAGTCGATGAACACCGGCCGCGCGCCGCAGTACAGGATCGGATTGCAGCTGCCCACGAAGGTGAGCGAAGAGCAGAACACCGTGTCGCCCGGGCGCACGCCCAGCAACAGCAGCGCCAGGTGGATCGCTGCCGTCCCCGAACTCACCGCCGCCGCGTGGCCGACGCCCACGTGCGCCGCCAGTTCGCGCTCGAAGCCGTCGACGTGCGGGCCCAGCGGGGCAATCCAGTTGGTGCGGAACGCGTCCTCGACGAAGGCCGTCTCCTCCTCGCCCAGGTGCGGCGAGGACAGCCACACCCGCTGCGTCAGATCGCGCCGGAACATGACGTCCACCGGCCGGCCGGCGGCATCCACCACCGGGAGGTGATCGATCTGGTGCTGGTCGAGCAGCGCCAGGCCTGCCGACATCGTGGCGCTGGTCGCCAGCGTGATCGGCGGCTGCTCGGGCAGGTCCGCGATCGCGGCGTTCTCGCTCACGTGACCGAGCGCCGCGCGCCGCAGGTCACCGTCGGTCAGCGTGCGCCGCAGCCGACCATCGGGATGCAGCACCAGCAGCACGCCGCGCGCGGTCCGGTTCAGGGCGGCGAGCGCCGCGCGCAGCGTGGTCGACGCCGGCATGCACAAGGCCGCGAATTCGTCTGCGTTCATTTCAGTCTCCGCGCCGGCACGCCCGCGTAGCGGCCGGCGGCCGGCAAGTTCCCGCACACCGCGGCGCCCGCGCCGATGACCACGTTGCTGCCCACCCGCACCCGCGGCAGGACGGTCGCGCCGCTGCCGACCAGCACGTCGCTGCCGACGTCGACGGCGCCGCCCAGGGCCGCGAGCGGCGCGATGTGGCAGAAGTCTCCGACCTGCACGTCGTGGTCCACCACGGCGCCATGGTTCACGATGACGGCCCGGCCGAGTCGCGCGCCCGGTGCCACCACGGCCTGCGCCGCGACGAAGCAGCCCGGCCCGACGCTCGCGTGCCCGGCGACGCTGGCGCGCGGATGGACGACGGTGGCGAGCGACTTGCCGCCAAGCGCACCGGCTTCCTTGCGCCGGCTCGCCGCGTCGCCGATGGCGATGTGCACGGCGTCCGCGAGGGCGGCGGCTTCATCGACCGGCAGCAGCGCGACGCCGGGCAACAGTTCGCCCCGGCAGCGCTGCGGGTCGCGGTCGGTGGCGATCACGCGCGACCAACCGCCGCTGGCGAGCGCTGCGTCGGCCACGACGCGGCCGTGGCCGCCGGCCCCGAAAATCAGCAAGGTCGACACCGAGTCCAGCCCCTCCAGCTTCAATAGACGTTGACTTTTTCCAGCAGGCGCGGCCCGCAGGGGAGCGTGGCCAGCAGCTCGGCGATGCGCTCGCCCGCCCTGCCGTCGCCCCAGCGATTGTCACACGGCCATTTGCCGTGGGCGACGGCGCCGCGCAGCGCCGCCTCGATCGCCGCGGCGTCGGGCACCGCGTCGGTGACGTTGGGGTTGCGCTCGCGCAGCCGCTGGCGATCGCCGACATTGACGACCGGCGTGCCGAAGGTCGCCGCCTCGATGATGCCCGCCGAGGAATTGCCGGCCAGCGCCGCGCAATGCCGCAGCGCCGACGCGAACAGCGCGCGCGGCATATGCGTCAGGCGCCGCGATCCGGGCGGCAAGCCGCCGCGCCCGAGCACGTCCAGGATCCCGCGCGAGCCGGCGTCGGCATTCGGCTCCAGCCAGACCGCGGGCAACCCGACGCGGCGCACGGCCTCGACCAGCGCCTGCGTCTGCTCGCCCGCGTTGGCGGCCTGCTGCACGACCGGGTGAAAGAGCACCAGGAAGAATTCCGCCGGGCCCGGCAATCCGAGCTGGGCCAGGCAATCCTGGCGCGACATCGAGGCCAGCTCGGCCAGGCCGTCCAGCCCGGGCGCGCCGGTGACGAAGACCCGCGCGTCGTCCTCGCCCATGCGCAGCAGGCGCTCGCGCGACTCCTGCGTGGCCACGAAATGGTAGGCGCTCAACTTGCTGATCGCGTGCCGCACCGGCTCGTCCACCGTGCCGGAGCGCTCGCCGCCGTGCACGTGGACGCAGGGCACGCCCACATGCAGCGCCGCGATCGCGCCCGCCAGCATCTCGCCGCGATCGCCGAGCACCAGCAGAAAATCCGGGCGCTCGCGATCCAGCACCGGCGTGATCCCGCGCAGGCACTCGGCGATGCCCAGCGCCATGCTCGCCGGCGTGCGGGTGCGCATGTCCAGCGGGATCTCGGCGAAGATGGGCAGGCCGGCCGCGCGGATGTCCTGCACCGTGTTGCCGTGGTCCGGACTCAGATGCATGCCGGTGACCGCGACCTGCAGCGACAGGTCCGGCCGGCCGGCGATGCGTCCGAGCGCGCGCTCCATCAGGCCGAAGTCGGCCCGGGTCCCGCTCAAATAGATGACGCGGCGCGCCGCGGCGGTCATGGCGCGGCGCCTTCGAGCTGGTCCCATTGCAGGACCGTGCCGGCGGCGATTGCCCGCCTGGCCCGGCGGCCCACGACGGCCGGCAGCTCGCGCGGCGCGATGCCGGTGGCCGGGCGCCGGCAGGCGAGCATCTCGGCGGTGACGGCCGCGCCGGCGGCGATGTCGGTCGCCGCGACGATGCTGCGGCGCGCGACGCGCGCCGTGTCGCGCTCCTGCGGTGACGGCGCCTTCACGCCGTCGCCGAGCATGGCGCTCACGCGGCGGATGCCGCCGACCAGGTCGCGGAACCCGGCGGGCTCCAGCGATGCACTGTGGTCGGGCCCGGGCAGGGTTCGGTCCAGCGTCAGGTGCTTCTCGACGACCGACGCGCCGAGCGCCACGGCCGCCAGCGCCGCTTCGATACCCAGGCTGTGATCCGAATAGCCGATCGCGACCTGCAGGTCGCGCGCCATGCTGCGGATCGCGTTGAGATTGAGCGCCTCGTCCGGCGCCGGATAGGCGGAGGTGCAATGCAGGACGGTGACCTCGCGCAGGTCGCCGCGCGCCGCGCCGATCCACTGCAGCGCCTCGCGGATCTCGTCCATGGTCGCCATGCCGGTGGAGACCAGCAGCGGCAGGCGCGCCGAGGCGGCGCGCTCCACCAGCGCGCGATGGGTGATCTCGCCCGACGACAGCTTGATCCGGCGCACGCCCAGCTGCACCAGCATGTCCACGGCGGCCACCGAAAAGGGCGTGGAGAAGAACTCGATGCCGATCGCATCGCAGTGCTGCTTGATCGCCCGGTGTTGGGGCAGCGACAGCTCCAGCTGCTGCAGCATCGCGAACTGGTCCTGCTGCCCGGTCTGGCGCGCCTGGTATTCGGCGGTGGGGGCGCCCGGCAGCACCAGGTCCTCGGCGCGGAAGGTCTGGAACTTCACGGCGTCCGCGCCCGCGGCCTTGGCAGCGTCGCACAGCCGCAAGGCCATCGCCAGATCGCCGTTGTGGTTCACGCCCGCCTCGGCGATCACGAACACGTGTTCAGCCATGCATGCCTCCGGCGCGGCGCGCGGCCAGCCACTGCGCGTAGTCGAAATCCTCGAGGGTGTCGATGTCCACCGACTTCCAGCGCGGCATCACGTACACGGCCGCGTGCACGCTCCACATGCCGTGCGTCGCGGCGCGGGCCAGCGCCGCGCGCTGCCACACGTAGATCGAGCCATTGAGGGCATAGACCGGCGGGACGTCCTGGCGCCGGCCGCTGCCCTGCCCCTTGCTCAGGTGCACCCAGCCGTCGGCGCCCGGCTCCACCAGGTTGAAATACGGGTTGTCGGCCGCTTCGGCGACGCTGAAGACGAGGTCGGCGTCGCGGCGCACCGCGAGCGCCGCCGCGATGTCGGCGCTCTCGCGCAGCGGCGACGTCGGCTGCAGGTCGACGATGCGCGCGATCTGCTCGCCGGCGCCCTCGAGGTGCGCGACGAGATGTTCGATCACCGGCAGCTTGCCGGCGTGGTCGGTCGCGAGTTCCGCCGGCCGCAGGTAGGGCACGGTGGCGCCGGCGCGGCGCGCCACGTCGGCGATCCGCTCGTCGTCGGTCGACACGTACACGCCGTCGACGGCGGCGCAGCCGAGCGCGTGGGCGATGGTGTGCTCGATCAGCGGCCGGCCGGCAAAGGGGCGGATGTTCTTGCCCGGCAGGCCCTTGCTGCCGCCGCGGGCGCAGATGGTGGCGATGGTGCGTCCGGCCACGGGCTCACCTCACAGCGCGAGAAAGCGCCGCAGCACGGCGAGGCCGGTCCCGGCGCTGCGCTCGGGATGGAACTGGCAGCCGTGCAGGTTGTCGCGGTGCACCGCCGCGCAGATCGCATGGCCGTCGTAGTCCACGTCGGCCAGCCGCACGCCGGGATCGGCCGGCTGCGCCGAAAAGGAATGGACGAAATACACGCGGTCGCCCGCGTGCGCGTCGGCGAGCATCGTCCCGTCCCACGGCGCGGCCGGTACGAGCGGCCGCCAGCCGATGTGCGGGATGCGGTGCGGCCGCCCGTCGACCCCGGTCGCCGGCACCGCGCGCACCTCGCCGCGCAGCAGGCCGAGGCCTTCGTGCCGCCCCATCTCCTCGCTGCGCTCGAACAGCACCTGCAGGCCGACACAGATGCCCAGGAAGGGCCGCCCGGTCTGCACGAAGCGCCGCACGAGGTCGTCGAAGCCGCGCGCCCGCAGTTCGGCCATGGCATCGCCGAACGCGCCGACGCCGGGCAGCACCAGTCGCGGCGCGTCGAGGTCCGCGGCGCTCGCCCGCTGCACGACCCTCACGGCGGCGCCGCAGTGCTCCAGCGCCCGCAGCACGTTGAGCTGGTTGCCGATGCCGTAGTCGATTACCGTGACCGGCACGCTCATGGTCGCACCTGCTCGCCGGCGCCCTGCCGCACGTCCAGTCCCGCGGCCAGCGCGTGGGCCTTGATCTGCGCCAACGTCATCCGTTTCCAGTGCAGCGCGTCGGCGATCGCGATGCCGGAGACCCCGGTGGCGCCGACCGCCGCCAGATCCTCGGGCCGGCCGAAGCCGCCGCTCGCGGTGACCGGCACGTTGACGGCGTCGCACACCTGGCGCACCAGCGCAATGTCGAAGCCCTTGCGGGTGCCCTCCTGGTCCACCGAAGTGAGCAGGATCTCGCCCGCGCCGAGTTCGACCCCGCGCCTGGCCCAGGCCACGACGTCCTGGCCGGTGCGCTCGCGGCCGTTGTCGGTGTAGGCTTCCCAGCGGTCGGGCGCCACGCGCTTGGCCTCGATCCCCAGCACCATGCATTGCGAGCCGTAGCGCCGCGCGACCTCGGTCACCAGTTCCGGCCGGCCGATGGCCGCCGTGTTGATCGCGACCTTGTCCGCCCCTGAATGCATCATGCGGCTGACGTCGTCGAGCGAGCGGACGCCGCCGCCGACGGTGATCGGCACGTACACCCGGTCGGCGGCGCGCTTGATGATGTCCGACAGGTTGTTGCGCTGGTAGAGGCTGGCGACGATGTCGATGAACAGCAGTTCGTCGGCGCCCTCCTCGTAGTAGCGCAGCGCGTGCTCGTGCGGATCGCCGACCACGCGCAGGCCCTCCAGGTGCACGCCCTTGATCAGGTTCGGCCCCTTGATGTCCAGCCTCGCGATGATGCGGACATGGCTCATGGGTGGCGTGGCCCAAAAGCCCTTGAACGCAGAGGACGCAGAGATGACGCAGAGAAATGCCTGAAGATTTTCCGGGGCGTCGCTGCGCCCTCTGCGGATCCATCGCGTCCTCTGCGTTCAAGAGATCGACGCGTGCGAAGACGACTCACGGCTCGTTACTCCTGCCAGACCGTGTGGCGCAGCTTCCATTGGCCGGCTTCGCGCTTCCACAGGTGCGGCGAGCGGAAGGTGTCGGCCAGCCGCATGAAGTAGCCGCGGTCGATCAGCGGCGACTCGAACATCTTCGAGGCCTGCGGGAACTCGCGCTCGGGGATGCTGAGGTAGCGGAAGATCTCGTCGGCGAAGCGCTCCGGGAACTCGCCGTCGTAGCGGCGCACCAGCGCCACGCCCTCGTCGCGCGTGATGTCGCCCGAGCGGATTTCCTGCGCCGCGTCGTAGGTGGCGCGGCCGATGCCGAACTTGGTGTACGTCGTGTAGTAGTGGAAGTCGTCGATCCGGTCGTCGATGCTGTTGTACTTGCTGTAGGTGCCCGGCGTGCGCTCGGGCGAGGCCTCGAAGCCGCCGTGCTCGACCGCGTAGTAGTAGCAGCTCTGCGGATGCCACTTCAGGTAGTAGCCGAGGTAGTGCACCTCAACGTTCTTCTTCTCGATCTGCGCCGGGTCGGCCGGCAGGTAGGGCAGCAGGTCCTGCTCCTCGAGCCCGAAGTCGTCGTACAGGCTCTGCACCGACGTGCCGCCCAGATAGATCTGCGACTTGTCCGCCGACGTGAAGTACGACCAGTCGCGCCTGGCGCTGTTGGTGTCGCCGATCGGGTTGCCGTATTCGGCCTCGTTCTCGCCGTAGATCACGAACGGAATGTCGTGCAGCAGCGCCATCTTCGGCGCCAGCGACTTCTGGCCGAAGATGAACGGCTGGAACGGATGGAACAGGTTCTCCACCGCCAGGCGCGTCAGCAAGCGGTGCACCCGCCCGTTCGGCGTCATCAGGTAGTTGTCGAAGCCGGCGTGCAGCCACGACTGGAAGTTCTTCCAGCCCCATTCGGTGTAGACATGCGGCGCCCAGGTGCAGGTGAGCGGGTGCATGCCGAAGCGGGTCTTCAGGACGTGCGACGCATAGAAGCTGTCCTTGCCGCCCGAGCCCGGCACCAGGCAGTCGTACCCCGACTTGCTGCGGAACTTGTCGCACAGCGCGGCCAGCTGGTCTTCGCGCTGCTTCCAGTCGATGGTGGCCTGCTTCTGCTCGGCGTAGCGGCAGGCGTCGCAGATGCCTTCCTCGTCGAAGGCGATGGTCGCCTTGCGGCTCGCCTTGGTGTGCTGGTACTCCACGGCCGAATTCGGCCGCTGGTTGGAGATCACGCAGCGCTTGCAGAAGTGGACGTAGCGCGGCAGGCCGTACTTGATGTCGGCGCGGTCCTGCGGGGCGTCGAACGCGGCAGGGTCGACGGGCTTCGGATTGGGGATCAATGGCATCGGGTGAGCGGGCGTTCAGGCCCCGTTCGAGGCGGCCGCGATGAAAAGGCGATTATAGAAATTCGGTCAGGACGCCCAGCACGCGCTCGGTGGCGCTGGCGGACGCGGCCGGCCCGGCCCGGCGCGGCTGGCGGGTCCATTCGTCGAGGGCCGGCGCCAGCCCCGACAGCGGCACCGCCGCATCGGCGATCCCGAAGCGGGCCAGCGGCATGGCCGATTGGAACACGGACCCCAGCACCTGGATGAGCCTGGCGCCGCACAGATGAGCCTCGAGACCGACCGTGGACGTCAAGGTGACCGCGGTGTCGACGGCGTGCAGCAGTTCCGGCAAGGGCCAGTCCTGACCGGTCAGGACGATGCGGTCGCTGGCAGGCAGCGCCGGCGGCGCTTCACCCGCGCGCGGACGCACGCACAGCACCGCGTCGGGCTGCGCCAGCGTCCACCGTGCCAGCCGGTCCAGCGCGCGTACGGGGAGGTCCGGGTCGCCTGGCGAGCCGTCGAACGGATGGACCGCCGGTTCCACCTGCGTCGGCCACAGCACCACCCGCCGACCGTCCCAGCCCTGCTGCAGCCGCAGCTCGCGGCCGCGGCGCGCGGTCCCGGGGTCGGTCAAGGCATCGAAGGCCGGGTTGCCGGTCACCACGACCTGCTCCGGGCGGCGGCCGGCGCCGACCAGGAAGTCGCGCACCTGCTCGTTGAGCACGCACACCCGCTGCGCGTAATCGGCGGCACCGATCCAGCGCACCTCGTCGATGGCGAACAGGTCGACCATGCAGACACCGGGAATGCCGGCGCGGCCGGCGGCGATGGCGGCAGCCCGCTCGGCCCGGGGCGAGTTCGTGACCACCAGCAGGTCCGGCCGGGTGCGCTCCAGGATCCGGGTCAGCGTGCGCACCGGCAGGAAGGCCTGCCGGCCCAGCTGCGCGTAGCGCCGCCGCGCCTCGGCCTCGCCCAGTTCCGCTTCGAGGTCGGCGAAGGACAGGCCCAGATAGGCTTCGCTCTCGGCCAGGTCCTGCACGCCCTGCAATTGGGCGACCAGCTCGCGGCCGCGCCGCAGCGCCGGCTCGTCGCCCGGCTGGATGAAATCCCTGAACTGCAGCAGCGGCAGGCCGGCGGCCCGCACCACCGGCGCCGCCGTGGTGAGCGCCAGGATCTGCACCTGCGCCAGGCCCCGCGCCCGCAGGGCGGCGGCGACCGGCACCACCATCCGCACATGGCCCGAGCCGTAGCAGACGAACAGAACCTGCTTCATGGCGCGAACTCGGCCGACCACAGCGCCAGCGCGGCCAGGGCCCGCAGTTCGCGCGTGCGGTTGGCGGTTCCCTCGCGATGCGCCGCCAGCATGGCCTCGACCGGCTCGGACCGGAACAGCCGCCGTAGCAGCTCTGAGCCGCGCAGGGTGTCGCGCAGCCAGGGGTAGCTGTCGCGGCGGAACCACTCGCCGACCGGCACCGTGAACATCTGCTTGCGCCGGTACGCCAGGTCGTCCCCGATCAGCGGCGCAACGGCCCGCTTGTACCAGTGCTTCTTGTCGCCGCCGTGCAGCTTGGTCGCACCGCGCGAGCGGAAGGCCAGCTCCATCATCCGCCAGTCCAGAAACGGCGTGCGGGCCTCGATCGAGACCGCCATGCCCATCCGGTCCGGCTTCACCAGGTTGTTGCCCGACAGCAGCAGCTGCATGTCCAGGTAGAGGGCCTGATTGAGCCGATCGAAATGCGCGGCCTGCTCGAACCAGGGCTGGGCCGCGGCCCGGAAGCTGTCGATGGCGGCCAGACGCGCCGCGACCGCCGGCGTGTAGAGATCGTTCTTGGCCTGCGGCGAGAACAGCGAAATCGAATCGAAGTAGGCGCGCCGGAACGCCGCTTCGTCCAGCGCCGCCGCCTCGGGTCGCGCGAAGAAGTCGGCGTATTTCTCGTAGCCGGCGAACAGCTCGTCACCGCCGTCGCCGGTGAGCACGACCTTGACATGCCGCGCGGCCAGTTCGCTCACCCGCAGCGTCGGCATGAAGGAGGCATCGCCGTGCGGCTGGTCGAGGTGGTGCAGCACCTGGGGCCACCGATCCAGCATGTTCAGCTCGGCAATCTCGCTGGTGTGTTCGCAGCCGAAGCGGTGCGCGGCTTCGGCGGCGAACCCGGATTCGTCGAAACGCGGGTCGGCGAAGCCGATGCAGAACGTCTTGACCGGCTGCTGCACATGCCGGGCCATCATGGCCACGATCGTGCTGGAGTCGACGCCGCCCGACAGGAACGCGCCCCATGGCACGTCGGCGCGCAGCCGGATGCGGGTGGCGTCTTCCAGCGTGGCCATGAACTCCTCGGCCCAGGCCCCGAATTCGCAGTCCCGCTCGCGCTGCGCCGCGAGGTTCCACCAGCGCTGCGTCTGCACCCCCTGCCGCGTGAACTTCATCCAGGTGCCCGGCATCACGTGCCGCACGCCCTGCCAGATGGTCCACGGCGCCGGGATGTAGTTGAAGGTCAGGTAGTGGTGGACGGCTTCGAGATCCACCCCGTCGAGGCCGCGCCGCGCCGCCGTCCACGGCAGCATCGCCTTGAGTTCGGAAGCGAAGACCGCGCGTTCGCCATCGTCGGCGACGTAGAGCGGCTTGACGCCGATGCGGTCCCGGGCGAGATAGAGCGCGTCCTCGCGGGCATCGTCGATGGCGATCGCGAACATGCCGTTCAGCCTGGACAGACAGGCGATCCCCTCGCGTTCGTACAGCCGCAAGATGACCTCGGTGTCCGACGCGGTCCGCAGCGCCACGCCGGCACGGCGCAGGTCGGCGGCAAGTTCCACGTAATTGAAGATCTCGCCGTTCTGGACCACCGCGATCCGTCCGTCGTCGGAGACGAACGGCTGGTGGCCGTGCGCCAGGTCGATGATCGACAGCCGCCGGTTGCCGATGGCGACGCCGCGCCGCGGCTGATGCCACACCCCGGCGTCGTCGGGTCCCCGGTGCACGAGCTGGCGCCCCATCTCCGCGATTGCCGCCTCGTCGAGCGCTCGCCGCGTGCGGTCCCAGTAGCCGAAGATGCCGCACATGGCTAGTTGGCTCCCTTGCCGGTCAGGCGACCCAGGGTCCTGGCCATGATGCGCAGGTCCAGCCACACGCTGTGCTCGCTCGCATAGCGCAGGTCCAGCGCGAGACGCTCTTCGGGCGTCGCGCTCGAACGCAGCATGGCCTGCGCGAGGCCGGTGATCCCGGGCCGCACGCTGCAGCGTTGCGCCCACTGCGCGTCGGTGTAGAGACCACGCTGCGCCGGCACGTCGGGCCGTGGTCCGACCAGGCTCATGTCGCCGGCGATCACGTTGAACAGCTGCGGCAGCTCGTCCAGGCTGGTGCGCCGGATGAAGCGGCCCACCCGGGTGATGCGCGGGTCGTTGTCGCTGGTGAAATAGGGGCCGATCGCGGCCGCGTCGTGAACCATGCTGCGGAACTTGTACATGCCGAACTGGCGCCCTGCCAGGCCCACCCGCTGCTGGCGGAACAGCACCGGCCGGCCGCTTTCGATCAGCACGGCGAGCGCCACCAGCGCCAGCACGGGCGACAGCAGCGCCAGGGCGAGCAGCGCCACCACGACGTCCAGGGCCCGCTTCATCGCAGCGGCGGCAGGCTCGCCGCCACCTGGCGGATCGTCGAGGCGATGCGCACCCGGTCGGCCTCGACCTGCGCGGCGTCGCGCGACGCGAGCTGGTGCTCGGCCTGGCGCAGGTCCGCCACCGCCGCTTCGAACGGCAGTGCGTCCTCGGGTCGATGGAACGTGCGCGAGAGGATCACGGCGCCCGAGCCCAGCCGCAGGTGCTCGGCAAGGACGTCGCGGCCGGTCACCTGCCCCTCGTTCATGCGGGCGATGCCGCCGAAGCCGAACGGCAGGCCGGCGCCAGCGGCGGCCGCGGCGACGCGATCGACCAGACCGAGCGCCAGCGGCTCGAACATGAAGCGGTGTCCCAGCGAAAGGTGCAGGTCGTTGAGGCCGACGTAGACCTCGCCCAGGCCCGGCGTGGCGACCCATTCGTCGAGCGATTCGAGCGCGCCGGCCGTCTCCAGCAACGGCACGATCGGGGCGCGGCCGGCGACGATGCCGGCGAACTCGCGCAGCTGCGCGGCGCGCGTGAACATCGGCAGCATCAGCAGGTCGGCGCCGCCCGCCAGCGCCGCGGCCACCTCGTCCGCCGTGCGTTCGTGCAGCGGGTTGACGCGCACCATCAGCCGCGACCGGCGCAGCACCTGCTTGATGCGGGCGACGTCAGCTGCCTCGTGCACGCTGATGAAGGTATTGCGGCCGGCCTGGCGCTGCGCCTTGCCCAGGCGCTCCAGGTCGACGAAGAGGCGAAAGCCGCCCAGTTCATCGCACCGGCGCGCGAAGCCGGGATCGTTCGTGATCTGGATCAGTTCGAGCATGAAGCGAGCGATTATCGCGCGAGGGCCGTGCGCAGATCGGCGCTGCCCCACCAGGTCATGGCCAGCACCAGCAGCCCGGCGGCGGCGGCGGCGGCCAGCCCGGGCCAGACGCCCGCGCCCGCGAAGGAGGCAAGGGAATGCGTCAGCACCGCCACGGCCAGCAGCGCGCCCAGCGAGATCGCCATCGCCCGCCACGGCAACCATGCGCGCACCTGCGCTCCGACCGCCGCCACGGCGACGACGGCGACGATCGCGAACAGCGCATCGAGCAGCAGCATCAATGCCGCGCCGTCGCTCCAGCCGGACCCGCCGGCCAGCAACAGCAGCGCCAGCGCCAACGCGTAGCCCAGCACCGCGGGCTTCAGCCGGCCACGCGCCGCCAGCACCGCCAGCGTGACGGCGATCAGCGCCTGTGGCAGCAGGCTCCAGGCGCCCAGCGTCCCCCACTGCGCGACGCGCGCCAGCGCCGCCGGCTCCATCCGGCCCCAGCCGAAGAGCAGCCCGGCGATCGCCGGCGCTCCCACCAGCAGCGCCGCCGCTGCGCCGCAGGCCAGGGCCCAGGCCAGCGCAAAGGCGCTGCGCACGGCCGCGCGCGCGGCCGCCAGGTCCGGGCCGGCCAGGGCGCGGGCGATCGCCGGCAGCGCCAGCGTCGCCACCACCTGGATCGCCAGCATGAGGGGCAGCTCCACCAGCTTCCAGGCGTAGTTGAAGGTGGCGAGCGCGCCGGCACCGCCTTGCGAAGCGATCGAACGGGCGGCGAACGGCAGCGCCAGCGGCAGTCCCGCCGAGAGCGCCGCCCACAGCCAGACGCTGGTGCGCGGCAGCGCCGGTGCGGCGGCTGGCGCCTGCCGCCGCGGCTCGGCCGGCCGCGCGCGCCAGCGCAGCCACGCGAGCCGCGCCAGCATGGCCACCAGCAGTCCACCGCCCAGCCAGCCGACGGCCGACTGGCGCGGCGCGGCCGCCGTCAGTGCGATCGCGCCGATCAACAGCGCGTTGACGACCAGGTTGGCCGAATACATGCCGGTGAAGTCCTGTTCGTGCTGCAGGCGGGTCGTCCACACCGCCGCCAGCAGCGCCGCCGGCAGGGCGATCGCGCTCCAGACCAGCGCCTGGGCCCCGGCACCGCGCAGCGCCGGCGGCAGGCCGGCCGCCAGCCAATGCAGCGCGGGCTGGCGCCACAACACCAGCAGGACGCCCAGCAGCACGCCGGCGCCGACCAGCCGCGTGGCGACGCGGCGCTCGGTGGCATGCACCTGCCCGGCCGCCTGGCCGGCCCAGGCCGGCACCAGCACATAGGCGAGGGCGCCGCTGGCCAGGACGCCGGCCACCCAATCGGGCAGGGTCAGCATCAGCACGGCGACGTCGGCCAGGCCCGAGGTGCCGAAGGCGGCCGCCAGCGCCGACTCGCGCCCCAGGCCGAGGAGGCGGCTGGCCAGCAGCAAGGCGAGCGACAGGGCGCCGGCTTTGAGGAACATGGCGGGATTATCGAGGGGCGGCGGGCGGGCACCGCTTGCAAACTAAAATCATGCTTTCGCCCGCCGATTCCCGCACCCTCCCCTCATGTCCGACCATTCCTCCCAAGCTCCTGCCGCGCCCGTCGCCGACGAGAACCAGTTGATCGCCGAACGGCGCGAGAAGCTCAAGGGCCTGCGCGAGGCGCAGCGCCAAGGCAAGGGCGTCGCCTTCCCCAACGATTTCAAGCCGGGCCATCGCGCGGCCGCCCTGCTGGCGCACCACGGCGCGAAGTCCACGGAGCAGCTGGCCGAACATCCGACCCAGGCCAGCATCGGCGGACGGATGATGCTCAAACGCGTGATGGGCAAGGCGAGCTTCGCCACCCTGCAGGACGCGACCGGGCGCTTCCAGATCTACGTCACGCGCGACGGTGTCGGCGAGGAGACCTACGCCGCGTTCAAGCAGTGGGACCTGGGCGACATCGTCGCCGCCGAGGGCGTGCTGTTCAAGACGCGCACCGGCGAGCTGTCGCTGCAGGCCAGCAGCATCCGCCTGCTCACCAAGAGCCTGCGGCCGCTGCCGGACAAGTTCCACGGGATCGCCGATCAGGAGGTGAAGTACCGCCGGCGCTACCTCGACCTGATGATGGACCAGACCGCGCGCGACCGCTTCGTGGCGCGCAGCAAGGCGGTGGGCAGCATCCGCGACTTCATGGTGTCGCACGGCTTCCTCGAGGTCGAGACGCCGATGCTGCATCCGATCCCCGGCGGCGCCAACGCGCGGCCCTTCGTGACGCACCACAACGCGCTGGACCAGGAGATGTTCCTGCGGATCGCGCCCGAGCTGTATCTGAAGCGGCTGATCGTCGGCGGCTTCGAGCGGGTGTTCGAGATCAACCGCAACTTCCGCAACGAAGGCATCTCGGTGCGCCACAACCCCGAGTTCACGATGATGGAGTTCTACGCGGCGTACTGGAACTACCAGGACCTGATGGACTTCACCGAGGCACTGCTGCGCGACGCGGCCACCAAGGCGGTGGGCACGCTGCAGCTGACGTACAGCGGCCGCGAGGTGGACCTGTCCAAGCCGTTCGAGCGCCTGACGATCCCCGAGGCCATCGTGCGCCACAGCGACGCGGGCGACAACGTGG
>NZ_DATMHS010000044.1:0-61363 GCF_035554825.1 Ramlibacter sp. | reverse complement strand
GAGGGGGCTTGCGCAGCGCCTCAGCGCGCGCGGCGCTTGCGAGCCGGCGGCGCAGCGGCAACGCTCGCGAGCCGCGAAAGGTCGAGCTCGACCCAGGCCGGCGCGTGGTCGCTGGCGTGTTCCTGCCCGCGCACCCACCGGTCCACGCCGCAGCCCACCAAGGCCGGTGCCAGCGTCGCATTGAGCAGCAGGTGATCGATGCGCAGCCCCGCGTCACGCTCCCAGTGCTTGCGAAAGTAGTCCCAGAACGTGAAGACGGGCTCGTCGGGGTGCAGGTGCCGGATCGCGTCCACCCACCCCTGGGCGAGCAGCCGTTCCCAGCAGGCGCGCGTTTCCGGTTGCAGCAACGCGTCCTTGCGCCACGAGCGCGGGTTGTAGATGTCGAAGTCGGTCGGGACGACGTTGAAGTCGCCCGCCAGCACGACGGGGTGCTCGCTGTCCACCAGCGTGGCCGCGTACTGGATCAGCCGCTCGAACCAGGCCAGCTTGTAGTCGAACTTCGGCCCGGGCTGCGGATTGCCGTTGGGCAGGTAGACCGACGCCACCGTGATTTCGCCCACCCGGGCTTCGAGATAGCGCGCCTGGGCGTCGCCCTCGTCGCCGGGCAGGCCCCGCCGCACCTCCACCGGCGCCGCCCCGCGCGCGAGGATCGCCACGCCATGGTGCGAGCGCTGCCCGTGCCAGACCGCGCCGTAGCCGGCGTGCTCGATCGCCTTGGCCGGAAAGGTCGCGTCGCCGGTCTTGATCTCCTGCAGGCACGCGACGTCCGGCCGCGCCTCCTCCAGCCACTCCAGCAGCCGCGGCAGGCGTCCCTTGACGCCGTTGACGTTGAAGCTGGCGATCTTCAGGGCGTCACGAGAAGTGCAGGTTGGAGATCCGCAGCCACGGCAGCAGCAGGGCGCCGCTGTCGAGCCGCTCGCTGCTGACGGCGCTGATGTCGCGCAGCATCTGCGCCATGTTGCCGGAGATCATCGTCTCCGACAGCGCCGGCCCGCGCTCGCCGTCGGCCACCAGGAAGCTGTTCTTGATCACCCCCGAGAAGTTGCCGTTGGCGGCCGGCATGCCCATCGACAGGCGCCCGACCAGGGCGCCGCGCTGCACGCCGCCGAGCAGCGTCGCGAGCGGCGTGGCGCCGGCGTCGATTTCCCAGCCCTGGGCCGCCACCGCCACGTGCGGCAGGCCGGTCTTGCGGCTGCCGTAGAGGCTCGGCGTGAGCGCGCGCAGCACGCCGCGCTCGATCACCTGCACCGGCGGCGCGAGGTGCCCGTCCGGCGTGACCGGCACGCAGCCCGGCGCGTCGAAGCGGCTGCGCAGCGAGAGCAGCGGCGCCGCGATCGACTGGCCGACGCGCTGGCGATAGAGCGAACTGCCGGCGATCAGCTGGGTGTCGGCGAGCTGGCCCAGCAGCCAGGCGAGCAGCGACTCGACGGCGTTGGGCATCAGCACGACGTCGCCGACGAAATTGCCGCCGGCGGGCCGGGTGCGGATCTGCTGCGCGGTGTCGCGCAGCATCTGCCCGATGCCGAAGTGGTCGGGGGCGGGGCGGCTGCGCAGGTCGTCGGCGGCACCGCCGGTGTAGTTGAACGAGCTCGACTGCCCGCCCTCGCGCGCCGTGCCGAAGACGCCCATCGAGTAGCTGCCCGCGCTCGCGGCGATGTCGCTGCCGCCGCTGGTGAGCGTGTGCCACTGCGCCAGGGTGTGCTTGGCGTCGGCCTCGTCGATCATCATGTGCGGCGTCTCGCGCTCGCGGAAGGCGAGCAGGTCGCGCATGGTGTCGGCCAGCGCGCCCAGGTCGGCTTCCTGCGGGCCCTTGACGATGCGCGCACGCTGCCCTTGCGAGACCGCGTTGGCCTCGTCCTGCGGGGCCGAGGCGGCGTCCGCCAGCAGGCCGGCGATGCGCTCGCGCACCGCCTGCGGCCGCAGGTCGCTGGTCTCGGTGCTGGCCGAGCGGCCGCCGACGATGCCCAGCAGCGCCAGCCGGACCGATCCGGTGCTGCGCAGCAGGCTCGGCTCGTTGTGGTTGACGTTCAGCTCGCGCACTTCGGTGCGGCTGGCCGTCGCCTGGGCGTCGTCGAAGCCGGCGGCGCGCATCGCTTCGAGCGCCTGCCCGGCGATGTCGTTCAAGCTTGGTGCGGCGGCCATCACCGGCCTCCCAGGTGGGCCCGCACGCGCAGCGCGGGGCCGCCCATGGACACCACCATCGGCTGCTTCTTGCCGCAGTAGCCGGCGCACGACCAGTACATGTCGTCGGACACCGCGTCGGCGGTCTGCAGCACCTTGATCGCCGAGCCCGAGACGGTGGTGTCGCGGATCGCCGCGCCCAGCCGGCCGTTGTGGATCTCGTAGGCCAGGTTGATGCCGAACATGAACTCGGTCGTCGAATCGGCCTGGCCGTTGCCGGTCTTCATCAGCAGATAGCCGTCCTCGACGCCCGCGATGATGTCGGCGAGCTTGTCGGTCCCCGGCAGGATCGCCGTGTTGCGCATGCGCACCAGCGGTTCGTCCACAGGCGCGTAGGCGCGGGCGCTGCCGGTCGGCGCGATGCCGAGCCGGGCCGCCGTCTCGCGGCTGCTCATGAACTGCCTCAGGATGCCGCGCTCGATCAGCACCGCGTCGCTCGCCGGCGTGCCTTCGTCGTCGGCATAGACCGGGATCATGGTCTCCTGGCCCCGGAACGTGTGGGCCACGTCCACCATCGTGATCAGGTCGCTGGCGATGCGCTGTCCCACCAGGCCGGCGGTCACGGCGCCGCCCAGCACCAGGTCGGCCTCGCACGGATGGCCCATTGCCTCGTGGGCCAGCATGCCGGCCAGCGGCGGCGCCAGCACCACGGTCTGCAGGCCGCCGCGGGCGGCGACCGCCTGGGCCTTGGCGCGCAGGTGGCGGTACAGGTCGTCGAGCAGCGGCGCCAGCTGCTGCGGCTCGACGTCGAGGTCGGCCAGGCTGCCCTTGTCGCTCAGATGCTCGGTCAGCTCGACCGGCGAGCCGTCCGCGGCATCGGCCGTGAACGTCACGTGGCACAGCGCGCGCTGGATGCTGCTGAGCACGTCGCTGCCGCCGCTGGTGGCCAGCCGCTTGGTATGGTGCTCGTCGGCGAGCAGGAAGCGGGTCGAGCGCAGGTCGGGGTAGCGCTGCTTGCACCAGGCGTGCAGTTGCGAGAGCCGGTCGACGCACTCCTTCTGCGACAGCGGCGCGCGTCCGGTGAACACGTGTTCGCCGCGGTACGTCCCGCCCGGCAGCGGCCGCGGGGCCCGCGCGCCGAACCGCGCCATCGCAGCGGCGTTGCGCCCGGCCTGCCCCGTCACCTGGTCGATGTCGGCCGCGCTGGTCCCGTTGGTCGCCGCGAAGCCCCAGTAGCCGTCGCGGTACACGCGGGCGCTGGCGCCGGCGTCCGACGTCTGGGCATTGAGCGTGAGGTTGCCATCCACCATGAGGATGCGCCGCTTGCGCAGCTCGTGGCGGCGCGTCTCCAGGTAGGCCATGGGAACTCCCTGTGTGTGGGCAAGGGCGTATTAGAGCAGCAGCGGCCTCGCCCGGGGGCTGGCGAATACCCGGCAGCCGCCTGCCGCCCGCTGCCGCGCCCAGGCCCGGTTGGGTTGTAATGGCACCCTTCGCCCGAACGCCATGGACATCCGCATCGACGACCTTTCCGGCCACCAGGTGCAGGCGCTGCTCGCCGAACACCTGGCGGACATGCAGCGGCTGTCGCCGCCCGAGAGCGTGCACGCGCTGCCGATCGCCGCGCTGCGCCGGCCCGAGGTCACGTTCTGGTGCGCCTGGTCGGGCCAGGCGTTGCTCGGATGCGGCGCGCTCAAGCAGCTCGATCCCGGCCATGGCGAGATCAAGTCGATGCGCACCGCCGCCGGCCAGCGGCGGCATGGCGTCGCGCGCGCCGTGCTGGCCCACATCGTCGAGGAGGCCAGGCGCCGCTCCTACCGGCGCCTGAGCCTGGAAACCGGCACGCAGCCGGCGTTCGAGCCGGCGCGGCGGTTGTACGCGAGCTGCGGTTTCGCCGAATGCGGGCCGTTCGGCGGCTACACGGACGACCCCAACAGCGTGTTCATGACACTCGCGCTCTGAAGCAGCAGGCGGCCATCTGCTACGCTGGCGGGTCGTTTTCCGATCGGCGAGGCACTTCATGCAGTATCGACGTCTGGGCCGCAGCGGCCTGCAGGTCAGCGAGCTGTCCCTGGGCTCCTGGGTCACGTACCACAACCAGGTCGACGTCGCGGCGGCGCGCGAGATGATGGCGGCGGCCTACGACCGGGGCGTCAACTTCTTCGACAACGCCGAGGTCTACGCCGGCGGGCAGAGCGAAGCCATCATGGGCCAGGCGCTCAAGGCGCTGAACTGGCCGCGCGCCAACTACGTGGTCTCGACCAAGTTCTTCTGGGGCCTGGACCGCGGCGGCCAGTCGCCCAATCGCAAGGACACGCTCAATCGCAAGTACCTGCTGCAGGCCATCGACGGCTCGCTGCGGCGCCTGGGGCTGGACTTCGTCGACCTGGTCTTCTGCCACCGGCCCGACCCCCACACGCCGGTCGAGGAGACGGTCTGGGCGATGAGCGACATGATCACCCGGGGCCAGGCGCTGTACTGGGGCACCAGCGAGTGGTCGGCGCAGGAGATCCGCGCCGCCTGGGAGATCGCCGAGCGGCACCACCTGCACAAGCCGGTGATGGAGCAGCCGCAGTACCACCTGTTCCACCGCAAGCGGGTCGAGCAGGAGTACGCGCGCCTGTACGAGGACATCGGCCTGGGCCTCACCACCTGGAGCCCGCTGGCCAGCGGCCTGCTCACCGGGAAGTACCGCGACGGCGTGCCCCCGGGCAGCCGAGGCGCGCTGGAGGGCATGGGTTTCCTGGTCAAGGGGCTCACCGACGCGGCGAAGAATCTGGCCGTCGGCCAGCTGGAGTCGCTGGCGGCCGAACTCGGCTGCCGGCTGCCGCAGCTGGCGATCGCGTGGGTCGCGCGCAACCCGCGGGTGAGCACGGTGATCACCGGCGCCTCGCGGGTGGCGCAACTGCAGGACAACCTCGGCGCGATCGACGTGATCCCGAAGCTCACGCCCGAGGTGCTCGCGCGCATCGACGAGATCACCGCGCCGCTGGCGGGCTGAGCGCTTGACCGTTCGCAAGCGGCCTTGTAGGACGAGGCCGCTTCCTCTGTAGGAGCCCCGCGGAACCGCCAGGCAGGCTTGACATCGCTCAAGCGCAGCGCCGCGGCGGCGGGTACCTTAGCGCCAGTCATGTCTCGCCACCGCCCGGGGCACCGGGCCGCCAATCGATGAATCGCTTCTATCTCCTCTACGAAGACTGGGAACTGGCCGAACGCGCCGCGGTCGCGGCCGAACTGTGCGTGTCGCAGCACCTCGATGCCTGGTGCGACGGCGCCGGCCGCGCGCCGAGCCCCGACGAGGTCGCCGCGGCCAAGGGACTGCGGCGCCGGGCGCGCGAATGCCTGCATGTGCTGAAGGCGCATCTCTCGCAGGTGCGGGAAGAAGCCCCGGTGATCTGAGTCAAGGGGCGCGCGCGGCCACCCCGCACGCGCCAGAAGGCCCGGTGGGGCCGTGCTAAGCTGGCCGCTCCACCGCTCCCGCGAGAACAACACCATGCCCGGACTGCTGCCCGCCGTCGATCCCGACGGCCTGCTCGAATTCTCCGTGGTCTACACCGACCGCGCCCTCAATCACATGTCGCGCAGCTTCCAGGGCGTGATGCGCGACATCTCGGCGATGCTCAAGGAGGTGTACGGCGCCCACGCGGTGGCGCTGGTGCCGGGCAGCGGCACGTTCGGCATGGAGGCGGTGGCACGGCAGTTCGCCGGCGGCCAGCACGTGCTCGTGCTGCGCAACGGCTGGTTCAGCTACCGCTGGACGCAGATCTTCGAGATGGGCCGCATTCCCGCGTCGGCCACCGTGCTGAAGGCGCGGCCGGTGCGCGGCGGTCCGCAGGCGCCCTGGGCGCCGGCGCCGATCGCCGAAGTGCAGGCGGCGATCCGCCAGACCCGGCCCGCCGTCGTCTTCGCGCCCCACGTTGAAACCGCGTCCGGGATGATCCTGCCCGACGATTACCTGCGCGCGGTGGCCGAGGCCACGCACGAAGTGGGCGGCCTGTTCGTCCTCGACTGCATCGCCTCCGGCGCGGTGTGGGTCGACATGCGCGCCAGCGGCGTCGACGTGCTGATCTCGGCCCCGCAGAAGGGATGGAGCAGTTCGCCCTGCTGCGCCATGGTGATGCTCAGCGAGCGGGCCCGCCAGGCCATCGACGGCACCACCAGTTCCAGTTTTGCCTGCGACCTGAAGAAGTGGCTGCAGATCATGGAGGCCTACGAGGGCGGCGGCCACGCCTACCACGCGACCATGCCGACCGATGCGCTGACCCGGCTGCGCGACACGATGCGGGAAACCCGGGCCTACGGCTTCGCCAAGGTGCGGGCCGAGCAGGAAGCGCTGGGTCGCCGGGTGCGCGCGCTGTTCGAGCGCCGCGGCCTGGCCAGCGTCGCCGCCGAGGGCTTCAAGGCGCCGGGGGTGGTGGTGAGCTACACCAGCGATCCGGAGATCCAGTCGGGACGCAGGTTCCTGGCCGAGGGCCTGCAGACCGCCGCCGGCGTGCCGCTGCAGTGCGACGAAGGCAAGGACTTCACGACCTTCCGGGTCGGCCTGTTCGGGCTGGAGAAGTGGCACCACGTCGACCGCACCGTGGCGCAACTGGCGGCCGCGCTGGACCATATCGGCCTGGCGGCGCCGGCCGGCGCCGACGCCCCCACGGCGACCGCCTGACGCGGCCGCGCCGCCCGGCGCGCGTCCTTGACGTATCGCATGGCAATGCGCGCCCGGGCGGCCACAGTGGCATCAGGCGGCGCCCGTTCGCGGTGCCCGGCGGAGGCGGGGGTGTTCGGACGCACGGTCCTGACCTGGCTGATGATGGTGGTGCTGGCGATCGTGAACGGCACCGCGCGCGACGTCGGCTACGGCCCCTTCATGACCCCGCAGCAGGCGCACCAGCTGTCCACGGTGACGCTGCTGCTGGCCTTCGCCGGCTACGTCTGGTTCCTGTCCGGCCGCTGGCCGCTGGCTTCGCTGCGCGAGGCCGTCGGCATCGGGCTGGCCTGGATGGTGCTCACCGTCGGCTTCGAATTCGCGCTCGGCCGCTTCGGGCTGCACCGGTCATGGCAGCAGCTGCTGGCGGCCTACGACCTGACCAGCGGCAACCTGTGGGCGCTGGTGCCGATCGCGGTGGCGGTGCTGCCGGTGGCGATGTACGCCATCCGCAGGCGCTGAGGCGGCGTTCAGCCGCGCAGGGCGGGCAGCCAGATCGAAGCCAGCCCGGTCGCGCAGGCCAGCAGCATGACGGCCGCCGCGACGGTCATCGCCAGGGCCGGCGGCGCGATGGCGCCGCGGCCTTCGACGAGGCCGCGCCGGCGCCACCGTCCGTACAGGAACGCGGCGGCCGCCGCGGCGAGCAGGCCGATGCCGAGCACCATCACGGGCCGCGAAGTCTGCACCCAGCCGGCGCGCAGCGCGAGCAGGGCATTGGCGAGCATGGCCAGGCCGGTGCGGCTCCAGGCCAGCGCCGTCCGCTCGCCCTGCAGCCCCGGGTCACGTGGCCCGTGACCGGGTCCGTGGCCGACGGTCATCGGAAGAACATCAGTGCCGCGATCAGCACGGCCACGAACAGGATCGAGACGCTCAGGACGGCCAGTCCCATGGTGTGCGGCAGCCGGCGCCGGTGGCGCATCGCGATCTCGTTGGCGCGCCAGCGCCCGTAGGCGATGCCGCACAGCGCCGCGGCCAGCACGCACAGGAGGGTGGCCAGCAGCACCACGGCGAAGGCCGGCTGCAGCTTGGTGGAAAACTGGTCGAGCAGCACGCCCCCCGCCAGCAGCGCCAGCGCGGTGCGGATCCAGGCGAGGAAGGTGCGTTCGTTGGCGAGCGAGAACCGGTAGTCCGGCTCCTCGCCCTCGCGGCGCCAGGCGGGTTCGCGCATCAGGCGTTTGCCCGCGGCAAGGCGGATGGTGGCTGGTTCATGGGTGGGGTGGGACTTCGCGGCACGGCCGATGGCGGCGATGGTAGCTCAGCGCGCCGGGCCGGTGGCCGGTGGCGTCGGCCGCGCCGGCTAACGGGCGTCCAATCCGAACGCGGCCCGCAAGGCGTCGCAGAAAGCGGCACTGCCGCTGAGCGTCAGGCTCAGCGTGACGCGGGGCGGGCCGGCCGCGCCCGGCCGCAGTTCGATGCCGCGCGTGCGCGGGTCGTAGCCCACGTGCAAGCTGGTCGGCGTCTCCTGCACCCCCTGCAGCTGGTAGTCCCAGTCGCCGCCTTCCTCCAGCGGTGCCGGCCCGCCCGGAAATTCGCGGTGGGCCCAATCGAGCACCTGCGCCAGTTCTCCCTGCAGCCTCGCCAGCTGCCGGGCGTCGGCCGAAGCCATGGCGTCGAAGCTGCCGTGGCCGTCGGCGTCTTCGCTGTAGTCGAAATCGAGGAAGTGCAGGGGCATGGCGGTGTCGGCGGCCGGGCTGGCGGCGCCTGACTACACTCGGCAGGTCTTGCGATTCTCCCCGAGAAAGATTCCCACGTGTCCCGACTTCGACCCGGCAGCTGGTATTTCGGCTGGAACATCGTTGCCGCCGCCAGCTTCCTCACGCTGCTCACCGTGGGCATGCGCATGGGCATCGGCCCGTTCTTCCTGCCGATGGCGCGCGACCTCGGCTTCAGCCGCAGCCTGCTGGCCGGCATCGTGGCCGCGGGCATGCTGTGCTACGGGCTGGGCATGCCGCTGGCGGCGCACATCGCCGGGCGCTGGGGCACCCGCACGGTGCTGTTGCTGGGCACGGCGATCGTGGTCGGCTCGACGATCTGGACGGTGAACGCGCGCGGCCCGCTGTCCTTCCTGCTGGCGTTCGGGGTGCTGATGTCGGTCGGCCTTGCCTTCACCGGGCCGGTGGCCCTCACGCCCGTCATCAGCCACTGGTTCTCGCGCCGGCGCGGCATGGCGCTGTTCTTCCTGTCGACCGGTTCGATGGCCGGGATCGCCGTGATGACGCCGGTGCTGACCCAGTCGATCCAGGCCTTCGGCTGGCAGCACACCTTGCTGGGCTTCGCCGTCGCGTTCGCGCTGTTCACGGTGCCGATCGCCCTCCTGGTGATCCGCGACGAGGCGCCGCCCCACGCCGACCTGCTGCCCGAACAGATCGCGGCGATGGGGCACCCGCAGGCGCAGGCGGCGAGCGAGCCGCTGCACTTCGCGGCCGCCTTGCGCACCGGGCCGTTCTGGAAGATCTGTCTGGGGCTGTTCGCTTGCGGCTTCAGCATGAACCTGCTCGGCACCCACGGCATGCCGATGCTGATGGACCATGGCTACGACGCGACGACGAGTTCGCTGGGCATCGGCCTGATCGGGCTGGTCGCCATCTTCGGCACCATCGTGCTGGGGCGCTTTTCCGACCAGCTGCCGCGCCGCAACCTGCTGGCCTTGATCTACCTGATCCGTGGCCTGGGCTTCTTCGCGCTGCTGCTGGTCGGCTCGCACTGGGAGCTGTACCTGGCCGCCAGCATCGGCGGGCTGGTGTGGGCCGGCAGCATCGCGCTGTCGTCGGCGATCCTGGCCGACGTGTACGGCGTGCGGCTGGTGGGCATCCTCTACGGCTGGGCCTACCTCGGCCACCAGGTCGGCGCCACCGTCAGCTCATGGCTCGGCGGCTGGGGCTACGAGCGCTTCGGCACCCACTGGGTCGCGTTCGGCAGCGCCGGTGCGCTGCTGTTCGCGGCGGCGGCCATCTCGATGCGGCTGCCGCGCAAAGGCTTCACGCTGATGGCGCCGCGGCTGGCGCCCAGCCGCTGAGGCCCCTTACTTCGCGCCGATGGCCAGCAGCTCGACGTCGAAGACCAGCGTCGCGTTGGGCGGCACCAGGCCGCCACCGGCGCCGCGCGAGCCGTAGGCGGTCGCGGGCGGGCAGGTCAGCTGCGCGCTGCCACCCACCTTCATGCGTTGCAGGCCCTCGGTCCAGCACGCGATCACGCCGTTGAGCGGAAAGCTCGCCGGCTGGTTGCGCTTGTACGAACTGTCGAACTCGGTGCCGTTGACCAGCTTGCCGCGGTAATGGACCTGCACCGTGTCGCTGGCCTTGGGACTGGCGCCCGTGCCCGTCTTGGTGTGCTTGACGACGATGCCGGTCGGCAGCGTCTCGCTGGCGCCGCCCTTGGCGCCCGAAGCGGCGGGCGCGGCCGGCGCGGCCGCGAGGGCGAGGCCGGCGGCGAGCAGCGCGGCGGCGGACAGGAGGGCGGAAAAGGTGTGCTTCATCGATCGTTCCTGGGACAACAGGAACGATCTTACCGTCGCCGGATGCCGCCGCCGACCGGGGTCCAGCGCATGATGCTGCCCATGGTCTGGTGGCCGTGCGCCGCGCGCGCCACCAGCGCCGCGCCGATGAACGTGCCCAGCGTGCGCACCGACAGCGAGGGGTGCTTGCGCGTCGCCAGCCAGGCCGCCAGCCCGGCGCCGAGCGCCACCCAGTGCTCGCCGGGGAAGAGAGGCCGCGGGTTGTCGTAGCGCTCGATGGCTTCGGGTTTGGACGGGGTCTCCATGGTGTTCCTTCCGATCGCGACCGAGCGTAGCCGCAGCCGGCGCGGCCGCGCTTCGGACAACCGGTCGCCTTGCTGTCAGTCCCTGCGGATGGGCACTGCATCGGCTCGGCGGGCGAGGCGGCGCGGCGCCCCGGGTTACAGTCGCGGCAGCCCCGGGCCGCCGGCGCCCCGGGCGTCTTCACCGGCAAGGAACAACCCATGGCATCGAACGACCTCGCGCGGCTGCCCGTGCACCGGCTCTCCGAGGAACTCATGGCGCGCCGGCTCTCGCCGGTCGACGTGGTGGACTGGTATCTGGCCCGCATCGCGGCCCACGAGCCGAAGCTGCATGCGTATGTCGAGGTGTACGGCGACGACGCCCGCCTCGCCGCGCGGGGCGCCGAGGCGGCGATCCGCTCCGGCCATGCGGTCGGCCCGCTGCACGGCATCCCGGTCGCGCTGAAAGACCTGATCGAGCTGGAAGGGCGCATCGTCACCGGCGGCAGCGAAGCGTGGCGCGGGCGCCGGGCGACGCGCACGGCCACGCTCGCGCGCAAGCTGGTCGCGCAAGGGATGATCGTGCTGGGCAAGACGCACACGGTGGAATTCGCGATGGGCGGCTGGGGCACCAACACGCGGCGCGGCACGCCCTGGAATCCGTGGGACCCGGCGCGCCCGCGCACGCCCGGCGGCTCGAGCAGCGGCTCGGGCGTCGCGGTGGCCGCCGGGCTCGCGCCGTGGGCCGTCGGCACCGACACCGGCGGTTCGGTGCGGCTGCCTTCGTCCTGGTGCGGCATCGCGGGCCTGAAGACCACGGTGGGCCGCATCAGCACCCACGGCGTGCTGCCGCTCAGCCCCACCCTCGACACGCCCGGTCCGATGGCCCGCTGCGTCGAGGACGCCGCGCTGCTGTACGCCGCCATGCAGGGGGCAGACCCGCTCGACCCGCGCACGCAGGGCCTGCCGTTCACCGATCCGATGCCGCAGCTGCGGCGCGGGGTGCGCGGGCTGCGGCTGGCGCGCATGCCGGAGGTCGAGCGCGCCGTCGCGTCGGCCGAGGTGCTGGCGGCGTACGACGCGTCGCTGGCCGAGCTGGAGCGGCTGGGGGCGCAGATCGTGCCGGTCAAGCTGCCCTTCCTGTTTTCGGACGTGGCCGCGACCAACCTGCTGATCATGGCGGCCGAGAGCTACGCGCTGCTGCACGAACTCATCGACGACGAGCAGGCGCCGCTCGACCCGCACGTGCGGCCGCGCATCGCGGCCGGCCGCGCGATCACGGCGCGCGCCTACTACGAGGCCCTGCAGGCGCGCGAAGCGATGAAGCGCCAGTTCGCCGCCGCGCTGGACGGCGTCGATGCGCTGCTGACGCCGACGACGGCAACCACCGCTTTGCCGGTCGAGGAGGTCGACCAGACCACGGGCCCGGCGCACTACACCCGCTTCGGCAATTTCCTCGACCTGTGCGCGCTGGCACTGCCCAACGGCGCCGGCGCCGGCGGGCTGCCGACCTCGCTGCAGATCGTGTGCCGCGGCTACGACGAGGCCACCGCCCTGCGCATCGGCTGGGCCTACCAGGAGGCCACCGGCTGGCATCTGCGGCAGCCGCCGCAGTAGCGCCCCGGCAGCCGGATGGCGCGCGTCGCGCGCGGCGGGGCTCGGGTCGGCCGCCCTGCCAACGGCGCGCGGCGTCCGGCGCGCGTCACAGCAGCTCGTTGCCGAGGTAGAACACGTTGTCGATCAGCTTGTGCCACAGGCCGCGGCGGCGCCAGCGTTCCAGTTCGATCTCCTGCGCCCGCGCCACGTACCGCTCGAAGATGGCGTCGAACCGGCGCGCGAGCGGCGGGTCCATGATGCCCAGCGTGATCTCGTCGTTGGTCTCGAACGAGCGGTCGTCGAAATTGCTGGAGCCGATCGCGCTCCAGACGCCGTCGACGGTCATGATCTTCTGGTGCAGCAGCGTGTGCGGGTACTCGAACAGGCGCACGCCGCAGCGCAGCAGCTTCTCGAAATTGCGGTGCCCGGCGTGCTGCACCATCGGGTTGTCGGAGCCGCTGGTGGACGGCATCAGCACGCGCACGTCCACGCCGCGCTCGACGGCCGCGCCCAGCGCCTCGATCGCGTCGGGTTCGGGGATGAAGTAGGGGTTCTGGATCCAGATGCGCTTGCGGGCCAGGCAGATCGCCGTGTGGTGCAGGATCTTCACCGCCGGCGCCGAGTTCTCCGGCTTGAGGAAGGCGGCGTGGATCAGCACCTCGCCGGCCGGCGCCAGCGCCGGGAAGAAGTCCTCGCCGACGAACAGTTCGCCGGTCTCGCCGCACCAGTTCTCGCTGAACACGCCCTGGATGGTGTGCACGATCGGGCCGTGCAGATGCAGGCTCACGTCGGCGACGTGCTGCCCGTCCTCGGCGTTGCCGGCCCATTCGTCCTTGACGCAGTGGCCGCCGACGAAGGCCTCGCGGCCGTCGATCACGCACAGCTTGCGGTGGTCGCGGTCGTTGAGCACGCCCAGGTTGCGCAGCGAACGCTTGTGGAAGTACTCGACGCGGCACCCGGCGTCGCGCATCTTCTGCACGGCGGCCTTGCTGGCCCGCTTGGAGCCGGTGGCGTCCAGCAGCACCCGCACCTTGCAGCCGGCGCGGGCGCGCCCGGCGAGCGCGTCGGACACCCGCCGTTCGAGCTCGCCCGTGTCCCAGAGGAAGGTTTCGAAGTGGACCGACCTGGTCGCCGCGCCGATGCGCTGCGTCAGCACGTCGAAGAACGCGCCGTTCTCGATCACCGTCACGCCGTTGCCGGGCACGGGGGTGCCGAGCGTGAGCCCGGCCAGCGTCGGCACCAGCTGGTCGATGCCAGCGTCGCACTGGATGTGCAGGTCCGGGTCGCGGTGCCGGCGGATCGACCAGATCACCAGCCCCAGCAGGAGCGCGAGCCCGACGGCCAATCCGACCCAGAAAGACAGATTCATCGTTGCGGCCTCCCTCGCCGCGCGGCGTGGGCCGCGGCGAGGGACGAGCATACCGCCGGGTTGCGGCGCCCGGTGACGGGGGCGCCGGCGGCCGTCATTTCGCGAACAGCGAGTCCATGTTGGCGAACGCCTTGATCTCGATGGCGTTGCCCGACGGGTCCAGGAAGAACATCGTCGCCTGCTCGCCCACTTCGCCCTTGAAGCGGATGTAGGGCTCGATCACGAACCTGGTGCCGGCCGCCTTCAGGCGTTCGGCCAGCACTTCCCACTGGGGGATCGACAGCACCGCGCCGAAATGGCGCACCGGCACGTCGTGGTCGTCGACCTTGCTGGACTGGCGGTGGCCGCATTCGGCGGGCGCGAGGTGGGCGACGATCTGGTGGCCGTAGAAGTTGAAGTCGATCCACTCGGCGCTGCTGCGCCCCTCCGGGCAGCCGAGCAGCTCGCCGTAGAAGCGGCGGGCGGCGGCGAGGTCGTGGACCGGGAAGGCCAGGTGGAACGGGGGCATGGCGGCGGACTGGGGCAGGAGAGCGGACATCGGGGACGGCGGGAAGGGGTGGACGACACCGGACGGCGGGCGCCGCCGGCAAAAACCGCGAATTATCCCTGTCCCGCGGCGAGCGCGTCCGGCCGCGCGCCTGGGTGATGTAGGTATCTTCCCCATGCAGGATTTCACCTGTGGCGGCGGTTGACAATCCTCAAGCGTGGCGGCGCGGCGCTTCATAGCATTGCCCACATGACCTACCTGCTGATCCATCTGCTCGTGCTCGCTGCCGTGGCAGCGGCGGGGGTCCTGCTCTACGCGCAGTTGCTGAAATCCGGCTGGGGCGACGACTCCCTCGTGCCGGCGCCCGGCATCGATTACCACGCGCTGCAGGCGCACTGGCGCGGCGTGGGCCAGGCCCGCGACTGGGACAGCTTGCGGGCCCAGGTGCGGCGCTGGCAGGAGGCGGCCGGCGCGGCCGCCGCCGCCGAGGCCCAGGCGGAGCAGGTCGCCCGCAACCTGAACGCCGCGGTGTTCCGCTTCGCGGTGCCGGGCGAGCCGCTGGCCACGGGCGGCGTGCGACCGCCGGCCGTCGAGCACGCCGGCTGTCCAGCCCGCCGCCGGCTGCACGGCGGGCGCCTCGCCTGACGCGCGGGCGCTGGGCCGTGTCCGTGCTCGCGCGCGGGCGGCGGCGTTGATCCAGCGCATGGCCGCGTCGGCGGTGGCTGCCTAGCATCCGCGCATGTCCGATCGACGCAGTGGCCGCGGCAGGCGCCAGGCGCTGGCCGCGATGCTCGGTTCCTTCGCCTTCGCGCTGCCGGCCGCGGCGCTGGCGGCGGCCGGCGCGCCGGCCACGCCCTCGCGCGGGGAGCTGCTCTATTCCATCCATTGCATCGAGTGCCACAGCACCCAGGTGCACTGGCGCGAGCTGCGGCTGGCGAGCGACTGGCCGACGCTGAAGGCGCAGGTGCTGCGCTGGCAGGCCATCGGCCAGCTGGGGTGGAGCGAGGCGGAGGTCGGGGACGTCACCCAGTATCTGAACGAGACCATCTACCACTTCGTGCAGCCGCGGGCGCAGGCCCGAAGTGGCTCCCCCGCCGGCTCGCCCTAGGACGGACGGTATAGTCAGGCGGTGCCTTTCGACACCGAACCGCTTCGCTCCCGCCGCGTCTTCGCCGGCGAACCTGGCGGCGTGCAAGCGCGCCGGGACGCGCGGCCGAGTTCGCGCCGCGGCCCCAGGACCGGTCAGCTCAATGCGTGCGCTTGACCCAGGTGAACACCCGCACCGGCGGGACGTTCACCAGTTCCCATTGCTTGTCGGGCTCGCCGAGGTAGGGCGTGACGAAGCCCGCCACGTGGGCCCGCACCTGGTATGCCACGAAGCGGCCGCCGGGCCGCAGCACTTGGGCGATGGCGGCCGCGATGCGGTCCGACACCGCCGGCGGCATGGTGGAGAACGGAATCCCCGACACGATGGCGTCGGGCGGGGGCAGGTGATGGGCGTGCAGCGCCTCGGCGATGCGTTCGGCACTGCCGAGTTCGAGCAGCAGGCGCGGGTCGCGGATGGTCGCCTGCAGGTGCTGGTGGAAATCGCGGTCGAGTTCGATGGCCAGCAGGCGGGCGCCCGGGACCATCGCCTGGAGCATGGCGGCGGTGGTGCCGCCGGTGCCGGGCCCGAGTTCGACCACGGTCTGGGCCTCGCGGACGCCGGCCTGCCGCACCAGCCGCTGCTCCAGCCAGCGCGAGCTGGGGATCACGGAGCCGACCTGGGCCGGGTTGCGCACGAAGCCGCGCAGGAATTCGAAGCTGTCGCGCAGCTGGCCGGTGCCGAGCGCGTTCGGGGGCAGGGTTCCCTGGCCGATCGGCCGGCCGGCTGGTTGGTCGTTCATCGTTCTGGCGATCTTCTGTTCGTGAGACAGCCGCAAAGCCGCGGGCAAGCCCGCCCGGATCGCGGGCAGCGGCCATTCTGGTGGTGCCGCGACCGTGCGCCTGTCGGACAGTTTCGCTTGTGTCCCGGCGCTTGTCGACCTGGCTCCCGGCGGCGGACCGATCGCCGCGTCGTGCCGGCGACAGCGGCGTCCTCTGTTTCTGGCCGCAGTCCTACATCGGCTGCCGAGCCCCGGCCCTAGGCTCGCGGCCATGATTCCGGCCGTTCGCCGCGCCGCCGATGTCGCGCTCGAGCAGCTCGGGCGGCTGCGCGATCTGGTGCGGCGCCACCCGGTGCGCGCGGCACTCGCGCCTCCGGCGCTGTTGCTGCTCTACATCCTGATCCTGATTCCGCTGACGCCCGGCACCGCCGACCTGCGCAAGGCGAAGTCGGAGCTGCCGACGCAGGTGATGTCGGCCGAGGGGGTGGTGCTGGCCGTCTTCAAGCGCGTCAACCGCGAGTGGGTGCCGCTCAACCGGATCTCCCCGCATGTCGTGAACGCGCTGATCGCGACCGAGGACCATCGCTTCTACGAACACCACGGCATCGATCTGCGGCGCACCGGGGCGGCGCTGCTCAGCACGCTGGGCGGCGAACGCCAGGGCGGCTCGACGATCACGCAGCAGCTCGCGCGCAATCTCTATCCCGACGAGATCGGCCGCGCGGCGTCGCTGCACCGCAAGGCCAAGGAAGCGGTGACGGCGCTGAAGATCGAGGCCGTGTACACCAAGAGCGAGATCCTCGAGACCTACCTGAACACGGTGCCGTTCCTCTACAACGCGTTCGGCATCGAGATGGCCGCCCGCACCTACTTCGACAAGTCGGCGCGGCAGCTGGACGTGCTGGAAAGCGCCACGCTGATCGGCATGCTCAAGGGCACGAGCTATTACAACCCGGTGCTCAATCCGGAGCGGGCGCTCGATCGGCGCAACATCGTGCTGGCGCAGATGGCCAAGCGGGGCAAGCTCGACCCGGCCAGGCTCGCCGGCTTGCAGAAGCGGCCGCTGCGGGTCGACTTCGAGCGCCAGCCCGAGCCGCTCGGGCCGGCGCCGCACGTCGCGCGCATCGTGCGGCAGTGGCTGATCGGCTGGGCCGACCGCAACGGCTACAACATCTACGCCGACGGGCTGGTGGTGCGCACCACCGTCAGCATGCGCCTGCAGAAGGCGGCCAACCAGGCGGTGGCGCGCCAGACGGCGCAACTGCAGGCCCTGGCGAACGGCCGTACCAGGCGCGGCGAGGAAGCGCCGGTGCTGCAGGCCGGCTTTCTGGCCGTCGATCCCCGCACCGGGCAGGTGAAGGCCTGGGTGGGCAGCCGCGACTTCGACCAGGAGCAGTTCGACCACGTCTCGCAGGCCCGCCGGCAACCGGGCTCGACCTTCAAGCCCTTCGTCTACGGCGCGGCATTCGCGGCCGGCTTCAGCCCGGCCATGACCTTCGTCGACGAGCCGGTCTCGTTCGCCTCGGGCGGTGAGGTGTGGACGCCCGGCGACGTGGCGCCGCCGACGCACCAGCCGATGACGCTGCGCGACGGACTGGTCCACTCGAAGAACACCATCACGGCGCAGCTGATGGACAAGATCGGGCCGGTGAAAGTGGCGCAGCTCGCGCGCGCGCTGGGCGTGCGCCAGAGCAAGCTCGAGCTGGTGCCGTCGCTGGCGCTGGGCACCAGTCCGGTGACGCTGCGCGAGATGGTCGCCGCCTACGGCTCGATCGCCAACGGCGGCGAATACATCGAGCCGCAGCTGGTGGTGCGGGTCGAGGACCGCGAGGGCCGCACGCTGGAGGGCTTCATCGCGCGCCAGCCCGAGCGCGCCATGCCGCGCGCCAGCGCGCTCACGCTCGTGAACGTGATGCGCGGCGTCGTCGACGAGGGCACCGGCGTCGCCATCCGCCAGCGCTACGGGATCTCGGCGGACGTGGCCGGCAAGACCGGCACCACGCAGGACAACAGCGACGGCTGGTTCATCCTCATGCACCCGCAGCTGGTCGCCGGCGCGTGGGTCGGCTTCAACGACAACCGCGTCGCCATGGGGCCGTGGGGGCAGGGCGCCCGCAGCGCGCTGCCGATCGTCGCCGACGTGTTCCAGCAGTCGCTGCGCGCGCGCTGGATCGATCCGCGCGTCGAGTTCGACATCCCGCGGCCGCGGCCGAGGCCACCGCCGGAGCCGGCGCAGCCCGGTCGGGTCCACGACCCCGTGATGGACCTGGTGACGGACATCTTCCGCGGCATCCTCAAGCAGCTGCAATGACCCGGCACATCGGCATCGTGGCCTGCTCCGCGGAAGGCGCCGCGCTGTGCTACCGCACCATCTGCGCCGAAGGCGCGCAGCTGCTGGGGGCCCACCGCCATCCCGAAGTCTCCATGCACACGCCGCCGCTGTCGGCGTACCTGGAGCGGATCGAGGCGAACGACTGGCCCGGCGTCGGCGAACTGATGCTCGCCTCGGCGCGCAAGCTCGCGGCGGCCGGGGCCGACTTCCTGATCTGCCCCGACAACACCATCCACCAGGCGCTGCCGCTGGTGGCGGCGCGCTCGCCGCTGCCGTGGCTGCACATCGCGCAGGAGGTGGCGGCGCAGGCGATGCAGCGGGGTTTCCGGCGGCTGGCACTGACGGGCACCAGGTGGCTGGTCGAGAGCGAGGTCTATCCCTCCCAGCTGGCCCGGCACGGGATCCAGTACCTGCGACCCGACGCGGCCGAGCGCGAGGAGATCAACCGGATCATCATGGACGAGCTGGTGTACGGCGTGTGCACGCCCGAGGCGGTGGCCTGCCTGCAGGGCGTGCTCGGCCGCATGAAGGAAGCGGGCTGCGACGCCGTGGTGCTGGGCTGCACCGAGCTTCCGTTGATCATGAACGACGCCAATTCGCCGCTGCCGACGCTGGACTCGACGCGGCTGCTCGCGCGCGCCGCGCTGCGGCGCGCCGTCGGCGGCTGACGGCGCGGCCGCGGCCTTGATGTCGGTCAACGCGGGCGTCACCGCGCGGACCAGAATGGGCCGGTCGCCCGCCGGGCACGCAAGGCTTGCCATGACACATCGCCGCTCACATCTGACTTCTCTGGCCGCGTTATTGACCCTGTCGATGGTTGTTGCCGCCTGTGGCGGCGGCGGCGGCGCCCCGGCCGCGGCCGTGCCGGAGACCACGGCTGGCGCGGCGGTCACCGGCAACGCAGTCAAGGGCCCGGTGAGCGGGGCGACGATCCGGGCGTTCGGCCTGGCCGGCGGCCTCCAGGGGCCGCAGGTCGGCAGCGCCGTGACCGACGCCCAGGGCGCGTTCGCGATGCAGCTCGGCGCGCACGCCGGGCCGCTGCTGCTGCAGATGACCGGCGGCAGCTACATCGACGAGGCGAGCGGCGCCACGGTGACGCTGGCCCCGGGCGAGATGATGACGGCGGTCCTGTCGTCGCTGCCGCCCGGCACCACGGCCACCGTGCAGGTCACGCCGCTCACCGCCATGGCGCAGGCGATGGCGGCGCGCATGCCGGGCGGGATGACGCCGCCCAACATCGACGCGGCCAATGCGGCGATCGGCAACTACTTCATGGTCGGCGACGTCCTGCACACGCGGCCGATCAATCCGCTGGCGACCGGATCGGCCGTCGGCGCGTCCCCGGCGATGATCAACTACGGCATGGCGCTGGCCGGGATGTCGCAGTACGCCAGCAGCGCCGGCGTGCCGTCGTCGGGCTTCGTCGGCGCGATGATGCTGGACGCCGCCGACGGGGTGCTCGACGGGCGAGCCGGCACCACGGCGATCACCATTGGCCCGGGGATGATGGGCGGCGCCATGATGCAGTCCGGCGCCGGCGGCGCGGGGCTGGCCACGGCGATGGGCGCGTTCATGCATTCCGCCGGCAACCGCTCGGGCGCCGATCCGGCGGCCATGACGCAGCTGATGCAGCAGCTGGCGACGCAGGGCGGGCGCATCCGCTAGCAGGGTCGCCGCGGGCCGCCGGCGGGGCGGCGGGCGCCGTTCTGGGAAAATCGGACGCTTTGCGCCGTCCGCCTGCCCATGCCCCTGCCGCCCCCGCAACCCCGAACCCATCTGCACACCCGCCAGGTCGTCTACCGCGGCTACCACCGCGAAGACGGCCTGTGGGACATCGAGGCCGAACTCACCGACGCCAAGACCTACACCTTGCAGCGCACCGAACGCGGCGCCATGCCGCCGGGCACGCCGATTCACGGCATGGCGATCCGCGCCACCGTGGACGACCACCTGACGATCCGGGAGATCGCCACCTCGATGGACCACACGCCGTTCGACGAGTGCCAGCAGGGGCACGATCCGATGCAGGGCATGGTCGGCGCGACCATGGGGCCGGGCTGGCGGCAGGCAATCGAGAAGGCGCTGGGCAACAGCAAGGGCTGCACCCACCTGCGCGAGCTGCTGTTCAACATGGCGACGGCGGCCTACCAGACGATTCCCGGCTACCGGCATCACCTGCGGCGGCAGGCCGGCCTGCCCGAGCCCGAACTCGAGAAGCCGCCGTACCACGTCGGGCGCTGCATCGCCTGGGACGTCGACGGCGCGGTGGTGCAGCGCCATTACCCGAAGTTCGCCGGCTGGCAGCCGCTCAAGCGCCGCGGCTGACCGCTGTCGCCGCGGCGGCAGGGCCGGCGGCGAGCGCGCGACTACACTGCCGCGTTTTCAAGGAGACGACGATGATCAAGCTGCACGGTTTTGCGGTTTCGAACTACTACAACAAGGTCAAGCTGGCGCTGCTGGAAAAGGGCGTGCCTTTCACCGAGGTGCACCAGGGCACGCGCAGCACCGAGGAAGCCGTGCTGGCCGCCTCGCCGCTGGCCAAGATCCCCTTCATCACGACCGGGCAGGGCGCCCTGTGCGAGAGCCAGCCGATCCTCGAGTGGCTGGAAGACGCCTATCCGCAGCCGCCCCTGCTGCCGGCCGACCCGTTCGCCGCCGCCAAGGTGCGCGAGCTCACGATCTTCATCGACTGGCACCTGGAGATGACCGCGCGGCAGTTGTACGGCGCGGTGTTCTTCGGCGGAACGCCGCTGTCCGAGAGCAACAAGGCGCGCATCCGGCAGGAGCTGGAGAAGTCGATCGCCGGCTTCCGGCGGCTGGCGAAGTTCGCGCCCTACGTGGCCGGCGATGCCTTCACCCAGGCCGACTGCAGCGCGTTCAACAACCTGCCGCTGGTCGGCATGGCCACCAAGGCGGCCTATGGGGAGGACCTGCTGCTGGCGGGCGGCGTCGACTACAAGGGGTACGTCAAGCTGGTGGCGCAGCGGCCGTCGGCGCAGCGGGTGGCCGACGACCGCAAGGCGGCGCAGGCGAAGGCGGCCTGAGATCGTCGCGGCCGCCGCGCGTTCCTTCGGGGCCACACCGGCCCGCGCCGACGTCCGCGCGGGCGCCGCGGCGCTTGCCCGCGCGAGCGCCGCGCTGCTATCGTTCGCGTACCGCGCCGCGAGCGAATGACCAGACCGCGCCTCCACAGCCACTACGACACCCTGCGGGTGGAACGCGGCGCCTCCGCTGATGGCGTGCGTACCGCGTATCGCCGGCTGGCGCAGAAGTTCCATCCCGACAAGCACCAGGGCCGCAGCGCCGCGGCGCTGGTGATGGCCCAGATCAACCAGGCCTACGAGGTGCTCTCCGATCCGGCGCAGCGCAGCGCCTACGACGAATGGCTGGCGAGCGAGGACGCGCGGCTGGCCGGCCGCGGCGCGGACGCGGTGGTGTTCACGCCGGACCGTTTCGGCTGGGGCGCCTGGCTGGTGTGGGCGACGGCGTCGCTCGCCGTGCTGACCGTCGGCTATGTCGTGATCGCGACCTGGGCGCCGGCGCCCGCCGCGGTGCGCCCGGCCGCGCAGGCGCAGGTCCCGCAGCGCGCCCAGGCCCAGCCGGCGGCAGGCGATACTGCATCCGCCCAGCCAGCGCCGGCGCCCCGGCCGGCGAAGTCGCTTTGAACCACCGCGCCGGCCGCGTGCGGCGCCCACAGGAGGTCGCGTGAATCCATCATCCAGGGTCGCCATCGTCACCGGTTCCGGCACCGGCGTCGGCGCTGCCACCGCGCTGGGGCTTGCCCGGCGCGGCTGGAACGTCGTCATCAACTATTCCCGCAGCGCGGCCGAGGCGCGCGAGACGGAAGCGGCGTGCCGGGCCGCGGGCGCGCAGACGCTGCTGGTGCAAGGCGACGTCTCGCGCGACGCCGACTGCCGCGCCCTGGCGCAGGCGGCCGTCGACCGCTGGCAGCGCCTCGACGCGCTGGTGAACAACGCCGGCGTGTCGGTCTTCGGCAAGGACGCGGAGTGGGACGCGCTGGACGCCCGCGCCTTCGAGCGCGTGATGGGCGTGAACGCCGTCGGCACGTTCCAGATGGTGCGGGCCTGCGTGCCCCACCTGAAGGCGGCGCGGGGCGCCATCGTCAACGTGTCGTCGGTGGCCGGGTCGCTGGGCATCGGCTCGTCGGTGCCGTACGTCGCGTCCAAGGGCGCCATCAACGCGATGACGCTGCACTTCGCCCGCGCCCTGGCGCCGGAGATCCGGGTCAACGCGGTCTGCCCGGCGCTGATCACGTCGCGCTGGTTCAGCGACGCGATGGGGCCGGCCGCCTACGAGCAGATCAAGGCCCGGTCGGAGGCGGTCTCGCCGCTGCAGCGGGCCTCGAGTCCGCAGGACGTCGCCGAGGCGATCATCTGGCTGATCGAGGGCGCCCGCACCGTCACCGGCGAGCTGATCCAGCTCGATGCCGGGTTGCACCTGGGCGGCGCCCCCGCACTGCCGAAGGCCTGAGGGCGGCCGCGGCGCTGCGCGACGGCCGAGCCGCGGCGGCCCACAGCAAGGCCCGGCCGCCACCTACGTGCCGCGCCGGGCGCGCTCGGCTATGGTGTGCCTTTCCGCGCAGGAGCACAGGCATGGGCAACGATTTCATGGGACGGATTCTGGGCAACATCCTCGGCGGGTCGCGCGCGCATCAGCAGTCGCCGATGGCCGGCCCGGGCGGACTGGGCGACCTGCTCGGAGGCGTCCTGGGACGCGGCGGCCTGCCGATGGGCCGCGGTTCGCCGCTGGGTGGCAGCCGCGGCGCGTTGCTGGCGATGCTGCTGCCGCTGGCGATGCAGTGGGTGCAGCGCAACGGCGGGATCGGCGCGGTGGTCGACCGGTTCCGGCGCCAGGGGTACGGCGCCCAGGCGAACTCGTGGGTGTCGACCGGGCGCAACGAGCCGCTGGCGTCGCAGCAGGTGCGCGAGCTGGTCGGCGGCGAGGAGCTGTTGCAGCTGGCACAGCAGCTCGGCGTCGAGGAGCAGGAAGTGGCGAGCGGATTCGCCGAGATCCTGCCGCAGGTGGTCGACCACGCGACCCCGCAAGGCTACGTGGCGCCCGACGCCGACCAGGTGCTGGACCAGGGCCGCATGAGCCTCGAGCAGGCCCTGGACCAGTTGCGCATGCACTGAGCGCGCGCTCGGGCGTCCCCGATCCAGGGCCGTTGCACGCGCTGGCGCGGCCGTCGACGCCTCGACCGCGGCGCTGCGCTCGACAGGGCCATGCCGACCGGAGCGCGAACCGCGTCCCGGGACCCATCGCCCGCGACTTTCGTTCGACCCCATGACGGCGGTGCGGCAGCCCGCACGCGCAGCCCCCACGCTGGGGAACTGCTGAGGTTGCGGGCCGGTTGCGTGTGGAATGTTTCGCGCCGGCGCGCTCATCTGCCCAATCCATTGAAACAGCGCTGAACTTCACTGTTGACGGCCGCTCTCTTGGTCTTTTGTCGGAAAGGGACTACATGACCAGTCAGAGATGGGCCGCGTGTTCGGCTGTTGCCGGGGTCGCGACTGTCGGGCTCGCCTGTCTTCTCGCGCTGGGCTCGGGCCTGCGGCCCCCGCTGGCCGTGCCGCCGCTGCTGCGTGGTGCCGCGCCGCCGGTGCTGGCCATCGCGCCGGGCGCCAGCCCGATGCCGGCCCAGGCGCAGCAGCAGCCGGCGCCGCCATCGGCCGGCGACGGCTACTACGAGCAGCTGCGCAGCCGCCTGCGCTGGGTGCAGACGCGCATCGGCAGCGACACGCTGCTCACGCCCGACCTGCGCTCCCGGATGCTGCTGGCCAAGTCGGCCGCCAGGCGCGCCCGTCTCGACGAAGTGGGGCTGAGCTTCATGGACGTCTACGGCATCATCAATGCCGAGACCTCCTGGGTGCCGCGCCTGGGCGCGAGCAAGGACGGCACGCCCAACCTCGGCATCGCCCAGTTCGAGCCGGCAACCGCGCGCGCCCTCGGCCTGCGCAATCCCAACGATCCGGTGGAAGCGATCCACGCCGCCGCGCTGCACATGAAGGAGGCCGCGATCTGGAGCGAGAACCGCCTCGACGGCCTGAAGCTCAGCGCCGTGGAACGCGCGGAGAAGCTGCGCGAAGGGGTGTCGATCTACTACAACCTTTCCAGCCGCGGCCGCGCCGCCTGGAACGGCCGCAACACCCGCCAGCTGCCGCGCGAGACGCAGCTGCACATCCTCAACGCGCGCATCGGCGCGCGGGAAGCCGCGCTGGCGGAAGCGCAGCTGCGGGCGGCCAGCTTCCGCCGCGCCAACGACGACGCCGTGCTCACCGCCGGCGATCTGCATAGCGGCGGCTGAGCGGGCGGCCCCGGCGGCGCGCTACAGTGACGCATCAGGACGATCGGGGAACGGTTGGATGGCGGCGATGAAGCCCCGCGCGGGCGGGTTGGTGTATTCGACGGACGGCGGGCGCATGTGCCCCGCCTGTCGCCGACCGCAGGCGCAGTGCAGCTGCCGCCCGGCGGCGCGGCGGCCGGCGGGCGATGGCGTGGTGCGCGTGTCGCGCGAGACCAAGGGCCGCGGCGGCAAGACCGTGACCCTGGTGCGCGGGCTGGCGCTCGAGGAGGCGGCCCTCGTGGCCCTCGGCCAGAAACTCAAGGGCGCCTGCGGCTCCGGCGGCACCGTCAAGGATGGCGTGATCGAGGTGCAGGGCGAGCACCGCGACCGCATCGTGCAGCTGCTGCTGGTCCAGGGATTCCAGGCGAAGCTGGCCGGCGGTTGAAGCCGGCGTTTCAGGCAGGGCGGCGCACCGAACCCAGCGGCGCCGGCTGGGTCTTCAGGTACATCGGTTCGGTGACCTCCGTGCCGCCGGGTCCAGCGGCATGCCGCTTGAGTTCGGCATCGCGCACCGCCAGCAGCCTGTCGAGGTCCGAGCGTACCGAATCGGGCGCGTCGGCCGGCGACGGTTCCGGCTTCGGGGGGACGATGCGGACCGGACCGGCGATGACCTCGGCGCTCACCGGCACCGCTGGGGCCGCCGGTGACGGCGGCGCGGCCGGCCGCGAATCGGCCGTCCAGAACCCGGCTTGCGGCAACGGCGGGCAGTCGGCCTCATCGGGCAGGTCGAACTGCCAGGAGATCCCCAGCAACCAGTCCACCGCCGTCGGGTCGTAGCCGAGCAGGCGCACGACCAGGCTGTTCTGCAGGGCGACCGCGTGGGTCAGCAGCCGCGGGTCCCAGTGCTTGACCACCAGGCGCCAGTGCATGCCGGGCTCGCGCCCGCGCGAGGTCGCCATCAGCATTTCGGAGCCCAGCCAGGCTGCCGGGATGCCGTGGCGGGTCAGCGTCTTGGAAAGCGCGGCGCGCATCATGTCGCGTCGGATCCCGGCCAGCTCGGCCGCGGCGAGCCGGCGGTCGGGGGACGACTCCGGTCCGACCTGGGTGAACATGCGCGAAACCTGGGTCGCCTTCGCGTCCTCGCGCCCGAACAGTTGCCTCAACAAATTCATTGCAGTCCCCATTGGGCGAATCCGCGCGCGGACTCGGCCGGAAGCTGTTATTGTGGTGCATAACGTAACAAAATGTGTTTCCGTTGACGCCGAGCTGTCGTTTTTTCGGCGCAGCGAGGCGGCGGTCGAGCCAAGGCGCCGCCGGCGAGGTACAACGCGGTCGAGAGGACGACAAGACGAATGGCTGATGGCGGCTGCACGGACGCTGGTAGGGGCAAGGCCTGGCGCCGGCTCGCCGCCGGGCTGTTGGCCTTGATCGCCGGCTGGGCCGGCGCGCAAGCCGGCCCGGAGCGGGTGGACCAGCAGACGCTTCGAGCCACCGAGTTCTGGGCCGACGGGTCGGCCACGGCCGGCCTGCAGGAGGCCCGGACGGCGTTCGAGCTGGGGCGCGGGCGGGCCCCGGCCAGCAACGAAGTGATGCCGCTCGGGCCCGGGCGGGCCGTGTGGTACCGGCTCACGTTCGCGCCGGTGGCCGCCGCCTCGCAGGCCGTGCTCGCGTTGCCGATTGCGGCCATCGACAGCGTCGAACTGTTCCGCCCCGATGGCACGAACGGCTGGCAGGTGCAACGTGCCGGCGACATGCTGCCGGTGGGCCAGTGGCCGGTGCGCTACCTGCATCCCGCGTTCGTCTTCACGCTGCAGCCCGGGGAAGCCGCGGCAACGACATACCTGCGCGTGCAGCACAGCCATCCGATCGCCGTCGAGTGGGTGCTGCGCGATCCCGCCGCCTTCAACGAGGCCAACAAGCTGTGGCACCTGCTGCTGGGCGGCTACCTGGGATTCCTCGCGCTGGTGGTCGTGCTGGCCGTGGTGCATGCCGCGCTGTGGCGCGACGTCATCCATCTGTATTACGGCGCGCACGTGGTGCTGGTCGGCCTGGTCGTGCTGTCGCTGACGGGCCTGACCGGCGAGTACCTGTGGCCATGGCAGCCGTGGTGGAACGACATCGCGCCGGCGGTGCTGGCGGCCGCGGCGCTGGGCGGCCTCGGGCTGTTCGTGCGCGAGCTCGTCGCCGAGCGCGGCCGGCAGTTGCTGTCGTCGGCGCTGCTGGCGCTCTCGGCGGCCAGTTTCGCCATTGCGCTGGCCTATCTGCTGTTCGGCCGCCGGCCGGTGTTCATCGCGCACAACATCAATGCCGCGGTCAGCCTGGCGGTGTTCGTCTGCGTCGTCGGCTGGTACGCGCTGCGCCAGCCCAAAGTGGGCCTGTGGGTGCTCGCCGGCCTGGCAGGCCTGACCGCCGGCGCGCTGTTCCCGGTGCTGCGCAACCTCGGGCTGCAGCCGCCCGCCCTGGTCGCCCAGTACGGCCTCCAGGCCGGCGCGGCGCTGGAAATCCCGCTGGTGCTGATCGGGCTGTATTTCCGCAGCCGTGAGCGGCGCGACAACCAGGTGCGGGTGCACGCGCTGTCGCGGACCGACCCGCTGACGGGCGTCGGCAGCCACCGCGTGCTGATCGAGGGGCTCGAGCAATTGCTGGAGCGGCACCGGCGCGACCCGCTCGCCGGCGCCGTGCTGCGCGTGCGGGTGAGCAATCTCGGCGCGATCGCCAGCCAGTACGGGCGCGAAGCGGCCGAAGCGGCCCTGGTCCGCGCCGCCGAATGCGTGGCGCACGGCGCCCGCGAAGGCGACACCGTGGCGCGCGAGCAGGGCGGCGATCTGGTGCTGGTGATGGAGGGGCGGCTGTCGCGCGATCAGGCCATCGCCGCGGCGCGTGACCTGATCGCCGGCGGTCTCAAATTCTCCGGGCGCCTGCCGCCGGGGGTCACCCTGTCGTTGCAGGTGGCAGGTGCCTGCGCGCCGTTGCCCCAGGGCAATGGGCAATTGCTGCTGGCGACGCTGGGCCAGCTGCTGCAGGACATCGCTGCCGACCCGAGCGGGCGAGCCCTGCGCGTGGTGCAGGGCGAGCACGCCGGCGGACCGGCGCGCGGGGCGGGGGCCATGCCGCGCGCGGCCGGGTGACGCCGCCGGCGGCCCGCTGCGTCGTTCGTCGAGGCAGTGCCGCAGCCCGGCGCGCTTTCGGCCCCTCACACACGGTGCAATCGTCTGCGGCTAGACTCCCGTGACAAAAAAAGGGAGCGACCGATGCACATTGTTGACCTTTCAAGGGTCGGCCCGCATGGGGCTGGCGCGTTGACCATCCGTACCGCGCGCCTGGGGCTGGCCGCGGCGCTGGGCCTGCTGCTGCTGGCGTGCCGGCCGAGCGAGCCGCCGGTCGCTGCCACGGCGGGGGCCGCACCGGCCGCCGCAGCCGCGGTTCCGGCCAGCGGGGGTGCCGCCGGCGGCGATCCCTACGACGCCGCCAAGATGGATTTCAAGACGCCGCCGGCCACGGTCAGCAGCGAACGCCACAGCGGGCCGTTCGCGGCCGGTTCGTCGCTCAACCCGGGGCCGCTGGTCAAGCCGCTCGATCCGGCGCCGGTGAAGGAAATCCGGCTGGACACCACCCACAAGATCATCGAGATCGCCCCGGGCGTGAAGTTCAGCGGTTGGACATTCGGCGACCAGGTGCCAGGGCCGGTGGTGCGGGTGCGCGTCGGCGATCGCGTCAAGTTCACCATGACCAACCGCTCGGACGAGCCGGTGCCGGGCGTGCGCGTGACGGCGGCGCCGATGATGCACTCGATGGACTTCCACTCGGCGATGGTGGCGCCCAACGACAAGTACCGCTCGATCGCGCCCGGACAGACCATTTCCTTCGAATTCACCGCCAACTACCCCGGCGTGTTCATGTACCACTGCGGCACGCCGATGGTGCTGGAACACATCGCCTCGGGCATGTACGGGATGATGGTGGTCGAGCCGCGCGGCGGCTACCCGACCAAGGTCGACCGCGAATACGCGGTGGTGCAAAGCGAGTTCTATACCAAGCCCGATCCCGAGAAGCGCAAGGTCGACGGCCAGCCGTTGTACGTGCTGGACGGCGCGCGCGTGCGCTCGAAGGCGCCGACCTACACGGTGTTCAACGGCCGCTACAACAGCATGGTGGAAAAGCCGCTGGAGGCGAAGCCGGGCGAGCGCGTGCGGCTGTTCGTGATGAACGTGGGGCCGTCCAACACCTCCAGCTTCCACGTGGTCGGCACGATCTTCGACCGGGTCTGGATCGACGGCAATCCCGACAACCAGTTCCGCGGCATGCAGACGGTGCTGCTCGGCTCGTCGCAGGGCGCCGTCGTCGAATTCGTCATCCCGGAAGCCGGCAACTACGTGATGGTCGATCACCACTTCGCCAACGCCTCGCAGGGCGCGATCGGCATCATCGCCGCCGGTGCGCCGCCCGGCGGCGATCCCGAGCACCACAACATCCCGGCCACGGCCGCGCCGACGGACCCGCTGGCGGTGCAGGCCAAGCTCGATTTCGAATCCAAATGCCTGGCGTGCCACACGATCGCGGGCGGCGACAAGCTCGGGCCCGATCTGCACGGGGTCACCAAGCGCCACGACGACGCATGGCTGGCGCGTTGGCTGAAGTCGCCCGAACAGATGCTGCAGACCGATGCGACGGCCAAGGCGCTGCTGGACAAGTGGAAGATCCCGATGCCCAACCAGGGGCTGAGCGACCAGGACATCAAGGCCTACCTCGCGTACTTCAAGTGGGCCGACCAGAACCTGCAGCCCAGAGCCGCGGCGCCGGCCCAGGGCGCGAGCGGGGCCGCGGCGCCGCCGGCAGGCATGGCGCCGCCGACGGCGGCACCGGGCACCACCGTGCCGCCGTCGCGCACGCAGTCGGCCACGCCGATGCCGGGCGGCGCCACCGGCGCCACCGGCGGCATGGGCGGCATGGGCGGCATGGGCGGCATGGCGGGGCACAAGTGAAGCGTCGTCGCCTGTTGCTCGCCATCCCGGGGCTGCTGGCGCTGGCGGCGCCCGCCGCCTGGGGCTGCGGCGTCTGCGTCGAGGACAAGGTCGCCGCGACCTACGACCATGCGGTGCTGCAGCGTGCCGCCGCCAATGGGCAGCTGGTGATGTTCTGCGGCGTGACCGGGCGCGCCGATGCGGCCCGCCTGCGCCAGGCGGCGGCCAGTGTCCGCGGGCTCGATCGGGCCAGCGTTCGCGTCTCGGCGCAGCCGGCCGCCCTCTCGTTCGCGCTCGATCCGCGCCGGCAGTCGCCGCGCCATGCCGTCGCCGCGCTGCAGCGCGCGCTGCCGCCCGGCACGCAGGTCGAGCTGATCAAGCTGGCCGGCGCCGACGGCCTGCAGACGGCGGCGGCCGCGCGAGGAAAGCGCTGAATCAATCGCGTCGTGCGCGCTCGCGACGGCAACGGGATGATTTGTCCGCCAGGCTACAGGCCCAGTGCGGCGAGCCGCGCCCGCCAGAAGGCGGGCGGCGGCAGCTCGCCGGTGCCGGCCGCCGCGTTGTCGCGCATGTGCCCGGGACTGGAGGTGCCCGGGATGACGCAGGTCACCGCCGGCTGCGACAGCACGAACTTGAGCAGCAGCTGGTTCCAGCTGGCGCAGCCGATCTCCTGCGCCCACGCCGGCAGCGGCTGCCGGCGCAGCCCGCGCAGCACCTTGCCGCCGCCGAACGGCAGGTTGACCAGCACGGCGACGCCACGTTCGGCGGCCAGGGGCAGCAGGCGCTGCTCGGCGGCGCGATCGGCCACCGAGTAATTGAACTGCACGAAATCGAGCGGCTCGGCCCGCATCGCCTCCTCCAGCGCCCCGTGCGCGTCGTCGGTGTAGTGGGTGACCCCGATGTAGGAGATGCGGCCCTGCGCCTTCCACTCGCGCAGGGTTGCCAGGTGCGTGCGCCAGTCGACCAGGTTGTGGACCTGCAGCAGGTCCACGTGCTGCGTGCGCAGCAGCCGCAGCGACCGTTCCATCTGCTCGATGCCGGCCTGCCTGCCGCTGGTCCACACCTTGGTGGCGACGAACGCCCGCCCGCGCGAGCCGCCGCGCTCCAGCAGTTCGCCCACCACCTGCTCGGCCGAGCCGTACATCGGCGAGCTGTCGACGACCGTGCCGCCGCTGCCCAGCAAGGCGGCAAGCACCTCGCCGCGCTGCGGCAATTCGGCCGGGGTGCCGCCGACGTCGAAGCCACGCCAGGTGCCCAGGCCGATGACGGGCAGCGGCTGGCCGGAGCAGGGGATGGCGCGGGCGTGCATCGCGCGAAGATAAGCGCGCGCCGGCGCGCGCGCAAGCGGCGCGCGGGGCCGCCACCGGCCGCGCCGGGGGGCGGCTTCAGCGCTCCGGCGCGAACGCCATCACCTCGATCTCGACCTTCGCGTTTCGATAGAGCCTGGCTTCGACCGTGGAGCGGGCCGGCAGGCCGGCGCCGAAGTGCTTGCGGTACTCGTCGTTGAAGGCGGCGAAATCGTCGAGGCTGCCCAGCCACACCGTGGTCTTCACGACGTCGGCCATGCCGCTGCCGAGTTCCTGCAGCGTGGCCGCGATGCGCTCCAGCACGACGCGCGTCTGCACGGCGATGTCGCCCTCGACGATGCTGCCGTCGGCCGCCATCGCCAGCTGGCCGGACAGGAACAGGAAGCCGCCGGCGCGCACCGCCTTCGAGAAGGGGACGGGCAGCGGGGTGGGGAAGCGTTCGATCTGGTTCATGTGCTGGTTTCGTGTTGGGTGCGGGCCAGGACCTGGCCCTTGCGCGCGCCGCCGCCTTCAGCGGAAATGGCAGGCGACCAAATGACCTTCGGCCTCGCGCGCGGTCAACGGCGGTTTCTGTTCCTTGCAGACCGGCTGCGCCAGCGGGCAGCGGGTGTGGAAGCGGCAGCCCGTCGGCGGGTTGGCGGGACTCGGCGGATCGCCCTGCAGCAGGATCCGCCTGACCTTCTGGCGCGGGTTCGGCACCGGCACCGCGGACAGCAGGATCTCGGTGTAGGGATGGCGCGGCGCGGCGAACAGCGTGTCGCGGTCGCCCACTTCGACCACGTGCCCGAGGTACATCACGGCCACGCGGTGGCTGATGTGGCGGACCACGGCGAGGTCGTGCGCGACGAACAGGTAGGCGATGCCGAATTCCTGCTGCAGGTCCATCAGCAGGTTGACGACCTGCGCCTGCACCGAGACATCCAGCGCCGACACCGGCTCGTCGCAGACGATCAGCTTCGGGTTCAGCGCCAGGGCCCGCGCGATGCCCAGCCGCTGGCGCTGGCCGCCGGAGAACTCGTGCGGATACTTGCCCGCGGCCTCGGGCCGCAGGCCCACCTTGGAGAACAGCCACTCCACCCGCTCGCGGCGCTCGGCGGCGCTGCGCACGCCGAAATTGCGCAGCGGCTCGGCCACCGCTTCGCCGGCCGACAGCCGCGGGTTGAGCGAGGCGTAGGGATCCTGGAAGATGATCTGCAGGTGGCGGCGCTGCTGGCGCATCTGCGGCGCCGACAGCGCCAGCAGTTCCTCGCCGTCGAGCTTGACCGAGCCCGACGTCGGCTGCACCAGCCGCAGCACCGACTTGGCGGTGGTCGTCTTGCCGCAGCCGGACTCGCCGACCAGCGACAGCGTTTCGCCGCGGGCGACGTCGAACGACACGCCGTCGACGGCCTGGATCGGCGGGCGCGGCTTCGACAGCCAGCGGCGCGGCGCGGTGTAGTGCTTGGTGAGCTGGCGCACCTGCAGCAGCGGCGCGGCATCGTTGCGGGGCAGGCTCATGCAAGCGCCTCCGCGCCGGCGGACAGCCGGTTCTCCTCGACGGCGAAGCAGGCGACGACGTGGCCGTTGCCCTGCGCCGTGAGCGCCGGCGTCTCGGCGCGGCAACGCGCCTGCGCGTAGGGGCAGCGGGCGGCGAAGGCGCAGCCGCGCCCCAGCTCGTGCGGCGCCGGCACCATGCCGGGGATCTCGGCCAGGCGTTGGCTGTGGGTGTTCATCGAGGGCATGGAGAGCATCAGCGCCCGGGTGTAGGGATGCATGGGGCGGTCGAACAGGTCGACGACGTCGGCTTCCTCGACCTTGCGCCCGGCGTACATCACGACGACGCGGTCGCAGCTCTCGGCCACCACGCCCAGGTCGTGGGTGATCATCACGACGCCCATGCCGAGCTCGTGCTGCAGCTGCCTGAGCAGGTCGAGGATCTGGGCCTGGATCGTCACGTCCAGCGCCGTGGTCGGCTCGTCGGCGATCAGCAGTTCGGGATTGCAGGCCAGGGCCAGCGCGATCATCACCCGCTGGCGCATGCCGCCGGACAGCTGGTGCGGGTACTCGGCGACGCGCCGCGCCGGCTCGGGGATCTGCACCACGCGCAGCATCTCGACGGCCCGCTCCATGGCCTGCCTGGGGCTGGCGTGCTGGTGCAGCTGCACGGTTTCGGCGATCTGGCGCCCGACGGTCAGCACCGGGTTGAGCGACGTCATCGGCTCCTGGAAGATCATCGAGATCCGGTTGCCGCGGATTTCGCGCATCTCGCGCTCGGAGAGCGTGAGCAGGTCGGTGCCGCGATAGCGCACCTGGCCGCCGGCGAAGCGGCCGGGCGGGCGCGGGATCAGCCGCATGATCGACAGCGCCGTGACGCTCTTGCCGCAGCCGGACTCGCCGACCACGCCCAGCGTCTGGCCGGCGTTGACGGTGTAGCTGATGCCGTCGACCGAGCGCACGGTGCCCGACAGCGTGTCGAAGTAGGTGCGCAGGTTGTCCACCTCGAGCAGCGGCCCATCCTGGCGGGGCGGGGCGGTTTTGGCCATGGTCATGGTCACAGCTGGCGGGCCAGGCGCGGGTCCAGCGCGTCGCGCAGGCCGTCGCCCAGCAGGTTGATCGCCAGCACGGTGAGCGCCAGCAGGATGCCGGGATACAGGATGATGTGGAAGGCGACGGCCACGTAGTTGCGGCCCTCGGCCATCATGTTGCCCCAGCTCGGGGTCTGCGCCGGCACGCCGACGCCCAGGAACGACAGCGCGGCCTCGATCAGCACCGCCGAGGCCGCCACGAAGGTGGCCTGCACCACCAGCGGCGCGACGGTGTTGGGCAGCACGTGCCGCCACAGGATGGTGGGCAGGCGCGTGCCGACGGCATGGGCCGCCTCGACGAACAGCTGCTCGCGCAGGGTCAGCGCCAGCGAGCGCACCAGGCGCGCCACGCGGGGAATCTCGGGGATCGTGATCGCGACGATCACGGTGGTGAGGCTGGCCTGCGTCACCGCCATCAGCGCAATGGCCAGCAGGATGCCGGGGATGGCCATCAGGCCGTCCATCACCCGCATGATCGGCCCGTCGGACCAGCGCACGAAGCCGGCCGTGAGGCCGAGCAGCACGCCGGCGACGGTGGCCAGCGCCGCGACCGCCAGGCCGACGATCAGCGACACGCGGCCGCCCCACACGGCGCGGCTGAACACGTCGCGGCCGAGGGCGTCGGTGCCGAAGTAGTGTTCGGCCGAGGGCGCCTGCATCCGGGCGATCGGATCGAGGTCCTGCGGATCGTGGGTGGCGATCCAGGGCGCGGCGAGCGAGATGACGACCACGGCCAGCAGCATCAGCGCGCCGATGATCAGCGTCGGGTGCTTGCGCGCCCAGCGCCAGCGGCGCGCCGGCGGGGCGCCGTCGTCCGCGGGCGGGGCGTCGGGAATGGAAACGGTGGCGGACATGGATTTCAGTACTGGATGCGCGGATCGAAGAGCTTGTAGGAGAGGTCGATCAGCAGGTTGATCAGCACGTACACGCCGGCGGAAATCAGCAGCACGCTCTGGATCACCGGATAGTCGTGGCGCTGCACGGAATCGATCACGAGCCGGCCGACGCCGGGGATGGCGAACACGGTTTCGGTCACCACCACGCCGCCGATCAGCAGCGCGATGCCGACGCCCACCGTGGTGGCGATCGGCACGGCGGCGTTGCGCAGCGCGTGGCCCAGCACCGGCAGCACGCCAAGGCCCTTGGCCCACGCGGTGCGGATGTAGTCCTCGTGCAGCACTTCCAGCACGGTGGCCCGGGTCATGCGCGTGATCAGGGCGATGTAGACCAGCGCCAGGTTCACGCAGGGCAGCACCAGGCTTTGCAGCCAGCGGCCCGGCCCTTCGGCGAAGCGCACGTAGCCCTGCACCGGAAACCATTGCAGCTGGATCGCGAAGCCGTAGATCAGCAGGTAGCCGACCAGGAACACCGGCAGCGAGAAGGCCAGCACCGCGAACAGCATCACGACGCGGTCGATCCAGGTGCCGGCGCGGTAGGCGGCCAGCGTGCCCAGCGGCACGGCGATCAGCAGCGTGATCAGCATGGTGAGCGCCGCGATCGAGAGCGTGGGCTCCAGGCGCTGGCCCAGCAGCTGGGTGACCGGCACCTGGGTGAAGATCGACGTCCCCAGGTCGCCGGTCAGCAGGTGGCCGAGCCAGATCGTGAACTGCTCCCACAGCGGCCGGTCCAGGCCGAGGGCCGTGCGCAGCTTGGCGATGTCCTCGCCGGTCGCCAGGTCGCCGGCGATCAGCGCCGCCGGATCGCCCGGCGACAGGTGGATCAGCAGGAAGACGAGGATCGCGACCACGGCCATCACGGGCAGCGTGGCGACGAGCCGGCGCAGGAAGTAAGCCATCCGGAAGACCCTACTTGTCCAGCACCCAGACGTTGGGAATGCCGGACCACAGCTTCTCGGGGCCCTTGAGCTCCTTGCGCGCCGCGGCGGCCGGCGTGTACTGGCCCAGCACCGCGTACGGCACGACCTCGAAGGCGCGGGCCTGGAAGGCATCGAGCGCCTGCTTGCGCTTGGCCGGCACCGTCTCGCGGATCCAGGCGGTGCGCAGCTCGTCGAGCTTCTTGTCGCAGGGCCAGCCGGGCAGGGTGTTGCCGCAGGCGGCGCTGAGATAGGTGCTGACGATCGGGCTGTTGATGGCGAACTCGTTGGCCACGGTGGCGTAGGCGCTCCAGCCGCCGGACTCGGGCGCGTCCTTCTTCGCCCGCCGCGCGCCGATCGACGACCAGTCCATCGTCACGCCCTCGACGTTCAGGCCGATCTGGCGCATGGTCTGCAGCGCCACCAGCGACAGCGCGTTCAGGTAGGGCACGTCGCTCGTCACCAGCAGCACCACCTTTTCGCCCTTGTAGCCGGCCTCGGCCAGCATCTGCTTGGCTTTGGCGATGTCGGGCGTGCGGAACGGCTCGGCGCCGGCCAGCGTCTCGTTGGCGCTGCCGCAGATGAAGTAGGTGCCGCAATACGGCATGCGCATGTCGAGGGGATAACCCATCGCGGCGTTGAACTTGGCCTGGCTGACCGCCTTCAGCACCGCCTGCCGCACCTTCGGGTTGTTGAAGGGCGGATGCAGCTGGTTCATGATCAGCTGCGCCTGCTGGGTGCCGGCGGACAGCAGCTTCACGTTGGCGTCGGAACGCAGCGGCGTGATGTAGTCGGCGGGGACCTGTTCGATGAAGTCGACCTCGCCCTTCTTGAGCGCCGCGACGGCGCTGTTCGAGTCGGGCAGGTAGAGCCACTCGACGCGGTCGAAGTGCGGCTTCTTGCTGCCGGCCAGACCGCTCGGCGGCTCGCTGCGGGCGACGTAGTTCGGGTTCTTCACGAACACGGTCTTGCTGCCGGGCAGCCATTCGTCGCGCTTGAAGAGGAAGGGCCCGGAGCCGAGCACCTCGGCGATGGGCGCGTTGGTCGGCAGCTTGGCCAGGCGCGCCGGCATCACCACCGGGGGGAAGCCCGAGGGCTTGGCCAGCGCGTCCAGCACCATGCCGAACGGCTCCTTGAGCGTCAGCTTGAAGGTCTTGTCGTCGACCACGGCCCACTGCGCGCCGGCGGACTTCATCGCGCCGCCGAAGGTGTCGCGCGAAGCCCAGCGTTCGATCGAGGCGACGGCGTCGTTCGAGGTGACCGGCGTGCCGTCCGAGAACTTCAGGCCCGGGCGCAGCGTGAAGGTCCAGGCCAGGCCGTCCTTGCTGGTGGAGTACTTGTCCACCATCTGCGGCTGGGCCTTGCCGTGCGCGTCCTGGGCGAACAGGGTGTCGTACACCATGTAGCCGAAGTTGCGCGAGATGTAGGCCGTGGTGAAGGTCGGGTCGAGGATCTTGACGTCGGCGTGGGCCACGAAGCGCAGCGTCTTGGCCTGCGCGTGGGTGACGGCGGGCAGCAGCGCGGACAGCGCGAAGGCGCCGGCGGCCGCGAGGCGGGCGAGGGAATGGGTTCGCATGCGGTGTGTTCCTGTCAGTTGGGGCGGGCCAGCGGCAGCAGCACGGCCGTGGCGACGTCGTCGAGCGGCCAGCGCGGCCGGCGGATCTTGGTGTACGGCAGCGTGGCGGTGTGCGGCGTCGCCGCGCCGGGCGCGCCGACGTAGATCACCTGCGACGCGACCTTGGCGAACGACGCGTGGAAATGCTGGGCCGACTTGACGACGATGAAGCGCTTGGAGGCGAGGTCGCACCCGAGCTGGGTGAAGACGTCGGTGCCCAGCGCCTGGTTGCGGATCGAGACCAGCACGATCTCGATGCCGTCCGCTTCGACCAGCGCGCAGTCGCCCATGTCGGTCGGCGCGCCGGCCAAGCCGGTCATCACCATGTCGGGCCGCAGCGCCTTGACGGTGCAGTCCAGGTCCAGCGGCTGGCCCGACAGCGGGCCGATCTTGCCGCCGATGCGCAGGGCCAGCCGGGCGCCCTGGCCGGCTTCGAACGCGATGCGCACGGCGATCGGGTCCCACATCGGGCCGACGGCGCCGTTGGCCAGCCCGCGCTCGATCATCCGCTTCAGCACGAAGGTGGAGTCGCCGGGCGCGCCACTGCCCGGGTTGTCGGCGCGATCGGCCAGCACCACGGGGCCCTTGGCCGCGGCCACCGCCTCGTCGAGCGCGCTGTCGATGTCCGGATAGCGCACGGCCAGCTGCCCGCGCATGCCGATCAGCTCGGTGGCCAGCTGCATCGCCAGCCGGTCCGCCTGCTGCTGGTCGCCGTCGGTATAGACCAGCACCTTGCTGCCCATGTCCGGCACGTTGCCGTGGGCGAAGCCCTGGCCGATGGAGATCGTCAGCACCCCCTCCCGGCCTTCCAGCGCCTGCACCCGGTCGATGAAGCCCCGGGCCGGCTGGCGCGTGGTGTGGATCGGCACCACCATCTGGCAGTCGACCAGCGCGGCGACCGGCCGGATGCGGCCGGCCGCCTTGGCTTCGCACAGGCTCACCAGTTCGCGGGCGCGCTCCAGCACGTCGGTGTGCGGGTACTCCTTCATCGAGACCAGCACGTCGGCCTGTTGCACCATCCGGGGCGACAGGTGCATGTGCGGATCGAGCTCGGCGCCGACGACGACGGCCGGGCCGACGAGCTCGCGCACCCGGCCCAGCAGGTCGCCTTCGCAGTCGTCGTAGCCGTCGGCCACCATCGCGCCGTGCAGGCCGAGGATGACCATGTCCAGCGGCAGGGCGCCGCGCAGGTCGGCCAGCAGCTCGTCGCGCAGCTGCTCGTAGGCTTCGCGGGTGACGGTGCCGCTCGGCTGGGCGGCCGCCACCATGCCTTCGATCAGCGTCCAGCCGCGCTCGGCTGCCACTTCGCGCAGGGCATACAGCGGTCCGGCGAACAGGTTCAGCTCCTTCGGGTGGCGGCCGGCCGGGAAGTAGCCGCGATCCTTGAAGGACGCGAGCCCGGTCGGCATCGGGGCGAAGGTGTTGGTTTCGGTCGCGAGCGACCCGGTGAACACGCGCATCGTCCGGCCCCTCAGCGATCCAGCATCCACACCGTGGGCATGCCGTTCCACATCTTGTCGAGCCCCTTCAGGTCGGCGCGGGCGGCGAAGGCAGGCGAGTACTGGCCCGCGTTGACGTAGGGCACGGCCTCGTAGGCGCGCTGCTGGAACGCGTCCAGCAGCTGACGGCGCTTGGCCGGATTCGTTTCCTTGAGCCACGCGGTGCGCAGCTCGTCCAGCGGCTTGTCGCACGGCCAGCCCGGCAGGCTGGTGCCGCAGGCGGCGCTGAGATACGCGTTGGTGATCGGCGAGTCGACGTCGAACTGGCCGGCCACGGTGACGTAGACGTTCCAGCCGCCGGCGGCCGGCGCGTCCTTCTTGGCGCGGCGCGCGCCGATCGAGGCCCAGTCCATGTTCTGCGCATCGACATTCATCCCGATGCTGCGCATGGCCTGCACGATCATCAGGCCTTCGGCGTTCAGGTAGGTCACGTCGCTGGGCACCAGCACCACGACCTTCTCGCCCTTGTAGCCGCTCTCGGCCAGCAGCTGTTTGGCCTTGGCCAGGTCAGGCTTGCGGAAGGGCTCGGCGCCGGCGGCGGTCTCGTTCGGGCCGCCGCAGATGAAGTAGCTGGCGCAATAGGTCATCCGCATGTCCAGCGGGTAGCCCATCGCGGCCATGAACTTCTCCTGGCTCACCGCATGGGCCAGCGCCTGCCGCGCCTTCGGGTTGTTGAACGGCGGGTGCAGCTGGTTCATGACGATGAAGCCCTGGTAGAAGCCGGCGGGCTTCACCTTGACGTGCGGATCCTGGCGCAGCGGGTTGATGTAGTCGGGCGGCAGCTGCTCGATGTAGTCGACCTCGCCCTTCTTCAGGGCCGCGGTGGCGCTGTTGGCGTCGGGCAGGTACAGCCACTCGACCCGGTCGAAGTGCGGCTGCTTGCTGCCGGCCAGGCCGCTCGGCGGCTCGCTGCGGGCGACGTAGTTGGGGTTCTTCACGAACACCGCCTTGTTGCCCGGCACCCACTCGTCGCGCTTGAAGACGAACGGGCCGGAGCCGATCGCTTCCGCCAGCGGCGACGTCGTCGGCAACTTGGCCAGCCGCTCGGGCATGATCACCGCCGGGAAGCCCGACGGCTTGGCCAGCCCTTCCAGCACCATGCCGAACGGCTCCTTGAGCGTGAGCGTGAAGGTGCGCGCATCGACGGCCTTCCACTGCGCGCCGGCGTTGCCCATCGCCCGGCCGATGCTGTCGCGCCCGCCCCAGCGCTGCAGCGAGGCGACCACGTCGGCGGTCGTCACGGCGCTGCCGTCCGAGAACTTCAGGCCGGGACGCAGCGTGAAGGTCCACGCCAGGCCGTCCTTGGACGCCGTGTACTTCTCCACCATCTGCGGCTTGGGCTGGCTCCTGGCGTCCTGCGCGAACAGCGTGTCGTACACCATGTAGCCGAAGTTGCGCGAGATGTAGGCGGTGGTGAAGGTCGGGTCGAGGATCTTGAGGTCCGCGTGGGCGACGATGCGCAAGGTCTTGGGTTGCGCCAGGGCCGGCGGCGCGCCGAGCAGGGCGCCCAGCGCCAGGGCCGCGGCCGGGGCCAGCGCGGCGAGCGAGCGACGTTGGATCATGGTGTGTCTCCTTTGGATGTGGTTCGTTTTCAGTCGACGACGGGGGTGGGCTCGATCGGATCGAGCGGCCACTTCGGCCGGCGCACCTTGCGGTAGGGCAGGGTCGTGAGGTCCAGCGTCACGGCGCCCGGGGCGCCGGCATAGATCACGTGATTCGCCACCTTCGAGAACGACGCGTAGAAGTGCTGCGACGATTTCACGACGATGATCTTCTTGGCCGCGAGGTCGACGCCCAGCTGCGTGAAGAGGTCGGTGCCCATCGCCTGGTTGCGCAGCGTGATCAGCACGAGCTCGACGCCGCCCGCCTCGACCAGCGCGCAATCGCCCAGCGGCATGGCGGTGCCGGCCAGGCCGGTCATCACCATGTCGCGGCGCAGCGCCTTGACGGTGCAGTCGAGGTCGAGCGGGTCGCCCGAAAGCGGGCTGATCTTGCCGCCGATGCGCAGCGCCAGCCGCGCGCCCGCGCCGGCCTCGAAGGCGAGGCGCACGGCGATCGGGTCCCACAGCGGTCCGACGGCGACGTTGCCGATGCCGCGCTCGATGATCCGGCGGGTGATGAAGGTCGAATCACTGGCCGCGCCGCCGCCGGGATTGTCGGCGCCGTCGCTGATCACGACCGGGCCGCCGGGCAAGGCCAGCGCCTCGTCCAGCGCCTGGTCGATCGACGGAAAACGGACGTTCAGCTGCTCGCGCATCGCGATCAGCTCGCCGGCGAGCCGGCCGGCCAGCGCCTGCGCGGCGGCCCGGTCGCCGTCGGTATAGACCAGCACCTTGGTGCCCATCTCGGGCACGTCGCCCCAGGCGAAGCCGTGCGAGACGGAGATCGACAGCACGCCGTCCTTGCCTTCCAGCGACTGGATGCGGTCGACGAAGCCGCGTGCCGGCTGGCGCGAGGTATGCATCGTCACGATCATCTGGCAGTCGGCGACGGCGGCAACCGGCCGCACCTTGCCCTCGACCGTGGCGGCGCAGAGGTCGACCAGTTCCAGCGCCCGTTCCAGCACGTCGGTGTGCGGGTATTCCTTGAACGCGACCAGGACGTCGGCGTGGCGCAGCATCTGCGGCGTGAGGTGGTTGTGCGGGTCGAGCTCGGCGCCGATGACCACCTGGGGGCCCACGATCTCGCGTACCCGGGCCAGCAGGTCGCCTTCGCAGTCGTCGTAGCCGTCCGCGACCATCGCGCCGTGCAGGCCGAGCAGCACCATGTCCACCGGCAGCGCGGCGCGCAGGTCCGCGAGCAGCTCCTCGCGCAACTGCTCGTAGGCGGCGCGGGTGGTGGTGCCGCTCGGCTGCGCGCCGGCGACCATGCCTTCGACGAGGTCCCAGCCGAGCTCCTTGCCGCGCAGGCGCGCCGCCCAGAGCGGCCCGGAGAAGAACGTCATCTGGTCCGGGTGATCCCCGGCCTTGAAGTAGCCGCGGTCGCGAAAGGAGGCGAGGCCGGTCGGCATCGGGCCGAAGGTGTTGGTCTCGGTGGCGAGGGATCCGCTGAAGACGCGCATGGCAGGCTGGTGGTGGGGTTGATGACTCAGAGCAGGCGGGCCGGCGACAGCATCGCCTCCGTCAGGCCGAAGGCGGCGATGCGCTGGGGCAGCGGCAGGCCGCGCGCGAGCGCCGCGCAGGCTTCGCCCATCGCGGGCGAGGTCTGGATGCCGTAGCCGCCTTGCGCCGCGACCCAGAGCAAGCCCGGCGCCCGCGGGTCGAAGCCGCCGACGAGGTCGCCGTCCGCGACGAAGGAACGCAGGCCGGCCCAGGTGCGGGCGGGCCGGCGGATGGCGAGGGTGGTCATCTCCTCGATGCGGTGGATCGCCAGCGCGATGTCGAGTTCTTCCGGCTGCACGTCCTGCGGCTCGACCGGATCGGCATTGGCCGGGGAGCCCAGCAGCATGCCGGCGTCGGGCTTGAAGTACCAGTCCTCGGTGACCCCGATCGCCATCGGCCAGTGCGTGACGTCGACGCCGGCGGGCGGCGCGAAGATCATCGCCGAGCGGCGGCGCGGCTGCAGCCCGATCGGCGCCAGGCCCGCGAGCCTGGCCACTTCGTCGGCCCAGGCGCCGGCGGCATTCACCACGACCGGCGCCTGGTAGCGCTGGCCGCCCGCGTCGACCTGCCAGAGGCCGCCCTCGCGGCGCAGGGCCGTCACCGCCGCGTCGCACACCAGCTCGCCGCCGGCGCGCCGCAGGCCGCGCAGATAGCCCTGGTGGATCGCGTGCACGTCCATGTCCGCTGCATCGGGTTCGAGCAGCCCGCCGGCCACCTGTTCGGCGCGGAAGGCGGGGATCAGGGCGAGCACTTCGCCGGCGTCGAGGCGGCGGGCGTTGTCGGTGACGGCGGTCAGCACGGCCCAGTGCGCTTCCAGCAGCGCCTCCTGCCCGGGCGCGGCCACCATCAACGCACCGCGTGGCGACAGCAGCGGGTACTCGCTGAAGCCCGCGGGCGGCTGCTCGAAGAAGGCCCGGCTGGCCATCGTCAGCGCGCGCACCTGCGGCGTGCCGTAGCTTTCCATGAAGAGCGCGGCTGAACGGCCCGTCGAGTGGTAGCCGGGCTGCGACTCGCGCTCCAGCACGATGACGCGCCCGTGCGGTGCCAGCCAGAAGCCGGTCGAGGCGCCGGCGATGCCGCCGCCGACAACGAGGAAGTCGGCGCTACGGGCCGCGGGAAATGCCGTCATGGAGGTGGAGCGCCCGCGCTGGTGGGTCGCGCGGCGGGCCCGGAAGCTGTCGAAAACGCGGCAGTGTAGCGACAAATTTGCGCATCCGCAAATTCGATTGACGCGGCGCCCGGGCAGGCGGTAGGCTTGCGCGGCGCACATTTGCGTTTGAGCGAATCGGCGAATGTGCAATCCCGGTCCGGCGCCGCGCCGGGCCATCGACCCACGAGCGCCCAAAGGAACGGCCTTGGCAGCACAGAAGAACAGTCCGGCGGCGGCCGGCGTGCCCAACACGCTGGACCGCGGCACGTTCGGCAAGCGCCTGCGCGCGGCGCGCAAGCACTACGGCTGGACCCTGGCGCACCTGGCCGAACTGTCCGGCGTTTCGATCACCACGATCTCGCGCGCCGAGCGCGGCCAGCTGGCCCTCAGCTACGAAAAGTTCTCCGCCCTCGGGCGCGCGCTGCGCATGGACATGGGCTCGATGTTCGCCGAAGCCGGCGTGCCGGCGACGCCGTTCGCCGGTCCCGTGCTCACGCGCGCCGGCAAGGGCGTCGTCTACCGCGGCGTCGCCTTCTCCTACGAATTCCTCGGCACCGCCGCGGCGGGCAAGCAGATGAGTCCGATCCTGGGCACCGTGCACGCGCGCCGCGTCGAGGGGCCGGAGGACTTCGCGCGGCACCCGGGCGAGGAATTCGTCTACGTGCTGTCCGGCAGCATCGACGTGCACTTCGAGAGCGGGCAGGTGATGCAGCTGCGGCGCGGCGACTCGCTGTACTTCGACAGCCGCGTGGGCCACGCCTACGTCAGCGTCGGCCGGCGACTGGCCAAGGTGGTCGGCGTGATCACGAGCGAGAGCAACATGATGCGGCAGGCGCGCGAGGGCGAGCCGGCGCCCCCGGCGCCGCGCCGGCGAGCGCGTGCCGGCACGCCGGCGGTCGCCCGCGCAGCGTGACCTGCGCCAGGTGCGCGCGCCGCCCACGCCGCGCGCGGAACCGTTCCGGCCCGCGGCGCCGCCGTTGTCCTACGCAAGCGCGGCCGCGCCGGCGCGACCCTGGATTCCTGTCGGCCTTCGAACCGAAGGCTCAACGCATCCGGGAGATCAACATGTTCAAGAAGATTCTGGTCGCAGCGCTGGTCGCCTCGTCGTTCGGCGCCGCGCCCCTGATCGCTTCGGCGCAGCAGCGGGCCATCGTCATCACGCAGCCGCCACCGCCGCCGCGCGAGGAGCAGATGCCGCGGGCGCGGCACGGCAAGGAATGGGCGCCGGGCCACTGGGCCTACCGCCACGGCGAGTACGTCTGGGTGCGCGGCCACTGGGTCGGCGCGCGCCGCGGCATGCACTGGGTGCCGGATCGCTGGGTCGAGCGCGACGGCCGCTGGGAACTGGTGGCGGGCCACTGGGCGCGCGGGCGGGACCGCGACGGTGACGGCGTGCCGAACCGTTTCGACCGGCGCCCGAACAACCCGAACCGCAGCTGACGCGCGCGCCGGCGGCTGGCGTCAGCCGCCGGCGCCGAGGTTGGCCTCGAAGAACGCAATGGTGCGGTCCCAGGCCAGCTTCGCGGCGGCCGCGTCGTAGCGCGGGGTCGTGTCGTTGTTGAAGCCGTGCTGGGTCCCCGGGTACTGGTACGCCGTGTGCCTGACGCCGGCGGCCCGCAGCGCGGCTTCGTAGGCCGGCCAGGCCGCATTGATGCGCTCGTCGACGGCCGCCAGCTGCACCAGCAGCGGCGCCTTGACGCGTGCCGCCTGTTCCGGCGCCGGGGTGTTGCCGTAGAACGGAACGGCGGCGTTCAATTCCGGCAGGTCGGTGGCCAGCCGGTGCACGATGCCGCCGCCGTAGCAAAAGCCCACCGCCCCCAGCCGGCCGGTGCTGTCGGGCCGCGCGTCCAGCCAGCGCGCGGCGGCCAGGAAGTCGGCGTAGGCCTTGCCCTGGTCCAGCGTCGCGAACGCGGCGCGCGCCTTGTCCTCGTCGCCCGGATAGCCGCCCAGCGGCGCCAGCGCATCGGGCGCGAACGCCATGAAGCCATGCAGCGCCAGCCGGCGGGCGATGTCCTCGATGTGCGGATTCAGGCCCCGGTTCTCGTGGATCACCGGGATCGCCGGCAGCCGGCGGGCGCCGGCCCGGACCGGCCGCACGAGGTAACCCCTGGTCGTCGTGTTGCCCTGGGGTGAGGGGTAGCCGGCCCATTGGGTCTGCAGCCGCGCATCGGTCGGCGCCACCTGTTGGCCGGCCGCGAAGTCGGGGCTGAGCGCCGCCAGCAGGCCGGCCGCCGTGACACCGGCCTTGGCGAACCGCCGCGCCTTGGCGAGGAAGCCGCGGCGGTCCAGGTTGCCGTGGACGTAGGCGTCGAACAGGATCAGCAGTTCCTGGTCGAAGTCCTGGGCAGTCAGGCGTGGCGGCATGCGGCGCTCCTTCCGGAAGAAGGGCGCAGCATACGCCGGCGGCGGTCAAGCTGCCGGCCGGGCGCCGGTGCCCGCATGCCGCGGTCGGGTGCCGGTGTCAGCGGCGCGTGGCGGGCGGCGCCGGCAGCGTGCGGAACGCCAGGGCGCCGAGCACCAGCAGCGCGGCGATCGCCAGCAGCACGGCCGTGTAGGGATCGGTCCGGGCGGCCTGGGCGGCGCTCGCCACCAGGCCGGTGATCCACTGCATCACGGCGACCCCGAGGAACATGGCCATGGTGAACACCGCCATCGCCCGTCCGGTCAGTGCTTCGGAATAGGCGGTGCGAACGTCCGCGTATTGCCAGACGATGAAGCCGGTGAGAAACCCGATCGCGATCGTCAGTGCGACCGCACTCGCGGCGTGCTGCAGCACAGCGAGCAGGGCGAACAGGGCCGCCAGCAGCAGGCTGAAGGCGACGATGCGGCGGCGCCTGGAGGCCGGCGCCGTGTCCCGGTGGCCGAACACCGGTGGTCCCAGCAGCGAAGTGACGGACACCGCCAGCGCCACGTTGCCGGTCTGCAGCAGCGAAAACCCGAAACGCTCGATCAGCATCGGCCCGAGCCACAGGCCGCGCAGCGCGATGAACGAGGCGTAGGTGACGGCCGCCAGCGCCACGATGCCCAGCGTGTGCGGGATCGCCATGAGCGCCGCCGCCTCGCGCAGGGCGGCCCCGATCGGCGCCGACGGCGCGGTGCGAACCGGCGCTGGCTCGCGCACCAGCGCGAAGATCACCAGCCAGGCAGCGGCCGAGCCGCCGGCCAGCACCAGGAAGCCGGTGCGCCACGACCCGGCCTGCACCACCCAGGCCAGCGGGGTGCCGGTGACCAGCAGGCCGACGCCGCCCATTCCGAGCACCAGGCCGGACACCGAAGCGAACCGGGCGGGGGGAAAGCGGCGCGCGATGAACACGGTGCACACCAGAAAGGCCGGCGCGCAGCCGATGCCGGTCAGTGCCTGGCCGAGCACCGCCAGCGGGTAGTTCGGGGCGAAGGCGCTGAGCAGCGCGCCCGCGATCGTCAGCGGAAAGGCCGCCAGCACCGTGCGCCGCACCCCGTACAGGTCGATGCCGATGCCCATCAGCAACTGCGGGGCGCCGAAGGAAAAGTGGAACATCGCGGCGAACATGCCGAGCTGCTGCGCCGACAGCGCGAACTCCTGCTGCAGCTGGGTGGCCATCATGGCGGCGACGGTCCGATACGCCTGGCTCAGGGCGAAGCCGGTGGTCAGCGCCAGCAGCATCACCCACAGGCCGCGGCCGGCAGGCGCACCGGACGCGGCGCGGGGCTCGCGGGCGGCGTCCATGACTGGCCCGTCAGGCGGCCGGGGCCAGCCGCTCGCGCACCTGCGCCGCGATCTCGTAGGACCGCAGCCGCGCGCGGTGGTCGAACATCTGGCAGGCGATCATCAGTTCGTCGGCGCCGGTGCGCTCGAGGAACGCCCGCAGCGCGGCGAGCACGGTGTCGGGCGAGCCGATCGCGGCGCAGGCCTGCACGCTGTCGAGGATCGCGCGTTCGGCGGGCCCGGCCTGTTCGCGATAGCCGGGACGCGGCGGCGGCAGCCGGCCGGGGCGGCCGCTGCGCAGGTTCACGATCGCCTGCTGGGCGGACGTCGCCAGCACCCGCGCTTGCTCGTCGCTGTCGGCGGCAAAGACGTTGTACCCCAGCATCACGTACGGCCGGGCCAGATGCGGCGACGGCTTGAAGGTCTCGCGATAGACGGCGATCGCTTCCATCAGCTGCTGCGGCGCGAAGTGCGAGGCGAAGGCGTAGGGCAGTCCCAGCATCGCCGCGAGCTGGGCGCCGAACAGGCTGGAGCCGAGGATCCACACCGGGACCTTGCTGCCGGTGCCGGGCACCGCGCGCACCCGCTGCCGCGGCTGCTCCGACAGCAGGTCCATCAGCTCCACGACGTCGCGCGGAAACTCGTCGGGGTCGCTGGTGAGGTTGCGCCGCAAGGCGCGCGCGGTCATCTGGTCCGAGCCCGGCGCGCGGCCCACGCCCAGGTCGATCCGGCACGGGTATAGCGACTCGAGCGTGCCGAACTGCTCGGCGATCACCAGCGGCGAGTGGTTGGGCAGCATGATGCCGCCGGCGCCGACGCGGATCGTGCTGGTGCCGCCGGCGACATGCCCGATCAGCACGGCGGTGGCCGCGCTGGCGATGCCCGGCATGCCGTGGTGCTCGGCCAGCCAGAAGCGCCGGTAGCCCCAGCGTTCGGCGTGCTGCGCGAGCTCGAGCGACTGGCGGAACGACTGCGCCGCATCGCCGCCTTCGGTGATGGGCGAGAGATCGAGGACGGAGAAGGGGATCATCGTGGTGCAGGTGGGCCGGCGCCCCCGGCGGGCGGGACCGCGCTCCGGTATGCTGGGTCGATGAGCATAGCCGTTCCCCGCCGCGTCCTGCCGGTGATCGTGCTGTCCCAGTTCGCCGGCACCTCGCTCTGGTTCGCGGTGAATGCCGTCATGCCCGACCTCGAGCGTGCCTGGCGGCTGCCGGCCGGCGCCGTCGGCAGCCTGACGGCCGCCGTGCAGCTGGGGTTCGTCGCCGGAACGCTGGTGTTCGCGCTGCTGATGCTGGCGGACCGCTTCCGGCCGCAGCGGGTCTTCCTGGCCTGCGCGCTGGTGGGGGCCGTGCTCAACGCCTTGATGCTCGCGACCGGCGGCGCCTTCGAGCGGCTGGTGCTGCTGCGCTTCGCGGTCGGCTTCGCCCTGGCCGGGATCTACCCGGTGGGCATGAAGATCGCCGCCAGCTGGTACCGGCAGCGGCTGGGCGCGGTGATGGGGGTGCTGATCGGCGCGCTGGTGCTCGGAACGGCCCTGCCGCACGGGCTGCGCGCCCTGGCCGGACCCGAAACGCCGGCGACGCCGCTGCCGGCCGGGCTGGCGCCGTGGCAGCTGGTGGTCCTGGCGGTCTCCTGCCTGGCGGCGGCCGGCGGCCTCGCCACCGCGTGGCTGGTCCCGGCCAGCCCCCAGGCGCCGCCGGGTGTGCCCATCACGCCGCGCGCCCTGGCGACGATCTGGTCCGACCGCCGGCTGCGGGCCTCGGTGTTCGGCTATTTCGGCCACATGTGGGAGCTGTACGCCTTCTACGTGCTGGTGCCGCTGATCGTGGCCGGCCGGGTGGCCGGGACGGCCGCCAGCGCGGTGTCGTTCTGGACCATCGCCGCCGGCGCGGCCGGCTGTGTCGTGGGTGGGCTGCTGGTGCGCCGCTTCGGCAGCGCCGGCGTCGCGAACTTCCAGCTCGCCACCAGCGCCGCGTGCTGTTTGGCGGCGCCGCTGATGACGGCCGCGCCCTGGCCGCTGTTCCTGGGCTGGTTGCTGCTGTGGGGGACGACGGTGGTCGGCGACTCGCCGCAGTTTTCCACCCTGACGGCGCAGAACGCGCCGCCGGCGGTGGTCGGCAGCGTGCTGACCTTCGCCAACTGCATCGGCTTCGCGATCTCGGTGGTCAGCATCGAGGTGTTCGTCCGCGCCGCGCACTTCTGGCCCCTGGCCTGGATCCTGCCGGGACTGGCGGCCGGGCCGCTGCTGGGACTGTGGATGCTGCGCCCGCTGGTGCGGGGGACGGCCGGCCCGGTGGCTACGGCGCCGCCGCCGGCCAGTCGCTGAAGGGGAAGGGCAGCTGGTCGCTGCCGAAGCTGACGAAGCCGGCGATCTGCCCGAGGTAGCGGCCCAGGGCGGCGCCGAACGCGCGCAACCGCTCGTGCGGGCCGCCGGTCGCAGCCGCCACCACCAGCTGCACCAGGGCGGTGACGACGAGCACCCAGGCGGCGATCTGGAAGGCCACGCACATCAGCACCATCTGCAACGCCCGCAGCCACAGCTTGCGCGGCGGCGTGCCGGGCAGGCTGGTCGTGTCGTTCATCGCAGGCTCCGGGGCCGCGTCGGTCAGGGCGTGTCAGCGCACCACGAGCACCGGGACGGGCGAATGGGCGACCACCTGCGCCGCCACGCTGCCCAGCATCAAGCGGCTGATGCCGGTGCGGCCGTGCGAGCCGACCACCACCAGGTCGGCCTTTTCCTCCTGGGCCATGTCGACGATGCCGCGCATCGCGGTGACGTCCTCGACCAGCCGCACCTCGAGCGCGACCGGGGGGTCGGCTTGCCGGCAGAGCTGCGCGACCTTGGCGTGCGCCTCGGCGGCGTGCTGCTGGGCGGCCGCCATGTAGGCCTGGAAGCCCATGGGGTTGGTCTCGCCGACGCCCAGGTAGGGATAGGGGTCGACGACGTAGAGCGCCGTGAGCTTGGCGCCGTGGCTGCGCGCCAGGTCGACAGCCAGGCTGGCGGCGTGCTCGGAGGCGGCCGATCCGTCGGTACCGAGCAGGATGTGCTTGAACATGGTTGGCCTTGTCAATTGGGCAGGTGTGCCAACCTGATCGTGGTTCACGGGTGGCGGGTCGCGGTTGACATGCGTCAAGCGGGCGGCACATGCGGCCCCCTACAGTGGATTCGCCCCGCAGCGCCTGCTGCGCCAACCGCGGAGACCCACCATGCACGCTTCCACGCCGGGCCAGCAGCCGGTCGACCCGCAGGCGCCGCTCGCCAACTTCTCGCAGTGCCATGACGGCATCACCTCGCAGCTCGAGGCGCTCGCGGGCCTGCCCGAACTCGTCACGGCGGCGCAGCGCGCCCGTGCAGTGGCCAACGGCGCGCTGGCGCTGTTTCGCGACGCCGTGTTCGAGCACCATGCGCAGGAGGAGAAGGACCTCTTTCCGGCGGTGCTGCGCAGCGCCGCGGCCGGTGCCGAGCGCGACCGTGTCGACGCGCTGGTGCAGCGGCTCACTTCCGAGCACCGTGCCCTCGAAGGCTTGTGGAAGCGGCTCGAGCCGTCGGTTGCCGCGGTCGCGCATGGGCGCGGCACCGGGATCGACAGCGGCTTGCTGCACCACCTGGTGCGCGGCTACCTGCAGCACGCGAACTTCGAGGAGCAGCAGTTCCTGCCGCTGGCGCAGCAGGTCCTCGAGCGCGACGGCAACCACCTCGCGGCGCTAGGCCTGGCACTGCACCTGCGGCACCTGCCGCAACCGGTCGGCCACATCTGAGGCGCCGGCCCGGGCGCCCGATCGGAACGTGCCGACCGCGACCGTCGGCGCCAGCCGACAGGGTCGGCGGCGGCGCCACGCTACGGTGGAGCATGACTTGCTTTCCCCCCGTGCCATCCCAACCCGCCACCGGCCCGCGCACCTGCGCAGCCCGGGGCGCCGTCCTCGTGCTCGCGTTGGCGGCCGCGCCGCTGTGGGCCCAGCCCCCGGCGAGCGCGCCTGCGTCGTCCAGCCAAGCCGCCGCGCCTGCGTCGTCCAGCCAGGTCGCCGCGCCTGCGTCGCCGGAGGCGGCGGCGCAGCTGGAGCAACTCAACGGCGACCGGTCGACGCCTCTGCTGGCCGCCGGTGCCCGCGGCGCGGCCGTGGTGCGGGCCCAGGTGCTGCTCGATCGCAACTGGTTCTCGCCGGGCGAAATCGACGGCCACTTCGGCAGCAACATGGCCAAGGCGGCGGCGGGCTTCCAGCGCTCGCGCGGCCTGGCGGCCACCGGCCGCATCGATGCCGCCACCTGGGCCGCGCTGCAGCAGGGGCAGCGCCCGGTGTTTTCCAGCTATGCGCTCACGCCGCAGGACGTGGCCGGGCCATATGCCAGACTCCCTGCCGACCCGATGGAGCAGGGCAAGCTGCCGGCGCTGGGCTACCAGTCGCTCGAGGAAGCGCTCGGCGAGCGCTTCCACATGAGCCCGAAGCTGCTGGCCGAACTCAATCGCGGCCGGCCGCTGCAGGCCGGCGCCGCGGTCGTCGTCGCCGACACCCAGCCCGCCCCGCTCGCCACGCCGGTGACGCTGCTGCGCATCGACAAGAAGCGGCTCACGCTCTCGGCCATCGGTGAGGGCGACCGGCTGCTGGCGAGCTTCCCGGTGAGCATCGGCGGCGCGAGCGATCCGCTGCCGGTGGGGCGGCTGCAGATCACCAGCGAAGTGAAGAACCCGCAATTCACGTACGACCCGCAGTTGCTGCGCACCGCCAAGCCGACCGACGTGAAGACGCAGCTGCCGGCCGGCCCCAACAATCCCGTGGGCCTGGCCTGGCTGGGCCTGAGCAAGCCGCACTGGGGCATCCACGGCACCAGCGAGCCGGGCCAGATGTCGCGCGTGCAGACCAACGGCTGCGTGCGGCTCACCAACTGGGACGTCTTGCGCCTGGCCGACCTGATCAAGCCGGGCGTGCCAGTCGACGTGGAGGGCTGAGCATGGGCCGGCGCTCCGACGTCCTGCGGCGCGGCGCCCTGGCGGCAGCTTGCGGTTTGGCGCTGCTGGCTGCCGGCTGCTGGCGCGAGGAGAACACCGTGGTCATGAGCGGCCGGCAGGCCGCCGAGCGGCCGGCTGCGGCGACGCGGGTGCTGGGCGGACCGCCAGGCCCCGCAGCCGCGCCTGCTGCGCCGGCACCCGCTGCCGCGGCGCAAGCATCGGCGGCCGGTGCTCCCGCGGTGGCACCGGTGCCGACGCCGACGATGCCCGAGACCGTGGCGAAGGCGGAGCAGCGCAGCGGTCCCGCGCCGGCACCCGGCGCCGGCGGCGGCGACGGTGCAGCGCTGCTGGCGGCGCGGCCGCTGGTGCTGCCGGTCGAAGGCGTCCCGGCAAGCGCCCTCAACGACATGTTCGACGAAGGACGGCCCGGGCACCGGCACGAAGCGATCGACATCCTGGCGCCGCAGGGCACCCGGGTGTTCGCCGTCGACGACGGCCAGGTGGCCAAGCTGTTCACCAGCAAGCCGGGCGGTCTCACGGTCTACCAGTTCGATCCGGCCGGCCGGCTGGCGTACTACTACGCGCACCTGGACCGGTATGCCGAGGGCCTGAAGGAGGGCATGAGCGTGCGGCGCGGGGACCTGATCGGGTACGTCGGCACCAGCGGCAACGCGGGCCGGACGCCGCACCTGCACTTCGCCGTATTCCGGCTCGGACCCGAGCGGCGGTGGTGGGAAGGCGACGCCGTCAATCCCTACCCGGCCCTGCGGCAGGCGCGCCCCGCGGGCTGACCGCCATCGGCCAGCGGCGCGCGAGCACGACGTACAGCAGCGCGCCCGCGACCAGCACGGCGGCCGCGACTTCCAGGCTGGCGTCGAAGCCCTGCCGCGGGGTCGCGCTGCGTGCCAGGATCGCCGCGGCAACCAGCGGACCGGCGATCTGGCCGATGCCGTACAGCACGGTGAGCAGCCCCATGAAGCTGTGGCCCGCGGCCGGCCGCAGCCGACGCGCCTCCTGCATCGCGAAGAAGGTGATGGTGGTGAAGGGCAGCCCCAGCAGCGCGCTGCCGAGCGCGAAGCCGGCGACCGTCGGCCAGTGCAGGCCGACCACGATCCCGAGGGCCTGTACCGCGTAGCAGGCGGCGAGCAGCAGCCGCAGGTCGCCCTGCAGCGTGAGTCGGGTGGCCAGCAGCGCCCCCGCGACGACGCCGCCGCCGAAGATCGGCCAGAACAGGTCGAGCCACGGCGACCCAGGCATGGCCTGCCGCGCGATCACCGGCAGGAAGGTGGCGCTGATGATGTAGCCGAAACCGGCCAGGCCGTAGGCGAGGGTGAGCAGCGCCAGCTCGGGCCACCCCGCGCCGGGCTCGGGTGCGCGGGCCGGCCCAGCGGCCGGCGCGCTGCCGCGACCGGCGGGCTCGGCCGGCGCCTCCCCGAACACCGGCCAGACCAGCGCGCTCAGCACGGCCGCCAGCAGGCCGAAGCCGGTCCAGCCGGCCGCCGCCGACTGGCCCCACTGCACCATCGCGCCGGCGGCCAGCCCGCTCACCACGATGCCGCCGCCGGGGCCGGCGTACATCAGCCCGCCGAGGGCCGGCGCGTGGCGGTGCGCGAGCTGCATCAGGCACCAGCCGGAGGTGAACACGAAGACGAAGGCGCTGGCGACGCCGGCGGCGAACCGCAGCGCCGGCCACAGCGCGGGCAGCGGCCACGCCATGGCCGCCGTCAGCAGGCCGGTGGCGGCCAGGCCGGCGCGCAGCACCGCTGCGCTGCGCAGCGGCGGCAGCCACCGGACGCGCCGCCAGATCCACGGCTGGAAGGTGCACAGCAGGGCGCCGACCAGGTAGCCGAGGTAGTTGGCGCTGGCGAGCCAACTGGCCCCCGCCAGGTCGACCGCTCCCTCCGCCAGCATCAGCGGCAGCAGCGGCGTGAAGGCGAAGCGGCCGATGCCCATCGCCACCGCGAGCGACAACATGCCGGCGAAGGCGATCCGGAGGGCGCTGGCTGGGTGGTGCATGCGGAGGAAGGGCGGGCGCGGTCGGCGTCGATGGCATCGGTGCGCGGCCCTGCATCGTACTTGCCCACGGCCGAGCCGGCTCGGGGAGCGGCCTTCGTCGAGGCGATCCGGGTGGCCGCAACGAAGTGTCGGAACTCGGCGGCACGCCTGCGCCGTTCGGCCTGAGCCCATGGTCCTGCGCCCGGCCGCGGGCCTTGCATTCGGCCGCCGCAACCCCAGGTGCCAGGCATGAATACTTCTCCCGTCTCCGTCAACACGACCCTGGTCATGCTCGCCCGGGTGCTGGAGCGGCTGGAGCGCAGCACCCAGCCGGTCGACCCCGAGCAGTTCCGCTCCGTCGTGGCCCGCGTGTCGGCCGAGCTCGCCTCCACGCCGCACGACGCCGGACTCGACGCGGTGCTGGACACCTTTCCGTCGGTCGCCGAGCTGTACGAGAACCTGAACTACACCCACGCCGGCCTGTGCCGGTCGGCGCTCGACCCGGCCCTGGCTGCCGAGCTGGCCGCGCGCGCGGCGATCGAGGCTGCGCGCCGCGCGGCGTGAGGGGCCGGCGATGAGCGAGCCGCTGCACATCGTGTGTCCGCACTGTCACACCACCAACCGGGTGCGGCAGGACGACCTGGCCAAGGCCCCCGGCTGCGGGCAGTGCCACCGGGCCCTGTTCGGCGGACGCTCGGCGGCGCTCGACGAAGCCGCCTTCGACCGCCACATCCAGCGCAACCAGATCCCGGTGCTGGTCGACTTCTGGGCGCCGTGGTGCGGCCCGTGCCGGCAGATGGCGCCCGCGTTCGAGCAGGCGGCCGCCCAGCTCGAACCGCAGGCGCGGCTGGCCAAGGTGAACACCGAGGAAGCCCCGACGCTCGCGGCGCGCTTCCAGATCCGCAGCATCCCGACGCTGGCGCTGTTCGTCGGCGGCCGCGAAGTCGCGCGGCAGCCGGGTGCGATGGGGGCGGCCGACATCGTGCGCTGGGCCAAGTCGCACCTGGGTGCGACGGCGTTCAGCTGAAGCGTTCCAGCACCTCGTAGCCGGCGCCGTTGGGCAGCGAACGCACCAGCGCGTAGCCCTGGCTGGCGTGCCAGGTGTGCTCAGGCGCGGGCTGGGCCGGCGCCGCGCCGGCCGCCTTGCGCGCGAGCGTCACGTGCGCCCGGTAGGGGCGAGTGTCCACCTCCAGATCCAGAGCGCGCAGCGCGCCCGCCAGCCGCGCGTGCAGAGCCAGCAGTTCGTCCGGCGTGCTTTGCATGCGCACCACGGCCAGGCCGCCCGGCCAGAGCTGCACGCGCGCGAAGCGCAACTCGAACGGCACGAACGGCAGGCGAAGGGCAGCGACCAGCTGAGGCACGCGCGCCACCGGCACGTTGCCGAGGAAATGCAGCGTCAGGTGCAGCCGCTCGGACGGCACCAGCGCCGCGCCCGGCGGCCAGCGCCACGACCGCTGCCAGTCCGCCAGCGCGGCGCGGCTGGCCGGATCGGGCCAGACGGCCAGGAACAGGCGCACCGATGGCGACGGACTCGGGCTGGCTGGCATCGCACGATTGTGCCGTGGCTCAGCTGGACCGTTCGACTTCTCTAGAATGCGCCGCACCATGAACAAGAAGGACCTGCCGGACGATGTCAGGCGCTTCATCCTGACCAGCGTTCCGTCGGTGCCCTATCTGGAGGCGATCCTCCTGCTGCGGGCCGAGCCGGACACGGCCTGGCCCATCCCGGCCGTGGCCCGGCGGCTGTACCTGGCCGAGCCGGTGGCGGCGCAGCTGCTGCAGGCGCTTGCCGGCGCCGGCATCGCCCGGACCGAGCCGGGCGCGCCCGACGTGTTCCTCTACCGCCCGGCCTCGCCGGAGCTGGCGGCCATGCTCGACGCCGTCGCCGGCGCCTATTCGGCCAACCTCGTGCAGGTCACGGACCTCATCCATTCCCGCGTCGACCGGCGGGCTCAGCAGTTTGCGGACGCGTTCCGTTGGAGAAAGGACGCATGATGGCCGTGCTCATCTATTCCCTGTGCGCGATCACCTGTCTGGCTGCGTTCGCCCTGCTGCTGCGCGCCTGGAGCGCCACCCGCACCCGCCTGCTGCTGTGGAGCGCGTTGTGCTTCGCCGGGCTGACCATCAACAACATCCTGCTGGTGCTGGACAAGCTGGTGTTCCCGACCGAGGTGGACCTGTCGACCTGGCGGCTGGTCACCGCGCTGGTCGCCGTGCTGCTGCTGTTGTTCGGTCTGATCTGGGAAGAGGAGTGACGATGAACCAGATGCTGTCGGGCGCCATCGCCGTCTCCTCGCTGCTGGCCGGGCTGTTCTTTCTGCGCTTCTGGCGCAACACGGGCGACCGCTTCTTCCTGTACTTCGCCCTCTCGTTCGCGCTCGAGGGGCTCAACCGCGTCGCGCTGGGCCTGCTGGCCCACGTGAGCGAGGACAACCCGCTCTTCTACTCGGTGCGGGTGATGGCCTACGGCCTGATCGTGCTGGCCATCTGGCAGAAGAACCGGCGCCGGCCGTAGCCGCGCCTACAGCTTGGGAATGCGCACCGTGCTGCTGATCATCAGGCTGCCCGACAGCACGAACAGCAGCGCCAGCGGATGCAGCTGCCACGGGCCAAGGTCGAACGCGCCGCCGTAGAGGGCGTCGCCGATGCGGCCCTGCCAGGCTGCATAGGCCAGCACCCCCGTCAGCACCACGCTGGTCGGAATCGGGGTGCCTTCGAAGTACTTGACCTTGTCGCCGCCCCCGGACAGCTGCTCGGCCGTCACGTTGTAGCGCGCCAGCCGGCTGACGCCGCAGCAGACGAAGTAGATCAGCGCCGCGACGTCCCAGCCGCCCTGCAGCCCGGCGGCGAACGCCAGCGCCGCCGGCGCCACCCCGAACGAGATCACGTCCGAGAGCGAATCGAGCTCGCGCCCCAGCGGCGAATGCTGGTGGCGGGCGCGGGCGATGCGGCCGTCGAGGACGTCGAAGGCGAAGGCGGCCGGCGCCAGCGCGGCCGCGGCGAAGAAGTGGAACAGCGCTTCGCTGGCCATGAACGCCATCGCGAAGAACACGGCGCCCACGCCGCAGGCCGCGTTGCCGAGCGTGAAGAAGTCCGCGAGGTGGAAGCCTCGCAGCATGGAGAAGTGGCGGGGCGCGGCACGTTGCATGGCATTCATCCTTTGTCGAGCTGACATTAGATGCCGATGCGGCCGGCGGCCGTCGGACCCCGGCACCTCGGCCTGTCGGTGCCCGCCGACGATTCGGCGGAGGCGGCCGGATGCTCAGACCGCGCCCGGCAGCACGGCTTCGGCCGCGGGCGCGTCGCGCTCCTGCGCGACGCGCAGCACCTGGAAGATCATCAGTAGCACACCGGCGAGCGCCGACAGCGCGCCGACCGCCAGCACCGGCTCCAGCTGGGCCTCGGGCAGCACGCCGCCGAACATCAGCACCAGCCCCAGCGACAGCACCAGGGCGCCCAGCTGGTGGCAGATGGTCTGCACCATCGCCAGCCGGACGGGCGTTGCCTTGAGCCACACCTGATACACGATCGCATAGAGTGTCGATACCACGAAACCAAGCAGCATCACGTGCGCGTGCGCCGGCCGTTCGACGTGGTTGTGCGAGATCGCCATGTAGATGCCGAGCAACATGCCCAGCGCGGCGAACGTGAGGCCGAAGAGAAGGTGCCAGCGGGCGATGCCGCCGATCCTGGTGGGTTGCTGCATGTCTGTCTCCTGTTGGTTCGTTGCCCCGCGACCGCCTGCAAATGGGCCGCAAGGTTGCGGATGCTAGTGCGGCGGCGCCGGCTTGTGAATGGGGCCTTGGCGGCCGGGCGGGCCTGGAACGCGACTTGCCCGGCGGGCCGGTCAGGGGGTGCATGAACGCATGAGACGGTGGTGGCGATATGCGTGGCCCGCGGGCTATTCGATGCTCGGGCTGGTGCTGGCGTGGTGCGTCGTGGCCTGCGGCGGCTGGTGGCGCCTGCGCGGCGGGACGCTGGAATGCGGCGGCGGGCGCCTGGGCGCGCTGGCCGCGCGGCTGCCGCCACGGTTGCGTTTCGCGGCGATCACGCTCGGCCACGTCATCCTCGGGACCGACGCCGCCACCCTCGACGCGGCGCGGGTCCACGAACAGGTGCACGTGCGCCAGTACGAGCGCTGGGGGCTGCTCTTCGGGCCGGCCTACCTGGCCTCCAGCGGCGTGCAGCTGCTGCGCGGGCGCCGGCCCTATCTGGACAACCGGTTCGAGCGGGAGGCCTACGCGGTGGCGGCGCGAACCGGCGCGGCCGACGGGGACAAGGCCGCGCGGGGGGCGGCGCGACCGTAGGCTGGCCCACCATCGCCCGCGCGAGCGGGGGCCGCCGCCGGGTAGCATCGGCGCATGCCCCGAGGCCAGCGACAGCGCGAGCACTACCACGTGTACGTGGTGGAACTGGCCGACCAGGTGTGGAACTCGGCGCGCTTTCGCAGCGCCAACCCCGACTGGCGGCTGGGCAAGCCCTTCGTCTACGTGGGCATGACCGGGCTCGACCCCGACCTGCGCTTCGACCGCCACAAGGCCGGCATCAAGGCCAACGGCTTCGTGCGGGACCACGGGCTGCGGCTGCTGCCGCAGCTGTACGAACGGTACAACCCGATGCCGTACCAGACGGCTCGCGCGATGGAAGTGGAGCTGGCGATCGCGCTGCGGCGCGCCGGCTATGGCGTGTGGCAGGCCTAGGCCGCAGCCTTACTGGCGGATCTTGCCGGCGCCGCTGACGATCGACAGCTCGACGAAGTGCGAGCCGGTGTGCATGCCGGGCTTGAAGCCGACCACGTAACCGCCCAGGTTCAGGTTGTCCATGCCGTCGAGTGCGGCGACCATGCCCTCGCGGGTGGCCTTGCCCTTCTGGCGGCGCACCGCTTCGACGATCACCTTGCCGGCGATGAAGCCTTCCATCATCGCGTAGCTCACCGGCACTTCGAGCTTGTCGTGCTTGGCGACCAGGTCGAGGAATTCCTTGGTGAGGCGGCTGGAGATCTTGTACGGGCTGGGCGTCACCTGCGCGATCGCCACGCCCTGCATCTGTTCCTCGGCCAGCCGCTTGGACATCTGCTCGATGTCGGCGCCGGAGTGGGCGAAGAGCTGGGCCTTGCCGCCGTCGGCGCGATAGCCCTCGATGAAGGCGCCGGCGGCGGCGCCGGTGGACACCATCAGGATCGCCTGCGGCTTGCTGGCGATGAAGGCCCGTACCGCCGGATCCACCTTGGCCGTGCCGGTGGCGTAGCCGGCCTTGGTCAGAATCGTCGCGCTCGCCTTCTTGGCCGCCTCGTCGGCGGCGGCCAGCAGCGCGGCGGCGCCGGGGCCGTCTTCGTAGAACAGGCCCAACCGAGTGATCCCGATGGTGGCGAGATGCTCGGTCAGCTTGTTGATCTCGTCGCGCAGCGAGGCCCGCACGTTGAAGAGGTAGGGCGAATCGGGGCGGATTTCCGCCGTGCGGTAGCCGACCAGCGCGATCTTGTCCTTTTCCAGGATGCCGGAGCTCACCAGGTCGGCGATGTTGCGGCTGCCGAAGAAGCCGGCCAGCACCATCGGCTTTTCTTCCGCGAGCAGTTGCCGGGTGAGGGCGATGGTGTCGTCGGGCCGTCCGCCGTCGTCCTTGCGCACCAGAGTGAACGTGTTGCCGGCGACGCCGCCCGCCGCATTGGTGGCGCTGAATGCGAGCTGCATGCCGACGGCGTAGGCGCGGCCCTGCGAAGCTTCCATGCCGGACATGGGTCCGACCTGGCCCACGAGGATCTGGCCCGCGTGCGCCACGCCCAGCGCGGCTGCCGCGCCCGCCAGCGCCAGGCCGGCCATCCAGTTCACTGCTTTCATCCTGCTCTTCTCCAGTCGCGCAGTTATACCGCAAGCTGATCCGTGCGCCTGCGGCCGCGGGCCCGGGAATGTGGAAAAGCAACGGCCGGCGGCGGTCTTTCGCGCTTCTCGTGTCCAATAGGCCGATGCCCGCGCCGCCCGCCGCCGCCGCCGTCATCGAATCGCCCTACGCGTGGCTGCGGTTGGCGACCTCGCTGCTGCTGATGACGATCGGCGGGTCCGGCATGTATTCGGTGACCGTGGTGCTGCCGCGCATCCAGGCCGAATTCGGCGTCGCCCGAGCCGACGCCTCGCTGCCCTACACGCTGACGATGATCGGTTTCGGCGTCGGCGGCATCCTCATGGGGCGGCTGGCGGATCGGTTCGGCGTGCTGGTGCCGGTCGGCCTCGGCGCCGTCGGCCTCGGGGCCGGTTTCGCCGCCGCCGGACTGGCGCCGAACCTGTGGGTGTTCTGCGCGGCGCAAGGCCTGCTGATCGGGCTGCTCGGCACCTCCGCCACCTTCGCGCCGCTGGTCGCGGACACCTCGCAGTGGTTCGATCGGCGCCGCGGCATCGCCCTGGCCATCTGCATGAGCGGCAACTACGCCGCCGGCGCCGTCTGGCCGCCGGTGATGCAGCACTTCATCGACAGCGTGGGCTGGCGCCAGACCTACCTCGGCATGGGGTTGTTCTGCGTGGCCACCATCCTGCCGCTGACGCTGGTGCTGCGGCGGCGGCCGCCGCTGCATCCGATCGCGCCGGCGGGCGCGGCCGCCGTGCCGGGCGGGGAGCGGCCGATGGGGCTGGCGCCGGGCACCGCGCAGATCCTGCTGGCCGTGGCCGGGGTGGCCTGCTGCGTCGCCATGTCGATGCCGCAGGTGCACATCGTCGCCTACTGCGGCGACCTGGGAATCGGCGCGGCGCGCGGCGCCGAGATGCTTTCGCTGATGCTGGGCCTGGGCGTGGTCAGCCGGCTGGCCTCGGGTTGGATCTCGGACCGCATCGGCGGCTTGCGCACGCTGCTGCTCGGCTCGCTGCTGCAGGGAATCGCGCTGCTGCTGTTCCTGCCGTTCAACGGCCTGGTGTCGCTGTACGTCGTCTCCGGCCTGTTCGGCCTGTTCCAGGGCGGCATCGTGCCTTCGTACGCGCTCATCGTGCGCGAGCACTTCTCGCCGCGCGAAGCCGGCGCGCGCGTGGGCACCGTGCTGATGGCGACGCTGTTCGGCATGGCGCTGGGCGGCTGGCTGTCCGGGGCGGTCTTCGACTGGACCGGCTCCTATCGCGCGGCGTTCCTCAACGGCATCGGCTGGAACCTGCTCAACCTGGCGATCGCCGGGTTCCTGCTGTATCGCGTGACGCGGCTGGCGCGGCCGCGCCTGGCAGCCGCGGCCACGCAGGCGTGACCGGCGCCCGGGCTCGCACGCCAGACCTCAGCGCAGCACGTCCAGCAGCCGATCCAGGCCCCCCTGGTTGATGGCAACCATCGCCTGTTCGCGCACCTTCGGCTTGGCGTGGTAGGCGACCGAGAGGCCCGCCTCGCCCATCATCGGCAGGTCGTTGGCGCCGTCGCCGACGGCGATCGCCTGCCGTGGCGAGATCCCCAGCTGCTGGCACGTCTGGAGCAGCATGCGCCGCTTCTCCTGGCCGTCGCAGATGTCGCCCCAGGGCTGGTCGACCATGCGGCCGGTCAACGCGCCGTGCTCGATCTCGAGCACGTTCGAGCGGGTGAAGTCGATGCCGAGCCGGTCGCGCACCCGGTCGGTGAAGAAGGTGAAACCGCCGGAGACCAGCAGCACCTTCAGCCCCGCCGCCTTGCAGGCGGCCACCAGCCGCTGGGCGCCGGGATTGAGCTGCAGCCGCTGGTCGTAGACGTGCTGCAGGTGCTGCACCGAGACGCCTCGCAGCAGCGCGACGCGCTGGCGCAGGCTTTCCTTGTAGTCGGCGATCTCGCCGCGCATGGCCGCCTCGGTGATCGCCGCCACCTCGGCCTTCTTGCCGGCGGCCGATGCGATCTCGTCAACGCACTCGATGTTGATCAGCGTGGAGTCCATGTCGAACGCGATCAGGCCGAAGTCGGCGAGGGCGAGGGGCGGCGTGAAGCCCTGGACGACGAGGCCGGGCGCGAATTCGAGGGAGGACATGGGGAAGGGGCGCAGTGCGGAGATGTTAGCGATTGAGGGACAGGGCGTCCGACCAGGTGGCGAGCCAGCGGGGCCGGTAGGCGACGAAGATCGAGCACAGCATGCCGGTCACGAAACCGTCGCCCCAGGCGGTGAGCCAGTGCGCGACGGCGGACAGGTTCGTGCCGACCCCGGGCAGCGCGTGCCCGCTCCACTGCCGTAGCAGGCTCGCCGCGAACAGCGACAGCACCGAGCCGAGGAACGCGCGGCCCAGCAGGTA
>NZ_DATMHS010000043.1:0-17532 GCF_035554825.1 Ramlibacter sp. | reverse complement strand
CCCCAGGAACCCGCCGTTTGAAACGGGTGCGCTGCCAGCAAAGCAAGAAGCCGTCGCCAGACGGCTTTTTTGTTGCCCGCCCGGCGGGCGGGGTCCGCGCCGTCTGTGCCTAAAATCACGCTTCAACGGCTCACTTCGTTGAGCCGCTTCTTTTTTGGAGATCCCAGATGGCATCGACAGCGCCCGCTTCGCCCCACGTCATGAACACCTACGGCCGGGTGCCGATTGCGTTGTCGCATGGCCGAGGCGTGCGCGTCTGGGACGTGAACGGCAAGGAATATCTCGACGCGCTGGCCGGCATCGCCGTCAACACGCTGGGCCACAACCATCCCAAGCTGGTGCCGGCGCTGCAGGACCAGATCAGCAAGCTGATCCATACGTCGAACTACTATCACGTGCCCGGCCAGGAGGCCCTGGCGGCCAAGCTGGTCGAAGTCTCGGGCATGACCAACGTGTTCTTCTGCAACAGCGGCCTCGAAGCGAACGAGGCGGCGCTGAAGCTGGCGCGCAAGTACGGCCACGACCGCGGCATCGAGCGGCCGGAGATCGTGGTGTACGAGAAGGCCTTCCACGGCCGCAGCATCGCCACCCTCTCCGCCACCGGCAATGCGAAGGTGCAGCAGGGCTTCGCGCCGCTGGTGGAAGGCTTCGTGCGGGTGCCGCTGAACGACATCGCCGCGCTGCGGCGGGCAACCGAAGGCAATCCGAACGTCGTGGCGGTGTTCTTCGAGACGATCCAGGGCGAAGGCGGCGTCAACCCGATGCGCATCGAGTACCTGCAGCAGGTGCGCAGGCTGTGCGACGAGCGCGAGTGGCTGATGATGATCGACGAGGTGCAGTGCGGCATGGGCCGCACCGGCAAGTGGTTTGCCCACCAGTGGGCCGGCATCCAGGCCGACGTGATGCCGCTGGCCAAGGGCCTGGGATCGGGCGTGCCGATCGGCGCGGTGGTGGCCGGCCCCCGGGCGGCCAACGTGTTCCAGCCGGGCAACCACGGCACCACGTTCGGCGGCAATCCGCTCGCCATGCGCGCCGGCGTCGAGACGATGCGCATCGTGGAAGAGGATGGCCTGCTGGAAAACGCCGCGCGGGTCGGCGCGCACCTGAAGGCGGCGCTCACGCGCGAGCTGGGCGGGCTGCCGGGGCTCAAGGAGATTCGCGGCCAGGGGCTGATGCTGGGCGTCGAACTGGCCAAGCCCTGCGGCGTGCTGGTGCAGCGCGCCGCCGAGAACGGCTTGCTGATCAGCGTCACGGCGGACAGCGTGATCCGTCTCGTCCCCGCCCTGATCCTCACGCCGGCCGAGGCCGACGAGATCGTCGCCCGGCTCGCGCCATTGGTGAAGGCTTTCCTCTCGGAATGACGATGGCCCTGCAGCATTACCTCCAGTTCAGCGACCTGAGGGCCGACGAATACGCGTGGCTGTTCGAGCGCGCCGCGATCATCAAGCGCAAGTTCAAGGCCTACGAGAAGTACCACCCGCTGGCCGACCGCACGCTGGCGATGATCTTCGAGAAAGCATCGACCCGCACCCGCGTGAGCTTCGAGGCGGGCATGTACCAGCTGGGCGGCAGCGTGGTGCACCTGACCACCGGCGACAGCCAGCTGGGCCGCGCGGAACCGATCGAGGACAGCGCCAAGGTGATCAGCCGCATGGTCGACCTGGTGATGATCCGCACCTATGGCCAGGACAAGATCGAGCGCTTCGCGGCGCATTCGCGGGTGCCGGTCATCAACGGGCTGACCAACGAGTTCCACCCGTGCCAGATCATGGCGGACCTGTTCACGTTCATGGAGCACCGCTGCGCCGCGCCCGACGGCCAGTTGGACATCGCCGCCTTGAAGGGCAAGGTCGTGGCCTGGGTCGGTGACGGCAACAACATGGCCAACACCTGGCTGCAGGCGGCCGAGCTGCTCGGCTTCACGGTGCATGTCAGCACGCCCAGCGGCTACGAAGTCGACCAGACGGTCGCCGGCCTGCGCAGCAACGAAAGCTACAAGGTCTTCCAGGACCCGATGCAGGCCTGCCGCGGCGCCGACCTCGTGACCACCGACGTCTGGACCAGCATGGGCTACGAGGCCGAGAACGAGGAGCGCAAGAAGGCCTTCGCCGACTGGCGCGTCGACCAGGAGATGATGCAGGTCGCCAAGCCCGACGCGCTCTTCATGCATTGCCTGCCCGCCCACCGCGGCGAGGAAGTCGAGGCCGAGGTGATCGACGGTCCCCAGTCCGTGGTCTGGGACGAGGCGGAGAACAGAATGCACGTGCAGAAGGCACTCATGGAGTACCTGCTGCTGGGCCGGATCGGCTGAAGGGCGAACGGCCGCCAGGCGTTCTGTTTCAGCGCAGGCGGATCAGACCGCCGTGCCGGCGCTGGGGAACCGCATCCCGCTGCGCGGCGCCAGCCGGCCCAGCTTGACCAGGCGGGCTTCGAGCGCGAAGGCGCTGCGGCCCAGCTCCTGCGCCAGCGGCTTGAGGTCCGCACCAGCGGCAAATGCCGCATCCAGCTTCGCATCGTCCTCCGGCGCCCACGGCTTGCCTTGATTGGGCGCAGCGGCCCGGCGCGAGGACGGCACCTTGGGCAGCGCGGCCGGCGGGCCATCCCTGTCTTCGAGCGCGCGCGCCGCCGTGAACAGCGCGCGGATGACGGTGGGGTCGCAATACGGGCTGTCGGCGTCCAGCAGAACGCCCGTGACCGGGTGGAAGCCTTGCGCCAGTGTGTCGAGCACGGCGCGCGCCTGCTGCAGTTCCATGATCGCTCCTTTGAGGTAACTGTATTTATGTACAGTTCATCGGGCAACGCGCAACGCCTGGGGGTGGTTGACAGCACCCTCCCCGTCCACGGGCCGGCGCCGGCCAAGGCACACTGCGCCCCATGCGCACGATCTGGGACATTTCGCCGCCTGTCGGCCCGCAAACCCCTGGCTTTCCAGGCGATACCCTGTACGAGCAGACGTGGTCGGCCACCATCGGTCCGGGCTGCCCGGTCAACGTCGGCCAGCTGCGGCTGTCGCCCCACCTCGGCGCCCATGCCGACGCGCCACTGCACTACGACCCCGCCGGGGCGCCGGTGGGCGCGTTGGCGCTCGATCCCTACCTCGGCCCCTGCCGCGTGATCCACGCCATCGGCCGGGGGCCGCTGGTGCGCTGGCGCGACCTCGAGCATGCCGCGGGCGAGCTGCCGCCGCGCGTGCTGGTGCGCACCTACGAGCGGATGCCGGTCGATCGCTGGGATCCGGAGCTCGCAGCGTTCGAGGCGGCGACCATCGAGCGGCTGGCGGCCCTCGGCGTGCGGCTGGTCGGCATCGACACCGCGAGCATCGATCCCGCCGCCAGCAAGGAGCTGCCCAGCCACCAGGCGATCCGGCGCCTGGACCTGCGCGTGCTGGAAAACCTCGTGCTCGACGAAGTGCCTGAGGGCGACTACGAACTGATCGCGCTGCCGCTCAAGCTGGTCGCGGCCGATGCATCGCCGGTTCGCGCGATCCTGCGCCAGCTTCCGGCGCGCGGGACCCGGGGCAACGAGGCATGACGCCCCTGGACGACTGCCTCGCCCTGGACGCGCAGGACCCGCTGCGCGGGCTGCGCGAGCTGTTCGCGCTGCCGGACGGGGTGATCTATCTCGACGGCAATTCGCTGGGGGTGCTGCCGCGCGCCACGGCGCAACGCGTGGCCCGCAGCATCGAACAGGAGTGGGGCGAAGGGCTGATCCGCTCCTGGAACAGCGCCGGCTGGTTCGACCTGCCGCGGCGCCTGGGCGACAAGATCGCGCTGCTCGTCGGGGCCGGCCCGGGCGAGGTGGTGGCCACCGACGGCACGTCGATCAATCTGTACAAGGTGCTGAGCGCCGCCCTGCACCACGCACGGCAGGAAACGCCGCAGCGGCGCGTGATCGTCAGCGAGCGCGACAACTTTCCGACCGACCTGTACATCGCCCAGGCGCTGTGCGCCGAGCGCGGCTTTTGCCTGCAGCTGGTCGACGGCGGGCAGGTCGAGGCGGCGCTGTCGCCCGAGGTCGCCGTGTTGCTGCTCACGCACGTGAACTACCGCACCGGCGCCATGCACGACATGGCCGCGGTGACGGCTGCGGCGCACCGGGCCGGGGCCCTGGCGATCTGGGACCTCGCGCACAGCGCCGGCGCCGTGCCGGTCGACCTGCACGCAGCCGGCGCGGACTTCGCCATCGGCTGCGGCTACAAGTACCTCAACGGGGGCCCGGGCGCGCCGGCCTTCGCCTGGGTGCACCCGCGCCATGCCGACCGCTTCGAGCAGCCGCTGGCCGGCTGGTGGGGCCACGCCGCGCCGTTCGAGTTCACGCCCGGCTACCGGCCCGCGCCCGGCATTGCGCGCTACCTGTGCGGCACCCAGCCGGTCCTGAGCATGGTGGCGCTGGAATGCGGCCTCGACACGGTGCTGGCCGCCCAGCCGCTGGGCGGCATGGCGGCGCTGCGCCGAAAGTCGCTGGCGCTCACCGACCTGTTCATCGCGCTGGTGGAGCAACGATGCGCCGGCCGCGGGCTGGAACTGGTCACGCCGCGCGAGCCGGCCCGGCGTGGCTCGCAGGTGTGCCTCACCCGCCGCGAGGGCGCTTATGCGATCGTGCAGGCGCTGATCGCCCGCGGCGTGATCGGCGACTTCCGCGCCGGCCCGGGCATGGCAGCCAGCGGCACGGCGGCCGGTCACGGCGACATCCTGCGGTTCGGCTTCACGCCGCTGTACACCGGCTTCCAGGACGTGTGGCACGCGGCGCGCCACCTGCACGAAGTGCTCGCCATGGACGAATGGCGGCGCCCCGAATTCAACCAGAGGCATGCCGTCACATGAACAAGCCCACGCCACAGGACATCGTGCACCAGGAGGGAGCGCAGCTCGATTTCAGCCGCTCCATGAGCTACGGCGACTACCTGCAGCTCGACACCATCTTGAACGCGCAGCGGCCGCTCTCGCCCGACCACAACGAGCTGCTGTTCATCGTCCAGCACCAGACCAGCGAGCTGTGGCTCAAGTTGATGCTGCACGAACTGCGCGCGGCCATCGCGGCGATCGCCGGCGACGAGCTGGGCGGCGCGTTCAAGATGCTGGCCCGCGTGAGCCGGATCATGGAGCAACTGGTGCACGCCTGGGACGTGCTGGCCACGATGACGCCGCCCGAATACAGCGCGATCCGGCCCTACCTGGGCAGCTCCAGCGGCTTCCAGAGCGCGCAGTACCGCTGCCTGGAATTTCTTCTGGGCAACAAGAATGCCGCCATGCTGCAGCCCCACTCGCACCACCCGCAGCGGCTGGCGGCGGTGCGGGCGGCGTTCGAAGCGCCCTCGCTCTATGACGAGTCGCTGCGGCTGCTGGCCCGGCGCGGGCTGCCGCTGCCGGCCGATCACCTGGAGCGCGACTGGACGCAGCCGTATGTCGAAAGCACGGAAGTCGAGCAGGCGTGGCTCACGGTCTACCGCGATCCGAAGCACCATTGGGACCTGTACCAGCTCGGCGAGGAGCTCACGGACCTGGAGGACGCGTTTCGCCTGTGGCGCTTCCGCCATGTGACGACGGTGGAACGCATCATCGGCTTCAAGCGCGGCACCGGCGGCACCGGCGGCGTGAGCTACCTGCGCAAGATGCTCGACGTCGTGCTGTTCCCGGAGATCTGGCGCCTGCGCACCGACCTGTAGCGGCCGTCGCCGGCGCAGCTACCGGCCGTACAGCCAGGGCTGGTCGAGCAGGCGCTCGCCGAGCAGGCGCAGCGACAGGTCGCGACCCCAGCGCACCAGGCCGGTGGCGTGGAAGATGCGGCCGTTGCGCTCGGCCCGCGCCTGCACCCGGGCGCAACGCTGCCACCGGTTCTCGGCGTAGGTGCGCAGCGCGGCCGGCACCTGCTCCGGCTGGTCCTTCACGCCCGCCAGCAGCCGGCCCAGTTCAGCGGCATCCTCGATGGCCATCCCCGCGCCTTGCGCCAGATAGGGCCGCATCGGATGCGCCGCGTCTCCCAGCAGCGCGATGCGGCCGCTGGCCATCTGCGAAGCGCTGCGCAGCGGCGGCCGATCCTGCAGCGCCCACAGGCGCCAGCCCGGCATCGCTGCCACCAGCTGCTGCAGCGGGCGGCACAGCGGCCCCATCGCGGCCATGAGGTCGGCCACCGCGCCGGCCTGATCCCATTCCTGCACCGGGCCCGCGGATCTGCCCTGCACGATCGCCACCACGTTGAGGAACTCGCCGGCGCGCACCGGGTAGGCCACCACGTGCATTCGCGGGCCGAGCCACACCGTCACGTCCTGGCTGCGCACCGCTGCCGGCAGGTCGCGCTGCAGGGCGACCGTGCGGTAGGCCAGGTGGCCGGTGATGCGCGGCGGGCCGTCATCGCAGACCTGCCGCCGCACTTCGCTCCACAGGCCGTCCGCGCCGACCAGCACGGCGCCCTCTTCCTCCCGCGATTCGCCGACGCCGATGCGAACGCGCCCGGTGCCCGGCTGCACGGCGGCCACGCGCGACGCCAGCCGCAACTGCACCCCCGCGCGCTGGGCGCCCTGCGCCAGCACCGACTGCAGGTCGGCGCGGTGCACCGTCAGGTACGGGGCGCCGTAGCGGCGCGCGAAGGCCGCGCCCAGCGCCAGCGTGCCGACCTCGGCGCCGCCGACGCCATCGCGCACATGGAGCTGCTGCGGCTGCGCGGCCACGTCGAGCAGGGGCGCCTGGAGCCCCCAGCCGATCAGGATGCGGGTCGCGTTGGGCCCCAGCTGGATGCCCGCACCGACCTCGCGCAAGGCCTCCGTGCGCTCGTACAGGCGCGCGTCCCAGCCGGCGCGCACGCTCGCCAGGCCCGCCGCGAGCCCACCCAGGCCGCCACCGGCCACCAGCACCTGATTCGTCATTGCAGCTCCATTGGCGGCGCCTGCGCCACGCGCGTGGCGTGCGCCGCCCGCAGCCGCGGCGATCTCAGGCGGCCAGCAATTGTCTCAGCACGAAGGGCAGGATGCCGCCGTGCCGGTAGTAGTCGGCCTCGATCGGCGTGTCGATGCGCAAGGTCAGCGTCAACTCCTGGCGGCTGCCGTCCGGCTTCGTGACGACGAGCGTAGCATCGCTTTGCGGCCGCAGGCGCGGGTCGGGGATGACGTCGATCAACTCCTCGCCGTTCAGCCGCAGCGACTGCCAGGTGTCGCTGCCCTGGAACTGCAACGGCAGCACGCCCATGCCGACCAGGTTGCTGCGGTGGATGCGCTCGAAGCTGCGGGCGATCACGGCGCGGATCCCGAGCAGCTGCGTGCCCTTGGCCGCCCAGTCGCGCGACGACCCGGTGCCGTACTCCTCGCCGGCGAAGATCACCGTGGGCCGGCCCTCGGCGATGTACTTCATCGCGGCGTCGTAGATGAACATCTTCTGCGCCTCGCCCTGCGCGTCGCGGTAGACGGTCAGGCCGCCCTCCTCGCGCGAGCCGTCGGGCCCGGCCTGGATCATCAGGTTCTTGATGCGCACGTTGGCGAAGGTGCCGCGCATCATGACCTCGTGGTTGCCGCGGCGCGAGCCGTAGCTGTTGAAGTCCATCTTGCTGACGCCATGGGCCAGCAGGTACTGGCCGGCCGGCGAGCTCTCCTTGATCGAGCCGGCGGGCGAGATGTGGTCGGTCGTGATCGAGTCGCCGAACAGCGCCATGATGCGCGCGCCGCGCACCGCGATCGCCGGCGAGCGTCCGCCATCGCCGTCGCCGGCGGTGGGCGGCGCCAGCACGAAGTCCTTGAAGAACGGCGGCTCGGCGATGTAGGTGCTGGGCGGCCAGGCGTAGCTCTCGCCGCCCGCGCTGCGGATGCCCTGCCAGAGCTCGCCCGGATCGCTCTTGACCTTCGCATAGTTCTCGCGGAAGGCCCTGCCGTCCATCGCGTACTTCATCAGCTTGTGGACCTCGTCGCTGGTCGGCCAGATGTCGCCCAGGTACACGTCCTTGCCGCCGTGGCCCTGCCCGACCGGCTCGGTCATCAGGTCCTTGAGCACGCTGCCGGCGATCGCGTATGCGACCACGAGCGGCGGACTGGCCAGAAAGTTGGCCTTGATGTTCGGGTGGATGCGCGCCTCGAAGTTGCGGTTGCCCGAGAGCACCGCCGCGCAGATCAGGTCGCTCTTGGTGATCGCCTCGTTCAGCTCGGTGGCGAGGTCGCCCGAGTTCCCGATGCAGGTGGTGCAGCCGTAGCCGACCACCGAGAACCCGAGCTGCTGCAGGTACGGCAGCAGGCCGGTCTTCTCGAAGTACTGGGTGACGATGCGCGAGCCCGGGGCCAGCGAGGTCTTGATGTGCGGTTTCACGCGCAGGCCGGCTTTCACGGCCTTCTTCGCGAGCAGGCCGGCCGCCAGCAGCACGCCCGGGTTCGAGGTGTTGGTGCAGCTCGTGATGGCGGCGATCAGCACGTCGCCGTGGCCGATCGTCACGTCCTCCACCTTGATCTCGGGCGGCGGCGCTTCGGACTGCGCGGAGGCGAGCGTCGGCTTGTTGGCCTCCATCTCCATCTCGAAGCGCTCGGCGGCGGGCGGCGTGGGCGGCGGCTGCGGCACCTTGCGGGCCGGCTCCTCGCCGGCCAGGCGCACCAGCTGGCGCGTCTGCAGCAGCTCCGGCGCCTGGTTGAATCCGTTCTCGCCGACCGGCTTGCTGAACAGCTCGGTGAAGGTGCCGGCGACGCGGCCGAGTTCGATGCGGTCCTGCGGCCGCTTCGGGCCGGCCAGGCTGGGTGTCACGTCGCCGAGGTCCAGCCGCACCACCTGCGAATAGTCGATCTCGCCGGCGCGCGGCACGCCGAACAGCCCCTGCGCCCGCATGTACGCCTCCAGCGCCTCGATCTGCTCGCGCGTGCGGCCGGTGCCGTCGTAGTAGTCGATCGTCTTTTCGTCGATCGGGAAGAAGCCCATGGTGGCGCCGTACTCCGGGGCCATGTTGCCGATGGTCGCCCGGTCGGGCACGGCGAGCGTGCGCGTGCCTTCGCCGAAGAACTCGACGAACTTGCCGACCACCTTGTGCCGGCGCAGGATCTCGGTGACCGTGAGCACGAGGTCGGTCGCGGTGCAGCCTTCGCGCAGGCGACCGGTCAACTCGAAACCCACCACGTCGGGCGTGAGGATGTACAGCGGCTGGCCGAGCATCGCCGCCTCCGCCTCGATGCCGCCGACGCCCCAGCCGACGACCCCGATGCCGTTGATCATCGTCGTGTGGCTGTCGGTGCCGACCAGGGTGTCCGGGTAGTACACCCCGTCGGCGGTGCAATGCAATCCGCGCGCCAGGTATTCGAGGTTGACCTGGTGCACGATGCCGAAGCCCGGCGGCACGACGCCGAAGGTCTTGAACGCCTGCATGCCCCACTTCATGAATTCGTAGCGCTCCCGATTGCGCTGGAATTCGAGCTTCATGTTCAGGTCCAGCGACTCCTTGCTGCCGTAGTGGTCGACCATGATCGAGTGGTCGACGACCAGGTCGACCGGCACCAGCGGCTCGACGCTGCCGGCCGGCTTGCCCAGGCGCGCCGCCACGCTGCGCATCGCGGCCAGGTCGGCCAGCAGCGGCACACCGGTGAAGTCCTGCAGGATCACGCGGGCGACGACGAACGGGATCTCGTCGCTGCGGTCGGCGTTGGGGAACCAGTTGGCGACCTGTCGCACGTGCTCGGGGGTCACCTTCACGCCGTCGCAATGGCGCAGCACGGACTCCAGCACGATGCGCATCGAGACCGGCAACCGGCCGATCTTGGGATACTGCTTCGCCAGTTCGGGCAGCGCGAAGAACTTTCCGGTGCGACCCGACCGCGTCTTGAAGGTCTTGAGGGTGTTGGCGAACGCATGCGGCATCAGAGACTCTCCCACGGTGTTCGCCTGATTTTGCCGTGGGAAGCCGGCGCTGGCGCATCGCTGCAACAGTTTGCCCGCCGCCCGGGCCGGACCATCATCCGCGGCCGCGCCAGCCCGTGCGCCGCGGCTGTTGAGCTGGCCGGAACGCGTCAGCCGTGGCGCGCCTCGAATTCCTGCATGTAGGCCACCAGCGCCTGCACGCCTTCGAGCGGCATCGCGTTGTAGATCGAGGCGCGCATGCCGCCGACCGAGCGATGGCCCTTGAGCTGGACCATGCCGCGCTGCTGCGCGCCCTCCAGGAAGGATGCGTCGAGCGCTTCGTCGCGCAGCCGGAACGGCACGTTCATCAGCGAGCGGTCCTCGCGGGCCACGGTGTTGCGGTAGAAGCTGCTGCGGTCCAGGTAGTCGTAGAGCAGCGCCGCCTTGCGCGCGTTGTGCTGCTCGATGGCGGCCAGGCCGCCCTGCGCCTTGAGCCACTTGAACACCAGGCCCGCGATGTAGATCGCGTAGGTCGGCGGGGTGTTGAACATCGAATCGTTCTCGGCCTGGATCTGGTAGTTGAAGGCCGAGGGCGTGGTCGCCAGCGCGTGGCCCAGCAGGTCGTCGCGCACGATCACCACGGTGAGGCCGGACGGGCCCATGTTCTTCTGCGCGCCGCCGTAGATCAGCCCGTAGCGGCTGACGTCGATGCGGCGCGAGAGGATGTTCGACGACATGTCGGCCACCAGGGGCACCGCCCCGGTGTCGGGCGTCCAGTGGAACTCGACGCCGCCGATCGTCTCGTTGGAGCAGATGTGCACGTACGAGGACCTGGGGTCCAGCGTCCAGGCGCTTTGCGGCGGAATCTCGCTGCCGTCGCCGGTGGCGGCGACGAGCACCTTGCCGTAGCGCTGGGCCTCCTTCATCGACTTGCGCGACCAGTCGCCGGTGACGACGTAGTCGGCCTGGCCGGTGCGCCCGATCAGGTTCATCGGCACGATCGCGTTCTCGCCGATCGCGCCGCCCTGCATGAAGAGCACCTTGTAGTTGGCCGGAATCCCGAGCAGCTCGCGCAGCAGGGCCTGCGCCTCCGCGTGGATCGACATGAACTCCTTGCCGCGGTGGCTCATCTCCATGACCGACATCCCGCTGCCCTGCCAGTCCAGCATCTCCTGCGCGGCCTGTCGCAGCACCGGTTCGGGCAAGGCGGCGGGGCCGGAACTGAAATTGAAGACGCGGGTCATGGGCAGATCTCTTTTCGGGCAGGCAAAGAACAGGGGCCGCGGCATTCCGCGGCCCACGGCGAAAGCATACAAGAAAGGCAAGGGCCGCCGCGCTCACGCGGGCCGGGCGCGCCCGTGGCGCCGCAGCCCGCCCCACTGCAGGTCGGCCAGCGTGGCAACGGTCACCGCCTGGGCCAGCACCCAGGCGATGCCGAGGGCGGTGGGCGCGAGCAGGCCGCTGGCGAGCAAGGCGACGCAGGCGGCCGCCCAGCCGACGTTGCCGGCGACGAACACCCACACCAGCGGCGTCGGCACCGGGTCACGGGTGGCCACCACGGCCACCACCGCCGCGTAGCCGAGCAGGAACCAGCCGGTGCCCGCCAGCAGCGGCCCGGGCAGCCCGAGCAGCAGCGCCAGCGGCTGCGTCGCGGCCACCTGCGCGGCACCCGTGGCCAGGCACGAGGCGGCATCGGCCAGCAGCACCTTGCGCAGGAATCCGGGAGAGGCAAAGATCGACATCACAAGCTCCTTTTCGTTGGGGAGCGGCCATGATCGGCGGGTACCGGGGGCCGGTCGATGACGCGGGAGGTAATGGCGTGACCGCTGCGGCGCACGAGAATGCAGCCATGAACACGGTCCCTGCCTTCGCGGCCGCGGGCGTTCCGCGCCCGTTCGGCGATCACCTGCGGCACTGGCGCCAGCACCGGCGCCTGAGCCAGATGGACCTCGCCACGCTGGCGGACATCTCGACGCGCCATCTGAGCTTCATCGAGACCGGCCGCTCGCTGCCGAGCCGGGAGATGGTGCTGCGGCTGGCGTCGCGCCTGGACGTGCCGCTGCGCGAACGCAATGCACTGCTGGTGGCGGCCGGCTATGCGCCGATGTACCGCGAACGGCCGCTGGACCACCCCGACCTGGCCGACGCGCGGCGCGCGGTCGACACCATCCTGGCCAGCCACGAGCCATACCCGGCGCTCGCGATCGACCGCCACTGGAACCTGGTCGCCGCGAACCGGATGGTGCCGCACCTGCTGGCCGGCGCCGACCCGGCGCTCCTGAGCGGGCCCGTCAACGTGCTGCGCCTGAGCCTGCATCCGAAAGGGCTGGCGCCGGCGATCGTGAACCTGGGCCAGTGGCGCGCGCACCTGTTCGAGCGGCTCGCGCAGCAGATCCATGCGACGGCCGACGACGAACTGGTGGCGCTGCGCGACGAGCTGCGCGGCTATCCCGCGCCCGAGGGCGCGCAGGACGTGCACCTCGCGGGCGAGCACCTGGGGGTCGCGATGCCGCTGCGCTTTCGCACGCCGGCCGGCGAGCTGAGCTTCATCAGCACGACCACGATCTTCGGCACCGCGGTGGACGTGACCTTGCAGGAGCTCGCGCTGGAGACCTTCTTTCCCGCCGACGCGCAGACCGGGGCGGCGCTGCGGCAGTTGGGCGAGGCCGCCTGAACGCCAATGAAAAAGCGGCCCGCAGGCCGCCTTCTCATGGCCGCGGCCAGCTCACGCCGGCACCGTGTCCGCCGCCTTCTTGAAGTCTTCGATCTGGTCGAAGTTGAGGTACTGGTACACCTTGCCGCTGGCGGCCGTCAGCACGCCCATGTCGGCCATGTACTCCTCGCGGGTCGGGATGCGGCCCAGCTTGGAGCAGATCGAGCCCAGTTCCGCGCTGCCCAGGTAGACGTTCGTGTTCTTGCCCAGCCGGTTCGGGAAGTTGCGGGTTGACGTGGAGAACACCGTCGCGCCTTCGCGCACCTGCGCCTGGTTGCCCATGCACAGCGAGCAGCCCGGCATCTCCATGCGCGCGCCGGCCGAACCGAGCACGCCGTAATGGCCTTCCTCGGTCAGCTGCTGCGCGTCCATCTTGGTCGGCGGCGCGACCCACAGGCGCACCGGGATGTCGCGCTTGCCTTCCAGCAGCTTCGACGCGGCGCGGAAGTGGCCGATGTTGGTCATGCAGGAACCGATGAACACCTCGTCGATCTTGGTGCCGGCCACGTCCGACAGCGTCTTCACGTCGTCCGGGTCGTTCGGGCAGGCCAGGATCGGCTCGGTGATCTCGGCCAGGTCGATCTCGATCACGGCCGCGTACTCGGCGTCGGCATCGCGTTCCAGCAGCTGCGGATCCTTCAGCCAGGCTTCCTGCGCGGCAATCCGGCGGCCGAGCGTGCGCGCGTCCGCGTAGCCGTTGGCGATCATCCAGCGCATCAGCGTGATGTTGCTGTTGATGTACTCGATCACCGGCTCCTTGTTCAGGTGCACCGTGCAGGCGGCCGCCGAGCGTTCGGCCGAGGCGTCGGACAGCTCGAACGCCTGCTCCACCTTCAGGTCCGGCAGTCCTTCGATCTCGAGGATGCGACCCGAGAAGATGTTCTTCTTGCCCTTCTTCTCCACCGTCAGCAGGCCCTGCTTGATCGCGTACAGCGGGATCGCGCTGACCAGGTCGCGCAGCGTGACGCCGGGCTGCATCTGGCCCTTGAACTTCACCAGCACCGACTCGGGCATGTCGAGCGGCATGACGCCGGTCGCGGCCGCGAAGGCCACCAGGCCGGAACCCGCCGGGAAGCTGATGCCGATCGGGAAGCGGGTGTGGCTGTCGCCGCCGGTGCCGACGGTGTCCGGCAGCAGCAGGCGGTTGAGCCAGGAGTGGATCACCCCGTCGCCCGGGCGCAGCGACACGCCGCCGCGGGTGGAAATGAATTCCGGCAGCTCGTGGTGCATCTTGACGTCCACCGGCTTGGGATAGGCAGCGGTGTGGCAGAACGACTGCATCACCAGGTCGGCCGAGAAGCCCAGGCAGGCCAGGTCCTTCAGCTCGTCACGGGTCATCGGGCCGGTGGTGTCCTGCGACCCCACCGAGGTCATCTTCGGCTCGCAGTAGGTGCCGGGGCGGATGCCCTGGCCTTCCGGCAGCCCGCAGGCGCGACCGACCATCTTCTGCGCCAGCGTGAACCCCTTGCCGGTGTCCTTGGGCGCCTGCGGCAGGCGGAACAGCGTGGAAGGCGGCAGGCCCAGCGCCTCGCGCGCCTTGGCCGTGAGGCCGCGGCCGACGATCAGCGGAATGCGGCCGCCGGCGCGCACCTCGTCGAACAGCACGTCGCTCTTGACCTTGAAGGTGGCGATCACCTCGCCGTTCTTGCGGGCCACGCCCTCGTACGGCAGCAGCTCGATGACGTCGCCCATCTCCATCTTGCTGACATCGAGCTCGATCGGCAGGGCGCCGGCGTCTTCCATCGTGTTGTAGAAGATCGGGGCGATCTTGCTGCCCAGGCAGACGCCGCCGAAGCGCTTGTTCGGCACGAACGGGATGTCGTCGCCGGTCCACCACAGCACGCTGTTGGTGGCCGACTTGCGCGAGGAGCCGGTGCCGACGACGTCGCCGACGTAGGCGACCGGGTGGCCCTTGGCCTTCAGTTCCTCGATGAACTTCACCGGGCCGCGCTTGCCGTCTTCCTCGGGCGTGACGCCCGGGCGCGCGTTCTTCAGCATGGCCAGCGCATGCTGCGGGATGTCGGGACGGCTCCACGCGTCGGGGGCCGGCGACAGGTCGTCGGTGTTGGTTTCGCCGGTGACCTTGAACACCGTCACCTTGAGGCATTGCGGCACTTCGGGGCGGCTGGTGAACCACTCGCCGTCGGCCCAGCTTTGCAGCACCGCTTTCGCGTTGGCGTTGCCCTTGTCGGCCTTTTCCTTGACGTCGTGGAACTGGTCGAACATCAGCAGCGTCTTCTTCAGGCCGTCCGCCGCCACGCCGCCGACCTCGGGGTCGTCCAGCAGCTCGATCAGCGGGCCGATGTTGTAGCCGCCCAGCATCGTGCCGAGCAGCTCGGTGGCCTTCTCGCGGCTGATGATCATGCACTTCTCGGTGCCATGCGCGACGGCCGCGAGATAGCTCGCCTTCACCTTGGCGGCGTCGTCCACGCCGGCCGGCACCCGATGGGTGATCAGGTTCAGCAGGAAGTCGGCTTCGGCGGCCGACGGGTTCTTCAGCAGCTCGATCAGGTCGGCGGTCTGCTTGGCCGACAGCGGCAGCGGCGGAATCCCCAGCGCGGCGCGTTCGGCGACGTGGTCAACGTAGGCTTTCAACATGGTCTTCTCTCTTGGTCTCGATGCAACGGGATCGGGTCACTTCGCCGCGTCGCCGGCGGCGGCGGGCGCTGGCGCGGCGGGCTCGGCGGCCGCCGGCTTGGGCGCCGGCAGCGGCTCGAGCAGGCTCGGCAGCGGGTTCTTCTTCAGGGTCTCGGCCATGGCGGCCTGCGCCGGCGCCATGCAGTCGTCGGCGAGACGGCGGCCCATCTTCTGGCTCATCAGCATCGACTTGTTGCCAAGCTGCAGCCACATGGCGCCGGCGCGCGGGTCTTCCAGGCGGATGGCGCCGGTGCGGCTTTCGACCGGCTGCATGCGAAAGCGCTGGATGCCGGTGCGCACGATGAAAAAGCCTTCGCGCTTGTGCGGCGTGATGTGCACGGTGGCGCCGAGCTCGCACGGAATGTCGCCGGTGTAGACCTTCTTGGCGGTCTCCAGCTCGCCGGCGGTGAGGTTCACGTTCGGATCGTCGTCGACCGGCGTGGCTTCCTCGATCGCCTTGACGCTGTTGGCCTTGCCGTTCTTCTTTCCCGGCTGCTTGGCAGCCGGCTTGGCCGTGGGGGTCGCGGCCTTGCCGTTCGCGGCAGGGGTGGCCGCGAGCGCGGGTCCGGCAACGATCAACAGCGCGCAGGGGATGGCGGCGATCAGGGTCTTCATACTGCGTGTCTCCATGAATGTTCTGGTACTGCAAGAGGCGGTCAGAACCACCCCTGGACTTCGGCGGGCAAGGGCTGCCCGGTCTGGTGGGCTCGTTCGAGCACCTGCCAGTAATAGCGGTAGCTCGCGCGATCCTCGAGTTTGCCGGCAAAACTGATCGGCGCCCACTGGGCGTCGCGGGCGGCGCAGATCACGGCGGCGGCGGTTTCCACCTCGTGGGCGCTCGGCGCGAACGCGGCGAGGATCGGACGGATCTGGTCCGGGTGGATGCTCCACATCCGCGTGTAGCCGAACTCGCGGGCGGCGCGGCGGGCGGCCTCGCCGAACGCGCGGACGTCCCTGAATTCGGTCACGACGCTGTGCGAGGGCACCTTGCCGTGCGCATGGCAGGCAGAGGCGACTTCCAGCTTCGCCCGCACCACCAGCGGATGGCTGAACTGGCCGGCGATGCCCATGCCTTCGGACGGGATCGCGCCGCCGTGGGCCGAGACGAAGTCCATCAGCCCGAAACTGAGGGACTGCAGCTGCGGATGCGCCGCGATGTCGAAGGCGCGATGCACCGCGGCCGGCGACTCGATCAGCCCGTGCAACGGCAGGTCAGGGGCACCGGCAGCGCGCAGGGCGCGGCTCGCGCGCTCGATGTCCGCGGGCGATTCGACCTTGGGGATCATGACGTGGGCCAGCCGCCCGCCGGCCCGGCCGGCGATGGTGGCCACGTCCTGCTCGAAGGCCGGATGGTCGACCGGGTGCACCCGCACCGCGACCCGGTTGCCCGCCGCCGCGCCCAGCGCGAGGGCGACGACCAGCTCCGCGTGCTCGGCTTCACCGCCGACCGGCGCGCCGTCCTCGCAATCGAGCGTGACGTCGAAGACGCAGGTGCCGAACTCCTGCGTCAGCTCGGCCTGCAGCTGCAGGCTCTTGCGCATCCGCGCCTCGACCCCGCTGTAGTGGTCGCACACCGGCAGGAAGCCGGTGCTCGCCTGCGCGCCGAGGAGGAACTGCCGCGGATGCTGCACTGCTTACAGCAGATGGGCGACGCCGGCCTGCTCTTCCTGCAGTTCCTTCAGCGTCTTGTTGATGCGCTCCTGGCTGAACGCATCGATCTCCAGGCCCTTGACGATCTCGTACTTGCCGTTGGCCGTCGTGACCGGGAAGCCGAACATGATGTCCTTGGGAATGCCGTAGTCGCCGTTGGACGGCACGCCCATGGTCACCCACTTGCCGTTGCTGCCCAGCGCCCAGTCGCGCATGTGATCGATGGCGGCGTTGGCGGCCGAGGCTGCCGACGAGAGGCCGCGCGCCTCGATGATCGCGGCACCGCGCTTGCCGACGGTGGGCAGGAACACGTTGGCGTTCCATTCCTGGTCGTTGATCATGTCCTTGATCGCCTTGCCGTTCGCGGTGGCGAAACGGTAGTCGGCGTACATGCTCGGCGAGTGGTTGCCCCACACCGTCAGCTTCTCGATGTCGCCGACGGCAACGCCCGTCTTGGCGGCGATCTGCGAGGCGGCGCGGTTGTGGTCCAGGCGCAGCATGGCGGTGAAGTTCCTGCGCGGCAGGTCCGGCGCGCTCTTCATCGCGATGTAGGCGTTGGTGTTGGCCGGGTTGCCGACCACCAGCACCTTGACGTTGCGGCTGGCGACCTTGTCCAGGGCCTTGCCCTGGGCGGTGAAGATCTGGGCGTTGGCGGCCAGCAGGTCGGCGCGCTCCATGCCGGGGCCGCGCGGGCGGGCGCCGACCAGCAGGGCGTAGTCGGTGTCCTTGAACGCGGTCATC
>NZ_DATMHS010000042.1:0-30033 GCF_035554825.1 Ramlibacter sp. | reverse complement strand
CACGACATGGATCGCCGTCTGGTCCGCTTCGTCCCATTCGAGCTCGGCCGGAATCCGCTGCTCCTGGACGAACACCTGGGTGCGGATGCGCTGCGCCGGTTCGCCCAGCTGCGACCAGCCGCCGGTGCGCAGTTCGACCATGGCCTCGCCTGCCTCGTAGCCGGACAGCACCTCGCGCAGGGCCGGCGGCACCGGCTTGGAGGTCTGGGTCTGCGGGTCGGCGAACACGTAGACCAGCTCGCCGGTGATCAGCAATTCGTCGCCGCGGAAGATGCCGCCCTCGAACAGGATCGAGGAATTGCCGATGCGGGCGCAGCGCAGCCCGACGTCGAGCCGGTCGTCCATCAGCGCCGACGCGTGGAACTCCACCGTCGCCTTCTTCACGTACAGGTCGCCGCCCAGCTGGGCCATCGCCTCCTCGTACGGCAAGGCGAGCACCCGCCAGTAGTCGGCCACCGCCGTGTCGAAGTACATCAGGTAATGGGCGTTGAACACGATTTTCTGCATGTCCACTTCGGCCCAGCGCACCCGCAGGCGATGGAAAAAACGGAAGTCTTGTCGTTTCATGGCGTGGCCGGCTCGAGGGCTTGGGCCAGCGCCCGCGCGGCATCGGCATGCGCCTGCCGCGCCTCGCGGATCGCCCGTCCCAGCTTGATGAATTCGTGCGTCACGCCGCGGTAGATCTCGATGTCCACCGCCACGTGCGCCGCCCGCAGTTTATCCGCGTAGGCGATGCCGTCATCCACCGTCGGGTCGTACTCCGCCAGCCCGATCCACGCCGGCGCCACGCCCTCGACGTCCGGCGCCACCAGCGGCGCGAAGCGCCAGTCGCCGCGCTGCTGCGGCGCGATGTAGTGGTCGAAGAACCAGTCGATGTGCTCCTGATCGAGCAGCAGCCCGGTGGCGAAGCGCTCGTGCGACGCGGCCTCGCGGGTCGGCGCCGTGTTCGGATAGATCAGGATCTGCAGCGCCAGCGGCAGCCCGGCATCCCGGGCCATGATGGCGCAGACCGCCGCCAGCGTGCCGCCGGCGCTGTCGCCGCCGACCGCCAGCCGCGTTCCGTCCAGGCCCAGTTCGCCGGCGTGCCGCGCCAGCCACTGGGTCGCATCCCAGGCGTCGTGCACCGGCGCCGGGAACGGGTGCTCGGGCGCCAGCCGGTAGCCCAGCGACACCACCGCGCAGCCGCTGAGCCGGCTCAGCTCGCGGCACAGCACGTCGTGGGTCTCGATGCTGCCGACCACGCAGCCGCCGCCGTGGAAGTACAGCAGGACCGGCAAGGCGCCGTGGCCGGGCGCGTACAGGCGAGCCGGCAGGGGCTGGCCGTCGCGGCCGGGAATCGTGAAGTCCTCGACCCGGGCCAGCTGGACCTTGGGCAGCTCGAGCACGCTGGCGCCGCGTTCGTAGGCGGCGCGCGCGGCCTGCGGCGTCAGGCTGTGGATCGGTGGATAGGTGGCGCGGGCCATGCGCTGCAGCACGGAGCGCATGGCGGGGGTCAGGTGCGGGTAATGCGGAAGGTACATCGGGCCTGTCCGCTCAGGGACAGCAGGGAGAAATGCGGATTCAAGGCGCGCCGCGGCGTCGCTACATTGGAGCTTTCCATCGTACCTCGGGGAATGCCATGGCCTTCATGAACTACGTCACCCAGATCCAGCTCGACTTCGGAGCCGTGAAGCTGCTGCCCCAGGAATGCGAGCGGGTCGGCATCCGGCGGCCGCTGATCGTGACCGACGCCGGGGTACGGGCCGCCGGCGTGCTGCAGAAGGCACTGGACGCGATGCCGGGCGTGCCGCTGCCGGTGTTCGACCAGACACCGTCCAATCCCACGGAAGCGGCCGTGCGGGCGGCGGTGCAGATGTACCAGGCGCACGACTGCGACGGGCTGATCGCCGTCGGCGGCGGCTCGGCCATCGACTGCGCCAAGGGCGTCGCCATCGCCGCCACCCACGAAGGGCCGCTGACGCGCTACGCCACGATCGAAGGCGGCTCGGCCCGGATCACCGACAAGGTGGCGCCGCTCATCGCGGTACCGACCACGGCCGGCACCGGCAGCGAAGTGGCCCGCGGCGCGATCATCATCGTCGACGATCACCGCAAGCTGGGATTCCACAACTGGGTGCTGGTGCCGAAGGCGGCGATCTGCGATCCCGAACTGACGCTGGGCCTGCCGCCCAGGCTCACCGCGGCGACCGGCATGGATGCGATCGCCCATTGCATGGAGACGTTCATGTCCGCTGCCGTCAACCCGCCGGCCGACGGCATTGCCCTGGACGGGCTGGAGCGCGGCTGGTCGAGCATCGAGCGCGCCACCCGCAACGGCAACGACCGCGAAGCGCGGTTCAACCTGATGAGCGCCTCCATCGAGGGCTCGCTGGCGTTCCAGAAGGGCCTGGGCTGCGTGCACTCGCTCAGCCACAGCCTGGGCGGCGTCGATCCGCGCCAGCACCACGGCACCTTGAACGCCGTCTTCCTGCCGGCCGTGATCCGCTTCAACGCGGCGGCGGAGTCGATGCGCAAGGAGCGCCGCCTGGAACGGATGGCGCACGCCATGGGGCTGCGCTCGGCCAACGACGTGGCCGACGCGGTGAAGGACATGAACGGGCGGCTCGGGCTGCCCGCGGGGCTGGCCGAGATGGGGGTGCAGCGCGACTGGTTCGGCCGCGTCATCGCCGGCGCGATGGCCGACCACTGCCACAAGACCAACCCGCGGCTGGCCACCGAGCAGGATTACGAGGAGATGCTGGCCGCCTCGATGTGAGGCGCCCCGCTGGCCCGGCGCCGGCCCAGCACCCGCTTGCCCCAGCGCCGCACCGGCGCCTCGAACCAGCGCTCGCTGGCCCAGGCCGTGGCGCAGGTCGCCACCAGCACGCCGGCGAACACGGCGGCTCGCGCGAGCCCCGATGCTGCGCTGAGCTCGGCCTGCGCCAGCCGCGGCCAGACCATCCAGGCGAAGCCCCAGAAGAACAGCGGGTGCAGCAGGTAGCAGCCGTAGGTGATGTCGCCCAGCCAGCGGGCCACGGGCGCCAGCCGCGGGCCCACCTGCACCTGTCCGCTGGCGAAGACGGCGGCGAAACAGGCCAGGAACAGGATCGCGCCCCGCCATCCCATCAGCTCGTCGCCGGCGGCCACCGGATTGAGCGCCAGCAGCAGCGCGGCGGTGCCCAGCCACACCACGGCGCCGGCGCTCGCGGACCACGCCAGGTCGCGGGCGCGCCGCGCCGCGCCGATCACGCAGCCGCCGAAAAAATAGGCCGCGAACGCCGGTACCTGGTGGTAAGCGACGGCGCTGGCGGCGTAGCCATCGGCCGAACCGGCGGTGCGCCCGATCCAGAACCACTGCAGGAGCGCCAGCGCGACGAACGCGGTCAGCCACCACGCGCGCCGCGGCAGCAGCGCCAGCAGCAGCGGAAAGGCGAGGTAGTAGACGAACTCGATGCCCAGCGACCAGCCGCCCACCGGCAGCGCCCACACCACCGGGTCGTAGCCGCCGAAGGCGAAGCTCGCGTTCAGCGCCAGCCGCAGCGGCAGGCGATCGGCCCAGGCGCCGTTGCGCCAGGCCAGCAGCGACAGGAACAGCCCGCAGGCGGCCAGGAACAGCGGCGCGAGCCGCAGCCAGCGCGTCGCGAGAAAGCGCAGCGCGTCGCCGCTGCCCGCCAGCCGGCCCTGGTAGTTGTAGGCGAGGCTGGCGCCCGAGAGCACGAAGAACAGGTACACGCCGTAGCTGCCCAGCGTGTGCAGGGCCGCGACGTCCTGCCAGTACAGCACGTGGTACACGGCCACGGACAGGGCGCACAGTCCGCGCAGCACGTCCCAGCCCAGCACGCGTTGGCTGCCGGCGTTCACAGCGGCTCCACCCGGGCCGGGTCGGGCCGCTCCAGCCATTCGGCGAATTCATCCGCCAGCTGGCGGCTGGCGGCGGCCGCCGCGGTCCATGCCTCGATGCGCGCCCGCAGGTCGGTGCCGTAGCGCGCAAAGTCGGTGCGATCGGGCAGCTTGCCGTTGGGCAACCGCCCGACCCATTCGCGATCGGGCGCCAGCACGATGGTGCGGTCGAGGAACGCGGTCGCGCCATGGCGCCACGTCAAGCCCTTGTCGAGCCAGCCCGGCACGATCGCCCGCTGGAAATGGGGATAGAGCACCAGGCCGTCGGCGCCGGCCGCCCGGTACTGCAGGTGCAGGTGATAGTCGGTGGTCCCGCCATCCCAATAGGCGCCGCGCGGCGCGCCGTCGATGTCGTGCACGGCGCGCAGCACGAACGGAATCGAGCAGCTGGCCTGGAGCGCCGCATGGAAGTTGCGCGGCGTCAGCAGCACCTGCCGCGTGCGGTAGTCGGCGATCGCGAACGGCAGCGGCGCCGGCTGGTCGCCCACCGGCGAAGAGAACACCACCCGCTCCAGCCAGGCGCCCATCGCCCGCCGATGCACCAGATTGGACAGGAACGCGCCCAGGTAGCCGACCGGCGTCGCCAGCCGGTGCTCGCGTCCCAGCACGTGCCGGCCGCGCGCCGTGACCATGTGCAGGCGGTAGCGTGGATGCGTCAGCACCTCCACCACCCGCTCGCCGTAGAACGCGTGCAGGCTCTGCCCGAAACGCTCGCTGACGTGATCGGCGGTCGGGGTCTTGCGCCCGGGCGCCAGTTCGTAGTCCTGCGCGATGTAGTCGCGCTCCAGGCGCTGCAGCGCCGCCGCCGGGTCGCCCAGGCAGGCCGCCGCCATGCGCCACGCGCCGATGGAGGCGCCGACCAGATCGACGGCCCGGCTGCTGCGCGGCAGCCACTGGCCGAACAGGAAGCGGTCCAGCGGACCGAGGATCAGGCCCTTGGGTCCGCCGGCGGCGCCCGGCACGACGCCGATGTCGCCGGGCTGCAATCCATGCCGGGCGATGTGGCGCCGCGCGAGCGGTCCGGCATGGATGCGCAGGGCGGGCATGCCCTTATTTTCGCAGTCCCTGCAGCTTGGCGAAGGCGCCCGCCATCGCCGTCGGTGTGGCGGCTTCGGTGCGGCGCGGCGGCCGCTGGCCCCGGGCGGCGCCCTCGAACCGGTTGTCGCCGGCGCGCCCGCCTCGGGCCGGTGCGTCGCCCAGCTTCATGGTCAGGCTGATGCGCTTGCGGGCCGGATCGACCTCCAGCACCCGCACCTTCACGATGTCGCCGGTCTTCACGATCTCCCGCGCGTCGTTGACGAACTTGTGCGACAGCTGGCTCACGTGCACCAGGCCGTCCTGATGCACGCCGAGGTCGACGAACGCGCCGAAGGCCGCGACGTTGCTCACCGTCCCCTCCAGCTCCATGCCTTCGCGCAGATCGGCGATGTCCTCCACGCCGTCGTTGAAGCGCGCCACCTTGAAGTCGGGGCGCGGGTCGCGGCCCGGCTTCTCCAGCTCGCCCAGGATGTCCTTCACCGTGATCACGCCGAACTGCTCGTTGGCGAACAGCTCCGGGCGCAGCGTCTTGAGCATCTCGGCGCGGCCCATCACTTCCGTCACCGGCTTGCCGGCGGCGGCGAGCATCCGCTCGACCACTGGATAGGTCTCGGGATGGACCCCGGTCATGTCCAGCGGGTTGTCGCCGCCGCGGATGCGCAGGAAGCCCGCGCTCTGTTCGAAGGTCTTGGCGCCCAGGCCGCTCACTTCCATCAGTTGCTGGCGGTTGCGGAACGCGCCGTGCGCTTCGCGCCAGCGCACCACCGCCTTGGCCACGCTGGACGACAGCCCCGACACCCGCGACAGCAGCGGCACGCTGGCGGTGTTGAGGTCGACGCCGACCGAGTTCACGCAGTCCTCGACCACCGCGTCGAGCGTGCGGGCCAGCTCGCCCTGGTTCACGTCGTGCTGGTATTGGCCGACCCCGATCGACTTGGGGTCGATCTTCACCAGTTCGGCCAGCGGATCCTGCAGCCGGCGGGCGATGCTGGCGGCGCCGCGCAGGCTGACGTCGACGTCCGGCAGCTCCTGCGAGGCATAGGCGCTGGCCGAATAGACCGAGGCCCCCGCTTCGCTGACGACGATGCGCTGCATGCCGTCGTGCCGCTTCATCAGGTCGGCGGCGAGCTTGTCGGTCTCGCGGCTGGCCGTGCCGTTGCCGATCGCGATCAGGTTGACCCCGTGCCGGCGACAGAGCTGGTCCAGCGTGTGCAGCGAGCCGTCCCAGTCGCGGCGCGGCTCGTGCGGATAGACGGTCGCGGTGTCGACCAGCTTGCCGGTGGCGTCGACCACCGCGACCTTCACGCCGGTGCGGATGCCGGGATCGAGCCCCATCACCACGCGCGGTCCGGCCGGCGCCGCCAGCAGCAGATCGCGCAGGTTGTCCGCGAACACCTTGATCGCGACCTTCTCCGCCTCCTCGCGCAGGCGCGTGAACAGGTCGCGCTCGGTCGACAGCGACAGCTTCACGCGCCAGGTCCACGCCACGCATTTGCGCAGCAGGCCGTCGGCGGCGCGGCCCTGATGGCTCCAGCCCAGGTGCAGCGCGATCCTGCCCTCGGCGATCGACGGCTGGCCGGGCTCGGGCTCCTGGGGCAGCACGAGTTTCGCATCCAGGATGTCCTGCTGCCGGCCGCGGAACACCGCCAGCGCGCGGTGCGACGGCACCCGCGCCATGGGCTCGGAATAATCGAAGTAATCGCGGAACTTCGCCACATCGGCGTTGTTTTCATCCTTGCCGGCCATCAGCGTCGACTGCAGCCGGCCCTCGGCCCACAGCCACTCGCGCAGCTGCTGCACCAGCGCCGGATCCTCGGCCCAGCGCTCGGACAGGATGTCGCGCACGCCGTCCAGCACGGCCGCGACGGTGGTGAAGTCCTCGCCCCCTTCGCCCTTCTCGGCCTTGAGGAACGGCTGCGCGGCGGCCGCCGGATCGAGCGTCGGATCGGCGAACAGCTGGTCGGCCAGCGGCTCCAGCCCCGCTTCGCGCGCGATCTGGCCCTTGGTGCGGCGCTTGGGCTTGTACGGCAGGTACAGGTCCTCGACCTCCTGCTTGGTGGCGGCCGCCTCGATCGCGGCGCGCAGCTGCGGCGTGAGCTTGCCCTGCTCGTCGATGCTCTTGAGCACCGCCTCGCGCCGGTCTTCGAGCTCGCGCAGGTAGGCCAGGCGCGCCTCGAGCTCGCGCAGTTGGACGTCGTCGAGCCCGTCGGTGGCTTCCTTGCGGTAGCGGGCGACGAAGGGAACGGTGGCGCCGCCGTCGAGAAGGTCCACCGCCGCCTGCACCTGCTGCTCGCGGACGCGGAGTTCGGCCGCGATCTGCCGGATGATTTTCTGCATTGCCGTCACTGCAAAAGCTGAACAAGAGGCGCGGGAGTTTGCCACACGGCTCGGACAGCAACACGGCATCTCCTCCGACAGCAGCGCTTGCTTGACGGTTCCAAGAATCCGCTGTAGTTCACAAGGAGAATCCACATGCGCGCCAGATTGCTGTTCATCATTCTTGCCGCCGTGGTCGTCGGCGGTCTCGCGGCCCTCAACTGGGGCGAGGTCACGCGCACCTCGCACCTGAATTTCGGCGTGGTGCTGGCCGATGCGCCACTGGCCGGCATCCTGCTGGGCGCCCTCGCCCTCACGCTGCTCGTGTTCCTGGTCAGCAGCGCGATCCAGGAGTCGCGCAACCTGCTCGCCTGGAACCGTCACAGCAAGGAGCTGCAGGCTCAGCGCGACCTGGCGGACCGGGCGGAAGCATCGCGCTTCACCGACCTGCGCCAGCACATCGACGCCACCCTGCGCGAAGCGCGCCAGCGCGACTCGATCGGATCGAGCGAGTTCGAGAAGTCCCTGCTCCAGAGCCACCGCGAGCTGCGCACGCAGATGGACAGCACCCATCGCACGCTGATGGCGCGGCTGGCCGAACTCGAGGCGCGCCTGGACCAGCGCGGCCCGATCGTCGAGCGCGAGGTGCCGGTGCGCAACGTGGCCCCGGTCGACGTGCAGCCGGTCGACCTGCCGCCGCGCAACCGCATGAACGTCTGACGCCGCGGCCTCAGTCGAACAGGCCCGGCTCGCTTCCGAGCTGGGCCCGTTCTATTTCCAGCAGGCGCAGCTTGGTGGCCACGCCGCCATCGGCCGAGAAGCCGCCGGCGCCGGTGCGCGCCGCCAGCACCCGATGGCACGGCACGATCGGCGCGAACGGGTTGCGGCCCAGGGCCTGGCCGACGGCCCGCGCCGCGCCGGGCTCGCCGATCCGGGCCGCGACTTCGCCGTAGCTCAGCGTGTGCCCCGGCGCGATGGCCCGCGTGACCTGGTAGACCCGCTGGTGGAACTCGGGAACGGCGGACATGTCGAGCGCCACGTCGAGCATTGCATCGTGGCCGCCCTCGAGCCAGCGCTGCACCCGCGCGACGATCGCCGCCACGCGGGCCGGCGCCGCGCATTCCGGCAGCCGGGGGAAGCGCCGCCGCATGCAGGCGCGGGTCGCGGCGGCGCTGCCTTCGGGCAACTGGACGCCCACCAGCGCCTGCTCGCCCCAGGCGATGCCGCAGGGGCCGATCGCCGTGTCGAACAGGCACCAGCCGCTGTCCACCACGGCCCCTCAGGCGCCTTCGGCCTTGCGCAGCACGTACCCGATGCGCGGGAAGTGCACGTGCACCGCGCCGGCCCGCGGATCCTCGCGCCGCAGCGAGTAATGGGTGCGGGTCGCCGCGATCAGCTCGCCGGCCGTCGCTTCGAGGCCGAACGTCTCGGCGGTGATCGTGACCGGCGAACCCAGCGGGATGCCGTGGTCGTCCTGGAACGCGCTGTCGACCAGCAGGTTGCCGCCGGGCGGCATCGGCTGCGCGTTGGCCGCCACGGTCACCGCGGCGCCGGAGTCCAATGAATCCATGACGCCATGGCCCACCTCGGCCAGCCGCTCCATCCATTCGACGACGGCGGGCGTCGCATTGAGGATGTCGGCCAGCAGCGGCACCTGCTCGCGGGTGTACCAGAGCGGGTGGTAGGCCGCGAAGTCGGCCACGCAGGGTTCGGCGCCGAACAGGAAATCGTGCTCCTCCACCATGTGGGCGATGCGCCTGAGGTAGGAGCGGTAGGCGCACGTCGCGTCGCCGGGCCGCAGCCGCACCATGTTGCGGCTCATCGCCTTGCGATCCTCGCCGAACGCCTGCAGGGCCTGCGGCGGCGCTTTCGCGAACACATGGGCCGCGCCGCGCGGCTGCAGGTTGTACGCCATCGCGGCCCAGAACAGCGTGCTGTCGGCCCACTGCGCGAACACCCGCGCCACGCCGCGCAGCGCCGGCGGGTACAGCATCGGCTCGGGCTGCACGTGCTCCAGCACGTCGCAGATCAGCGCCGTGTCGCAGTAGACGTCCGCTCCCACCTGCAACACCGGCGTGCGGCGATAGCCGCCGGTCAGGGCCACCAGGTCGGGCTTGGGCATGATCGCGGGGATGATCACCGACTTCCAGGCCAGCCGCTTGAAGCCGAGCGCGAGCCGGATCTTCTCGGAGAACGGCGACGATGGGTAGTGATGCAGGATGAGGTCGGGCATGGTGTGGCCTGGTTGATGCCGCGGCTAGCGCGGCATGGCGCGCGCGATGATCGCGTCGAAATCGGTGGCCGCGGGCAGCGTGCCGAAGACATGGCCCCAGTCGCCGCCCAGGCGCGAGGCGCAAAACGCATCGAACACCGGCGCCGGGGCGCTCTGGTACAGCAACGCGGCCTGCACGGCCAGCGCCACTTCCTGGGCCAGCCGGCGGGCGTCGCCCTCGGTCGCCAGCTGCTCGATGCGGCCGGGCAGCGCCGCCGCGGCGCGGTCGAGCGCCGGATGGGCGCCCCTGGCCGGCGCCAGTTCCTGCGCCAGCGCCGCGCCGGCATCCGCCTTGCGCGTGGCGCGCAGCAGGTCCAGCGCCATGATGTTGCCGGCGCCCTCCCAGATCGAGTTCACCGGCAGCTCGCGGTAGATCCGGGCCATGATGCCCTCGCCGTTCTCCTCGACATAGCCGTTGCCGCCCAGGCATTCCATCGCTTCCTGGCCGAAGTGGCTGCCGCGCTTGCAGATCCAGAACTTGGCGATCGGCGTCAGCACCCGGGCGATCACCCTTTCGAAGTCGTCGGACTGGCGGTCGAAGGCGCGGGCCACCCGCAGCGCGAGCGCGGTGGCCGCTTCGCTCTCCAGGGCCAGGTCGGCCAGCACGTTGCGCATTGCCGGCTGCTCGATCAGCCGCCGGCCGAAGGCCTCGCGCTGGGCCGTGTGGTCCAGCGCGATCGACAGCGCCTGGCGCATGAGGCCGCTGGTGCCCAGGCCGCAGTCCATCCGCGTCATGGTCCCCATCTCCAGGATCTGCGGCACGCCGCGCCCCGGTTCGCCGACCAGCCAGCCGATGGCGCCGTGGAACTCCACCTCCGAGCTGGCATTGGCCTTGTTGCCCAGCTTGTCCTTCAGCCGCAGGATGTGCATCGCGTTGCGCTCGCCGTCGGGCAGCATGCGCGGCACGAAGAAGCAGCTGAGCTGGTTGCCCGGCGCCCGCGCCAGCACCAGGAAGGCGTCGCACATGGGCGCCGAGAGGAACCATTTGTGGCCGGTGATGCGAAAGCGCGGGCCCCAGTTGTCCTCGCCGTCCGGCACCGCGTCGCTGGTGTTGGCCCGCACGTCCGAGCCGCCTTGCTTCTCGGTCATGCCCATGCCCATCGTGAACGAGCTCTTGTCGCGCCAGGGCTTGAGCACCGGGTCGTAGCCGCGGCTGGCCAGCCCCGGCCCCCAGTCGGCATACACGGCCTCGTTGCGGCGCAGCGCCGGCGTGACCGCATAGGTCATCGAGATCGGGCACAGGATCGACGGCTCCAGTTCCGTGAACAGCATGAAGCCGGCGGCGCGCAGCACATGGGGCGACGGACCGCGCTGCGTCCAGGGGGTGCCGTGGAGGCCGGCCTTGGTCGCCGCCGCCATCAGGACGTGGTAGCTCGGATGGAATTCCACCTCGTCGATGCGGTGGCCGTAGCGGTCATGGCTGCGCAATTGCGGCGTGTGCACGTTGGCCAGCCGGGCGTGGGTCTGCATCGCCCGGCTGCCCAGCAGCGCGCCGAGCGACGACAACTCAGCGGTGTCGAGCTGCGGCGCGTTGAGCTTCAGCGCCGCCTGCAGCGCGCGGTGGCCCTCGAACAGGTTGTAGTCAACCAGCGGTTGCGGCTGGTTGAAGACTTCATGCGTCAGCGCGGACATGAGAGCTCCTTGGCGCGAACACGAGCTGCCAGGCCGCCGGCATCGCGCACTGCGGCGGTCTGGCGCGCCGCGGCGGCCAGGAGCCGATGCGGGCGCAGCAGGCGATAGTGTGGCACCGGCGGATCCGGGCGGGACCGCCGGGCTCAGACTAGCTTGACCAGCTGCTTGCCGAAATTGCGGCCGTGGAGCAGCCCCAGGAAGGCCTCCGGGGCCGACTCGATGCCCTGGGCGATCGATTCGCGCGGCCGCAGCTTGCCGGCGGCCACCAGGTCGGCCAGCTCCTGCAGCGCCTGCGGCCACACTTCCATGTGCTCGCCGACGATGAAGCCTTCCACGGTCAGGCGGCTGCGCAGGATCAGCTGGGGATAGGTCATGGGCACCGGCCGGCCGTCGTAGCCGGCGATCATGCCGCACACCGCGATGCGCCCGAACGGGTTCATGCGCAGCATCACGGCGTCCATCACCATGCCGCCGACGTTCTCGAAATAGCCGTCGACACCGTCGGGGCAGGCCTGCTTGAGCGCTTTCGACAGCGACCCGGCGTCCGGGTGCTGCTTGTAGTCGAGGCAGGCGTCGAAGCCGAGGTCGTCGACGACATACCGGCATTTGTCGGGACCGCCCGCGATGCCCACCGCCCGGCAGCCGCGGGCCTTCGCCAGCGCCCCGAACGCGCTGCCCACGGCGCCGGCGGCGGCGCTGACCACCACCGTCTTGCCCGCCTGCGGCCGGATGATCTTCTCCAGCCCGTACCAGGCGGTGACCCCTGGCATGCCGACCGCGCCCAGGTAGTACGAGAGCGGCACCTGGCTGGTGTCCACCTTGCGCAGCGCGCCCTTCTGCTCGGCGTCGACGACGCTGTATTCCTGCCAGCCGCCCTGCCCCAGCACCTTGTCGCCGGCCTGGAACCTGGGCGAGCGGCTCTCGACGACCTCGCCCACGGTGCCGCCCTGCATCACCTGGCCCAGCGGCTGCGGCGCCGCATAGTTCTTGGCGTCGTCCATGCGGCCGCGCATGTAGGGGTCGAGGCTGAGGTAGTGGTGCCGCACCAGCACCTGCCCTTCCTGCAGCGGCGGCGTCTCGCCCGTCACGAGTTTGAAATTGGCCGCGCTCGCTGCGCCCTGCGGTCGGCTGTCGAGCAGAAACTGGCGGTTGGTGGGCATGGTGTTCTCCCTGTCAGTCCGTCGAAATGACGTTCAATCCGTTGGCGCTGGCGGGCCCGGTCGGCAGCCGCCTGACGTATTTGAAGGTGCCGGTGCTGTGGGCGCAGGCGCGCCCTTCGGCATCGTAGACCGTGGCTTCGGTGAAGGCCATGCTCGCGGTGCGATGGATCAGCCGCCCCTTGCCGCTGAGCACGCCGCGCGCCGGCTGCATGAACGAGGTCTTCATCTCGATCGTGACCACGCCCATGTCCTGCTGGATGCTGCGCGCCGCCGTCGCCATGGTGACGTCCAGCAGGGTCATCAGCGCGCCGCCGTGGACCACGGCGAAGGAATTTTGGTGCTCGGGCCTGGCGGCGTAGCGAAGCTCCGAATGGCCGCCCTCGAACACCACGAGCTCGAAGCCCAAGTGCTGCACGAAAGGGATCTCGACGCCGAACTGCATACTGCTCCTTGGTTGCTGCTGGATGCGGCAGTGTGCCGCGGGCGCGACGGGCGCGCCGCCGCGGCTCAGCCGCCGGTGATGACGCTCACCCCGCCATCGACGGCGAGCCACTGCCCCGTGATGTGCTTGCCCGCGTCCGAGGCGAACAGCACCGTGAGGCCCTTGAGGTCCTCGTCGTCGCCCAGCCGGTGCAGCGGCGCGTGCGCTGCCAGCTGCGCCTCGCCCAGCTGTTCCAGCGTCGCCTTGGTCATCTTGCTGGGGAAGAAGCCGGGGCAGATGGCGTTGACGGTGATGTTGTAGCGGCCCCATTCGCAGCCCAGCGCCCGGGTGAAATTGATCACGGCCCCCTTGGAGGTGTTGTAGGCCAGGGTCTTGAGCTGCGGCGGGTTGCCGCCGAGGCCGGCGATCGACGCGATGTTGATGATGCGGCCGTACTGGCGCGGGATCATGCTGCGCTTGCCGATGTGCTGCGACAGGATGAAATAGCCGCGCACGTTCAGGTTCATCAGCTTGTCCCAGGCCTCCACCGGGTGGTCCTCGGCCGGCGCGCCCCAGGCCGCGCCGGCGTTGTTCACCAGGATGTCGACGTCGCCCATGCGCTGCAGGGTTTCGTCGGCCAGCCGCCGGATGTCCTCTTCCTTGCCGCAGTCCGCGGAGATCCAGCGGGCGTCGATGCCGGCCGCCTGCAGCTGCGCGGCCGCCTCCTCGAGATCGCCGGCCTTGCGCGAGGTCAGCATGATGCGGGCGCCGGCCTCGCCGAGCGCATGCGCCATCTGCAGGCCCAGCCCGCGCGAGCCGCCGGTGACGAGCGCGGTGCGGCCTTTCAGGTCGAACAGCTGGGAAACGGTACGGGTCATGATGCCTCCTGGTCGTTGCCGGCGATTGTGCCGTTCGCGCCGCGGCGCGCTTGTCGCCGCAGCGATATCCACGCCCTCACTGGTCCAGCCGCAGCCGCGAGCGCAGCCAGATCAGCGCGGCGCCGCCGACGGCGAGCAGGCCGCCGGCGACGATCAGCGACCAGGCAGCGCCGGCATGGTGACCGAGCGAAGCGATGCCCAGCACCAGGGTGAAGAGTCCCAGGTAGAGCAGGATCCAGGCCAGCCGCTCGACCCAGGCGAGGGTTCGCGCCGACGCCATCAGAACGCGTCCTGCGGCATCTCGGCGCAGGTCTGGTCGCGGCTGGCGACCACCTGCAGCCAGGCGCCGATCTTCGGCAGTTCGTAGCGGTAGAAGTAGCGCGCCGCCTGCACGCGCCCGGCCGCTGCCCCGTCCCGCCCCGCGACGGCGGCGAGCGCCACGTCCAGCCACAGCCAGGCGACGACCACATGGCCGAAGGCCTGCATGTAGGGTACGGCATTGGCCAGGGCTTGCGCCGGATCGCCGGTGGCCCAGGCCGCCTGGGTGGCCTGCTGCAGTTGCCGCAGCGCCGCGGCGAGCGCCTGTCCATGCTCGGCCAGTTCGGGGTGCTGCCGCGCGCGCGCGCTGGTGGCGCCGATGCGGTGCGCGAGCAGGCCCAAGCCCCGGCCGCCTTCCATCAGCACCTTGCGGCCCAGCAGGTCGGCGGCCTGGATGCCGTGGGTGCCTTCGTGGATCATGTTCAGGCGGTTGTCGCGCCAGTACTGCTCCACCGGAAAGTCGCGCGTGTAGCCGTAGCCGCCATGGACCTGGATCGCCAGCGAATTGGCTTCCAGGCAGCATTCGCTCGGCCAGCTCTTGGCGATGGGCGTGAGCACTTCCAGCAACAGGCGCGCTTCGTCGGCGGCCTGCGGTTCGCCGGTGCGCTGTTCGTCGACCAGGCGCGCGCAGTACAGCTCCAGCGCCAGTCCGCCCTCGCACAGCGACTTCTGCGCCAGCAGCATCCGCTTGACGTCGGCATGCTCGATGATGGGCACCTGCGGCTGCGCCGGGTCCTTGCCCACCGCGCCGCCGCCGGCCGCTTTGGGGCCGGATGGCAGCCGCCCCTGCGGGCGATTCCTGGCGTACTCGAGCGAGGCGTAGTAACCGGCCAGCCCCAGCATCACGGCCGCCGTGCCGACGCCGATGCGCGCCTCGTTCATCATGTGGAACATGCAGCGCAGGCCTTCGTGCGGCCGACCCACCAGGTAGCCGATGGCCCCGGCCCGGCCCCGGACCGGAAAGCTCCCTTCGCCGAAATTGAGCAGGGTGTTGGTGGTGCCGCGCCAGCCGAGCTTGTGGTTCAGGCCGGCCAGCGCGACGTCGTTGCGCTCCCCGGTGAGCCGGCCGTCCGTGTCCACCAGCTGCTTCGGCACGACGAAGAGCGAGATGCCTTTGGTGCCCGCGATCAGCTTGCCGTCCGGCCCGGGGATCTTCGCCAGCACGAGGTGGACGATGTTCTCGGTCAGCTCGTGCTCGCCGGAGGAGATCCACATCTTGTTGCCGGTGAGGCGGTAACGCGGCCCGAGCGGGTCGGATTCGAAATCGTCGCCGTCGGGCAGCGCGCGGGTCGCGACGTCGGACAGCGAAGAGCCGGCCTGCGGTTCGGACAGCGCCATTGTCCCCGCCCAGCGGCCGGAGAACTCGTTGCGGGCGAAGACCCGCTGCTGCATCTCGGTACCGTGCACCAGCAGCAGGTTGGCGTTGCCGACCGTGAGCATGTGCGAGCTGATGCTGACCGACGCCAGCGCGAAGAAGCTGCTTGCCGCGGCTTCCAGCGTGTACGGCAGCTGCATGCCGCCGATCGCGTAGTCCTGCGCGGCGCTGAGCATGCCCGACGCGGCGTAGGCGTCGTAGGCGTCCTTGGTCACCTGCGGCAGGATCACCCGCTCGCCGTCGAAGCGAGGCTCCTCGACGTCGACCGTGCGGTTGAACGGCGCGAACTTCTCGCGGGCGATGCGTTCGCAGGTGTCGAGGACCGCGTCGAAGGTCTCGCGCGAGTGGTCGGCAAAGCGCGGGCGCTCGGTCAGCTGCTGCGCGTGCAGCCAGTCATAGAGGAGGAATTCGAGGGTGGGACGGTATGTCATTGAAGAAAACCCAGCAGCCGAACGCAGAGGGCGCAAAGGTACGCAGAAAACGCAGAAGAGAGAGCAAGAAGAATCGGTTCAGAATCCTCCGTTCTTTCGGTCCTCCGCGTCCTTTGCGTACCCTCCGCGCCCTCTGCGTTCGGCTGCTGGGTTGTGCCTTAGAGCACCTCGAACACCCCCGCCGCCCCCATGCCGCCGCCGATGCACATGGTGACCAGCACGCGCTTGGCGCCGCGGCGCCTGCCCTCGATCAGCGCATGGCCCGTCAGCCGCTGGCCGGACACGCCATAGGGGTGCCCGACGGCGATCGCGCCGCCGTTGACGTTCAGCTTGTCGGCCGGGATGCCCAGCTTGTCGCGGCAGTAGATCACCTGCACGGCGAAGGCCTCGTTCAGTTCCCACAGGTCGATGTCCTGCACCGACAGGCCCAGCTGCTTGAGCACCTTGGGCACGGCGAACACCGGGCCGATGCCCATCTCGTCCGGCTCGCAGCCGGCCACCGCGAAGCCGAGGAAGCGGCCCAGCGGCTTCATGTTGTGGCGGCTGGCGTACTGCTCGCTCACCACCACGCAGGCGCCGGCGCCGTCCGAGAACTGGCTGGCGTTGCCGGCGGCGATGGTGCCGCCCGGCAGCGCCGGCTTGATCCCGGCGATGCCTTCCTTGGTGGTGCCCTCGCGCGTGCCTTCGTCGCGGCTGACGGTGACTTCCTTGGTGCGCAGCCCCATGACCGGGTCGGCGACGCCCGCCTGGACCGTGATCGGCGCGATCTCGTCGTCGAACTTGCCGGCCGCCTGCGCGGCGCAGGCCTTCTGCTGGCTGGCCGCGCCGTATTCGTCCATCGCGTCGCGGCCGATGTTGTAGCGCTTGGCCACCTGTTCGGCGGTCTGCAGCATGGTCCAGTAGATCTCGGGCTTGATTTCCAGCAGCGCCGGGTCGCGCAGCATGTGCATGTTCATCTCCTGCTGCACGCACGAGATGCTTTCCACGCCGCCGGCCACGAAGACGTCGGCCTCGCCGGCGATCACCCGCTGCGACGCCAGCGCGATCGTCTGCAGGCCCGACGAGCAGAAGCGGTTCACCGTCATGCCCGAGACGCTGACCGGCAGCCCCGCGCGCAACGCGATCTGGCGCGCGATGTTCATGCCGGTCGCGCCTTCCGGGTTGGCGCAGCCCATGATCACGTCCTCGACCTGCGCGGGCTCGACGCCGGCGCGCTGCAGCGCGTGCTTGACCACGTGGCCGCCCAGGGTCGCGCCGTGCGTCATGTTGAAGGCGCCCTTCCAGCTCTTGGCGAGCGGGGTGCGGGCGGTGGAGACGATGAGTGCGTTGGTCATGGCGTGAACCTTTCTACGGAGATACGGAGTTCGTGGCCGGCGCGGCGGAGGCCTCGCGCAGGAGCTGATGGTAGAAGCGAACCAGGTCCGCCAGGTTGGCGGTGGCGAGGCGCTCGTTGGTGCCGTGCAGCCGCGGCAGGTCGGCGGCGTTCGCCCGCACCGGCGAGAAGCGGTAGATGGCGTCGGTCAGGCCGATGAAGTGCTGGGAGTCCGACCCGGCGATGTACAAGGCCGGCGTGACGATGGTGCCGGGGAACAGCTCGCGCAGCGTGCGCTGGATCAGCCGGTACGAAGGCGACCCGGTCGAGGTGACCGGGGACGGGTCGGCGCCGCCGGCCAGCTCCTTGAGCTCGATGCCGTCCCCGACCACCGCGCGCACGCGGCGCAGCACCGTCTCGCGCGTTTCGCCCGGCAGGATCCGGAAATTCACGGTCGCCTCGGCCACGCCGGGAATCACGTTTTCCTTGTTGCCCGCGTGCACGATGGTGAGCGCCGTGGTGGTGCGCAGCATCGCGTTGGTGCCCGCCCCCTGTTCCAGCTGCCGTTGTGCCAGCGGGCCGAACAGCCACAGGTTGGACAGCACCACCCGCTGCAGGCCGCCCATCTCGGGCGCGAGCGTCTCGAACATCTCGCGGCCGACGCCCTGCAGCGCCGCCGGGAACTGCTCCTGCTCCAGGCGCTGCAGGGCGGCGCCGAGCCGGGCGATGGCGCTGGTCCCGGGCGGCGGCGGCATCGAGGAGTGGCCAGGCGCCGCGGCGGCCTTGAGCTGCACCGAGACATAGCCTTTCTCGGCGACGCCGACCAGCGCCGTCGGCGCCGCGACGCCGGGGATCACGCCCTGGGTGATCACCAGCCCCTCGTCGAGCACGAAGTCCAGATGCACCCGCCGCTCCCGCAGCAGCCGGGCGATCGCGGCGGCGCCGCGCGCTCCCCCCACCTCCTCGTCCGCCCCGGAGACCAGGAACACGGTCTGGCGCGGCTGGAAGCCGGCGGCCAGCAGCATCTCGATCGCCTCCAGCTGCGCGATCAGGTTGCCCTTGTCGTCCCAGGCACCGCGACCCCAGACGTAGCCGTCCTTGACGGCGCCGTCGAACGCAGGCACCGTCCACGCCGCTTCGGTGCCGGGGGCGACGGGCACCACGTCGTGGTGCGCGATCAGCGCGATCGGCCTGGTGTTGGCGTCGCTGCCGGGCCAGGTGTAGAGCAGCCCCAGCTCGCCGACCACCTCCCGCTTCAGCGTCGCGTGGACCCTGGGATAGCGCTGCTGCAGATAGGCATGCAGGCCGCGGAACTGGTCGGCGTTGAGCTGCGGCTGCTCGAGGCTGGAGACGGTCCGGAAGCGGATGGCGCCGGCCAGCCGGTCGGCCGCGGCCGCCTCGTCGACGGCGATGGACGGCGCCGGCGGCACCTGCAGCTGACGCGAGCCCTGGCGCAGCGTGTTGACCGCCACGGCGGCTGCCAGGAGCAGCAGCACGCCGAGCACCATCCACAACGCCCGCTTGACCACGCGCCGCTCAGGTCGTCTGGTTGAAGGTCTTGCCTTCGGCCGCCAGCTTCGCCAGCAGCGGCGCCGGTTGCCAGAACTGCTGGTCGTCGCGCGGGTTGCGCTGGAAGCGCATCATCGCCTGCACCACGTTGAACAGGCCCACCTGGTCGGCGTAGAGCATGGGGCCGCCGCGGTGGATCGGGAAGCCGTAGCCGGTCAGGTAGACCATGTCGATGTCACTGGCCTTGGACGCGATGCCGTCCTCGAGAATGCGCGCGCCCTCGTTCACCAGCGAGAACACCAGCCGCTGCACGATCTCCTCGTCGGAGATCTTGCGCGGCGTGATGCCCAGCTCCTTGCGGTGGTCCTCGATCATCTTGTTCACGAGTTCCGAGGGAATCGCGTCACGCTTGCCGGCCTGGTAGTCGTACCAGCCGGCGCCGGTCTTCTGGCCGAAGCGGCCCAGTTCGCACAGCTTGTCGGCGGTGCGGCTGTACTTCATGTCCGGATGCTCGACGGCGCGGCGCTTGCGGATCGCCCAGCCGATGTCGTTGCCGGCCAGGTCGCCCATGCGGAACGGCCCCATCGCGAAACCGAAGCGCTCGATCGCGCGGTCCACCTGCTGGGGCAGCGCGCCTTCGTCCAGCAGGAATCCCGCCTGCCGGCTGTACTGCTCGATCATGCGGTTGCCGATGAAGCCGTCGCACACGCCGGAGACCACGGCGGTCTTCTTGATCTTCTTGGCCAATGCCATGACGGTGGCCAGCACGTCCTTGCCGGTCTTGGCGCCGCGGATCACCTCCAGCAGCTTCATCACGTTGGCCGGGCTGAAGAAGTGCAGGCCGACCACGTCCTGGGGCCGCTTGGTGAACGAGGCGATCCTGTTCACGTCCAGGGTGGAGGTGTTGGACGCCAGGATCGCGCCCGCCTTCATCGTGTTGTCGAGCTGCTCGAACACCTTCTGCTTGACGCCCATCTCCTCGAACACGGCCTCGATCACCAGGTCGGCGTTCTTCAGGTCGTCGTAGTTCAGGGTGGTCGTGAGCAGCCCCATGCGCTGCTCGTACTTGTCGGCCTTGAGCTTGCCCTTCTTGACCTGCGCCTCGTAGTTCTTGCGGATGGTGGCGACGCCGCGGTCCAGCGCCTCCTGCTTCATCTCGAGGATGGTCACGGGGATGCCGGCGTTCAGGAAGTTCATCGAGATGCCGCCGCCCATGGTGCCGGCGCCGATCACGGCCACCGACTTGATCTCGCGCTGCGGCGTGTCGGCCGGCACGTCGGGGATCTTCGAAGCGGCGCGCTCGGCGAAGAAGATGTGGCGCAGGGCGCGGCTTTCCGGCGTCATCATCAGGCCGACGAAGATTTCGCGCTCGGCGGCCAGCCCGTCGTCGAACTTCTTCTGCGTGGCCGCTTCCACGGCGTCGACGCACCTGGCCGGCGCCGGCAGGTTCTTGGCCATGCCCTTGACCATGTTGCGGGCGAACTGGAAGTAGGCGTCGCCCAGGGGGTGCTTGCACGGCAGGTGGCGCACCAGCGGCAGCGGCCGCGTGTCGGCCACCGAGCGGGCGAAGGCGATCGCCTCATCCAGCAGCGACTCGGGCGAGGCGGCCATCTTGTCGAACAGCTTCTGGCCCGGCAGCTGCGCCAGCAGCTCGCTCTTGACCGGCTCGCCGCTCACGATCATGTTGAGGGCGGTCTCCACGCCCAGCACGCGCGGCAGGCGCTGGGTGCCGCCGGCGCCGGGCAGGATGCCCAGCTTGACTTCCGGCAGCGCGATGTTCGCGCCCGGCGCGGCGATGCGGTAGTTGCAGCCGAGTGCCAGCTCCAGGCCGCCGCCCATCGCGACGGAATGCACGGCGGCGATCACCGGCTTTTCCGACGCCTCGACGGCGAGGATCACGGAGTGCAGGTTGGGTTCGGCCAGCGCCGCCGGCTTGCCGAACTCGGCGATGTCGGCGCCGCCCGAGAACGCCCGGCCGGCCCCGGTGATCACGATCGCCTTGACCGAGGCGTCGGCGCGCGCCTGCTCCAGGCCGTTGGTGATCCCGACGCGAGTGGCATGGCCGAGCCCGTTCACGGGCGGATTGTTGATCGTGATCACGGCCACGTCGCCGTGGACCTTGTATTCAGCCGTCATGACGTCTTCCTTGGAAAAAAGAAAATGAACGAGCGTTCGCGAACGATTCTAGGGGGGCAGCACCGCGCCGCACAGGGGTGCAGTCTCACCTGGGACATCCCGGCGGCGGCGGCCGCGCGGCGGGCCCGCGGACCGGCCGGCGGCTAGACCTCCAGCCACTCCTTGCGGATGTAGGCGTCGGCGCGCAGCGTCTGCGGCGTGCCCTCGAACACGATGCTGCCGTGGCCCATCACCAGCGTGCGGTCGGAAATCGCCATGGCGATGGTCAGCTTCTGCTCGATCAGCAGCACCGAGATGCCGCGCTGCTTGAGCCGCTGCAGGTATTCGGCCACCAGTTCCACGATCTTGGGCGCCAGCCCCTCGGTCGGCTCATCGATGATGATCAGGTCGGGGTCGCCCATCAGCGTGCGGCACAGCGTCAGCATCTGCTGCTCGCCGCCCGACAGCACCCCGGCATCGGTGTGCTGGCGCTCCTTCAACCGGGGAAACATGTCGTACATGTCGTCGAAGCCCCAGCGCCCCTGCCGGCGCGCGCTCTTCTGCCCGAGCATGAGGTTCTGGTGGACCGTCAGCTTGGGAAAGATGTCGCGGTTCTCGGGCACGTAGCCCAGGCCCAGGTGGGCGATCTCGTACGGCTTCATGCCGACCGTGTGGCGGCCTTTCCAGTCCACCGTGCCGGTGCATTCGACCATGCCCATGATCGCCTTGGCGGTGGTGGAGCGGCCCGAGCCGTTGCGGCCCAGCAGTGCGACGATCTCGCCCTCGGCGACCTCGAAATGCACGCCGTGCAGCACATGGCTCTTGCCGTAGAAGGCGTGCAGGTTCTCGACTCTCAGCATGGTGCTCATGACCGCCCCGCCTGCGCGTCGGCGACGTGCGAGCCGAGATAGGCCTCCTGCACGCGCTGGTTGGACCGAACCGCCTCCGGCCGGTCGAAGGCGATCACCTCGCCGTAGACCACCACGGCGATCTTGTCGGCCAGGCCGAACACCACGCCCATGTCGTGCTCGACGGTGAGCAGGGTCTTGCCCACCGTCACCTCCTTGATCAGATCGATGAAGCGCCTGGTCTCGCTCTTGCTCATGCCCGCCGTCGGCTCGTCCAGCAGGATCACGTTGGCGCCGCCGCCGATGGTGATGCCGATTTCCAGCGCCCGCTGTTCGGCATAGGTCAGGTTCATCGCCAGCACGTCGCGCTTCTTGTCGAGCTTGATCATCGTCATCAGTTCCTCGGCGCGCTCGTTCGCATCGTCGAGGTCGGCCAGGAACTTGAGGAAGGTGTATCGGTACCCCAGGCTCCAGAGCACGCCGCAGCGCAGGTTCTCGAAGACGCTCAGCTTCGGGAAGATGTTCGTGATCTGGAAGCTGCGCGACAGCCCGAGCCGGTTGATCTCGAACGGCCGCTTGCCGTCGATGCGGTGCCCGTTGAGCAGCACCTGGCCGCTGGAGGGCGCAAAGCGGCCGCTGATGAGGTTGAACAGGGTCGACTTGCCGGCGCCGTTGGGACCGATCACGGCCACCCGCTCGCCGGCGTTCACGGCGAGGCTGGCGCCGCGGATGATCTCGGTCTTGCCGAAGCTCTTGCGCAGGTCCCGCAGCTCGAGGGCGCAGGCCGGCGCCGCGCCGCTCTGAAGCACGGGGCCGGCGGCTGCCAGCGCGAGGTCCGCGGGCGGCAGGCCCGGTGCGACGGCGCTCATAGCGCCTCCCTGCGCTTGGTTTCCTTCTCGATGAACTCCTGGATCTCGCTCCAGTGGCGGGCGAACTGCCGCCGGGCGATCTCGAACAGGCCCAGGCCCGTGACCATCACGAAGGCCGCGCCGAACCAGCTGTTGATCCCGTGCGCGTCGAGCGTCATGCCCAGGAAGCGCAGCTGCGGCCCCAGCGCCGCGTTGAGCTTCAGGTGGTAGACCATCTCGATCATGGCGGCGGCGCCGATCAGCACCACCAGCGCCGTGAACGCCAGCGCCAGGTAGCTGACCCACAGTTCGCGCAGCCGGCCGAAGGCGGCCACCCGCAGGTTCATCATGATCAGGCTGGCGATGCCGCCGGGCGCATACATCACCATGAACAGGAACACCAGGCCCATGTACAGCAGCCAGGCCTTGGTCAGTTCCGACAGCAGCACGAAGGCAATCACCATCAGCACGGCGCCGATGATCGGGCCGAAGAAGAAGGTCGCGCCGCCGAGGAACGTGAACAGCAGGTAGGCGCCCGAGCGCGGGCCGCTCACCACCTCGGAGGTGACGATCTCGAAGTTGAGCGCGGCCAGCCCCCCCGAAATGCCGGCGAAGAACGCCGCGATGATGAAGGCGATGTAGCGCACCATCTGGGTGTCGTAGCCGACGAACTCCACCCGCTCGGGGTTGTCGCGCACGGCGTTGAGCATGCGTCCGAGCGGGGTGCGCGTGAACGCGAACATCAGCGCCGTGCAGACGAAGGTGTAGATCGCGATCAGGTAATACAGCTCGATCTGCGGGCCGAAGGTGATGCCCAGCGCATTGGCCAGGCCGCCGGCCTTGGCGCCGGTGACGCGGTTGCCCGAGACCCCGCCTTCGCCGCCGAAGAATTCGGGGAACATCAGCGACATCGCCCACACCAGCTCGCCGATGCCCAGCGTGATCATGGCGAAGGTGGTCGCGGCCTTCTTGGTGGTCACCCAGCCGAGCAGGACGGCGAAGAACGCACCGGACAGGCCGCCCACGATCGGGATCAGGCTCACCGGCAGCGGCAGGGCGCCCTTGCTCACCAGGTTCAGCGTGTGGATGGCCAGGAACGAGCCCAGGCCGGAATAGACCGCGTGGCCGAAACTGAGCATGCCGCCCTGTCCCAGCAGCATGTTGTAGGACAGGCAGACGATGATCGCGATCCCCATCTGGCTGAGCATCGTGTGCGACAGGCTGCTGGTGAACACCATCGGCGCCACGACCAGCAGCAGCGCGAACAGCGTCCAGATGATCCAGCGCCCGACGTTGTACGGCTTGAACTGGTAGTAGCCGGTCGGGGCGCTGCGGGCAGCCGGGGGCGACTCGATGCCGCCTGTTTCGTTGACGACGGCGCTCATGTCAGCCCTCCCGCGTTCCGAGCAGGCCCTTGGGCCGGAAGATCAGGATCAGCACCAGGAACATGTACGGCAGGATCGGCGCGATCTGGCTGATCTTCAGCTTCCACAGCGCGTAACCGAAGGTCTGGGGCGAGATGGTGAGCCCGGCCGAGGCCGCCGCGCCCTGGATCGAGCTGTCGATGCCCACGGCGAAGGTCTGGATCACCCCGATCAGCAGCGAAGCGACGAAGGCGCCCGACAGCGAGCCCATCCCGCCGACCACCACCACCACGAAGATCACCGATCCCACCGTCGCCGCCATCCCCGGTTCCGTGACGAAGGCGTTGCCGCCGATGACGCCGGCCAGCCCGGCCAGCGCCGCGCCGCCGCCGAATACCAGCATGAAGACCCGGGGCACGTTGTGCCCGAGCACCTCCACGGTTTCGGGGTGGGTCAGCGCCGCCTGGATCACGAGCCCGATCCGCGTGCGCGTCAGCAGCAGCCAGATGGCGATCAGCATCAGCACCGCCACCAGCATCATGAAGCCGCGGTAGGCCGGGAACTGGGTGCCGTACAGCGTGAACAGCGGGCCGCTCAGCGACGGCGGCACCCGGTAGTCGACCGAGCTGGTGCCCCAGATCAGCTGCACCACCTCCAGGATGATGAACGACAGGCCGAACGTGATCAGCAGTTCGGCGACGTGGCCGAACTTGTGCACGCGGCGCAGGCAGTAGCGCTCGAAGATGGCGCCGAGCCCGGCCACCAGCAGCGGCGCGACCAGCAGCGCGGGCCAGTAGCCCACCAGCTGGCTGGTGGCATAGGCGAAGTAGGCGCCCAGCATGTAGAAGCTGGCGTGCGCGAAATTGAGCACGCCCATCATGCTGAAGATCAGCGTCAGGCCGGAACTGAGCATGAACAGCAGCAGCCCGTAGCTCAGGCCGTTCAGCAGCGAGATGGTGAAAAACTCCATGGGGGATCCGTTGGTGCTGCCGGCAGCCGACCGGCCGGCGGCGGCCGCGCATATGAAAACGCCGGGCTGGCGGCGAGGCTGACCCGGCGTTTCGGCGCTGCGCGCGGGTGTCAGCCTGGGCGCTTCATCTGGCAGCTGGTGGGCGTGCTGGACACGTAGGCATCCATCTGCTTGATCGGCACGAAGGTGTAGCCGGTCTTCTCGACGCTGTATTCGCCCTTCTTGGCCTTCTGCCACTTGGTGATGAACATGGTCTGCTGCAGCTGGTGGTCGGAGGCGCGCATCTGCACGTCGCCGGCGAAGCTCTTGAAGGTCAGGCCTTCCATCGCCTTGGCGACCTTCACCGGGTCGGTCGAGCCCGCCTTGGCCATCGCGTTGGCCAGCAGGTTGATGCCGTTGAGCGTGGCGTAGGTGTAGTAGTCGTCGTCGAACTTCTTGAAGAACTCCTGGCCGATCTGGCCCAGCTCGCCCGGATGGTTGGCATGGCCGTAGGCCACCACGTAGACCTCGCTGTCGCCGCCCTGCGCCAGCGCCGTCGGCGTGCCGGTGACGGTGGCGTAGTAGGTGTACATCGGCAGCTTGAGGCCGGCGTCGTTGAGCGCCTTCACCAGCAGCGTCAGGTCGGTGCCCCAGTTGCCGGTGACGATGGTGTCGGCGCCGGACTGCTTGATCTTGGCGACGTAGGGAGAGAAGTCCTTGACCTGGCCGATCGGGTGCAGGTCTTCGCCGACGATCTGCACGTCCGGGCGCTTGCGCTTGATGCCTTCCTTGAAGTAGCTCGCGACCTGGTGGCCATGCGAGTAGTTCTGGTTGATCAGGAAGACCTTCTTGACCTTTGGCTGGTCCTTCATGAACGTCGTCAGCGCCTCCATCTTCATGGAGGTGTCGGCGTCCAGCCGGAAGTGCCAGTAGTCGCACTTCTCGTTGGTGAGCGAAGGATCGACCGCGGCGTAGTTCAGGTAGACCAGTTCCTTGCCGGGATTGCGCGCGTTGTGCTTGGACACCGCGTCCATGATGGCGGTGGCCGCGCCCGAGCCGTTGCCCTGGGTGATGTAGCGGAAGCCCTGGTCGATCGCCGCCTTGACGGTGTTCAGGCTTTCCTGCGGCGAGCCCTTGTTGTCGAAGCCGACCACCTCGAACTTCACGCCGGCGGGGTTCTTGCCGCCCGACATGCGCTCGGCGACGTACTGCCAGCTTTTCAGCTGGTTCTGGCCGACGTTCGCGAACGGACCCGACAGCGGGTCCATGAACGCGATGCGCACCGTCTGCCCCGCCAGCGCACCGGCAGCGGCCGGCGCCGCGGCCTTGGCCGCCGGCGCGGCCGCCTTGGCCGGCGCTTGCGCGTAAAGCGGGCCGGCGCAAAGCAGCAAGGCGCCGATGGCGGCGGAAGTCAGGGCGAATTTCATGTACGTCTCCGGTTGGATGAACTCTGTTCAGCGTACAAGTTTTGCACGCGGCAACGCTCAGGGATTGCCCTAGAAACAGGCACCAGCGCGACTCGCGCGCGCGGCCCGTTCTGCACTGCAATCCTGAGGGCCGCGCGCCGCCTCACGCGGTGGGCAGGCGATAGTCCTTGAGCATCTCGCGCAGCCGCGTCTTGAGCATCTTGCCGGTGGCCCCGAGCGGGATCGCGTCGACGAACACCACGTCGTCCGGGATCTGCCACTTGGCGATCTTGCCTTCGTAGAACTTCAGGAGTTCCTCGCGCGTGACCTCGGCGCCCGGCTTCTTCACCACGGCGACGATCGGCCGCTCGTCCCACTTCGGATGCTTCATGCCGACGCAGGCCGCCATCGCGACGGCCGGGTGCGCGACCGCGATGTTCTCCACGTCGATGGAACTGATCCACTCGCCGCCGGACTTGATCACGTCCTTGCTGCGGTCGGTGATCTGCATGTAGCCGTCGGGGTCGATGGTCGCCACGTCGCCGGTGGGAAACCAGCCGTCCACCAGCGGGTCGCCGCCCTCGCCCTTGAAGTACTCGCGGACCGTCCACGGCCCCTTCACGTACAGGTCGCCGAAGGTCTTGCCGTCCCACGGCAACTCCTGGCCGTCGTCGCCCACGATCTTCAGGTCGACGCCGTAGATGGCCCGTCCCTGCTTCAGGCGGATCTTCATCTGGTCGTCGGCCGACATCGTCAGGTGCTTGTTCTTCAGCGTGCACAAGGTGCCCAGCGGGCTCATCTCGGTCATGCCCCAGGCGTGCAGCACGTCCACGCCGTAGTCGTCGCGGAAGGCGTGGATCATGGCCGGCGGGCAGGCCGAGCCGCCGATCACCGTGCGCTTGAGGCTGGAGAACCGCAGGTTGTTGGCCTTCATGTGCCCCAGCAGCATCTGCCACACGGTCGGCACGCCGGCCGAATAGTTCACCTGCTCGGCCTCGATCAGCTCGTACACCGACTTGCCGTCCATCGCCGGGCCCGGGAACACCAGCTTGGCGCCGACCAGCGCCGCCGAATACGGGATGCCCCACGCGTTGACGTGGAACATCGGCACCACGGGCAGCACCGAGTCGCGCGCCGACAGGCACATCACGTCGGGCAGCGCAGCCGCGTAGGCATGCAGGATCGTCGAGCGGTGGCTGTACAGCGCGGCCTTGGGGTTGCCGGTGGTGCCGCTGGTGTAGCACATGCTCGACGCGGAGTTCTCGTCGAAGCTCGGCCATTCGTACTGCGGCTGCCGGTCGCCGATCCAGGCTTCGTAACTCACCAGGTTCGCAATGCCGGTGTCCGCCGGCAGCTTGTCGGCGTCGCACAGCGCCACGTACTGCCTGATGGTCGGGCAGCGGGCATGGATCGCCTGCACGATCGGCAGGAAGCTCATGTCGAAGCACAGCACCTGGTCTTCGGCATGGTTGGCGATCCAGGCGATCTGGTCGGGGTGCAGGCGCGGGTTGATCGTGTGCAGCACGCGGCCCGATCCGCTGACGCCGAAGTACAGCTCCAGGTGGCGGTAGCCGTTCCAGGCCAGCGTCGCCACCCGGTCGGAGAACAGCAGGTTCATGCCGTCCAGCGCGTGGGCCACCTGGCGCGAGCGGGTCGCCACGTCGCGCCACGTGTAGCGGTGGATGTCCCCCTCCACCCGGCGCGAGACGATCTCCGTGTCGCCGTGGTGACGGTCGGCGAAGTCGATCAGCGACGAGATCAGCAGGGGTTGGCTTTGCATCAAGCCCAGCATCGGCGGCTCCTTGGTCTAGGTGTTTTGAACAACCCTGATCGTAGTGTTGGTGCCGGCGAAAGCAATCGGGGGATTTCACTGGCGGGACAGCCCCGACCTGACGGCTGGCTGTCAATGCCCCGCATCCCACGGGACCATGGCGCAGCGCCGACAATGCCGCATGAGCGATGCGATCGAAGCCCCCGCCCGCCTGGACCTCGGTCTGCCATGGCACAACAGTTTCGCGGCGCTCGGGCCGGCCTTCTTCACCGAACTGGCGCCGACACCCCTGCCCGCCCCCGGCCTGGTGTGCGGCAATACGGCCTTGGCGCGCGAGCTGGGACTGGCGCCCGACCTGATCGGCTCGCCCCAGGGCGTGGCCGCGTTCACCGGCAACCTGCCGCTGGCAGGCAGCCGGCCGCTGGCGTCGGTCTACAGCGGCCACCAGTTCGGCGTCTGGGCCGGCCAGCTGGGCGACGGCCGCGCCATCCTGCTGGGCGAGCTGCAGACGCCGGCCGGGCCGCAGGAGCTGCAGCTCAAAGGCAGCGGCCGCACCCCCTATTCGCGCATGGGCGACGGCCGCGCGGTGCTGCGTTCGAGCATCCGCGAGTTCCTCGGCTCCGAAGCGATGCAGGCCTTGGGCATCCCGACGACCCGCGCGCTGTGCGTCACCGGTTCGCCGGCGCCGGTGCGGCGCGAGGAGATCGAGACGGCCGCCGTGGTGACGCGCACCGCCCCCAGTTTCGTGCGCTTCGGCCATTTCGAGCATTTCGCCGCCCGCGACCAGCTGGGCGACCTGCGCCGGCTGGCCGATTACGTCATCGACCGCTTCTATCCCGGATGCCGGCACGGCGAGCGCCTGGCCGGCAACCCCTACGCGGCCTTCCTGGAACAGGTCAGCGAGCGCACCGCCGCCATGGTGGCGCAGTGGCAGGCCGTCGGCTTCTGCCACGGCGTCATGAACACCGACAACATGAGCATCCTGGGCCTGACCATCGACTACGGCCCGTTCCAGTTCCTCGACGCGTTCGATCCCAACCACATCTGCAACCACAGCGACGAACAGGGGCGCTATGCCTACAACCGGCAGCCGAACGTGGCGTACTGGAACCTGTTCTGCCTGGGCCAGGCGCTGCTGCCGCTGATCGGGGACCAGGAACTGGCGCTGGCCGCGCTCGAGTCGTACAAGACCGTGTTCCCGCGCGAACTGGAGGGCCGTCTCGGCGCCAAGCTCGGGCTGGGACGGGCCGAAGCCGGCGACCGCGAACTGGTCGAGCAGATCCTGTCGTTGCTGGCCGCCGACCGGGTGGACTACACCATCTTCTGGCGGCGCCTGTCGCAGCATGTGGCGGGCACCGGCGCCGAGCCGGTGCGCGACCTGTTCCTGCGCCGCGACGACTTCGAGGCCTGGCTGCGCCGCTATGGCGAACGGCTGGACCGGGCCGGACGCGCGGCGGCGGCGCAAGGCATGCTGCGCAGCAACCCCAAGTACGTGCTGCGCAACCACCTGGGCGAGCTGGCGATCCGGCAGGCGAAACTCGGCGACCATTCGGAAGTCGAAACCCTGCTGGCGCTGCTGCAGGCGCCATTCGACGAACACCCCGGCCACGACGACAAGGCCGGATTCCCGCCCGACTGGGCATCGCAGATCGAGATCAGCTGCTCTTCATGACCTACCCGATCCAGAAGACCGACGCGCAATGGCGCGAACTGCTCGCCGCCAAGGGCGCCGAGCCGGGCGCCTTCGAAGTGACCCGCCATGCCGCCACCGAGCGGCCGTTCACCGGCAAGTACGAGCGCGTCTGGGCCGACGGCAGCTACCACTGCGTGTGCTGCGGCGCCAAGCTGTTCGATGCGGACACCAAGTTCGACGCCGGCTGCGGCTGGCCGAGCTTTTCGCAGGCGGTCCCCGGCGCGATCCAGGAAATCACCGACCGCAGCCACGGCATGGTGCGCACCGAGACCGTGTGCGCCCAGTGCGGTGCGCACCTGGGCCACGTGTTTCCGGACGGCCCGACGCCGTCCGGACTGCGCTATTGCATGAATTCGGCGTCGCTGGACTTCCAGCCCGCCAAGGACGGGGAATAATCCGGGCTCCCATGAAACTGCTGATCGACTTCTTCCCCATCATCCTGTTTTTCGCGGCCTTCAAGGTCGCCGGCATCTACGTCGCCACCGGCGTCGCGATCGC
>NZ_DATMHS010000041.1:0-26824 GCF_035554825.1 Ramlibacter sp. | reverse complement strand
CCGTCCGACTTCAGCACGGCGGCAACCGGGCGTCCCTTGTCGTCGAAGGTCAGTTCCACGTCGGCCGGATTGAACCAGGTCTTTTTGCCGGACGCATCCTCACGGTAATAGGTTTCGTTCAGCACCATGCCCTGGGTCAGCAGTTTCGTGAACGGCTCGTCGAACTTGACCAGCCCGAAGTCGCGCATCACCTTGGTCCAGAAGCGCGCATACAGCAGGTGCAGGATCGCGTGCTCGATGCCGCCGATGTACTGGTCCATCGGCATCCAGTACGCCGCGCCCTCGGCGACCATCGCCCGCTCGTTCTTCGGGTCGCAGTAGCGCATGTAGTACCACGACGAGTCCACGAAGGTGTCCATCGTGTCGGTCTCGCGCCGCGCGGCCTTGCCGCAGATCGGGCACGTGCAGGCGAGGAAATCCTCGCGCTTGTTCAGCGGATTGCCCGAGCCGTCGGGCACGCAGTCCTGCGGCAGCACGACCGGCAGGTCCTTTTCCGGCACCGGCACGGCACCGTGTTCGTCGCAATGGATGATCGGGATCGGCGTGCCCCAGTAGCGCTGGCGGCTGACGCCCCAGTCGCGCAGCCGCCAGGTGGTCTTCTTCTCGCCCAGCCCCTTCTGCTGCAGGGCATGCGCCACCGCGGTCACCGCCTCCTCGTACGAGAAGCCGCTGAAGATGTCCGAGTTGATCGTGACGCCGTGCTCCTTGTCGGCGTACCAGTCGTGCCACTGCTTGTAGTCGTAGTGCTCGCCGTCCACGTGCACCACCTGCATGATCGGCAGGTTGTACTTCAGCGCGAAGGCGAAATCGCGCTCGTCGTGGCCCGGCACGCCCATCACGGCCCCGTCGCCGTAGCCCATGAGCACGTAGTTGCCGACCCACACGTCGACCGGCTCCCCGGTCAGCGGGTGGAACACCACCAGCCCCGTGGGCTGGCCTTCCTTCTCGCGCAGCGCCAGCTCGGCCTCGGTCGTGCCGCCCTTCTTGCACTCGTCGATGAAAGCCGCCAGCTTGGCGTTGGTCCGCGCGGCGTGCGCGGCCAGCGGATGCTCGGGCGCCACCGCCACGAAGGTCACGCCCATGATGGTGTCGGCGCGGGTCGTGAAGACGTACATCTTGCCGTCGCCGATCAGGTGACCGTCGAAATCGCGGATGCCGTGCGTGAACGCAAAGCGCACGCCCTCGCTCTTGCCGATCCAGTTCTCCTGCATCAGCTTCACGCGCTCCGGCCAGCCCGGCAGCCGGTTGCGCACGTGCTCCAGCAGTTCCTCGGCGTAGTCGGTGATCTTGAGGTAGTAGCCCGGGATCTCGCGCTTTTCCACCACGGCGCCGGTGCGCCAGCCCTTGCCGTCGATCACCTGCTCGTTGGCCAGCACCGTCTGGTCGACCGGGTCCCAGTTGACGACCTGGGTCTTGCGGTAGGCGATGCCCTTTTCCAGCATCTTGAGGAACAGCCACTGGTTCCACTTGTAGTACGACGGGTCGCAGGTGGCGATCTCGCGCGACCAGTCGATCGCCAGTCCCATCGCCTGCATCTGCTTCTTCATGTAGGCGATGTTGTCGTACGTCCACTTGGCCGGCGGCACGCCGTTCTTCAACGCGGCGTTCTCGGCCGGCAGGCCGAACGCGTCCCACCCCATCGGCATCAGCACGTTGTAGCCGTTCATGCGCAGGTAGCGCGTGAGCATGTCGTTGATGGTGTAGTTGCGCACGTGGCCCATGTGCAGCTTGCCGCTGGGATACGGCAGCATCGAGCAGGCGTAGAACTTCTTCTTGCCGGCGTCTTCGGTCACGCGGTAGGCGTCCGCGGCCGTCCACGCCGCCTGCGCCGCGCGCTCGACCTCGGAGGGGGTGTATTTTTCTTGCATAGGAGGGCTGCCGGAAGGTGAGCACCGGCGTAGATGGCGATTCTACGGTTCGCTCAGCGAGCGGGCGCCGCCGCCGGCGCGGCCGGCGCCGGCTGCGCGACGAAGCCGATCCGGTTCAGGCCGGCCTTCTGCGCCGCGCCCATCACTTCCATCACCCGGCCGTAGGGAATGCTCTGGTCCGCCCGCAGCTGCACCTCCGTGTCGGGGTTGCGGCGGGCGGCGTCGGCCAGCCGCTGGGCCAGTTGCGCCGCCTCCAGCGGCTGGTCGTCGAGAAAGGTCCCGCCGGCCTTGTCCAGCACGACCGTGACGAAGGCCGGCGCCTCGTTCGGCTTGGCGGCGTCGGTGCGCGGCAGGTCGAGCCGGATCGAGCTGGCCAGCAGCGGCGCCGTGATGATGAAGATCACCACCAGCACCAGCATCACGTCCACCAGCGGCGTCACGTTGATGTCGCTCATGGGCTGCGGCCCGGGCGTGCGTTCGAGTCGGCCGAAACTCATCGCGCGCCGGCCTCAATGCCCGGCCGGGGCCGCCGGCTGGGTGAGCAGTTCGCGCAGGTCGCGGGCAAAGCCCTCCAGGTCGGCCTCGATGCGGCCGATCGCGCGCCCGAACACGTTGTAGCCGAGCACGGCCGGGATCGCCACCGCCAGGCCGGCCGCCGTCATGATCAGCGCCTCGCCGACCGGGCCGGCCACCTTGTCGATCGTGATCTGGCCGGCCGCGGCGATGCCGGTGAGCGCGTGATAGATGCCCCACACCGTCCCCAGCAGGCCGACGAACGGCGCCGTGGAGCCGACGGTGGCGAGCAGCACCTGCCCGAACTGCAGCTTGTCGAGCACCAGGTGGAGCGCGTCGCGCAGGCGCCGCGTGAGCTGCTGCGAGCGGTCGCCGGCCGCCGCCAGGGAGCCGGGCGCCTCCGCCTGGGTGGCGGCGATCAGCGGCAGGATCAGCGCCTCGCGGTCGAACGCGCCGACCTGCTGGCGTGCGTCGCCGATCGACGGCGCCTGCCAGAACGCGGCGGTGCTGCGGCCGACGTCGCGGCTGGCGCGACGCAGCAGCCAAGCCTTCCACAGAATCACCACCCAGCTGGCCACCGACATCGCCAGCAACAGCACGGCGACGACCCTGGTGACCGCATCTCCCTCACCCAACAGTTGAAGCAGGCTCATGGTTCCCCATCCCGCGGCAGGCCCGCGTCGGCGGCGCGCCCGGCTTATTTCAGGCCGAGCACATCGAACATGTCGAACAGCCCGCTGCGCTGGCCGGCCAGGAAGCGCACGGCGCGCAGGCTCCCTTGGGCGTACGTGGCACGGCTGGCCGAGCGGTGCGTGATCTCGATGCGCTCGCCGGTGCCGGCGAACAGCACCGTGTGGTCGCCGACGATGTCGCCGCCCCGGATGGTGGCGAACCCGATGGTCGACGGGTCGCGCTCGCCGGTGTGGCCATGGCGCTCGTAGACGCCGCAGTCCTTGAGGTCGCGGCCGAGCGCGTGGGCGATCACCTCGCCCATCTTGAGGGCGGTGCCGGAAGGCGCGTCGACCTTGTGCCGGTGGTGGGCCTCGATCACTTCGATGTCGTAGCCGGTGGCCAGCGCCTTGGCCGCCATCTCCAGCAGCTTCAGGGTGACGTTGACGCCGACGCTCATGTTGGGCGCCATCACGATCGCGATGTCGCGCGCCGCGTCGGCGATCTGCGCCTTCTGGCCTTCGCTGAAGCCGGTGGTGCCGATCACCATCTTCACGCCGCGCTCGCGGCAGGCCTGCAGATGCGCCATCGTGCCTTCGGGCCGGGTGAAGTCGATCAGCACCTGCGCCTGGGCCAGCGCGGCGCGCGCGTCCGACTGCACCGGAACGCCGCTGGCGTGCCCGAGAAACGCCGCCGCGTCGTTGCCGATCGCCGGGCTGGAGGGGATGTCGATCGCCCCCGCCAGCTGGCAGTCGTCCGAGGCGCGCAGCGCCTCGATCAGCATGTGGCCCATGCGGCCGCTGGCGCCGGCCACGGCGACCCGGTGCTTGCCTTGCTGTGCTTGCGCCATGTCGCGGCCTTCAGCGCGCCGCCGGCTCGAGCGGCGGGTAGTCGGCGGATACCGGCGGCGGGGCGGGCGGCGCGGCCGGCGCCGGCGCGCTGTGCGCCGCCGAGAATTTCTTCAGCTGTTCCTCCGACGCTTCCAGCACCGGCACCTTGGCGCCCTTGCGCTTGTTGTCCAGGGTCGCCACGAAGTCGGCCTCGGTCGGCATTTCGTCGCCTTCGTGGCGGTCGAGCACGTCGCCCTTGAAGAAGACGGTGAGGCGGCGCGCCTGCGGCTCGACGCCCTGGCGCTTCAGCGTGAACACGTAGTCCCAGCGGTCGGCGTGGAAGGCGTCGGTGATGAGCGGCGTGCCGAGGATGTCGCGCACCTGCAGCCGGCTCATGCCGGGCTTGAGCGCGCTGACCTGCTCGCGCGAGACGAAGTTGCCCTGGACCACCTCCACCTTGTACGGCGTGATGGAACCGGCAATGCGATTGCTCACGTGGTCGAAAGAGCCGCAGGCGCCGGCCAGCACGCTGGCGGCCAGGACCAGGCCCAGGCGGGCGGCACGAAAGAGCGTTGCGGGCATGGGCAAACCGGGTAGCGATATGATCAAACGATTGTAGCGGCAGCCCTTTGCCGGACGGCCGGCGCATCCCATGACGAACATCGACGAACTCAAAAGCACGGGCCTCAAGGCCACGGTGCCGCGGCTGAAGATCCTCGACGTCTTCCGCAAGGGCGCGCAGCGGCACATGACCGCCGAAGACGTGTTCCGCGTCCTGCTGGAGGAACGCTCCGACATCGGCCTGGCCACCGTGTACCGGGTGCTCACGCAGTTCGAGCAGGCCGGCATCCTGAGCCGCAGCCATTTCGAAAGCGGCAAGGCCGTCTACGAGCTCAACGAGGGGACCCACCACGACCACATGGTGTGCCTCGATTGCGGCCGGGTGGAGGAGTTCTATGACGCCGAGATCGAGCGCCGCCAGCACGAGATCGCCAAGGTCAAGGGCTTCGCGATCGCGGACCACGCGCTGAGCCTGTACGCCCATTGCACCAAGAATCCCTGCCCGAATCGCCCCGCTTCCCCGCCGACCACCTACCGGCTGCCCGACGAAGGCGACGGCAAGTCCTGACAGCCGGGCCCTACTGGTCCTGCTCCATGGCGCGGCGATGCCGCTCCACGAATTCCTGGTAAGTGTCGACGCCGCGCAGCTGCAGGATGGTGTTGCGCACGGCGGCTTCGACCAGCACGGCGATGTTGCGGCCGGCCACCACCTGGATCACGACCTTGCGCACCGGCACGCCCAGCACGTCCTGCGTGAGCGGCTCGTAGGGCAACCGCTCGTATTCGCGCTCCAGCGTCTCGCGCCGCACCAGGTGCACGATCAGCTTCAGGCGCATCTTGCGGCGCACGGCCGTCTCGCCGAAGATCCCGCGAATGTCGAGCAGGCCGATGCCGCGCACTTCCAGCAGGTTCTGCAGCAGCTCCGGGCAACGGCCTTCGATCGTCGTCTGGTTGATGCGGTACAGGTCGACCGCGTCGTCGGCCACCAGGCCGTTACCGCGCGAGATCAGCTCCAGCCCCAGCTCGCTCTTGCCCAGGCCCGACTCGCCGGTGATCATCACGCCCAGCCCCAGGATGTCCATGAACACCCCGTGCATCGAGGTGCGCTCGGCGAAGTGCTTGGACAGGTAGGCGCGCAGCACGTCGATCACGAACGCCGACGGCTCGTGGGTGGAGAACATCGGGATCTGCGCCCGCTCGCACATCGACAGCAGCGCGTCGGGCGCCACCTGGTTGTCCGTGAGCACCAGCACCGGCGGCTCCAGCGTCACGATGCGTGCGATGCGGCGCGCGCAGTCTTCCGCGGTGCCGTTGGTGAGATAGGCGATCTCGCGTTCGCCGAGGATCTGCACCCGGTACGGGTGGATGTAGTTGAGGTAGCCGACCAGGTCGGCGCCGGATCGCGCGGCGCGCACCGCGATCTCGTCGAAGCGCCGCTCCGACGCGCCGAGGCCGGCAATCCATTCCCACTTGAGCTGGGCGCGGTGGTCTTCGAACAGGACGTCCGCGCTGACGACGGTCGGTTTCACTGATTAGACGGGCTGGGCCGATTGCCAGGTGGCGATCAGCTGGTGCAGTTCGGCGGCGTCGGTGCTCGCCTTGATCTTCTCGCGCAGCGGCGCGTCGCTCAGCAGCTCGGCGATCTCGGACAGGATTTCCAGGTGTTTCTGGGTGGCCGCCTCGGGCACCAGCAGGAAGATGAGCAGGCTGACGGGCTGCTCGTCCGGCGCATCGAAGCCGATCGGCTGGGCCAGCCGGAACAGGGCGGCCATCGGCGCCTTCAGGCCCTTGATCCGGCCGTGCGGAATGGCCACCCCGTGGCCGAGACCGGTGGAGCCGAGCCGCTCGCGCGCGAACAGGCTGTCGGTGATCAGCGCCCGCGACAGGCCGTGCAGGTTCTCGAACAGGAGCCCGGCCTCTTCGAATGCGCGCTTCTTGCTCGTCGCGTCGACGTTCACGAGCACTTGCGCGGCGGGCAGGATGGACGCGAGGCGGTTCATAGTTGGCAGGGTTTTCGATTATGCACCGGGGGTGCACTGCATGAAAAACGGACAGCCCGGCCCGGCCGTGGACGGCACCGGCCGGGCCGGGCCACAAAAAAAAGCCGCCTGGCGGCGGCTGGTGTGTCGGGCGCTCAGTTCAGGCGCTTCTGGGGGTCGTGGTGATGGTCCTGCATGCGGGTCTTGTGCTTCCAGACCTGCCGGTCGAGCTTGTCGACCAGTTCGTCCAGCGCGGCGTAGAGGTCTTCATGCGAACTCTCGGCGAACATGTCGTTGCCCTTCACGTGGATGCGACATTCGGCTCGTTGTCTTCGCTCCTTTTCCTTTTGCTTTTCCACCGTCAGCAGCACCTTGATGCCGACGACCTGGTCGAAATGGCGAGTGATGCGATCAAGCTTGGTGGTCACGTAATTTCTCAGTGCGGGAGTGACTGCGAGATGGTGACCGCTGATCGTCAAGTTCATGCGTAACCTCCTTGTTGCTGCTCTCGGTTGATGCCGGCCCCCCGGGGCCGGGCGCTGGAACCTGATGCGTCAAAGCGTCGAAACCACTATGCGCCGCACCCCTTCGAAAAGCAATCCATTTCCGTGAGCGCCGGAGGCGAAGTGAAACCCTTTGTCGGGGCCGCCGAACGCTTGTACGATGGGTGGTTATGGGCCGCGCCGCCCGGCCGGCTTGCCTGGTCTGTGGTCGCTCCGGGCGCGCCTGCCGGCTGCCTTCTTGTATCCCGCTTGCGGCCGTCATCAAGCCGGGTTTCGATCGCCCAAAGAAAAAGCGGCCCCTCGGGGGCCGCTTTTGACCACCTGCGGTGGTGCCGGCTCAGCGCAAGCGCCAGGCCGCGACCGGGTCGGGATGGTTCCAGCCGCTCGCCGCCCTGGGGTGGGCCTGCGCGCCCGGGCGCTCGAGGTTGGCGTGTTCCGTGCGCTCGCCCATCGGCTTGTCGCGCGGGGTGTCGACGATGCGGTTCGGGGACTTGGGTTCTTTGCTCATGGTGCGCTCCTGCCGGTGCGATCAGCTGCCGCTGTCGCTGGCTGTGGGTTTCTGGCCTTGCTGCTGGGACGGCCGGGCCGCATAGCGGCTGAGAAACGGCCAGGCGTGGCCGGTACGGCCGCGGCGGTCGTCGAAAGTCGCTCCCTTGCCGTCGCGCTGGGCGGGGTGGTAGCTCGTGCGGCTTGCGTTCGGGTCGTTCGCCAGCTGGATCATGGAAAACTCCTTGGGAACCCCGACTCCTGTCCGGAGCCGGGTGGACAAGTGCAAATCTAGGGGGGTCGCCTCAACCGGTATGTCGGACAGCTTGGTGCTGAGCTGTAGGAATCGTCCTGCTTCATCTGTGAGCACGGACGACCCCCGCCGCTGCTGAGGCTGCACCAGAATGCCTGGCATGCCCACGCCCGCCCCCGTTCCGCCCTCCGGCCTGAAGCCGGTGCAGCTGCCGCGCAGCGACCGCGTGCTGTTGCTGGTCGACTTCATCAATCCGCTCGATTTCCCCGGCGGCGAGCATCTGGCCCCGCCGGCCGTGGCGGCGGCGCGCGCGACCGCCGGGCTCAAGCAGCGGCTCACCGCCGAAGGCGTGGTCACCATCTTCGCCAACGACAACTACGGCGTGTGGCACTCGGACTTCCACTCGATGGTGGCGACCTGCGTGGGCATGGAAGGTCCGGCCGGCGAGATCGCCAGGCTGCTGTACCCGCAGGCCGGCGACCTCGCCATCCTCAAGCCGCGGCATTCCGCCTTTTTCGCCTCGCCGCTGGACCTGCTGCTCACAGGGATGCGCGCCAGCGAACTGGTGATCTGCGGCCTGGCCACCGACATATGCGTGCAGCTGACCGCCGGCGACGCCTTCCTGCGCGAGTACCGGCTCTGGGTGCCGTCGGACTGCACCGCGGCGGAGTCGGAGGCGGCCAAGGCGGCCAGCCTCGCCTACATGGCCAACGTGTTCAAGTGCGACACGGCGCGCTCCACCCGCGCGCGGCGCGCCAGGGGCGCTGGGAGCGCGCGTGCCTGACCTGGCCGAGATCTTCCGGCTGACCGTCAATCCGCTGGAACTGGTGGTGCGGGGCACTGCCATGTACTGGTTTCTGTTCCTGCTCTTTCGCTTCGTGCTGCGCCGCGACGTGGGCTCGATCGGCATCGCCGACGCGCTGCTGCTGATGCTGATCGCGGACGCCTCGCAGAACGGCATGGCCGGCAGCTATGAATCGGTGACCGATGCCTGCATCCTGGTGGCGACCCTGGCGGGCTGGAACTGGCTGGTCGACTGGATGGCGTTCGAATATCCGGCGGTGAGCCGGCTCCTGGTCGCCCGCCCGCTGCCGCTGGTGCGCAACGGCCGCCTGCTGCGGCGGAACATGCGGCACGAGTTCATCACCGTGGCCGAGCTGATGGCCAAGCTGCGCGAACAGGGGATCGACGCGCTCGGCGAGGTGAAGTCGGCGACCATGGAGAACGACGGCGAGATCAGCGTGGTCAAGCGCAAGGACGGCTAGCCGCGGGGCTTCGCGCGCGGAGGAACTGCTGGCCTTCTGCAGCATGGTCACGGCATAATCGCGCGGTCGCAATTGGCGGAGATCCTCCGTGGAAACCTACCCGAGTCGGTAGCTTTCAACGCCCCGTGCCAGGTGTTGAAAGCGCGCCCCCACAACACCACCAGTCAACACCCACGGGAATGAGCCCATGCTCAATGTCTTCACGCTCGCCAACGGCCGGCTCTTCCAGGAAGAGATCGAGTCGCTGGAAGAGCTCTCCAAATTCCAGCCGATCTGGGTCGACCTCGAAGCGCCGAGCGTCGAGGAGAAGCGCTGGATCAAGCAGTACTTCGGCCTGTCCATTCCGGAAGACGCGATGGACGAGGACATCGAGGAGTCCGCGCGCTTCTACGAGGAAGACAACGGCGAACTGCACATCCGCAGCGACTTCCTGATCGCCGACGACGAAGAACCGCGCACGGTGCGCGTGGCCTTCATCCTCAACCTGATGAACGACGCCCTCAAGAGCAAGGGCGTGCTGTTTTCGATCCACGACGAGGACGTGCCGGTGTTCCGGCTGCTGCGGCTGCGCGCGCGGCGCGCCCCGGGCCTGATCGAGGATGCGAAGGAAGTGCTGCTGAAGCTGTTCGACGCGGATGCCGAGTATTCGGCCGATGCGCTGGAAGGCATCTACGACGAGCTCGAGAAGGTCAGCCGCCAGGTGCTGGCCGGCGAGGTGACCGACACGCTGGCCGGCGAGGTGCTGGGCGCGATCGCCCGCCAGGAGGACCTGAACGGCCGCATCCGCCGCAACGTGATGGACACCCGGCGAGCGGTGAGCTTCATGATGCGCAGCCGGATGCTCAGCGCCGGCCAGTTCGAGGAGGCGCGACAGATCCTGCGCGACATCGAGTCGCTGGACAACCACACGGCGTTCCTGTTCGACAAGATCAACTTCCTGATGGACGCCACCGTCGGCTTCATCAACATCAACCAGAACAAGATCATCAAGATCTTCTCGGTGGCCAGCGTCGCCCTGCTGCCGCCGACGCTGATCGCCAGCATCTACGGCATGAACCTCAAGTTCCCGGAACTGGAGCTGTTCGGGCCGGCGGCCTACCCCTACGTGCTGGCGCTGATGGTCGCCAGCGCGTTGGTGCCGATGTGGTACTTCCGCCGGCGCGGCTGGCTGCGTTAGGCGGCCGTCAGCGCGCGAACTGCCAGGTCGCGCCCAGGGTCCAGGTCGACGGCACGGGGCCGCTGAGGCGTTGCGCGCGGCTCAGGTCCACGCTCCAGGCCGCGTCGATGGCCCAGCGCACGCCGGCCCGCGCGAGGTGGCTTCCGGCCTCCAGGTAGCGCTCCGCCGTCAGCGACCAGCCGGGCCGCGCGGTCCACTCCACCGACACCCCCGAGCGGTCGTGGTCATCGCCCTCGCGCACGAAGTCGCGGCCCAGGTTCAGGTGGAAAGCGAGGTCCTCGCGCGGAAACCAGCTGAGGAGGCCGGCGACCGTCGTCGCCTGGTAGCGCGGCCGGGCGTGGGCCGCCCAGCCGGCGTTGACCGAGGCCCCGGCCTGCAGGCCGGGTACGAGTTCGGTCGCCCACTTCACCTGGGCCTGGTAGCCGGCCTCGCTGCTGCCGCCGACGCGGGCCGGTTCGGCCGCGATCCCCAGCTCCACCGGCCCCACCCGGCAGCCGGTGCCCAGGTGCAGCAGCCGTTCGTCGGCCCTGGCGCGCGTGAACCAGCTTTCGACCTGGCAGGCGCCCGGCTCCAGGATCGCCGCGTCGTCCAGGGCATGGTGGCCCCCCGCCGCGACCGCCGAACCGCTGGCGAGCACGCCAAGAGTCAGTGCCCACACTCCATGTAATGCCGGCAGCACGGTGGTGACCGGTTTGGCGGCCCGCCGCATCGCGTTCTTCATCTGGCTTTCCTCTCGAGATTGAATGGCGGCCACTGTTCAGCTCGCCGGAGGCAGTCTAGATGCGAATGACTCTCATGTAAACGGGGCCGGCGGCCGTCATGGCCGGCAAACGAGCACGGCTTGCGGCAGATCAAGCGGCCGGGCCTGGCTGGCCCGCCCGCAGCAGCGCTTCCACCACGGCGGCCGAATGGCGGCTGGCGACTTCGCGGATGAAACGCAGGAAGTCGACATGCGCCTCGTCGTCGGCGCGGTCGGAAATGGTGCGGACGGCGGCGAATGGAACGCCGTAGTCGTGGCAGACCTGGGCGATCGCGGCGCCTTCCATTTCGACCGCCAGGGCTTGCGGCAGGTCGGACTGCAGCGCGCGGCTTTCGGCCGTGGTGGCGACGAACCGGTCGCCGCTGACGATCAGGCCGCGGTGCAGGATCGCATCGGGCAGCGCCAGCTGCGCCGCGGCGGCCAGCCGTTCGGTCAGGGCCGCATCGGTGGCGAAGCGGCTGGTGCCGTACAGCGGGACCTCGTACCGGGGAAAGATCGGCGAGGCATCGAGATCGTGCTGCAGGAAGCTGTCCGCGACCACCACGTGGCCGACCTGCACGCCCGGCGCCAGCCCGCCGGCGACGCCGGTGAAGACGATCGAGCCGACGTCGAACCGCTCGATCAGCGCCGTCGCCGTGGTCGCCGCCGCCACCTTGCCGATGCGCGAGAGCACAGCCACCACCTGCTGGCCGTGCAGGTGCCCGATCCAGAAGTCACGCCCCGCGACGCGTTGCCGCTGCTCGTCCGGCATCAGCGCCAGGACGGCCGCGAGTTCTTCGTGCATGGCGGAAACGATGGCGGTACGCATGCAGCGATTGTGCATGGCGCCCAATGCAGGAAGCCCGGCTGGGCCGGGCTTCCTGGCTCTGGTCAGGCCAGAGCGAACACGCGCGGCGTTCCTAGTTGGCGATGTCGACACCGTAGAAGTTGTGCCGGCCGAACGGCGAGAGCTTGAAGTCGATGACCTTCTTGCTGATCGGCTTGAGCTGCACCGCGTGCGCGATGGTGAACCAGGGCGCCTGCTCCTTGAAGATCACCTGCGCCTGCTTGTACAGCGCCTCCCGGTCGGCCTGCTTGGACACGGTCTTGGCCTTGAGCACGGCGTCCTCGAACGGCTGGTAGCAGAACTTCGCCACGTTGGAGCCGTTGGTCTTGGCCGAGTCGCAGCCGAGCAGCGTGTGCAGGAAATTGTCCGGATCGCCGTTGTCGCCGGTCCAGCCGAGCATGCCCATCTGGTGCTCGCCGGCCTGCATGCGCTTGCGGTATTCGCCCCACTCGAAGCTCTTGATCTCGGCCTTGACGCCGATCTTCGCCAGGTCGGCCTGCATCAGCTCGGCGATGCGGCGCGCGTTCGGGTTGTACGGCCGCTGCACCGGCATCGCCCACAGGTCGGTGGCCAGCCCGTTCGGGTAGCCGGCCTGCGCCAGCAGCTTCTTGGCGCCTTCCGGATCGTACGGGTCGTCCTTGATGGCGTCGTTGTACGACCACATCGACGGCGGGATCGGGTTCTTGGCGGCCACCCCGGTGCCCAGGAACACGCCGTCGAGGATCGCCTTCTTGTTGATCGCCATGTTGAGGGCCTTGCGCACCCGCACGTCGTCGAACGGCTTCTTCTGCGTGTTGTACGCAAGGTAGCCGACGTTCAGGCCGGCCTGCTCCAGGACCTGCACGTTCGGGTCCTTGCGGATCGCGTCCAGGTCGGCCGGGTTCGGGTACGGCATCACGTGGCACTCGCCCTTTTGCAGCTTGGCCCAGCGCACGGAAGCGTCGGGCGTGATCGAGTACACGAGGTCGTCGATCTTGGCCTTGCCGCCCCAGTACTGCGGAAACGCCTTGTAGCGGATCACGGCGTCCTTCTGGTACTGCACCAGGTAGAACGGCCCGGTGCCGATCGGCTCCTGGTCGATCTTCTCGGGCGTGCCGGCCTTGAGCATCGCGTCGGCATATTCCTTGGACTGGATCGCGGCGTACGGCATCGCCAGGTTCGCGAGGAACGGCGCTTCCGGCTTGTCCAGCACGATGCGCACCGTGTACTCGTCGACCTTCTCCACCGACTTCAGCAACTTGGGCATGCCCATGTCGTTGAAGTACGAGTGGTTGGAGCTGGTCACCTTGTAGTAGGGATTGGCTTCCTTCCACTGGCGTTCGAAGCCGAAGATCACGTCGTCGGCGTTGAAGTCGCGGCTCGGCTTGAACGCGCGGTGGCTGTGCCACTTCACGCCCTTGCGCAGGTGGAAGGTGTAGGTCTTGCCGTCGGCCGAAATGTCCCACTTCTCCGCCAGCCCCGGCACGACCTTGGTGCCGCCGCGTTCGAACTCGACGATGCGGTTGTAGATCGGCTCGTTGCCGTCGAACGAGGTGCCGGTCGTGTTGACCCCGGGGTAGAAATTCTCCGGGCTGCCTTCCGAGCAGAACACCAGCGTCTTGGCGCCGGCGGCGCCGGCCGTGGCCAGCACCAACGCGGCGACGGCCAACTGGATGCGGTGAGGGGACAGTCTCATGGAAGCTCCTTTTCGGTTGTTGTTGCGGCTTGTGGCCGGCTGTGGGGGAACGTCAATTATCGGCAGCCGCCGGTGAGGGGAAACCCTGTTGAAGGAATTGCTCGGCGAAGTGGCAGGCACTGATGCGGCCGTCGACCTGGCGCGGCAACGGGCGCTCGGCGCGGCAGCGCGCCACGGCATACGGGCAGCGGCTGGAGAAGACGCAGCCGCTGGGCGGGTTCAGCGGCGACGGCAGCTCGCCCTGGAGCACGATGCGCTGCACGTTGCGCGGGCCGACGCCGGGCGTGGACGCCAGCAGCGCCTGCGTGTACGGGTGCGATGGCCGCTCGAAGATCAGCGCCTTGGGCCCCTGCTCCATCACGTGGCCCAGATACATCACCAGCACCTCGTGGGCGATGTGCCGCACCACCGCCAGGTCGTGCGAGATGAACAGGTAGGCCAGCTGCAGCTGCTGCTGCAGGTCCGCCAGGAGGTTGAGCACCTGGGCCTGGATCGACACGTCGAGCGCCGACACCGGCTCGTCCGCCACCAGCAGCTTGGGACTGAGCATCAGCGCCCGGGCGATGGCGATCCGCTGGCGCTGGCCGCCCGAGAACATGTGCGGGTAGCGGTTGGCGTGCTCGGGCCGCAGGCCGACCTGGGCCAGCATCGCGCGCGCCCGCTCGGCGCGTTCCGGCTTCGTCAGCGAGGTGTTGATCTCCAGCGGCGCTTCCAGCACCGCGCTGATCTTCTTGCGCGGATTGAGCGAACCGTACGGGTTCTGGAACACCAGCTGCACCGCCTGCCGCAGGCGCCGCCGCGCCGACGCCGGAGTCGCCACCGCGTCCGTTCCGTCGATCGTCAGCGTGCCGCCGACCGGCTTTTCGATCAGCGACACCATCCGCGCCAGCGTCGACTTGCCGCAGCCGGACTCGCCGACCACGGCCAGCGTGCGACCCGGCTCGATGGCGAACGACACGCCGCCCACCGCCTGCAGGTGCCCCGGTGCCCTGAGCAGGCCGCGCCGGATGGTGTAGACCTGCCGCAGGTCCTTGGCCTCGACCACCGCGCTCGTCGACACGCCCTCGGGCCCGCGGCCCGGTCCCTGCGGGAGGGGATTCGCCCCTTCGGGCGGCAGCACGGGGCTCATGCCGCGGCCTCCACGCGCACCGGCAGGTCGCGCTCGATCGCCGCCCGCCGCTGCGGGTCGCCCAGCGGGTAGTGACAGCGCACCTGCCCGCCTTGCCAGTCGCGCAGTTCGGGGCGCACCGCCATCGAGTGCGCGGTGGCATAGGCGCAGCGCGGCGCGAACAGGCAGCCGGTCGGCCGGTCGAAGACGCCCGGCACCACGCCCGGGATGGTCGCGAGGCGGTGCCCGGCGGGGCCGCGCTCGGGCAGCGCGGCGAGCAAGGCTTCGGTGTACGGATGCTGCGGGTCGGCGAACAGCTCGGCGACCGGCCGCTGCTCCATCACCTGCCCGGCGTACATGACGGCGACGCGGCGGGCCATCTCGCTCACGACGCCCATGTTGTGGGTGATCAGCACCAGCGCCATGCCGCGCTCGCGCTGCAGGTTGCGCAGGAGGTCGAGGATCTGCGCCTGGATCGTGACGTCCAGCGCCGTGGTCGGCTCGTCGGCGATCAACAGGCGCGGGTTGCAGGAAATCGCCATCGCGATCATCACGCGCTGGTTCATGCCGCCCGACATCTGGTGCGGATACTCGTTGAGGCGGCTCGCCGCGGCGGGAATCCCGACCTGCTCCAGCAGCTCGATGGCGCGCCGCCGTGCGCTTTCCTTGCTGAGCGGCGAGTGCAGCCGCAGCGCCTCCACCAGCTGGTAGCCGATGGTGAAGCACGGGTTCAGGCTGGTGGTCGGCTCCTGGAAGATCATGGCCATGTCCTTGCCCACCAGCCGCCGGCGCTCCTTGTCGGAGATGCCCAGCAGGTCGTGGCCGGCGAAACGCAGCCGCCTGGCGCGCACCCGGCCCGGTGCGGCGATCAGGCCCATGACGGCCATCATGGCGACGCTCTTGCCCGAGCCCGATTCGCCGACGATGCCCAGCACCTCGCCTTCGTCGAGCGTGAGGCTGACCCCTTCGACGGCGCGCATGACGCTGCCCTGGGTCGGGAATTCGACGTGGAGGTCTTCGATTTCTAGAAGTGGCATACGCTTGAACCCAACAGCCGAACGCAGAGCACGCGGAGGGTACGCAGAGGACGCAAGAGCAAGTCAGGAAGGAAGTTCATATTTCACTGCATTCCTTCTGCGTCCTTTGCGTTCTCCGCGCCCTCTGCGTTCGGCTGTTGGGTCTTTCTTCATCGCTTCAGTTTCGGGTCGAGGGCATCACGCAGGCCGTCACCCATCAGGTTGAACGCCAGCACGGCGACCAGGATGGCCAGCCCGGGGAAGGTCACGACCCACCACGCGCGTAGCACGAACTCGCGCGCGTCGGCCAGCATCGTTCCCCATTCGGGCGACGGCGGCTGCGCGCCCAACCCCAGGAAGCCCAGCGCCGCCGCGTCGAGGATCGCCGTCGAGACGCCCAGCGAGGCCTGCACGATCAGCGGCGCGGCGCAATTGGGCAGCACCTCGCTGAACATCAGGCGCAGCGTGCCGGCCCCGCTGATGCGGGCGGCGGTGACGTAGTCCTTGGACACCTCGGCGATGACGGCGGCGCGCGTGATGCGCACGTAGTGCGGCAGCACCACCACCGCCACCGCCAGCATCGCGTTCACCAGCCCCGGCCCGAGGATGGCGACGATCACGATCGCCAGCAGCAGGCTGGGCAGGGTCAGGATGATGTCCATCAGCCGCATGATCGCGATCTCGACGATGCCGCGCGCGAAGCCGGCGATCAGGCCCAGCACGATCCCCGCGGCCACCGACATCAGCACCACGGCCAGCCCGATCGACAGCGACAGGCGGGCGCCGTGGATCAGCCGCGAGAGGATGTCGCGGCCGATCGCGTCGGTGCCCAGCAGGTACTGCGCCGAGCCGCCGGCCTGCCAGACCGGCGGCTTGAGGAAGGCGGCGGCGTTGGTGGTGTCCGGCGCGTGCGGGGCGACCCACGGCGCGAACAGCGCGAGCAGCAGCAGGCCGAGCACGACGATCAGGCCGGCGAGCGCGCCCTTGTTCGCGGAGAACGCGAGCCAGAGTTCGCGCAGCGGCCCGGGCGGCGTGCCGGCCTCGACCATCGCGGGAGAAGAGATGGAGGTACTCATGTCAGGTCAGCGCGCCTGCCGGATGCGGGGGTTGATGATGCCGTAGGTGACGTCGACCAGCAGGTTCACGAGCATCACGACCACGCCCAGGAGCAGCATGCCGCCTTGCAGCACCGGATAGTCGCGGCGGTTGATCGCCTCGATCAGCCACTTGCCCACCCCCGGCCAGGAAAAGATCGTCTCGGTCAGGATCGCGCCGGTGAACAGCACGCCCACCTGCAGTCCGATCACCGTCACGACCGGGATCAGCGCGTTGCGCAAGGCGTGCACTCCCACCACCTTGAACGGCGGCAGGCCCTTGGCGCGCGCCGTGCGGATGTAGTCCTCGCCGAGCACCTCCAGCATCGCCGAGCGCGTCATCCGCGCCACCACCGCCAGCGGGTTGGTGCCCAGCACGATCATCGGCAGGATCAGGTGCTTGAAGGACGACCAGAACGCGCCCTTGTCGCCGGTGAGCAGCGAATCCACCAGCAGGAAGCCGGTGGTGGGCTCGATGAAGTACTCCACGGCGATCCGGCCGGACACCGGCGTCCAGCCGAGCTGCACCGAAAACAGCAGGATCAGCAGCAGGCCCCACCAGAAGATCGGCATCGAGTAGCCGGTGAGCGAGGTCGCCATCACGCCGTGGTCGAACACGGAATTGCGGCGCACGGCGGCGATGATTCCGGCCGGGATGCCCAGGATCAGCGCGAACAGGATGGCGCAGACCGCCAGTTCCACGGTGGCCGGAAACAGCGCGGCGAACTCGCGGATCACCGGCTCGTGGGTGATGATCGAGCGGCCCAGGTCGCCGTGCAGCACGCGGCCGATGTAGATGCCGTACTGCACCATCAGCGGCCGGTCGAGCCCGAACTCCTTGAGCAGCTGGGCGTGGCGGGCGGCGTCGATGCCGCGCTCGCCCGCCATCGTTTCGATCGGATCGCCCGGCACCAGCCGGATCAGGAAGAACGCGAGCAGCGTCATCCCGATGAAGGTCGGGACGATCAGCGCGACGCGGGTGAACAGGAATCTGAGCATGCGGGTGGGTCGGGTTCTCGAAGGTGGTCTGGTCGGCTCGTCTGGCTGGACGCAACGTTCGGGCGCGGGGCCCTACTTCGCGTCGCGCAGCTCGCGCCGCAGGATCTTGCCGACCGGCGTCTTGGGCAGGTCGGCGCGGAACTCGATCACCCGCGGCTGCTTGTAGCCGGTGAGGTTCGCGCGGCAGAACTCGCGCACCTTCTCCTCGGTGAGGTGCGGGTCCTTGCGCACGATCACCAGCTTCACGGCCTCGCCCGTCTTCTCGTCGGGCACGCCGACGACCGCGCATTCGAGCACGCCATCGAGCTGGGCGACGACGTCCTCGACCTCGTTCGGGTACACGTTGAAGCCGGAGACCAGCACCATGTCCTTCTTGCGGTCGACGATCCTGAAGTAGCCGCGTGCATCCATGACGCCGATGTCGCCGCTCTTGAAGTAGCCGTCCGCCGTCATGACCTTGGCCGTCTCGTCGGGGCGCTGCCAGTAGCCGGCCATCACCTGCGGGCCCTTGATCGCGATCTCGCCGGCCTGCCCGACCGGCACCTCGTTGCCTTCGTCGTCGATGCACTTCATCCAGGTGCCCGGCAGCGGCACGCCGATCGTTCCCGTGAACTCGGTGCTGGTCGTCGGATTGCAGCTCGCCGACGGGGAGGTCTCCGAGAGGCCGTAGCCCTCGCAGATCGGACAGCCGGTCTTCTCCAGCCAGAGCTTGGCCACGGCGCCCTGCACCGCCATGCCGCCGCCCACCGAGACCTTCAGGTTCTTCCAGTTCACCTTGTTGAAATCGGGATGGTGCGCCAGGCCGTTGAACAGGGTGTTGACGGCCGGGAAGCTGTGGAAGGTGTGCTTCGAGAGTTCCTGCAGCACCCCCGCGAGGTCGCGCGGATTGGGAATCAGGATCAGCTTGCCGCCGGTGCGCATCGACAGCATCATGCCCACCGTGAAGGCGAAGATGTGGTACAGCGGCAGTGCGCACACCGCGGTGGGCTGTTCGCCCGCCGGCACCTTGTCCATCACCGGCTGGTTCCACAACTGCGACTGCAGCACGTTGGCGATGATGTTGCGGTGCAGGAGCACCGCGCCCTTGGACACGCCGGTGGTGCCGCCGGTGTACTGCAGCACCGCCACGTCGTCGGCCTGGATCTCCGGCTTGCGGAAGGCGCCGGCCGCTCCCTTGGCCAGCGCATGGTTGAAGCGCACGGCGCCCGGCAGCGAATAGGCCGGCACCATCTTCTTGACCTTGCGCACCACGAAGTTGACGATGGTGCCCTTGACCAGCCCGAGCTGGTCGCCCATCGCCGCCAGCACCACGTGCCGGACCGAGGTGGCGGCGATGCATTGCTGCAGCGTGTTGGCGAAGTTCTCGACGATGACGATCGCCTTGGCGCCCGAGTCCTTCAGCTGGTGCTCGAGCTCGCGCGGGGTGTACAGCGGATTGACGTTCACCACCACCAGGCCGGCGCGCAGGACGGCGGCGACGGCCACCGGGTACTGCGGCACGTTCGGCATCATGAGCGCCACGCGGTCGCCCTTGGCCAGGCCCAGCCCCTGCAGGTAGGCGGCGAACGCGCGGCTCGCGGCGTCGGTCTGGCCGAAGCTCACGTCGTTGCCCATGAAGCTGTACGCCGGCCGGTCGGCGTAGGCGCGGAAGCTCTCCTCCATCAGCTGCACCAGCGACTGGTACTGCGACGCGTCGACGTCGGCGGGAACGCCGGCGGGGTAGGAGGAAAGCCAGGGGCGATTCGCGGTCTCGTTCATTGTTCTGCTCCGACGCCAGGCAGCTGGCGCATGTCCCGTGCCGGCCGGTGCCGGCGCCGCTATTGTCCACTCTGGCGATGCGTCGCCCGGCCGCCCGCGGCGCCCGCGCGGCGGCCACCAAACGAGAGCGCGGCCGCCAGGGCCGCGCACGCGCGTTTCGGTGGCCGGCCGCCGCCGTGGCTGCGGCCGCCCGGTCTCAGGTCCGCAACGCGGCCAGCACCTCGTCGAGCATCTTCTTGGCGTCGCCGAACAGCATCCGGTTGTTCTCCTTGTAGAACAGCGGATTGTCGACGCCCGCGTAGCCCGAGGCCATGCTTCGCTTCATGACGATCGAGGTCTTGGCCTTCCAGACTTCCAGCACCGGCATGCCGGCGATCGGGCTGGTGGGATCGTCCTGCGCCGCCGGGTTCACGATGTCGTTGGCGCCGATCACCATGGCGACATCGGTCTCCGGGAAGTCCTCGTTGAGCTCGTCCATCTCGAGCACGATGTCGTAGGGCACCTTGGCTTCGGCCAGCAGCACGTTCATGTGACCGGGCATGCGGCCCGCCACCGGGTGGATGCCGAAGCGGATGTTGACGCCCTTCTCGCGCAGGTGCTTGGTGATCTCGTACACCGTGTGCTGGGCCTGCGCCACCGCCATGCCGTAGCCCGGAACGATGATCACGCTCTTGGCATCCTTGAGCAGTTCCGCCGTTTCCGCGGCGCTGACCGGCACCACCTCACCGGCCGGCTGCGCGGCGTCGCCCTTGGGCGCCGCGGCGCCGCCGCCGGTGCCGAAGCCGCCGGCGATGACGCTGATGAAGTTGCGGTTCATCGCGCGGCACATGATGTACGACAGGATCGCGCCCGAGGAGCCGACCAGCGCGCCGACCACGATCAGCAGGTCGTTCGACAGCATGAAGCCGGTCGCCGCCGCGGCCCACCCGGAGTAGCTGTTGAGCATGGAGACCACCACCGGCATGTCGGCGCCGCCGATGGCCATCACCATGTGGACGCCGAACAGCAGCGCGATCACGGTCATCACCAGCAGCGGCGTCATGCCGGCCTGGATGCTGTGGGCGCTGATGAACTCACGGCCGAACCAGATCACCACCAGCAGACCCACCAGGTTGATCCAGTGGCGCGCCGGCAGCAGCAGCGGCGAGCCCCCGATCTTGCCGTTGAGCTTGCCGAAGGCGATCAGCGAACCGGAGAAGGTCACCGCGCCGATCAGGATGCCGATGTAGATCTCCAGCTCGTGGATGGTCTTCTCGGCGCCGGCCAGCGGACTCGAGGTGTCGATGTAGGAGGCGAAACCCACCAGGCAGGCGGCGAGGCCGACCAGGCTGTGCATCAGCGCCACCAGCTCCGGCATCTGCGTCATCTTGACGATCTTGGCGGCGTAGAGGCCGACGGCGCCGCCGACCACCATCGCGCCGATGATCCAGGGGATGCCGGCCGGCGTGACGCGCGGACCGAACACCGTGGCCAGCACGGCGATGGCCATGCCGATCATGCCGTACAGGTTGCCGCGGCGCGAGGTCTCGGGGTTGGACAGGCCGCCGAGGCTGAGGATGAAGAGGATGGTCGCCCCGATGTAGGAGCCGGTTGCCAGATTTGCGGTCATCATGGTTCTCCTACTTGCGGAACATCGCGAGCATGCGCTGGGTCACGGCGAAGCCGCCGAACATGTTCACGGCCGTGAGCACGATGCCGCCCACCGCGAGCCAGCGTATCCACTGGTCGGGCGCGGCGCCACCGGCCAGCGGCGGCGCGATCTGCACCAGCGCGCCGATCGCGATGATGCTGGAGATCGCGTTGGTCACGCTCATCAGCGGCGTGTGCAGCGCCGGCGTCACGTTCCACACCACCATGTAGCCGACGAAGCAGGCCAGCACGAACACCGTGAAGTGCGCCAGGAAGGCCGTCGGCGCGTTAGCGCCGACGAACCAGAACAGCGCGGCAGCGACGCCGAACATGATGGCCAGCTTGCTGCCCGCCATCGGTTCGCTGGCGGCGCCATGGCCGTGCCCCTTCTTGGCGGCGGGCGCGGCCGCCGCCGCGGCCGGCTTGGCCGCCGGCGTCGGGGCCACCTTGGGCGCCGGCGGCGGCCAGGTGACTTCGCCGTTCTTGATCACGGTCAGGCCGCGGATGGCGTCGTCGTCCATGTTGACGTCGATGGTGCCGTCCTTGGTCTTGCACAGCTCCTCGGTCAGGCGGAACAGGTTGGTGGCGTACAGCGTCGACGACTGCTTGGCCAGCCGCGAAGCCAGGTCGGTGTAGCCGACGATCGTGACGCCGTGCTTCACCACCACCTGGCCGGGCTCGGTCAGCTCGCAGTTGCCGCCGCGCTCGGCCGCCATGTCGACGATGACGCTGCCCGGCTTCATGCTCTGCACCATCTCGGCGGTGATCAGCCGGGGCGCGGGCTTGCCGGGAATCAGCGCGGTGGTGATGATGATGTCCACCTCGCGGGCCTGCTTGGCGTACATCTCGCGCTGGGCCTGCTGGAAGCCTTCGCTCATGACCTTGGCGTAGCCGCCGCCGCCGGAGCCTTCCTCCTCGTAGTCGACCTTGACGAACTCGCCGCCCATCGACGTGACCTGGTCGGCCACTTCGGCCCGGGTGTCGTTGGCGCGCACGATGGCGCCCAGGCCGACGGCGGTGCCGATCGCGGCCAGGCCGGCGACGCCCGCGCCGGCGATGAAGACCTTGGCCGGCGGCACCTTGCCCGCGGCGGTGATCTGGCCGGCGAAGAAGCGGCCGAAGGCGTTGGCGGCTTCGATGACGGCGCGATAGCCGGCCACGCCGGCCTGCGAGGTCAGCGCGTCCATCTTCTGGGCGCGCGAGAGCGTGCGCGGCAGCGAGTCGATGGCCAGCACGGTGACCTTCTTGTCCGCCAGCTGCTTCATCAGTTCCGGGTTCTGCGCCGGCCAGATGAAGGTGATCAGGGTCTGGCCGGCATGCATCAAGCCGACTTCCTCGGGCGTGGGCACGCCGATCTTGAACACCATGTCGGCCGCCGCGAACAACCGGGCGGCGCCGTCGATGACCTCGGCGCCTGCCGCGCGATAGCTGTCATCGCTGAAATTCGCGGCGTCGCCCGCGCCGCTTTGCACGGCCACCGAGAAGCCCAGCTTGACGAGCTTTTCCACCACTTCGGGAACGGTCGCGACGCGCTTCTCGCCGGCCGCGGTTTCCTTCGGAACGCCGATCAGCAACGGCTTCTTGGCCGTCTCGGGTGTGACGGCAACACGGGTTTCCCCCGCCGTTGTTTCGGCAGGAACGCCTATCAGCATGGACGTCTCTCCTCGATGAAAATGAAACGGTTGTTTCGACTCGAGCTTACCTGACTGTGCGGTCTGCCCAGGTCCGGTTGATGGAACGAGCCCCTCTGGTCCGTCCTGTGCGCAACAGTAACCGGAACAGAACTACGGCTTTTTGATCCACCGCACTTACCCGTGAATCTGGGTCCCAGCATGCGGAACGCTGCGGCGCCCAGCGCTGCGGCGGCAGGCCACGGCCGCGCTCCGCCCGGCGCCGCCGGTGCGACTCCTACACGGGCGCGAGGTCCCGTCCGACGTTGCTGAGGTTGGCCGAGGCCAAAAACTGCCTTCATGGCACGCCTCGCATCCCTTCCCTACCCCGGCACCGGCGCCCGCGCCAGCAACGTCAGCTACCTCGGCGCGCAACGATGCCGCCGCAACTTCGAGCTGTTCTACCCGGACGGCTTCACCGACGAGACCTACCTGGTCGCCGAGCGCGCCTACAAGGAGCGCGCCCACCTCGAGTGGCAGGCCGAACTGGGCCCGGCCGAATTCCGCAAGCTGCTGGCACGCGGCGAGTTCCGGCGCATCGCCGACCTCGCGGTCCGCGTCGAATCGCGCACCAACCTGCTGTTCTCGTTCGAGAAGATGGCGCTGCGCGACGCGCTGAAGACGCCGGCCGGCGCCCGGCTGTTCGCGACCGAGTTGTACGCGTTCCTGTGGGGGCGCGGCTCGCCGCAGCGCAAGTTCGCGGACTGGGTGCAGGCGGTCGCCGACCTGCCGCGCCGCCAGACCCGGGTGCTCACCTGGCCCATCGTCACGGTGTTCGGCTTCCTCGCCCGGCCTGACAAGCACCTGTTCCTCAAGCCGATGGTCACCCGCCGCGCCGCGCGCAGCTACGGCTTCGACTTCGAGTACCGTCCGGAGCCCTGCTGGGCCGTCTACCGTTCGCTGCTCACCTTCGCGGCCATCATCCAGCGCGACCTCGACCGGCGGCCCGGCTTCAAGCCCCGCGACATGATCGACCTGCAGTCGTTCATGTGGGTCCAGGGCTCCCACGAGTACGAAGCCTGAGGCGCCAGCGCACGCAGGACCAGGTCTCCTGGGCCAGCGGCACGGCATTGAACACGACCGACAGCGCCAGCCCGGCGAGCAGCATGCCCGGCGGCAGCGGCTGCGACTTCCAGCGCAGCGACCAGTCGGCCGGCTCGGCACCGAGCCCCGCGAGGGCCAGCGCCTGCGGCCACGCCAGGGCGGCCAGCAGGCCGATCGAAGCCAGCGGCAGGATCTCCATGAAGCTGTGCACCATCTGCTCGAACGGCCCGACCTCGCGCCGCGGCACGCTCCAGTGCAGGTCCCAGTAGACGGTGAGTTCGTGCACCGCGAACAGCACCAGGGCCAGCAGCAGGACGGCGGCATTGATCTCAAGCAGGACCACGGCCACGATGCCGGCGCCCATCTCGGCGAACAGCAGCAGATGCAGCAGGTTTTCCCGCAGCCCGCTGGTCTGGGCGATGCGGGTGCGGCGGTGGCAGGCCCAGTCGGCGAAGCCCGCCGCCACCCAGACCGGGAACACGACGTACATCAGGAGGGCGCGGGCGGCTTCCGGCATCGGCTCGGTGTTTTCGCGCATTGTGGCCCAGCGGCGCGCGGCGCGTGGCAATAATCGGGCGATGCAGCAACGATGGAAGCCGAGCGTCACGGTGGCAGCGGTGGTCGAGCAGGACGGCCGCTTCCTGCTGGTCGAGGAAGAAACCAGCGAGGGCCTGCGCCTGAACAACCCGGCCGGCCACCTCGAGCCCGGCGAGTCGCCCGAGCAGGCCTGCGTGCGCGAGATGCTGGAGGAAACCGCCCACGCGTTCACCCCGACGGCGCTGGTGGGCGTGTACCTGGCGCGCTTCCAGCGGCCCGCCGGCCACGACGTCACCTACCTGCGCCTGACCTTCTGCGGCCAGGTCGGCGCGCGCGATCCGCGGCGCCGCCTGGACCAGGGCATCGTCGCCACCCACTGGCTCACGCCGGACGAGCTGCGGGCGAGCGCCGCCCGCCACCGCAGCCCGCTGGTGCTGCGCTGCATGGAGGACTACCTGGCCGGCATCCGGCACCCGCTGTCGCTGCTCCAGACCGACGAGAGCATCTGGCGGCAGCCGGCGTGATCAGTCGGCGCGGATCTGCGCGCGCTTGACGATGTCGCTCCAGATCTGCTGCTCGCGGCGGATGAACGCGGCGAACTCGGCCGAGGGGCCGCCGCCGCCCACCGCGTTGTCGGTCGCGAAGCGCTCCGTCACCGCGTTCGACTTCAGCGCCTTGAACGACTCCTGCTGGATCTTCCTGACCACGTCCGGCGGGGTGCCGGCCGGCGTCAGCAGGCCGTACCACTGCGAGGTCTCGAAGTCCGGGTAGCCCATCTCGGCCACCGTCGGCACGTCGGGCAGCGCCGGGATGCGCTGCTGCGTGCCCACCGCGATGGCGCGCAGCTTGCCGGCGCGGATGTGCGCGCCCAGGGCCGGCATGCCGGCCGACGACGCCTGGGTCCGCCCGGCCAGCAGGTCGGTGAGCTGCGGCCCGGTGCCGCGGTAGGGAATGTGCGTGATGAACATGCCCGTCACCAGCTTCAGGTATTCCATTGCCAGGTGCCCGGCGCTGGCATTGCCGGCCGAGCCGTAATTGAGCCGGCCGGGATTGGCCTTGACGTAGGCGACGAACTCCTTGAAGTTCTTCGCCGGCACATCCGGGTGGATCACGAACACGTTCGGCACCTTGGCCAGCAGCGTCACCGGCAGGAAGTCCCGGTTCACGTCGTAGGGCTGGTTCGCCAGCATGTAGGGATTGACGGCCAGCGTGCCGACATGCCCCAGGATCAGCGTGTGGCCGTCGGGCGCCGCCTTGGCGGCCTCGACCATCGCCACCACCCCGGCACCGCCGGGCTTGTTCTCCACGTAGACGTTCTGGCCGGTCTGCTTGGTCAGCTCCGCCGCCACCGAGCGGGCGACAATCTCGGACGTGCCGCCGGGGGCGAACGGCACCAGCAGCCGCACCGGCTTGGCGGGCCAGGCGCCGTCCGCATGCGCGGCGGGCCATGCCAGGGCGGCGGCGGTGCCGGCGATCCAGTGCCGGCGGTTGAGGGACGGAAATGCACTCATGACGCTCTTCTCCTTGCGTGGAAGAGCTTACGCCGCGGGCCTCAGAATTGGTACTTGCGCAAACCCCCATCGACCGGGATCACGGCGCCGGTGATGTAGCCGGCCCGCGGCGAGGCCAGGAAGCACACCAGGTCCGCCAGTTCCTCCGGCTCGCCGTAGCGGCCGACCGGAATCTCGTGCTCCGATTGCCAGGCCCGGTACTCGGGCGTGTAGTTGCGCAGGATCTGCTCGGAGTGGATGCGTCCCGGCGGGATGCAGTTGACGGTGACGCCGTGCTTGCCCACCATGCGTGACAGCCCCTTGGCCCAGCTGTGGATGCCGGCCTTGGCGCAGAAGGCGCCGTTGATGTGCTCGGGCTCGCTCTTGCCGGTGATGTTGACGATGCGGCCCCAGCCGCGCGCGACCATCTGGTCGATCAGGGCGTCGGCCACCTGGCGCGGCCGATGGAAGTTGAGCGTCATGGCCTCCTGCCAGGCCTCCTCGCTCACGTGCAGGTCCTTGAAGCTGCGCGAGCCCCCGGCGTTGTTCACCAGGATGTCGACGTGGCCCAGCCCCTGCAAGGCGGCCTGCGCCAGCTGCCGGGCGGCGTCGCTCTGATAGAGGTCGCAGCCGATCAGGACCGGCGCGGCGCCGCCGGCCGCCACGATTTCCGCGGCCAGGTCCTGCAGCTTGTCCACGCGCCGGGCGGCCACCGCCACCCGCACGCCCTCGGCCGCCAGCGCCTTGGCGATGGCGCGGCCGATGCCGACGCTGGCGCCGGTGACGAGCGCGGTCTTGTCCTTCAATTGCAGATCCATGTGCTTCCTTTCGATGGGCGGCGCATGGGCCCGCACCCCGCAGGCCCATGGAAGGGTTGGGATAATCCCACAAATGGGAAGCAAGCCGCGCGTCGTCGTCGGTCTCAGCGGGGGCGTCGACTCCGCGGTGAGCGCGCACCTGCTCAAGCAGCAGGGCTGGGAGGTGGTCGGCATCTTCATGAAGAACTGGGAAGACGACGACGACAGCGAATACTGCTCGTCCAACCAGGACTTCGTGGACGCGGCCAGCGTCGCCGACGTGCTGGGGATCGAGATCGAGCACGTCAACTTCGCCG
>NZ_DATMHS010000040.1:0-100567 GCF_035554825.1 Ramlibacter sp. | reverse complement strand
CAGCATCAGCATGGTCGGATAGCTGGTCGTGTTGTCCTGCACCGCGAAGCCGATCCCCAGCGCCGGGATCAGCAGGCTGGCGGTCGAGATCGCGGTCCAGCGCCGGCCGCCGACGACCGGCACGATGAAGGAGTAGAAGATACGCAGCGTGGCACCCGACAGCGCCGGGGCCGCGGCGAGCCAGAACAGCTGGTTGGTCGAATACTTGAAGCCCAGCGCCGGCAGGCCGACCGCGACCACGCTCCAGACCTGCCAGACGGCGAACGCCAGGAACAGCGCCGGCACGCTGATCCACAGATTGAGCTTGGCGACGGCTTCGCCCTCGCGCTCCCAGAACGCCTTGTCCTCTGGCGTCCAGATGTTCAGCACGCGACCGTGCCGGACGGGTAGGGTGGAAGTGCTCATGATCAGGCCTTCTGAAGGTTCTGGAGGGAGGCCGGCATGTCGGGCGACAGCGACGGCAGGTGCAGGTGCGGCAGGGAGGGGGCCTCGGGGGCTTCGGGACCCATGACTTCGGTGCGGCGCACTTCGGTGAAGTACATCCAGATGAGCGACACCCAGACGATGCCGTACATCAGCATGAAGGCGCTGGAGCGCATGCCGGTGAGGTCCATCAGGGCGCCGAACATGATCGGCAGCACGAACCCGCCCAGGCCGCCGGCGAGGCCGACGATTCCCGAGATGGTGCCGATGTTGTGCGGGTAGTCGTCGCTGATGTACTTGAAGGTGCTGGCCTTGCCGAAGGCCCAGGCGATGCCCAGCACGAACATCAGCGCGGTGAAGGCGTACACGTTCAGGCCCAGGCTGAAGCTCTTGGGGCCGTTGGTGGTCATCACCGTCAGGTCGAACTGCGGATAGGACAGCAGGAACAGGCAGATCCAGCTGACCCACATCACCCACCAGGTGACGCTGTGGGCGCCGTACTTGTCGGAGAGCCAGCCGCCGATGGCGCGCAGCACGCCGCCGGGCAGCGAGAAGCAGGCCGCCAGCAACGCGGCGACGCGGATGTCCAGGCCGAACTCGCCGACGTAGTACTGCACCATCCACAGCGACAGCGCGACATAGCCGCCGAACACGATGCTGTAGTACTGGCAGTAGCGCAGCACCTTCGGGTCCTTCAGGGCCTTGAGCTGGTCGCCGAACTTGACGCTGCTGGGCACCAGGTGGCCCGGGTCGCTGTAGCTGAAGAACCAGAACAGCAGGACGGTGCCGAGCATCACGGCGGCGTACACGTGCGGCACGACGGTCCAGCCGAAGGCGACCAGCAGCACCGGGGCCACGAACTTGTTGACCGCGGCGCCCGAGTTGCCGGCGCCGTAGACGCCCATCGCGAAGCCCTGGCGGCTCTTCGGGAACCAGCGCGCGACATAGGGCGTGCCCACCGAGAAGGAACCCCCGGCCAGGCCGACGAACAGGCCGATCGCCAGGAAGTGCCAGAACTGCGTCGCGTAGGCCATCAGCCAGATCGCCGGCACCGTGGCGGCCATCAGCAGCGTCATCACGATGCGGCCGCCGTAGCGGTCGGTCCAGATGCCCAGTGGCACGCGGATCAGCGAGCCGGCCAGCACCGGCATGGCGGTGAGCAGGCCGAATTCGGTCGAGTTGAGGTTCAGCTGCTTCTTGATCGGGATGCCGATGACGCCGAACATCATCCAGACCATGAAGCAGACGGTGAAGGCCAGGGTGCTGACGATCAGGACCGACCAGGACTGGCGGCCGACCACGACTTCCTTGGCGTGCGCGCGGGGCGAGGGGTGCATGTCAGAGGCTCCGTAAGGGCTTTTGGCTTGGCTCGAACTATGGTCGGCCCAGGCCTTGCGGAACATCCTTCGGTGGTGCATGTGGCGCCAGCCGGAAGGAGGAGGTCGGACGGCGCCGCCATCGTTCTTTCGAACTATGGGAGCTGCGAGCGGCACCAGCCGGCCGGAGGCCGGCAACGGATGAGGCCGGCGGCCCGGCGTGGGCTCAGGCGTCCGGGGCGGCGTTGCGCCCGGTCTTGAGCATGCCGGCGGCGAACACCGCGGCCTGCACGCGCGAGGTGAGGTCGAGCTTGCGCAGGATGTGCTGCACGTGGATCTTCACCGTCGTCTCCGCGATGGAGAGGGTTCGCGCGATCTCCTTGTTGCTGGCGCCAAGCGCGATCTGCTCGAGCACCTGCTGCTCGCGCGCCGACAGCTGCGCGAGCGGGTCCGCGGCGGCGGGCGCGCTCGGCGCGTGCGCGGAAGTCTGGAACGCCGACACCAGCTTGCCGGTCAGCTCCGAGCTGATCACGGGCTCGCCGCGCATGGACCGATGGATGGCCTGCGCCAGCAGGTCGCCCTCGATCGTCTTGAGCAGGTAGCCGTGCGCGCCGCCGCGCAACGCCGCCTGCAGGTCCTGCTCGTCCTCGCTCACCGTGAGCAGGATGATGCGCGCCCTGGGCGCCGCGTCCTTCAGGCCCGGCAGGGCCTGGATGCCGGTGACGCCCGGCAGGTGGTTGTCCAGCAGGATCACGTCCGGTTGGAGCGCGGCGGCATGGCGTACCGCCTCGCCGGCGTCCGAGGCCTCCCCGACCACCGCCAGGCTCGCGTCCGAGGCGAGCAGCGCGACCAGGCCGCGCCGGAAGAGGGTGTGGTCGTCGACCACCATCAGGCGCACGGGCGCCGCAGCGGATGCCGTCATGACAGGACTTTCTCGGAGGGGGCGGCGGCGTCCAGCTCGCTGGTCGGCGGCAGGTCCAGCGTCACCGTGCAGCCGCGCCCCGGCGTCGAGACGACGGCCACCGCCGCGCCGATGCGCTGCGCCCGCTCCTGCATGATGCGCAGCCCGACGTGGGTCTGGTCGGCGCCGCCGGCGGCGGGATCGAACCCGACGCCGTCGTCCCGCACCTCGAAGCGCCAGTGCGGCCGGTGCGAAACGCGCAGCAGCACCTGGTGCGCGCCGGCGTGCTTGCGGACGTTGGAGAGGGCCTCCTGCAGGATGTGGAGCACCTGGACCTGCACGTCCGGCGCCAGCGGCACGCCGTGGCCCTGCATCTCGAGCCGCACGGCCAGGCCGGTCTGGTGTTCGAACTTCGACAGGGTGGTGCGCAGCGCCGGTTCGATGTCCTCCGCGGTAGTGCGGGTGCGGAAATGCACCAGCAGCTCGCGCACGTCGGCATAGCTCTCGCGCACGCCCGCGTCGAGTTCGCCGATCACCCGCTCCATGGCCTGCGTGTCCTGCCGCCGCATGGCGTCGCGCAGCAGCTGCACCTGGATCTTCAGGAACGCGAGCGACTGCGCGATCGAGTCGTGCAGCTCCTGGGCCAGCAGCGCGCGTTCCTGTGCCACCGCGGCCTCGCGCTCCAGCGCCGAGGCGCGCAGGCTCTCCATGGCGCTGGCCAGGTGGGTGGCCAGGGTGTCCAGCAACTCGCGCTCCTCGTCCTCCAGCGTCACGTCGGCGAAGAAGAACAGATCGACCTCGCCCAGCACCCGCTCGTGCAGCTTCACGGGCACCGACACCAGGGTGCGATAGCCGGCCCGCCGGCAGTAGCCCATGGCCATCGCGCGCTCCTGCTGGATCGGGATGATCCGGATCGTCGCGTCCTTGCGCGGCTGGCCGCAGAAGCAGGCGCCGGTGTCCAGGCAGGCTTCCGATTCGACGATGGCAGCCGGCAGCCCGTCGGTGGCGAGCAGCAGGTAGCGCTGGTTGCCTTCGTCCGACCAGCGCACGGCGGCGGCGTCGGCCCGGGCGATGGCCCGAACCTGCCGCACGAAGCCGCGCGCCAGCGCGTCCAGGCTCGGCGCCTCGGCCAGGAACGCGCTGGTTTCGTAGAGGTCGGCCAGGCGCTGGCGCTTGACCTCGAGCCGGGCCGTCTTCTCGCGCACCTTGTCTTCCAGGCTGCCGTACAGCGACTGCAGGGTCTGCGCCATGTCGTTGAAGCCGGCCGACAGCTGGCCGAACTCGTCCCGGCTGTCCACCTCGACGCGCGTCGACAGGTCGCCCTGCTGCACCGAGATCAGGCCGCGCCTGAGGCGCGCCAGCGGATTGAGCACGAACAGGTAGCCGGCGTAGAGCATCGCCACCACGCCGGCGATGGCGAATCCCATCATCGCGAGCTGGACCCCCTGCAGCAGGGTGGTCGAGCGCGACATCTGGGTCTCGATCGCCGCGACGAAGCCGTCGATCAGGGCGACGAAGCGCGCCGCATCCTGCGCGGCTTCGTGCGGCGACGGCTGCCCCGCGCTCCAGCGCGCGCGCAGCTCGTACCAGGTGTGGGTGACCAGCTGGAAGCGCTGGCGCGAATCGCGCGACCACGGCACGAACAGCGGCCGCGACGGATCGCCGGTGCGCAGCAGGGAGACGCTGGCGTCGAAGCTCTGGACCAGCGCCAGGGTCTCGCGCGTCGGGCCCTTGCTGGACGCCTCCAGCGCGAGGCGGTAGGTCTGCATGCGCATCCGGCCGGCCTCGTTGACGGCGGCCGCGCCCCCTTCGAGGTTCCAGGTGACCAGCAGCGTGACGCCGATCGACGTCAGCGCCAGCACCAGGAAGGTGAGGCCGCTGGTGTACAGCTTGGCGGTCAGCGTCCAGCTCTTCATCGGTGCTCCCGGACGCCAACCGCGCGGATCGCCGCCCACCCGCCGCTACTTGACCAGCAGCACCGGGATGTCGGCGTCCGCGACCACCTTCTGGGCGACGCTGCCCATGAGGGCCCGGCTGATCAGGCCGTGGCCATGGGTGCCCATCACGATCATGTGGGCCTTCTCGCGCTTGGCGGCCTTCAGGATCTCGTCGGAAGGCGAGCCGACCACCCACTTCGAGCGGAACGACGCCGGATGGCGCTTGAGGAAGCGCTCGATCGGATCGAGCACCTTCTTGGCCTCGTCGCTGTGGTAGTCGTTGACGACCCCGGCGCCGACCATGGTCTTCACGCGCGGCGGGACGGGCGGCTGCACATGCAGCACGACGATCTCGTCCGCCTCGCCGCCGAAGTTGTCGTGCGTGGCGAGAAAGGCGAGGGCCTTCTTGGTGTAGGTGCTGCCGTCGGCGGCGAACAGGATCTTCATACGGGTCTTTCTGTCTTGGAATCTCGAATCGCGACGGTCAACGCAGCACCAGCACCGGCACGGTGCTGTGCGTCAGCACATGCTGCGTCTCGCTGCCCAGCAGGATCCGCTTGAGCCCGCGCCGGCCATGCGACGCCATCACGACCAGGTCGCACTTGTACTTCTTGGCGGCCGACAGGATCGATTCCGCGACCAGGTCGGAGCGCGAGACCACGGCCCTGGCCTTGACGCCGGCCGCCTGCGCGGTGTCGCGCACCGCGTCGACCACCGCCTGGCCCTTGTCGGACCATTGCTGCTCGATGCGCGCGATCTCCTGGGGCGCGATGCTCACGCCGCCCTCGAAATAGCTCACGGGATAACGCGGCACGACGTACAGCGCCACCAGTTCCGCTCCCACGGCGCCGGCGAGTTCGATCGCGCTGCGCACGGCCTTCTTGGACAGTGGCGAGCCATCTGTCGCGACCAGCAGTTTCCGGTACATTTGTTTTTCTCCCACGGCAGTTGTCGAGCGCCGCACTCTGAGCTTAGGACCGGGTGGGCGGTCCCGCTTGATCCATGTCAACGGGGTGGCTCCGCCGCCCGAATAGCCTTGCCGCATGCAATCTGGCTCCCCTGCGCGAACGCCCGTCAGCCCGGACGACACGACGGCCGATGCCTGGCGCGCGCTCGACGAGCCGCAGGAATGGGAAAGTTTTAGCCGGCCGCTGCCCGATCGCGCGGGCTGGCACGAGTCCTACCTCGCCATCCAGGGCATGCATTGCGCGTCGTGCGCGCTGACCGTGGAGCACGCGCTGGCGCAACTGCCAGGCGTCGAGCGGGTCCAGGTCAACGGCGCCAGCGCCACGGCCCGCATCGCCTGGTCGCCGCAGCTGAGCCGGCCCTCGCAGTGGATGACCGCGCTGCGGCAGGCGGGCTACGGCGCGCTGCCGGCGGGCGATCTGCTGGATGCGGCGGCGCGCGTGAAGGAGCAGCGGCTGCTGCTCTGGCGCTGGCTGGTCGCCGGCTTCTGCATGATGCAGGTGATGATGTACGCGGTGCCCGCGTACGTGGCGGCGCCCGGCGAGATCACGCCCGACATCGAATCGCTGCTGCGCTGGGCCTCCTGGGTGCTCACGCTGCCGGTCGTCCTGTTTTCCTGCTGGCCTTTTTTCGCGGCGGCGCTGCGCGACCTGCGCCATCGCACGCTGGGGATGGACGTGCCGGTGGCGCTGGGCATCGCGATCGCGTTCGGCGCGAGCACCGCGGCGACGTTCGACGCCGGCGGCATCCTGGGCCGCGAGGTCTGGTACGACTCGGTGACGATGTTCGTCTTCTTCCTGCTGTCGGGCCGCCTGCTGGAGCAGCGGCTGCGCGATCGCACCGCCGGCTCGCTGCAGGCGCTGATGCGCCGGCTGCCGCAGACCATCGAACGGCGCAGGCCCGAGGCGACGGCGTTCGAACGGGTGCCGGTGCGCCGGCTGGCCGTCGCCGACGTGATCCGCGTCCTGCCCGGCGAGGTGTTCCCGGCCGACGGCCACGTGCTCGAAGGCGAGACGCGGGTCGATGAGGCACTGCTGACCGGCGAGTCCAGGCCCTTGTGGCGCTCGGCCGGCGAGCCGGTCATTGCCGGCAGCCAGAACCTGAGCGGCGTCGTCCTGGTGCATGTCGACCGCACCGGTTCGCAGACCCGCTATGCCGGCATCGTCGCCCTGATGGAGCAGGCGTCCATCGAGAAGCCGCGGCTGGCGCGCCTGGCCGACCGTGTCGCGACGCCGTTCCTGGGCGCCGTGCTGGTGGCCGCGGCGGCGGCCGGCGCCTGGTGGTGGGCCGTCGATCCCTCGCAGGCCCTGGGCGTCGCCGTGGCCGTGCTGATCGTGACCTGTCCCTGCGCGCTGTCGCTGGCCACGCCGGCGGCCACGCTGGCGGCCGCCGGCGCGCTGGCGCGGCAAGGGGTGCTGGTGCGGCGGCTGCAGGCGCTTGAATCCTGCGCCTCGGTGGACACCGTCGTCTTCGACAAGACCGGCACCCTGACCCAGGACCGGATGGGGGTCGTGGCCCTGCGCGCGCGCGGCGGCATCGAGCCAGAAGCGGCCTTGACGCTGGCGGCCGCGCTAGCCCGGCATTCGCTGCACCCGGCGTCGCGCGCGATCGCCGCCGCGGCCGGCGCGGCGGCGGGCCCCGCCGCCAGCGGCGTCGTCGAAGTGGCCGGCCGCGGCGTGCAGGGATGGCTGCCCCAGCGCGGCGGCGGCCAGGCACAGCAGCTGCGGCTGGGCTCGGCCGCGTTCTGCGCGGCGCCGGAACCGCCGCAGGACGGCGGGAACCTGTCGGTCCATCTCGCCGACGACAGCGGCTGGCTGGCCACGTTCGAACTCGATGAAGCGCTGCGGCCCGACGCGCTGCCGGCCGTGCGCGGGCTGCGCGACGCGGGCCTGCAGGTGCAACTGCTCTCGGGCGATCGGACGGTGGCGGTGCGGCGCCTGGCGCAGCGCGCGGGCATCGACGTGGCCCAGGGCGATTGCACGCCCGAAGACAAGCTGACCGGCGTGGCGCTCGCCCAGCTGCACGGGCACCGCGTCGCCATGGTGGGCGACGGCGTCAACGACGCCCCGGTGCTGGCGCGGGCCGATGTGTCGATCGCGATGGGTGATGCGGTCCCGCTGGCGCAGGCGAAGTCCGACTTCGTCGTGCTGGGCGGGCAACTGCAGGCCGTGCGTTCGCTGATCGGCCATGCGCAGCGCACGCAGCGCATCGTTCGGCAGAACCTGGCCTGGGCGGCCGCCTACAACGCCGTGTGCGTGCCGCTGGCGGTGATCGGCTGGATGCCGCCTTGGCTGGCGGGTATCGGCATGGCGGCGAGCTCGCTGCTGGTGGTCGCCAATTCGGCGCGGCTCGCCCGCGTTCGCGGCACGGACCCATCCGGTTCTGGCGCGGCCGCTGCCGCCAGCGCGCTCGCGCTCGGCGCCACCCCGTAGCACCGGCGCTGCGGCGGGTCCGATAATTTCATCATTCGACGTGGATATGTGCCGCGGTGAATCGACCCTCCATCACGGCATCAGCCGTTGGGAAGCCAGCGCATAAGACGCTGAAAATCGAACCGAATATATTAGTAGTAATGGATATACTTTTCATCCTCATTCCGCTGTCGGTGGGCCTGGCGCTGCTGATTCTCGGTGCGCTCGGCTGGGCCGTGTGGCGCGGCCAGTTCGAAGGCGTCGAGGCCGAAGGCGAGCGCATTCTCCGGTCCGATTGACTTGCATCAAGGGCTCGCGCCCAAGGTGCAAGGAAACTTCGGCGGTCACGAAAACGGGTGGAAAAACCATGGAAAAACAGGGAGCCGGGACGGCGATCTACAACGACACCGTTGTACGCCAGTTCTCGCTGATGGCGGTGGTCTGGGGCGTGGTCGGGATGCTGGTGGGCGTGTTCATCGCCGCGCAGCTGGCCTGGCCCGAATTGAATTTCGGCATTCCCTGGCTCAGCTACGGCCGGCTGCGGCCGCTGCACACCAACGCGGTGATCTTCGCCTTCGGCGGTTGCGCCCTGATCGGCACCAGCTACTACGTGGTCCAGCGCACCTGTCACGTGCGCCTGTTCGGCGACAAGCTGGCCGCCTTCAGCTTCTGGGGCTGGCAGGCGGTGATCGTCGCCGCGGCGGTCAGCCTGCCGCTCGGCTACACCACGAGCAAGGAATACGCCGAGCTCGAATGGCCGATCGACATCCTGATCACGCTCGTGTGGGTGGCGTATGCCGTCGTCTTCTTCGGCACCATCGCCGTGCGCAAGGTGCGCCACATCTACGTCGCCAACTGGTTCTACGGCGCGTTCATTTTGGCGATCGCGATCCTGCACCTGGTCAACAGCGCCGAAGTCCCGGCCGGCTGGATGAAGTCGTACTCCGCCTACGCGGGCGTCCAGGACGCGATGATCCAGTGGTGGTACGGCCATAACGCGGTCGGATTCTTCCTCACCGCGGGCTTCCTCGGGATGATGTACTACTTCATTCCGAAGCAGGCCGAGCGGCCCGTGTACAGCTACCGGCTGTCGATCGTCCACTTCTGGGCGCTGATCTTCACCTACATGTGGGCCGGCCCGCACCACCTGCACTACACCGCGCTGCCGGACTGGACCCAGTCGCTGGGCATGGTGTTCTCGCTGATCCTGCTGGCGCCGAGCTGGGGCGGCATGATCAACGGCATGATGACGCTGTCGGGCGCCTGGCACAAGCTGCGCGACGACCCGGTGCTGCGCTTCCTGATCGTGTCGCTGTCGTTCTACGGCATGAGCACCTTCGAGGGCCCGATGATGTCGATCAAGACCGTCAACGCGCTCTCCCACTACACCGACTGGACCATCGGCCACGTGCATTCCGGCGCGCTGGGCTGGGTGGGCCTGATCACCATGGGCTCGCTGTACTACCTGGTGCCGCGCCTGTACGGCCAGAAGAAGATGTACTCGGTGCGGGCCATCGAGCTGCACTTCTGGATCGCCACCATCGGCATCGTGCTGTACATCGCCGCGATGTGGATCGCCGGCGTGATGCAGGGTCTGATGTGGCGGGCCGTGAACACCGACGGCACGCTGACCTATACCTTCGTCGAATCCGTGAAGGCGACCTATCCCTTCTACGTGATCCGCATGCTGGGCGGCCTGCTGTACCTCACCGGCATGGTGGTGATGGCCTGGAACACCTGGATGACCGTGGCGCGTGGCCGTTCCGTGCGCGTGGCCGTCGCCGTGCCGGCCGCCGCCTGAGGGAGCAGAAAAAATGAGCAATACCACGCACACCGAAGCCGGTTTCTCGCACGAGAAGGTCGAGACCAGCAATTTCCTGATGATCGTGCTGATCCTGCTGGTGATCGCCGTCGGCGGCCTGGTCGAGATCGTGCCGCTCTTCTTCCAGAAGACCACCACCCAGCCCATCGAGGGCCTCAAGCCGTACACGGCGCTGCAGCTCGCGGGCCGCGACATCTACCAGCGCGAAGGCTGCTACAACTGCCATTCGCAGATGATCCGGCCGTTCCGCGCCGAGACGCTGCGCTACGGCCACTACTCGGTGGCCGGCGAATTCGTCTACGACCATCCGTTCCAGTGGGGCAGCAAGCGCACCGGCCCGGACCTGCACCGGGTTGGCGGCAAGTACAGCGACGAGTGGCACCGCATCCACCTCAACAACCCGCGCGACGTGGTGCCCGAGTCCAACATGCCCTCGTACCCGTGGCTCGAGAAGAACACGGTGGACGCCGCCGACATGGCGCCGCGCATGCGGGCGCTGCGCAGCGTCGGCGTGCCCTACAGCGACGCGGAGATCGCCGCGGCCGCCGATGCCGTGAAGGGCAAGACCGAGATGGAGGCGATCGTCGCCTACCTGCAGGGCATGGGCCGGACGCTGAAATAACGACAGGGAGCAGCACACATGGACGACCTCACTCTCTGGCGCGTCGGCGCCACCGTCGCGAGCTTCATCACGTTCCTCGGCATCGTCTGGTGGGCCTACGCCCGCAGCAACCGCGAGCGGCTGCAGGCCGCAGCGCTGATCCCGTTTGACCACGACTGAGCCCCGGTGCCGACATGAGCGATTTCAAAACCGAATTCTGGTCCGTCTACGTGGCCGCGATCAGCGTGGTGAGCATCATCGCGTGCCTGCTGCTGCTGTGGATCACCGCCCGCAAGAAGGTCACGTCGCAGGCGGACAACACCACCGGACACGTGTGGGACGACGACCTGCGCGAAATGAACAACCCGATGCCGCGCTGGTGGATGTGGCTGTTCGTCATCACCATCGTCTTCGGCTTCGCCTACCTCGCCGCCTACCCCGGCCTGGGCAGCTTCCAGGGCAAGCTCGGCTGGAGCACGCGCGGCGAATACGACGCCGAAGTGCAGCAGGCCACCAAGGAGCTGACGCCGCTGTACGCGCAGTTCACGGCCAAGAAGACCGAGGAGCTGGCCGGCGACGCCAACGCGATGGCGATCGGCGAGCGCCTGTTCATGAACAACTGCTCGCAGTGCCACGGTTCGGACGCGCGCGGCAGCAAGGGCTTCCCGAACCTCGCCGACGGTGACTGGCTGCACGGCGGCACGCCCGACAAGATCAAGGAAACCATCACCCAGGGCCGACGCGGCCAGATGCCGCCGATGGCCGCCGCCGTCGGGTCGCCCGAGGACGTCAAGAACGTCGCCAACTACGTGTTGAGCCTGTCCAACAGCCCGCACGACTCGGTGCGCGCCCAGCTGGGCAAGGCGAAGTTCACCGCCTGCGCCGCCTGCCACGGCATGGACGGCAAGGGCAACCAGGCCGTCGGCGCGCCCAACTTGAGCGACGACGTGTGGCTGCACGGCTGGGGCGAGCAGGCCGTCATCAACATGGTGAACGGCGGCAAGACCAACGAGATGCCGGCCCAGGGCGGCAAGCTGACGGACGCCCAGATCCACGTGCTGACGGCCTACGTCTGGGGCCTGAGCAACAAGCCCGCGCTGGCCAAGCCGTAAGGAGTTCCGGTGCAATCGCAGGCAGCGCGCAAGGTGATCCCGATCGCCTCGGTACCGGTCGACTCCGGCGGCGAAGGCACCTCGCTCTACGAGGCGCAGAAGAAGATCTACCCGCGCGAGGTCAACGGCCTGTTCGCCCGCTGGCGCTGGTATTTCGTCTTCATCACGCAGCTCGTGTTCTACGGCCTGCCGTGGCTGGAGTGGGGCCAGCGCCAGGCGGTGCTGTTCGACCTGGGCGCGCGCCGCTTCTACCTGTTCGGCATCGTCCTGTATCCGCAGGACTTCATCTACCTGACGGCCCTGCTGGTCATCAGCGCGCTGTCGCTGTTCCTGTTCACGGCGGTCGCCGGCCGCCTGTGGTGCGGCTTCTCCTGCCCGCAGACGGTCTACACCGAGATCTTCCTGTGGATCGAGCGCCAGGTGGAAGGCAGCCGCGTGGCGCGCATGCGGCTCGATGCCGGGCCGATGAGCGTCCGGAAGTTCGGACGCAAGGCGCTCAAGCATTTCATCTGGATCGCGTTCGCGTTCTGGACCGGCTTCACCTTCGTCGGCTACTTCTCTTCCATCCGCGAACTCGGCGCCGACCTGCTGAACTTCCACATGACGTCGTGGGAAGTGTTCTGGGTGCTGTTCTACGGTTTCGCCACCTACGGCAACGCCGGTTTCCTGCGCGAGCAGGTGTGCAAGTACATGTGCCCGTACGCGCGCTTCCAGAGCGCGATGTTCGATCCCGACACGCTGATCGTGAGCTACGACGCCGCCCGCGGCGAGCCGCGCGGCTCGCGCTCGCGCAAGGCCGACCCGGCCGCGCTGTCGCTCGGCTCCTGCGTCGACTGCAGCCTGTGCGTGCAGGTGTGCCCGACCGGCATCGACATCCGCAACGGGCTGCAGTACGAGTGCATCGGCTGCGCGGCCTGCGTCGACGTGTGCGACGGCGTGATGGAGAAGATGAACTACCCCAAGGGGCTGATCCGCTTCACCACCCAGAACGCGATCGCCAACGGCTGGTCCAAGCCCGACATCTGGCGGCGCGTGCTGCGGCCGCGGGTGCTGGTCTATGGCGCGGTGCTGGCGGCGCTGTGCCTGGCGCTGGTGGTCAGCCTGGTGGCGCGCACGCCGCTCAAGGTGGACGTGGTGCGCGATCGCGCGGCGCTCTCGCGCATCGTTGCCGGCGGCAAGCTCGAGAACGTCTACCGGTTGCAGATCATGAACGCGACCGAGGAGCCGCAGCGCTATCGCATCGGCGTGGAAGGGCTGCCCGGGCTGGTGGTGGCGTCCGAGGCCGAAGTGCAGGTCGGCCCGGCCGAAGCCCGCTGGGTGGCGGTGCGGTTGCAGGTTCCCTACGGCTCGGCTCCGGCGGGCTCGCATCCGATCCATTTCAACATCGGCACGGCCGCGGGGGACGCTCACGTGAGCGAGAAGTCCGCGTTCCTGGTGCCGCGCTGAGGAGTTCCATTGACCACACCCGTTTCGCCCAGCGCGCCCTGGTGGACTTTCGGCCACGTGTGGCTGCTCATCGCCGGCCCGGCGATCGTGATCGTGGCCGGGGTCGTGACCGCTTGGCTGGCCGTGAGCACGCCCGACCCGGTGGTTGACGCCGACTACTACCGGCGTGGACTGGAGATCAACAAGCAACTGGCCGCCGAGAAGGCGCTGCTGCCCGCGCTGCAGGGCCGCAACCACGCCGCGACGCCCACGCCGCAATCACGGTAGAGTCGCGCTTTTGCGCAACCACAAGGAGCCGGGCGATGGAAAGACTGAAGATGCTGCGAGTGGTGTGGCCCGCGTTCCTCGCGGCCTGCGCCCTGGAGCTCATCGTGTTCGCGCTGGTCGACCCGAGCGAACTGGCGTGGTCCGGCCATCCGCTGCCGTTCTCGCGGCAGAGCGTGTACACCGCCAGCTTCTTCGTGTTCTGGCTGGTCAGCAGCGTGTCGAACGCGATCACCGTCCTGCTGTGCAAGTCGGCGGCCGAAGTGAACGTGTGCCCGTTCCAGCCGCAAGAGCGGCCGCAGGGCTGCCCCCAGCAGTAGCGCGCCGCCGGCCGCCTCAGGGCGGCTTGCCTGACGCCGGCTGGGCCGCAGCCGCGGAGCGGATCACGAGCACCGGCACCGGCGCGGTGCGCACGATCTGCTCGGCGCCGCTGCCCAGCAGCATGCGGCCCACGCCGCGGCGGCCATGGGTGCCGACGACGATCAGGTCCGCGTTCCAGCGCCTGGCTTCCTCGGCCACGACTTCAGGCAGCCGCTCGCCGAGGTTGTCGTACAGCACCTGGTCCGCCGCCACGCCCGCGGCCGCGGCGGTGGCAAGGCCGTTGTCCAGGATCTTGGCGCCGGTCTCACGCATGATCTTGAGCAGGTCGCCGGCATAGCCGCCGAACTGGTCGTAGCCGGTGAGGTAGGCCAGCTCCTCGACCACGTGCACCAGCCGGACCCGGCCGCCGCTTTCCTTGGCGAGGCCGATCGCGGAGGCGAGCGCCTGGGTCGAGGTGTCGCTGCCGTCGATGGGGACGATGATGCGCTGGTACATGGGACCTCCTGCGGCGATTATCGTCGGCCCGGGCAGGCGAGAGGGCGAAGGCGCCGAGCGCCGCCGATTACCTGCGGCCGACCAGCAGCCCGACCAGCATGCCGATGCCGGCGCCGACGGCGATCGACTCCCAAGGGTGGTTGCGCACGTAGCCATCCGTGGCGCGGGCGGCGCGGCGGCTGCTATCGGCCACCGTGTGCTCGAGCTGGTCGAGCCCCCGGCGCGCCGTCTTCAGGCTCGATTCGAGGCGCTGGCGCGCCTCGACGTAGCCCTCTCCGGCCTGGTTCGCCGCATGCCGAAGCAGTTGTTCGGCGTCGCTGACCACGGTGCGGAAGTCGTCCGCCAAACGGCTGCTGCTGTCTTGCCCGAGAGGTTGCATCGCTTCGTCCATGCTGTCGCTCCAAAGTCTGAATCGAGTCTAGGACGCGACCGCTGTGATTCGTTGACCGCGATCAAACCGCGCGGCGCGACCGGGCCCGCCTTGTCCATGCTCAAGGCAGCAGCGGCGCCGCGTTCTACGCTTGGCGGATGGACGCCTCGTCGATCACCGGTCTCTCGGCGCGCGAGGCGGCGCGGCGGCTCGCCGCCGACGGACCGAACGCGTTGCCCGGCACCGAAGTCAAGCCGCTGGCGCGCATCGTCTTCGAGGTGCTGGCCGAGCCGATGTTCCTGATGCTGCTGGCGGCCGGCGGCATCTACCTGCTGATCGGCGACACGGCGGAGGCGCTGTTCCTGCTGTTGGCCGTGTTCGCCGTGATCGGCCTCACGCTGGTGCAGGAGCGCAAGTCCCAGCGCGCCCTGGAGGCGCTGCGCGAGCTGGCGGCGCCGCGGGCGCTGGTGCTGCGCGACGGCCAGGAGCGCCGCATCGCGAGCCGCGAGGTCGTGTGCGGCGACGTGCTGGTGCTGCACGAAGGCGACCGCATCGTCGCCGACGCGGTGCTGCTGCAGGGGCAGGTGAGCACGGACGAGTCGCTCCTGACCGGCGAGCCCGCGCCGCAGGTGCGGCTGCCGGCGGCCGGCGAACTGCCGCCGTTCATGCCGGGGCAGGAAGGCGGGCCGTTCGTCTTCGCCAGCACCATGGTCACGCAGGGCGTGGCGCTGGCGCGGGTGGAAGCGACCGGCGGGCGGACCCAGGTGGGCCGCATCGGCTCGGCGCTGGCGCGCACCCAGGTGGCGGATTCGGCCCTGCAGCGCGACTCGCGCCGGGTGGTCCGCGCGATGGCCGCGGTCGGCCTCGCGGTGGCCGCGGCGGTGGTGTTGCTGGCCTGGCGGTGGGACGGGCGGCCGCTGCTCGAGAGCCTGCTGCTCGGCATCGGACTGGCGATGTCGATCCTGCCGGAAGAGATTCCGGTGGTGCTCACGGTCTTTCTCGCGCTGGGTGCGTGGCGGCTGTCGCGCCAGCAGGTCCTCACGCGCCGGGTGCAGGCCGTGGAAGCGCTCGGCGCGATCACCGTGCTGGCGGTCGACAAGACCGGCACGCTCACGCAGAACCGGATGACGGTCGCGCAGGTCCGCGGCGGCGACGCCGTGTTCGAGGCCAATGCCAGGGCCCCGCTGCCCGAATCGCTGCACGAAGTTGCCGAGTTCGCCCTGCTGGCCACGCCGGCGGACCCGTTCGACCCGATGGAAAAGGCGATCCGCCGGTTCGCGGCGATGCACTTGCGCGGCACCCAGCACCTGCACGGCGACTGGACGCCGGAACAGCAGTACCCGCTGTCGCGCGAGATCCTGGCGATGACGCACGTCTTTCCCGCCGCCCGGCCGGCGCGACACCTGCTGGCCACCAAGGGCGCGCCGGAGGCGGTGGCCGACCTCTGTCACCTCGATGCCGCGGCCCGGGAGCAGATCCAGCGGCAGGTGCAGGAGATGGCGAGGGCCGGGCTGCGCGTGCTGGGCGTGGCCCGCGGCGAATGGGACGGCGAGCAGTGGCCGTCCAGCCAGCACGAGTTCACGTTCCGCTACCTCGGCCTGGTGGGCCTGGTCGACCCGCCGCGGCCGGAGGTCCCGGCGGCCGTGGCCGCCTGCCGCGCGGCCGGCATCCGCCTCCTGGTGCTCACTGGCGACCATGCCGGCACGGCCCGGGCGATCGCGCGGGAGATCGGTCTGAACCCGCGGCCGGACATGCTCACCGGCCCGCAGATCGCGGCCATGGACGACGCGGCATTGCAGCGGGCGCTGGCGAGCGTCGACATCTGCGCGCGCGTGCTGCCCGAGCAGAAGCTGCGGCTGGTGCGCGCACTGCAGGCCGCCGGCGAGCGCGTGGGCATGACCGGCGACGGCGTCAACGACGCGCCGGCGCTGAAGGCGGCCGAAGTGGGGATCGCGATGGGCGAACGCGGCACCGACGTGGCGCGCGAGGCGGCGGCGCTGGTGCTGCTGGACGACAGCTTCGCCAGCATCACGGCCGCGATCCGGCAGGGTCGGCACATCGACGACAACATCCGGCTCGCCGTGCGGTTCATCTTCGCGGTGCACGTGCCGATCATCGCGTTGGCGCTGCTGCCGGTCCTGCTGCACTGGCCGCTGCTGCTGCTGCCGGCGCAGATCGTGCTGCTGGAGCTGATCATCGATCCGGCCTGCTCGATCCTGTTCGAGGCGGAACCGGAGGCGGCCGACGTGATGGCGCGCCCGCCGCGCCAGGCTCGCGCTTCGCCGTTCGCGCCGCGCAATGTCGCGATCGGCGGCGTGCAGGGGCTGGGCTTCGCCGGGGCGCTGACGGCCGGTTGCTGGTGGATGGTGGGAGCGGGCTGGGCCGACGCCGCGGTGCGCACGGCGGTGTTCCTGGGCCTGCTGTGCGGGCTGCTGGCGCTGGTTGCCGCCGCGCGGACGCGCGCCCGCGCGCTGCGCGGGCACAACCCCTGGCTCGCGCGGCTCGCGGTCGCCGTCGCGGCGATGCTGCTGCTGGTGCTGGGCGTGCCCTGGTTGCGCGCCGTGATGGGGTTCACCGTGCCCGGCGGCGCGGGGCTCGCCGTCGCCGCCGCCATGGTCGCGGCGACGGTGCTGTGGCTGGGACTGGTGCGCCTGGCGACCTCGCCGGGCCGGCCGGCCCGACGTCCACGGTCGCGTTGACGTGTATCAACGGTGATCGGGCGCGGGTGCAATAACGTGGGCACCCGCACCGCAACACACCCCATGACCGTTCCTTTTTCCGACCGCAGCGCGGCGGGCCGGGCCCTGGCCGGCCGGCTCCAGGGCTACGCGGGCCGCGACGACGTCGTGGTGATGGCGCTGCTGCGCGGCGGGGTGCCGGTGGCTGCGGAGGTGGCGCGCGCGCTGCGGGCGCCGCTCGAACTGCTGATCGTGCGCAAGCTCCTGGCGCCCGGCCGCCCCGAACTGCCGCTGGGCGCGCTCGCCGGCGGCGGGGCGATGTACGTCGATCCGCAGGCCATCGCCGAGGCCGGCGTGGCGCCGGCCCAGCTCGAAGGCATCGTGGCGGCCGAGAGCGTGGAGTTGATCCGCCGCCACGCGATGTATTCGGCGATGCCGACCGTCGTTCCCGAAGGTCGCACCGTGATCGTCGTCGACGATTGCCTGGTGACCGGCGCGTCGATGTGCGCGGCCCTGAAGACGCTGCGCAGCGCCAAGCCGGCCTGGGTCGTGGCCGCCGTTCCGGTGGGGCCGTGCGACAGCGAGGACCGCATCGGCACCGTCGCCGACGAATTCGTGTCCGTGCTCAACCCGACCGACTTCGCGAACGCGGGCCGGTATTACGGCGACTTCACGCCGGTCACGGACGAGGAGGTGCGGCAGTTGCTGGCCAGGCGCGGCGGCGAGCCGCCGCCAGCCGCTTGACGCGGGTCAACGAAGTCGGGGGGGCGCTGCCTATATTCAGGAGGCAGCGGCGGCGCCACGCCGGCGCTGCGCGCCGATGCGTTGCCGTCCTGTTCTCGCGCCCCTCGCCCTGACGCTGCTCGGCGCCCTGGCACTCGGCGGGTGCACCGGGATGCTGCCGCGCGGCAGCACCGAGACGCCGCAGGGCTTCGCGAGCTTCGAGGCGGCCGAAGCGGCGATCAGGCGGGTGGAGGGGCGCAAGACCCGCACCGACGAACTCAAGGACCTCGGGTTCGACCTGGTGGCCGGCACCAACGTCACGCTGATCCCGTATCCGGACATCGTCGCGCGGCTGGCGCCGTACCCGGGCGTGCCGATCGACCAGCTCGATGCCGGGGTGCGCCAGTGCATCGAGGCGCAGCAGGCGTGCCGCGGCTACGTGTTCCATTTCGAGTGGCAGAGCCGCCGGCGCGATGGCGGCTTCTGGCTGGATTTCCTCAATGTGCGCCGCCACACGTCGATCAAGGGCTGGTGGTTCGACGCGCTGATCGTGGTCAGCGACGGCACGGTGCTGTTCCGCAACTACGGCGGCCAGGCCAGCACCGACCGCGAGGAAAAGCAGGTCAATCCGCTGGGGCCGCTCCAGCCGGCGGGCGAGTCGGCCGGTTACAAGCTCATCCACTGAAGCACCCGGGCGGCCAGTCTGGGGTAAATTCGGGGCTTGCCGCGCTTGTCATACCGAAGTTGTGCCCCTTCCCTCGATCAGCACTCTTGATCTCGCCTCCCTTGGTGGCAGCCCCGACGACGTCGCCGCACTCCTGGCGGGCGTGCTGGATTCGGCCATGGACGCGGTCATCACGACCGACGAGCAGCAGAACATCGTGCTGTTCAACCGGGCCGCGGAGAAGATTTTCGGCTGGCCGCGCCACGAAATCCTGCGCCAGCCGCTGGAAAAGCTGATTCCCGCCCGGTTCCGCGCGGCGCATCCCGGCCAGGTGCGGCGCTTCGGCCAGGCCCGCGTCACCTCGCGCAAGATGGGCGCGCTGAACGTGGTCTACGGGGTGCGCGCCAGCGGCGAAGAATTCCCGATGGATGCGTCGATCTCCCAGCTCGATACCCCGCGCGGCAAGCTGTACACGGTGATCCTGCGCGACATCACCGAGCGGCTGCGGGCCGAGCAGGAGCAGGCGCGGCTGGCGGCCCGCCTGGCCGGACTGCTCGACTCGGCCATGGACGCCATCATCACGGTGGACGAGTCGCAGCGGATCGTGCTGTACAACCGAGCCGCCGAGAAGACGTTCGGCTGGCCGAGCCAGCAGGCGCTGGGCCGCACGCTGGAATTCCTGATGCCCGACCGGTTTCGCGCGGGTCACGCCGAGCACGTGCGGCGCTTCGCCACCACCGGCATCACGTCGCGTCGCATGGGCGACGGCACCGTGCTGTACGGCAAGCGCTCGTCGGGCGAAGAGTTTCCGATGGAAGCGTCGATCTCCCAGCTGGACACCGGCGAGGGCACGCTCTTCACCGTGATCCTGCGCGACATCTCCGAGCGGGTGCGGGCGCAGGAGGAATTGAGCCAGTTCGCGGCCGAGGCCCATGCGATCCGCGAAGGCGAGAAGAGCCGCATCGCGCGCGAGCTGCACGACGAGCTGGCCCAGTCCTTGACCGCGCTGAAGATGGATACCATCTGGCTGCGCGACCACGCCGCCGAAGAGCCGGCGAGCGCGGTGGCCAAGCTGACCCAGATGGTGGCGATGCTGGACACCACCGTCGCGGCCACCCGCCGCATCGCCGCCGACCTGCGGCCGCTGCTGCTCGATGACCTCGGGCTGCAGCCGGCGATCGAGTGGCTGGCCAACAACTTCACCCAGCGCAGCGGGGTGCCTTGCGAAGTGAACGTGGACGAAGACATCGAGCTGCAGGAGCCCTACGCCACGGCGGTGTTCCGCATCGTGCAGGAGTCGCTGGCCAACGTGGCCAAGCACGCCGCCGCCACCGAGGTGAGCGTGCTGGTCGCGCGCACGCCGCAGGCGGTGGTGCTCGAAGTCGCCGACAACGGCCGCGGCTTCGACACCGACGCGCCGCGCAAGCCGCTGTCGCTGGGGCTGATGGGGCTGCGCGAGCGCGCGCACCTGCTCAAAGGAACGGCCAACATCGAAAGCGACCCGGGCCGCGGCACCCGCATCGAGGTGCGCATCCCGGTGCGCGACGAGGGAGAGGCGCAGTGATCCGCATCCTGATTGCCGACGACCACGCCATCGTGCGCGAGGGCCTGAAGCGGATCGTCTCCGAGATCCAGGACATGCAGGTGGTCGGCGAGGCCGCCGACGGGACGCAGGTGATGCAGCGGGTGCGCGAACTCGAATTCGACGTGCTGGTGCTGGACCTGTCGATGCCTGGGCGCAGCGGCATGGAACTGATCAAGGTGGTGCGGGCCGAGAAGCCGCGCCTGCGCATCCTCGTGCTGAGCATGCACCAGGAACTGCAGTACGCCGTGCGCGCCATCAAGTCCGGCGCCAGCGGCTACCTGACCAAGGAAAGCGCGCCGTCGCAGCTGGAGCAGGCGATCCGCAAGATCGCCGCCGGCGGTGCCTACGTCTCGGCGGAGGTGGCCGAGCAGCTGGCGCTGGGCGCGATGCCGGGCAGCGAGGTCGATCCGCACTCGTCGCTGTCGGACCGCGAGTTCGAGGTCTTCCGCCTGCTGGCGGCCGGCGTCTCGGTGACCGACATCGCCGCCCGGCTGAAGCTCTCGGTCAAGACCGTGAGCACGCACAAGGCCAACCTGATGCAGAAGATGGGCCTGAACAACGCCAGCGAGCTGATCCGTTACGCGATCAAGCACGGCCTCGCCGACTCGCTCGATCCCTGAGCCGGCGCCGCCGGGTGGCGGCTTGACGGGCATCAACGCGCGGGCCTGCGGCGCGACCTAACGTTCCTGCACCGCAACCCAAGGAGTGGTGCCGTGAAGGAATCCCTGACCCAACTGCTGGTGCACCTGGATGCTTCGCCGCACGCCAGCCGGCGACTCGAGGTCGCCCGTGCCATCGCCCAGACCCATGGGGCCGCCGTCACGGCGCTGTACGCCGTGACCCCGGCGTTGCTGGTGGTGCCCTTCGCGCCCGAGGCCGGGCCGAGCGTCGCCGCCGCGCTGGGCGAGATCGATGCCGAGCGGCGGGCGCGGGCCCGCGCCGTGTTCGATCGGGCCCCGGCCGTGCCCGGCGTGCATGCAGCCTGGGCCGAGGTGGAGGACTACCCGATCGTGCCGGCGTTCGTGCGCCAGGCGCTGTATGCCGACCTGCTGGTGCTGGGCCAGTACGACCCGGAGGACAGCGAATCGGCCGGCGTTCCCTTCGATTTTCCCGAACTGGTGATGGCCGGCAGCGGCAAGCCCGCGCTGGTGCTGCCGTATGCCGGCGCCATGCCCAGCGTCGGCCAGACGATCGTGATCGCGTGGAAGCCGACCCGCGAGGCGGCCCGCGCCGTCAGCGCGGCGGTGCCTTTGCTGCAGCGGGCCCGGCGGGTCCATGTCGTGAGCTGGGGCGAGGCGTCCGAGGGCGTGGTCGGCGCCAAGCTGGGCCTCGACGACTACCTGAAGCTGCGGGGGGTGGAGGCCGTGTGGCATCGCGAGGGCGGTCCCGAGCCGTCGGCCCTGGGCGACCTGCTGCTGTCGCGTGCCTTCGACCTCGACGCCGACCTGCTGGTGATGGGCTGCTATGGCCACGGCCGGGCGCGCGAATGGGTGCTGGGCGGCACGTCCCGCACCATCCTGCGCTCGATGACGCTGCCGGTCCTGATGGCGCACTGAGGCGCCGCCATGGCCCGGTCGTCCCCGCCTGCGGCCGCGGCGCCAGCGGGGGCCGACGCCTGGTGGCGCCAGCCGCCGGAAGCCGCGGTCGCGGCGCTCGCCGGGTCGGCCCAGGGCCTGACCGAGGACGAGGCGCGCGCGCGCCTGCAGCGGCACGGTCCGAACCGGCTGGCGCCGCCGCCGCGGTGGCGCCTGTTCGATCAGCTGGCGCGGCGGCTGCGCGACCCGCTGGTGCTGGTGCTGCTGGTGGCGGGGGCGGTCTCGCTGGCCACCGGCGAGCCGGCCAGCGCCGGGATCATCGCCGTCGTCGTGCTGCTGAGCGTCGCGCTCGACCAGATCCAGCAGGGCCAGGCCGAATCGGCGGCGCGGCGGCTGCGCGAGAGTGTCGCGGTGCGCGCCCGCGTGCTGCGCGACGGCCGCGAGCAGGACATCGACGTCGCGGCGCTGGTTCCCGGCGACGTGGTGCGGCTGGCCGCCGGCTGCCTGGTGCCGGCCGACGGCCTGCTGCTGGCGGCGCAGGACCTGTTCGTGCGCGAGTCCACCCTCACCGGCGAATCGTTCCCGGCGGAAAAGCGGGTTGCCGGCGCCGGCCAGGACGGGGCGCTGTTCATGGGCAGCAGCGTGCTCTCGGGCGCGGCGACGATGGTGGTGTGCCGCACCGGCGCGGCGACGCAGATCGGCGGCATGTCGGGCGTGCTGGCGGGCGGACGCGAAGACCTGGCCTTCGAGCACGACCTGCGCCAGTTCGGCCACTTCATCCTGCGCATCACGCTGTTCCTGGTGCTGCTGGTGCTGTTCGTCAGCAGCCTGGCGCATCGCTCGTGGGTCGAGTCGTTCCTGTTCGCGGTGGCGCTGGCCGTGGGGCTCACGCCGGAACTGCTGCCGATGGTGGTGACCATCAGCCTGTCGCGCGGCGCGCTCCGGCTGGCGCGCGAGCAGGTGATCGTCAAGCGGCTGTCGGCCATCCACAACCTCGGCGCCGTCGACGTGCTGTGCACCGACAAGACCGGCACGCTCACCGAAGCCAAGATCGAACTGGTGCGGCACGTTGACATCGCCGGCCGCGACAGCGGGCCGGTGGTCGAGGCCGCGTTCCTGAACAGCTTCTTCGAATCGGGCATCCACACGCCGCTGGAGGAGGCCATCCTGGCGCACGGCCAGGTCGACCCCGCCGGCTGGCGCAAGATCGACGAGATCCCGTTCGACTTCGAGCGGCGGCGGCTGTCGGTGCTGGCGGACCGGGACGGCGACCGGCGCCTGATCGTCAAGGGCGCGCCGCACGACGTGCTGGTGCATTGCGACCGCTTCCAGGACGGTGCGGTCGCGCCCGCCTGGACCGCGGAGGCCCGCGCGCTGGCCGACGCCACCTTGCAGCGGCTCGAGGCCGAGGGCTTCCGGGTGCTGGGGATCGCCTCCAAGGCGGTGCCGGCCAGCCTGGTCGATGCCGGCCTGGACGACGAGAACGAGCTGGTCTTTCTGGGCTATGCGGCCTTTCTCGACCCGCCGAAGGCCGACGCCCACGCGGCCATCGCCGACCTCCTGACCAAGGGCGTGGAGGTCAAGGTGCTCACCGGCGACAGCGAACTGGTCACGCAGCACGTCTGCCGGGCGCTGGGCCTGCGGATCAAAGGCGTGGTGCTGGGCACCGAGATCGACCGGCTCGACGTGCGCGCGCTCGCCCGGCGCGCCAGTCGGGCCAACCTGTTCTGCCGCGTCAACCCGATCCAGAAGAACCGCATCATCCAGGCACTGCGCGCGCGCGGGCACGTCGTCGGCTACGTCGGCGACGGCGTCAACGATGCGCCGGCCCTGCACAGCGCCGACGTGGGCATCTCCGTCGACAGCGCGGCCGACACGGCGCGCGCCGCCGCCGACCTGATCATGCTGAACCACAGCCTGGCCGTCCTCGATGCCGCGGTGACCGAGGGCCGCCGCACCTGCGTCAACACGCGCAAGTACCTGCTGCTGGGCACCAGCTCGAATTTCGGCAACATGGCCAGCATGGCGGCGGCGGCGCTGTTCCTGCCGTTCCTGCCGATGTTGCCGGTGCAGATCCTGTTGAACAACCTGCTGTACGACGGCGTGTCGGCGGCGCTGCCGCTCGATCGGGTCGAACCGGCCGAGGCCCTGGTGCCCCAGCGCTGGGACATGGGGCAGCTGCGCCGGTTCATGTTCACCTTCGGTCCGCTCAGTTCGCTGTTCGACTTCGCCACGTTCGGCCTGCTGCTGTACGGGCTCGGGGCGACTACCGCGCAGTTCCGCTCGGGCTGGTTCATCGAGTCGTTGGCGACCCAGGTGCTGGCCGTGTTCGTGATCCGCACCCGCGGGGCGGCCCTGGCCGGGCGCCCGCACCCGGCGCTGGCCGCCGCCGCCGCCGCCGTGCTGTTGTTCGCCGCGCTGCTGCCGTGGACCCCCCTGGCGCCGCTGTTCGGGCTGGTCGCGCTGCCCGCACCGTTCTACGCGGCCCTGGCGGCCATGACGCTCGGCTACCTGGCGGTGCTGGAGCTGGTCAAGCGCCGGTTCTGGCCGGGTGCATCGAACCCGTGGCGGGCGCGCCGGGCCAGCAAGACGCCGGAGCAGGCCACACCCGGCTGACCTTGACCCGGGTCAACGCGGCCGTCGGGGGCTTCGTCTATCCTTGTCGACCTCATGGCGGGACCATCATGAAACCCGACTGGACCCTGGTCGCGAACGGCACGCGGGCCCGGCTGCTGCAGCAGGAGCCGGGCGCGCCCATGGTGATTCTCGAGAGCTTCATCCATCCCCTGCAGCAGGCCGATGAGTCGGCCTCCGGCCCCGGCGTGTTCGGCCGCCTCGAGGCCGACTGGACCGTCGCGCACCAGCACACCGACTTTGCCCGCGAGCTGGCGCACCTGCTGGAGCAGGAGGCGCAGCTGGACCACTTCCACGCACTGACGGTCTTCGCTGCCAGCCCCTTCCTGGCCCACCTCGAGCAGGAACTCGGCAAGGCCACGCGGCAGCGGCTGGCGGCCATCCACGAGGCCGATCTCACGCGCTGCACCGTCAGCGAAATCGAAGAGCGCATCGCCAACGAGCTCGCGGCGCATCACTGACGCGGGCGACGCCCGAAAAGCAAAGCCCGCCGCCGCATGACGCGGTCGGCGGGCTGGGCGGAGACCCGGCAAGCCTTGAGGGAGAGCTTGCAGTCTGATGTCGTCTCCATCCATCCCGGCGGATCAGGACGCCGGAACCCGGCTTTCGGGACTTTTGTCCCGCAGCCTGCACCGAAGGATTTCGCCCCCGGTGCCAGCAAACTCTAGGCGCCGGGACCCGTATTTCCTTGATCTGCGTCAGGCGCTCGCCGCCGCGGCGACCCTCCTCACTGGGCGCCGGCCAGCACCCAGGCGGCCAGGGCCTTGGCGTCGGCGTCGCTGAGCGCGGCCTGGGCCGGCATGGGCACCGGGCCCCACTTGCCGGCGCCGCCGGCCTTGATGTTCTTCATGAGCATGGCCTGCGCTTCCGGCTGGCCGCTGTACTTCTTGCTGACGTCCTGGAAGGCCGGGCCGACGATCTTCTTGTCGGCCGCATGGCAGGCCAGGCAGGCGTGCTTTTGCGCCAGTTCCTTGCTGGCGAAGGCCGGCACGGCGACGAGCGCGGCGGCGGCGAGAACAACCAACTTCATGCATCACTCCCTGTGTGTGTTGAATACGCCTAGATATAAGCGTACGGCAATATAACAGAGCCCACGCGGGCGCCGGCGCACAGCGTGCCGCAGGCCTTCAGGGCTTGATGTAGGCGTAGCCCTCGCGCGTCTGCAGCTGGCCGATGCGGACCACGCCGGAGGGCGTGAACTCCGCGTCCATGGAGAACTGGTCCTTCTTCAGGTTGCGGTTGCGCAGCGTGATCTCGCACACCTCGAAGCGCACGCCGCGCGCCTTCAGGGCGCTCACCAGCGAGGCGTAGTCGATGTTGGGATTCTTCCTGTCCTTGGCGCCCTCCATCAGGAAGTCCACGCCCTCGGCATGCGTCACCACGACGATCTTGGTGTCGGGTGCGACGTCGAGGTGGTTGCGGATGTTTCGCAAGCCCTTGGTCGCCTGCGCCTCCGCGTTGTCGATGTGGTAGACGACCTTGTCCTGCGCGAAGGCGGTGCCCCAGAGCAGGAAGCTGGCCGCCAGCGCGGCGATGAAGGTGGCGATGCGGTTCACGATGGATTCCCTCCCGGCGTTGTCGTCAAAAAAAAGGCGGCGCGTGCGGCGGCACGGCCGGCCCTGTCCATGAATCATTACATCACCACTGACAAATATGCTGGCTCAGGGTTTGCCTGCATCCGCCGCGACCGGTGCGCTCAGTAGTTGACGTTGTAGCGGGTGCCGCGGAAGGCGAGCACGACGCTGGTCGGGCGGATCTGCTCGAGCAGGACCCCCGAGCCCAGGTCCGCGCCCTCGCGCACGATCTGGCCGTTGACGATCACGATCCGGTGCTCGCGCCGGGGCGAATAGACGCCGCCGTTGATCACCAGCTTGGGCGCATCGGGCGGCAGGCCGGTGACCGGGGGCGTGGGCACGGTGGGCAGGACCGGGACCCGAGCCGCTGCCGGCGGCGCCGGGGGCACGGTCATGGGCGGCACGCCGGGCGGCACCGGCACGGGCGCCGGCGCGGGCACGGGTGAGGGCGCAGTGGCCGGCGGGACGGCGAAGCCGCGCGGGGCCGGCATCGTCCCCGGCTGACCGCCGAGCGGGCTGCCGGGCACCGGCGGCGGCGTGCTGCCGATCGAGCGCTCGACACGGCCGGTGGCGCCCGGTGGCGGCACCGCCGGCGCGGCGCCCGGCACCGTCGCCGGCGCCGCGGCGGGCGCACCCATGCCTTGGGTGGCGCTGTCGGGGACCGTCCCGCCAGGGGCGACTCCACCCGGCACGACCCCACCGGGGATGACCCCGCCTGGGGCCACGGTGCCCGAGGCGGCCGGTGCGGCGGGCGCGACGGCGCCCGGCAGGCCCGCGGCCGGCGCCTGCGCGCCGGCCAGGGGCGTCGCAAGCAGGGCGGCGCTCAGCCAGGCGGCAATGACGGCTGGATGCCGGCGGCGGCCGGGCCCGGTCGCCGGGCGGCGCGCGGCGGCGGTTCGAGGTGGGCGGCTCGGGGGAGACTGCATCTCGTGATCCTCTCATGGGGCGCGCCGGCCGTGGCGCGCCGCGGCAATGGCCCCCATCCTAGCCGCCCCATGACTGCAGAGCGCGCCGCGCTTCAGCGCGGGCCGAAGCGCCGGCCGGCCATCGGGCCGCTGCGGTCGGCGATCGCGCGCTGCTCGGGCGTGAGGACGGCCGAGAGCTCCTTCAGCGCCGCGCTGCGCGCCTGCCAGCTGGATGCGCGCAGCTTGGTCATCGCCTCGTGCTGGGCCGTCATGTCGGGCGCGGGGTCGCCGGGCTTGACGCTCTGCCATTGCGCGCGGAACTGCTCGTGCTGGGCCTGCATCGCGGCCGCTTGCTGCGTGACCGCCGACTCGTAGGCCTTCCAGGCGGATTCCTGCGCCGGCGTGATCTTCAGCTGGGCCTTCAGCGCGGCGAGGTGGCCTGCCGCCGCTGCGGCCATGTCGAAGCCGCCGCCACCCGGGCCCCAGCCGCCGCGCCCGCCCGGCCCCATGCCGGGTCCCATGCCGCCCATCATGCCCGGGCCGAAGCCGGGGCCCATCCCGAAGCCGGGGCCCATCCCGGACCCGGGCCCCATGCCCCAGCCGCCCATGCCGGCGCCGGGGTGGGCCCAGACCGCACCGGAGAGGGCGAGGGACGCCGTGGCGGCGAGCGCCGCGAGAATCGTGGTGGTGGTCTTCATGATCAACTCCTGTCGGTGGCGAGGGCCGGCGCCGCGCGCCGGGTGGCAGCACCGTGCTGCCATGCATGCATTGAAGCGCGCGCGCGTGTGCAGCGGATGTCAAACGCCGGCCGATTTGTCGCCCAGTGCGACAAGGGCCGCGCGTGACATGCTGTGTTACCTTGGACCGGCCGCCCCCCGGCGGGAGCGGATGTAATACGGCCATGGATCGCCCGGACCACATCCTCATCGTCGACGACGACGCCGAGATCCGCACGCTCCTGGGCCGCTACCTCGAAAAGAACGGGCTGCGCGCGACCACGGTGGCCGACGGGCGCGCCATGTGGCAGGCGCTCGACCGCGGCGCGTTCGACCTGGTCATGCTCGACGTCATGCTGCCCGGCGACGACGGCCTGACGCTGTGCCGGACGCTGCGCGCCCGCTCGGACCTTCCCGTCATCATGTTGACCGCGCGCGGCGAGGAAACCGACCGCATCGTCGGCCTCGAAATGGGCGCCGACGACTACCTGCCCAAGCCGTTCAGCGCCCGCGAGCTGCTGGCGCGCATCAAGGTGATCCTGCGCCGCGTCCGCAGCCTGCCGCCCAACCTGCAGCCGCAGGAGGAGCGCACGATCCGCTTCGGCGACTGGAGCCTGGACACGGTGCACCGCCATCTGATGTCTCCCCAGGGCGTGGTGACGCCGATCGGCGGCGCCGAATACCGGCTGCTGCGCATCTTCCTCGGCCACCCGAACCGCGTCCTGAGCCGCGACCAGCTGATGGAAATGACGCAGGGCCGCGAAGCCGACGCGCTCGATCGCAGCATCGACGTCCAGGTGAGCCGCCTGCGCCGGCGCCTGGGCGACGGCCCGCGCGACGCGGCGATGATCAAGACCGTGCGCGGCGAGGGCTACGTGCTCACGGTCCCGGTCGCCCAGGAGCGGCGCTGATGCCGGCCCGGCTGCTGCCGCGATCGCTGTTCGGGCGCCTGCTGCTGGTGCTGGCCGGCGGCCTGCTCGTGGCGCAGCTGCTCAGCGCGGCGATCAACTTCGCCGAACGCGACCGGCTGCTGCTCAACGCAAGCGGCATGCAGCAGGCGCAGCGCATCGCCGACGTGGTCAGGCTCCTCGACTCGCTCGGCCCGTCCGAGCGCGAGCGCATCGCCGCGGTGCTGAACGTGCCGCCGCTGGTGCTCTCGTTGCAGGACGCGCCGCGGGCGCCGCTGGGCGGCGCGCAGCCCGGCCCGCGTGCCGCGATGTTCACCGCGATGCTGCGCGCGTCGCTCGGCGCCGGCCGCGAGGTGCGGGTCGATCCCGCCGCCGCGCCGGATCGGCCCTGGCCGCCGGGCGCCGGCCACCACCGCATGATGGGCGGCGGGCCCGGGTTCGCCCGGACCGCCGGACCGCCGGGGCCGGTGCTGCGCACGCAGGTGCAGCTGCAGGACGGCCGCTGGGCCCGCTTCGACAGCGCGCTGCCGGCCGCCGACGGGACGCTGCCGTGGCGGCTCGCGCTGACGCTCGCCGTGCTGCTGGCCGCGGTGCTGCTGCTGTCGTACGTGGCCGTGCGCTGGGTGACGCGGCCGCTGCATGTGCTGGCCGACGCAGCCGAGGCGCTGGGCCGCGACATCAACCGGCCGCCGCTGGCCGAGGAGGGGCCGCTCGAGATCCGGCAGGCCGCGCGGGCCTTCAACACCATGCAGCAGCGGCTGGCGCGCTTCATCGAGGACCGGACGCGGATCTTCGCGGCGATGTCGCACGACCTGAAGACGCCGCTCACGCGCCTGCGGCTGCGCGCCGACCTGCTGGACGACGAGGAACTGCGCGGGCGCATGGAATCCGACCTGAAGGAGATGGAGACGATGGTCAGCCACACGCTGGAGTTCATGCGCGGCATGGGCGGCGGCGAGGCGTGCCAGGAGGTCGACGTGACGGCGCTGCTGGAGAGCCTGCAGTCCGACAACGAGGCGATGGGCCGGACGGTGCGCATCGTGGGCCGGGCGCTGGCGCCGTACCCGGCCCGCGTGGCGCTGCTCAGGCGCTGCCTGGGCAACCTGATCGACAACGCCGTGCTCTACGGCGAGCGCGCGACGGTCCGGGTGGACGACACGCCCCAGCTGCTGACGATCCGGGTCGAGGACGAGGGCCCCGGCATCCCGGCCGCCGAGCTGGAAAAGGTGTTCGAGCCGTTCTACCGGCTGGAGCAGTCGCGCAGCCGCGAAACCGGCGGCTCCGGCCTGGGGCTGGCGATCGCGCGCAACATCGCGCACATGCACGGCGGCGACATCGCGCTGCGCAACCGGGCGACGAGGGGCCTCGAAGCGGTGCTGACCTTGCCGCGCCGGTCCTGAGTCCGCAGCGGCAGCGTTGAACCTCCGGCCGGCACGCGCATCCAAGGAGCCAACCAGAACGACAGGCGCCACCCGCATGAAGAAACCAGCCCTGATCCTCTCCCTGACCCTGCTCGCGGCCGTCGGCGCCGTCCACGCTGCCGATGCGGCGCGGCAGGCGGACGTGGCGCGCCGTGGCGCCGACGTGATGCCCTTCAGCCTGGCCGCGACCCGGCACGTCTTCACCAAGACGGCGGCGGGCGGCTTGCAGCGGGTGGTGGCGCGCCGCGCTTCGGACGCGCAGCAGGTGCAGCTGGTGCGCGCGCACCTGCGCGAGATCGAGGCCCGCTTCCGCCAGGGCGACTTCTCGGGGCCGGCCCACATCCACGGCGAGGACATGCCGGGGCTGGCGCAACTCGGGGCCGCGCGACCCGGCGCGGTGGCGATCGGCTACAAGGATGTTCCGGGCGGGGCCGAGCTGGCCTACCGCACCGACGATCCGGCGCTGGTCGCCGCGCTGCATTCCTGGTTCGACGCCCAGCTGTCGGACCACGGCCGCGACGCGATGGCCGGGCAGCACGGGCAGCACGGCATGCACGGCCAGTGACGCCGTTCTTCATCATCGACCACCAAGGGAAACCATGAGCAAGTACGTGTTCGGCAAGGCAGTGGCAATGGGATTCGAGCAGGCGGTGCAGCGCGTCACCGAGGAACTCGGCAAGGTCGGCTTCGGCGTCCTGAGCGACATCGACGTGCAGGCCACCATGAAGAAGAAGATCGGGCTGGAAATGCCGCCGTACCGCATCCTCGGCGCCTGCAATCCGCGGTACGCGAGCCAGGCGATCGCGGCCGACCCGCAGATCGGCGCGCTGCTGCCGTGCAACGTGGTGGTGCGGCAGGACGCCGGCGGCCAGGTCCACGTCGACGTGATGGACCCCAACGCGGTGCTGCAGCTGGTGGACCATCCGGCGGTGCCGGCGCTGGCCGGCGAAGTGCGGCAGAAGCTCGAGCAGGCGCTCGCCGCCGTCTGACCGGCGCCGCTCAGAGGTCCAGGTCGTCCCGGATCTCGGCGATGCCGGCCTTGGCGCAGACGTCGTCGGCGTCGCCGTTGGGCGCACCCGACACCCCGATGGCGCCGACCAGCGAGCCGGCCGCCTCGAGCGGCCAGCCGCCGCCGATCGCCACGACGCCCGGCAGCTGCCGGATGCCCGAGGCCGGCTGGCCGGCCTGCGTCACGCGCGAGAACGACGTCGTGTCCAGCTTGAAGCTCAGGGCGGTGTAGGCCTTGCCGACCGCCGTCTGCGGCGTGTGCGGCCCGGCATGGCGGTCGCGCAGCATCACCAAGGGATGGCCGGCCCGATCGGTCACGGCCACCGCGACCTGGTGCCCGTTCCTGCCGCACGCGGCGAGCGCCGCCCGCGCCGCCTTCAGCGCCGCCTCGGGGGTGATCGATCGCGCTTCGTAGGTGGCCTGCTGCGCGATCGCCAGCGTCGCCGCGGCGAGCGCGCCGACGGCGATGGCGCAGCGCCTGGCGGACGGGCAGGGCAGCTTCACGCCGGCACCTGCGCGAGGCCGGGGTTGGGCACGGCGCCGGTGAGCCTGGGCATGTTGACCTTGCGGGCTTTCACGGTGCCGCCCTGGGCCCTCAGCCACTGCTCGACCAGCTCCCACACCGGCTTGTTGCCGGCCTTGGCCGCTTCCTCGGCGACCGGCGCCCAGCCCGCCACCTTGTACTGCTTGGCCGCTTCGATCGGCTTGCCGTTCAGCCGCATGTCCGAGATGCGCCTGCCCATCTTTTCCAGCGGATTGCAGCTGTACTCGAGGCCGCCCACGCGCACCATGTCGCCGCCCTGCTGGTAGTAGGGGTCGGGGTTGAACAGGTTGTCGCAGACGTCTTCCAGCACCGTCTTGATCATCTCGCCGCTCATCGGGGCGACCGTTGCGTACGAATAGGTGGTGGCGGTCATGTCCATCAGCCACTCGCGGGTGATCGCCTGGCCGGGCAGCAGGCTGGTGCCCCAGCGAAAGCCCGGCGAAAACGCGATCTCGGCGCCCTGCACGTCCATCAGCGCATCGAGCAGCAGCTGGTCGCCGCTGCCGTTGAAGTTGCCGCGGCGATACAGCGTGCCTTCGGTCACCGCCAGTTTCTCGGCCAGCCTGGCCTCGTACGGGGCGCGGACCTTCGTGATCAGCGCTTCCATCTCGCGGTCGGCCGGCAGCATGTTGGCGAATACCGGCAGCAGGCGGTAGCGGTAATCGGCGATCTTGCCGCCCTTCACGTCGAAGTCCATCACCGCCAGGAACTTGCCGTTGGAGCCGGCGTTGGTCACCAGCGTCTGGCCGCCCCGGTTGCCCACCACGGTGGCCACCGGCATGCCGTCGTGCGTGTGGCCGCCCAGGATGGCGTCGATGCCGCTCACGCGGCTGGCCATCTTCAGGTCGACGTCCATCCCGTTGTGGCTGAGGACCACGACGACCTGCGCGCCCTTGGCGCGGGCCTCGTCCACCACCTTCTGCATGTGCTGGTCCTGGATGCCGAATTCCCAGTCGGCCACCATGTAGCGCGGATTGGCGATCGGCGTGTAGGGGAACGCCTGGCCGACGATCGCGCACGGCACGCCGTTGATCGTGCGCATCACGTAGGGTTTGAAGACCGGATCGCCGAAGTCGGTGGTCTTCACGTTCTGCGCCACGAACTCGATCCGGCCGGCCAGTTCCTTCTCGACGATCTCCTTCACCCGGTCCATGCCGTACGTGAATTCCCAGTGCCCGGTCATCACGTCAACGCCCAGCAGCTTGCAGGCGTCGACCATGTCCTGGCCCTTGGTCCACAGCGACGTCGCCGAACCCTGCCAGGTGTCGCCGCCGTCCAGCAGCAGCGCGCCGGGCCGGCTGGCTTTCATGCGCTTGACCAGCGTCGCCAGGTGCGCGAAGCCCCCCACCTTGCCGTAGCGCCGCGCGGCCTGTTCGAAATCGAGGCAGGTGAGGGCGTGCGCGCTGGCCGAGCCGGCCGGCACCTTGGCGACCTGCAGCAGGTGCTCGCCCACCAGGTGCGGCAGCTTGCCGGTCATGCCGGCGACGCCCAGGTTCACGCTGGGCTCGCGAAAGTGGATCGGCTGCAGCTGCGCGTGGCAGTCCGTCATGTGCAGGAACGACACGTTGCCGAAGCGGGGGAGGTCGTACAGGCCGTCGGCGGCCGTGGCGGCATCGGCCTGCGACCAGCGGCCCAGGCCCATGCCGGCGACGGACGCGGCCGAAAGCACCTGCAGGAATTCGCGCTTGCTGAGGTTCATGATCGACGAAGACTCGTGTTCGGGGGGAAAAAAGCCCGGCCGGGGCCGGGCTGGAGCCGCTGGCGCCGTCGGGCGCGCGTCACTGGTTGACCGGCGACTTCGGATCGAGCAGCAGCGCGACGATGTGGCGGATCTGCTGTTCGTTGAGGACGCCGCCATGGCCGGCGCGCGGCATGTTGGAGCAGGCGTTGTACGCCTTGGCGTTCCAGATCTTGCCCCAGGTGTATTCCACCATCGGCTTGGCGGCCGGGCTGTTCGGATCGGTGACGCCGCGCAGCTTGCCGTAGTTGTACAGGCTGGGGCCGATCGTGCCGAAGGAGATCTCCTCCTTGGTGATCTGGTGGCAGTTGTAGCAGTTGCCGCCCGGTGTGACCTTCGCGTCGTCGGTCCAGGTCAGGCCGCGGCCGTTCTGGGCGATCTTCTCGCCTTCCTTCCAGTCGCCGAGGAACTTGCCGTCCGCCGGCCACTTGATGGTCTTCATGTTGGCGGCCTCGATCGCCTTGGCGCGCGCCTCGGTCAGGGGCCGGCCGGCCGCCTGCGCGGCGCTGCATTCGCGGTTGGTGTCGTCCTGCTGCAGCCGGTCGACTTTCACCAGGCCCTGGTCGCGGAACGAGGCCTTGGCCATGGTCATCGCCAGGCGATCGAGCTCGCTGTCGCTGGGCATCGCCGTGCCGGAGGCGCTGCCGCCGGTGGCGCAGCCCACCACCAGGGCGGCGGCCAGCGCGGCGGCAAAGGTCGTGATTGCGGTCTTGTTCATGGGGACTTCCTCGCGTCAGCGCTTGATGGCGGGCGCGATCGACTTCGCGCCCTGGGCGTTGACGCCCAGGTAGGTGGACAAGGCCGTCAGGGCGTCGCTGCCGAACGTCGGGTACGGGAAGCGTTGCTGCCGGTAGCAGTCGTTCAGGCGCTGCTGCATGCCCCACATCTGGCCGTTGGACACGCGGTACGCCGGCCAGGCGGCAAAGCCGATGCCGTCGCCGGGGTTCTTCGTCAGGTTGGGCAGGTCCTGCAGCCGGATCCGCTTGCCTTCCTCGCCGTGGCAGGACGCGCAGGCGAAGTCGTGCGGCCCGCTGTGCATGAAGAACAGGCGCTTGCCCACCTCGTAGGCCACCTTCTCCTGCTGGTGCGACTGCGGCAGGTTGAACTTCAGGCCCTTCGATTCGGCGGCGATCCAGGTGGCCAGCGCCGTCACGTTGTTCTGCTCGCCCTTGCCGAAGGGCGTCTTGGCGATCTCGGCGGCGTTCAGGCCCTGGAGGCGCTCCATGCAGGTCACCAGCCGCGACTCGAGGTCCTGCACCTTGCCGGTGTCGGCGAAGTAGCGGGGCAGCTCGACGAACGCGCCCTTGACCACGCCCGGGCCCTTGCCCAGGTCGCAGCTTTCCAGCGACGCGTTCTTCGGCCCGCGCTTTTGCTTCCACAAGTCTTCGCCCTTGGCCTCGAAGAGCTCGGCCGGATTGCCGTCCGCCAGCATCGCGCGGTACTCCTCGATGGATTGGGTGGCGGACTTCTGGGCCATGGCTGCGGTCGCTGCCACGCCGGCCAGCGCCAGCAAGACGGTCTTCATCCTCACGGTTGCCTCCTTTTGTTGTTCGAGATTCGCCGGCTCAGGACACGGTGGCTTCGTCGGTGCGCGTGTCGCCGCGGTTGTCCTTCCACGTGATCGCGATCTTGTCGCCGGCCTTGGCACCCTTCACGGTGAACTGCAGGAACGGGTTCTTGGCAACGGCGGGGCCCCACTCGGCCGTCATCACGGGCTTGCCGTTGTGGCTGGCCGTCACTTCGGTGATGTGCCAGGCGGGGATGATCTTGCCGGCGCCATCCTTGCGCTGGCCGGTTTCCATTTCGTGGCTCATGAGCACACGAACGGTGGCGTTGCCACCTGCTGCTTGCGCGCGGATGCGCATCGGGTCTGCCATGTCGGACTCCTGGATCTGGGGTGAACGTTGGAAGCGGGGAAGGGCGGCCGGTCTCAGCCGCCGCAGCCGCCGAGGGTGACCTTCACTTCCTTCTTGGCGAAGTGCGCCTTGCCGTCGGCCGTGATCGCCACGGCATAGACGTCGGACGACTGGCCCATCTTGGCGCGGGTCGAGAAGTTGGCGTCGACGGCGTCGGTCACGTCGAACTTGGCGACCAGGGCGCTCGGGTTCTTCTCGACCAGGATCAGCATCTGCTTGACGTTGGGCAGCGTGGTCGCCACCCCCATCGGCACCACGGCGCCGTTCTCGGCGATGTCCGGCGCCGTCAGCGTCACGTCCTTGCTCTCGGTCGGCGCGCTGCCGCCGTAGGCCTTGACGGCGTCCGCCACGCTCTTGGCGTCAAAGGCGCCCTTGTTGAAGGCGGCCAGGGCGTGTTGGGGAAACAGGCCGGTGGCGGCCAGCAGGCCGGCCACGGTGGCACTGCGCTTGAGAATCTCTCGACGCGTATGCATGAAAAAGTGCTCCCTGAAAAATCTGTAAGCAACCACTGATATTAACGGCCGGTGCGAGCCTTCGCTCGCGCCCGGAATGGGGGATATCCCGGGGGAAGTCGGCGCCGGCGCCGGGCTGTCATTCAGCGCCCTGCGCCGGCGGCCAGCCAGCCCGCGATGCGCTTGATGTCCTCGTCGGCCAGCGTCTGCGGCGGCATGGGGATCGCGCCCCAGACCCCGGACCCGCCGGAGCGGATCTTGCCGACCAGGTAGTCCGCCTTGCCCTGGTGCTTCTGCGCGATCTCGGCCCAGCTCGGGCCGACGATGCGGGTCGTGGCGGCGTGGCAGGCGGTGCAGTTGTTCTTCTGCGTGAGCGACTGGGCCGCGGCGCTGTCCTTCGCCGCCGCCGTCGGCTGCGCCTTGGCGGGCGCGGCGGCGGGCGCGCTGCCGGCGGCTGCGGCGGTGGCCGGACCGGCGGTATTGACGCCGCGCTGGGCGCCGACCAGCCGGTTCTGTTCGGCGAGGTTGCCGTGGGCGTTGCGGGCGAACGCCGGCAGCATGGAAGCGACCTTGGGCTCGACGTCGCAGTTGCTCATGCAGGCGGCAGCCGCGACGTCCGGCCGCGGCCTGGCCGTGAACTCGGTGCCCGGCCACATGCCGTGCGCCGTCGTCAGGCCGTCGCGGTTCGGCAGCTTGCGCTGCACGTCGCGGATGTTCTTGTCCGACAGCGTGAAGTCGCCGGGCACAATTTCGGCCAGATTGAGCAGGTAGGCCGTGACGGCATAGACCTCGTCGGTGCTGAGCGACTTGGGCGCATTCCACGGCATCGCCCGGTTGATGTAGTCCCACAGCGTCGACAGGTTCGCCAGCTTCATGAAGGTGGTGCGGCCGGGGTAGTCCTTGCGGTTGAGCATCGCGACATGGCCGCTCTTGATGTCCTCCTTGGTGGTGCCGCCGACGATCGGGTTGAACACCTGGTTGGACTCGCCGAACACGCCGTGGCAGGACGCGCACTTGGCCTCCCACACCTCCTGGCCCTTGTCGACGCTGCCGGCGCCGGCGGGCAGGCCCTTGAAGTCCGGGCGCACGTCGATGTCCCAGGCCGCGACTTCGCGCGGCGTGGCGTCGCGGCCGATGCCCGGATAGGTCGCGCCCGGGGCGGCGAAGCAAGCCGCCGCGGCGGCGGTCAGCACGAAGGCCGTGGCGAACTTAGGAAAGCTGGACATTCTTGACCTCCCCGCTCTCCTCGACGAGCCAGGACTGGATGGCGTTGTTGTGGTAGATCGAGCGCGTGCCGCGCACGGCGCGCAGCTGGCGGTACGTCGGCTGCACGTAGCCGGTCTCGTCGGTGGCGCGGCTCTGGATGATCGCGGGCTTGCCGTCCCACACCCAGTCGATGTTGAAGCGGGTGAGGCACTTGCTCAGCACCGGCCCCTCGAGCCGGGCCGGGCGCCAGTTGCGGCCGCCGTCCACCGACACGTCGACCTTCTTGACCTTGCCGCGCCCCGACCAGGCCAGGCCGGTGACGTTGTAGAAGCCCTTGTCCAGCAGCTGCTGGCCGCCCGACGGCGTCGTCACGACGCTCTTGCATTCCTGGATGCTGGTGTACTGCCGATGCTGGCCGTCCGGCATCAGGTCGACGTAGTGCACCGTCTCGTCCTTGGTGCCGTAGGGCTGGTCGCCCAGCTCGACGCGGCGCAGGTACTTGACCCAGCTCACGCCCTGCACGCCGGGCACCACCAGGCGCAGCGGGTAGCCCTGCTCGGGGCGCAGCATCTCGCCGTTCTGGCCGTAGGCGACGAGCACCTCGCCGGAGCGGATCAGGCTCATCGGGATGGTGCGCGTCATCGACGAGCCGTCGCCGCCCTCGGCCAGCACGAACTTGCCGTTCTTCAGGTCGGCGCCGGCCAGCTCCAGCAGCGTGATCAGCGGCACGCCGGTGAACTCGCTGCACGACAGCATGCCGTGGGTGTACTGGCAGGTCGGCACCGCGACGTTGCCCCATTCCATGCCGGTGTTGGCGCCGCATTCGATGAAATGGAAGCGCGACACCGACGGCAGGCGCATCAGTTCGTCCATGGTGAAGACCTTGGGGTTCTTCACCATGCCGTTGACCATGAAGCGGTGCTTGGACGGGTCGATGTCCCACCAGCCCTGGTGGTGCCGCTCGAAATGCAGGCCGCTGGGCGTGACGATGCCGAACAGCGACTGCAGCGGCGCGAACGACACCGACGCCTGCGTCGTCTGCGTCAGGCCCGGGCTGCGCCGGCGCTGCACGTTGGCCTCGTACTTCGACGGCTTGCCGTAGCCGTCGGTGATCACGGCCTGGCCCAGCCCCTTCGAGTGCTCCGGCAGGTTCAGGATGTTCGGATCGCCGTCGTTCGGCGCGGGCGACTGGGCGCGCGCCGCGGGCAGGGCGGCCGCGCCTGCGGCGGCGGCCGCGAACGCCCCGCGCAGGAAGTCGCGCCGGCCCTGCCTGGCCTGGGCGAAGACCTGGGCGACGCCGTCGCGGTCGATGAAGTGTTCAGGTGCTTTGCGCAAGCGGCCGGCGTTCATGGTGACAGCGTTCGAAACAAGAAGATGGTTATATGCGAATGCGCGAATGTATCAGGTCCGGGCCTTGGCGCGAGCTGGGGTTTACGAGAAGGCCGGCGCGACCGTTCAGCCGAGGCCGCGGCGCGCTGCGGCGAGCCGCTGCTCGAGGTAGGCGCTGTAGAAGTCGGGCGCCATGCCGACCAGGCGCGGCGCCGCTTCGCGGCCGTCGCGGCCGAAGAAGAGCACCGTGGGCGCGACGTCGACGCGCCAGCGCCGCAGCAGCTCGTCGTGGGTGCCGGCGCCGCCCTGGAAGTCGACCAGCGCGGCGCGGCTGCCGAGGTCGAGCTGGACCACCGGCAGGCCGCTGTCGCGACGCAGGGGCGCGAGGTAGTTGTCGCGCACCAGCTGGCAGAAGGGGCAGCCTTGGAGGCTGGCCAGCACGACCAGCGGCTGGCCGCGGCCCAGCGCGGCGGCGAGGGCGCCGGCCAGCGATCCGGGCGCCGGCAGGGTGGCGGCGGCGGCCCGCGGGGACGGCAGCAGGCCCGCGGCAAGCGCCAGCAGGGTCGCGCGGCGATCGATCGAAGCCGCGGCCGCCGGCTGGCCGCGGCGCTGTCGTGTCCTCGTCACTGCGCCTCGCGCTCCATCAGCAGGTAGGTGTTGTAGGCGTTCATGCGGTTGGCCACGCGAAACAGCGGCAGCCGCTCGAACCGGCTCCAGTCGGCCGCCTGGTACGCGGCCTCCCAGGGTTCCATCGCCCGTGCGGCGCCGCCCATCACCTGGCGCAGGTAGGCAAGGTAATCGCGCGTGAGTTCCATGTCGGCGCGGGCCTGCGACGACATCGGGCCGTGGCCCGGCACGATCGCGGCCGCGTCGAACGCCAGCAGCCGGTCGAGCGCCTTGATCCACTGGCCGCTGTCGGCCTGGCCGACGAAGGGGATGCGGCCGCGGAACACCAGGTCGCCGGCGAACAGCACCTTCTCCTGCGGCAGGTACACCACCAGGTCCTCGGGCGTGTGCGAGGGGCCCACGTGCCGGATCTGGAACAGCACGCCGCCGACCACGAGGTCGGTGTCGCCGGCCAGCCACCGGTCGGCCGGAACCAGGCGCGTGCCGGCATCGATCCAGGGGGCCAGCTCCTTGCGCGAAGCTTCCAGCCGCAGCCGGGCCGTGTCCGAATTGAGGTACTCGCGCGCCGCCTCGTGGGCGACGACGGTGGCGCCGGCGGCCTGCAGGGTCTGCAGGCCGTAGATGTGGTCGGCGTGGTAGTGCGTGAGGATCACGTGCGTCACCGGCAGCGCCGTGTGGCGCCTGATCTCGGCCAGCAGCCGCTGCGCCAGCGCCGGGGAGCCAAGCGCGTCGATGACCACCACGCCGGCCGGCGTCACGACGAAGGCGGCGTTGGAGATGAAGTTCTGGTTGGCCGGCGAGCCGAGCGCCGACTGGCCTTCGACGTACCAGGCGGAAGGCGACACCTGGCGTGCCGGCAGGGGCACGACGGCGGCGGTCGCCTCGGCGCAGAGGGCCGGGGCCGCGGCCACCGGTGCCAGCAGCAGGCCGGCGAGGACACGGAGCAGCACGAGCGCGGAACGCATACCTGTGATCACCTTTGCTGGAGTGGCGTGCGGGGCGCGGGCAGCCTTGACGAAAATCAAGCTCGAGCTGGCCGCGTCTCCGGTAGGATAAATATAAGCGATTTATTAATTACGGATGTATGCCGATGCTGGCCCGCCTGATCGAACTGCTCGGAGAACCTGCCCTGCTCGCCGTGGGCGGCGCGGCGATCGGCATCCTGTTCGGCTTCTTCGCGCAGCGCTCCGCATTCTGCCTGCGCGCGGCCGTGATCGAGTTCTGGCGCGGCCAGCCGGGGCAGAAGCTCGCCGTCTGGCTGCTGGCCTTCTCCGCCGCGGTGGTCGCGGTCCAGGTGCTGGTGCTGTCGGGTGCGATGGATGTCAGCGGCGCGCGGCAACTGGCCACCCGCGGCAGCCTCTCGGGCGCGCTGCTGGGCGGGCTGGTGTTCGGCGCCGGGATGATCATGACGCGCGGCTGCGCCAGCCGGCTGCTGGTGCTGGCCGCCAACGGCAACCTGCGGGCCCTGCTGTCCGGCCTCATCTTCGCCGTCACCGCCCAGGCTTCCCTGGGCGGGGTGCTGGCGCCGCTGCGCCACGCCATCAGCCAGTGGTGGACGGTCGACGGCGGACCGGCCCGCGATCTGCTGGCGGTCACCGGCCTGGGCCACTGGGGCGGGCTCGCCTGCGGCGGCGTGTGGCTGGCCGCGGCGCTGTGGTATTCGCTGCGCAGCGGCTGGGGCCTGTGGAAGTGGGTCGGCGGCGTCGGGACCGGGCTCATGATCGCCGCCGCCTGGTGGTTCACCGCGAGCGTGGCGGCCGAGTCGTTCGATGTGGTGCCGGTGCAGGGCGTCACCTTCAGCGGTCCGTCCGCCGAATGGCTGATGCGAGTGCTCGCGCTGCCAGCGCCGCGTCCGGGATTCGACTTCGGACTGCTGCCCGGCGTGTTCGCCGGATCGTTCGTCGCGGCCTGGCTGGGCGGCGGCCTGCGGCTCGAAGGCTTCAAGGACGGCTACGGCATGCGCCGCTACATCGCCGGGGCGGTGCTGATGGGATTCGGCGCGATGCTGGCCGGCGGCTGCGCCGTCGGGGCCGGCGTGACCGGCGGCGCGGTCTTCGCGCTGACGTCCTGGCTGACGTTGGTGGGGATGTGGACCGGCGCCGGCCTCACCGACCGCTGGCTGGACCGCCGCGGCGCGGCCAGCGGGCCGGCGCCGGCGGACGAGCGCGCCCCGGCGCTGGTGGCGCCCTGAACGCGCCGGTCAGCGCGCGACCTCGGCCTCGATCGCGATCTGCGTGCACACGGCACGGCACAGCGTCACGACCCGGTCGTTGATGATGCGGTAGTAGATCTGCACGCCGTCGCGGCGCTTGCCCAGCACGCCGGCCTGGTACAGCGTGTTCAGGTGCTGCGACATGTTGGGCTGGGTGGTGTCGATCTCCCCCAGCAGCTGGCTCACGTTCTTCTCGCCGTTGCACAGACAGCTGATGATCTTCAGCCGCATCGGCGCCGACATCACGCGAAACACTTCCGCCGCGAGCTCGAACACCTCGTCGGATTCGATCGGGGAAGCCGCTTCTTCCTTGGGGGAACGTTTCGCCATGGTGCCGTCCGCAATATCGTTGCTCGCCAATATAAGCGATCCCAGCCCGACGATGGAAGAGGGCGGAACCCGCGCCGGCCCGGCGCAGCGCGGTCGGATCGCGCCGCGCGCTGCCGGACCCGTTCTTCCTAGGGATGGCTGGTCGCGGCCAGCTGCTCCAGGCGCCAGCCCTGGTAGTTGAGGGCCGCCCGGGCGCCGGCGATCATGGCGAACACGGCCACCAGGCTGGTGGCGCTGAGGGTCGACGCGCCCGAGATGCCCTGGCCGATGCTGCAGCCCATGGCGGTGACGCCGCCCACGCCCATCAGCACGGCGCCGGCGAGGTGGTGGGCCAGGTCCTCGGTGCCGCCGAACCCCTCCCAGCGGAAGCGTCCGGTGGCCAGCGCCACCAGGGCCGAGCCGGCGACCACGCCGAAGACCGAGACGATGCCCACGGTGAGCAGCTTGTTGCGGTCGCTGTAGAACAGGAGCCAGTCGAGGGTGTAGGCGATCGGCGAGACGAAGCTGAACGCCTCGGCCCGGCCGGAATTGGTGGCGAGGTAGGTCGCTTCCAGCGTGTTGGGATGTTCGGGCAGGTAGCCCAGCGCGCCGCTGACCCACCACATGGCGATCACCGTCGCGCCGATCCCGGCCCCGGCCAGCAGGTTGTTGGCGCGGCGGAAGTCGCGCCCGCCCAGCGACCACGCCAGCAGGGCGCCGCCGACCGCGAGCGCGAGCGCGAGCCCGGCCGCACGCGGGGCGATGCCCAGCGCCTGCGCGGCCCACGACGGCAGCCGGGCGCTGGTGGCGAATTCGATCGCGACCCGATCCACCGTCGCCACCCGCCAGACGGCGGTGAAACCCTTGAGCGTGGCGAAGGCGGACACCGCCACGACCAGCACCACCACCAGCGACTTCAGGTTGCCGCCGCCGACCCGCACCAGGGTCTTGCTGGGGCAGCCGGACGACAGCACCATGCCGAAGCCGAAGATCGCGCCGCCGACCAGCGCCGACAGCCAGCTCCAGCGGTTGGAGGAATAGAGCGTGCCCTCGGGGTCGACCAGGCCGGACCAGGCCAGCAGGCCGAATCCGACGGTGGCGACGCCGACCGCCAGCGCCCACTGGCGCGAGCGCGTCCAGTCGCCCATGGTGGCCACGTCGGTGATCGCGCCCATGGTGCAAAAGCCGGTCTTCTGGACGATGGCGCCGAATGCCAGGGCCACCAGGAAGGAGGCCCACAGCACCTGCTGCGTCAGTGAGGCGAGGGCGTCGGCGCTCATGGCTCGATTCTAGGCGGCGGGCCCCGGCCAGCGGCGGCGCTCGGAATCGTCCTAGGGGGACCCGGCGCGCAGGAGGCACGCCTTTCAGCGAAGTCCGAGGACCAGATTCAGCCGTTGCCGATGTTCGCCGCGGCCCCGGCCTGCGACAGTGATGCGCATGACAGAGCGTCACGTTCCAGTGAAGGTGTTCCTCGCCGACGACTCGGCCATGATCCGCGAGCGGGTCGCGGCCATGCTGTCGGCCCGGGCCATGAACATCGTCGGCGAAGCCGAGACGCCGCAGGGCTCGATCGACGGCATCCTGGCGATGCACCCCGACGTCGTGGTGCTGGACGTGCAGCTGGAGGGCGGCACGGGCCTGCAGGTGCTGCGCGCCGTGCGCCAGCTCGAACCGGGCATCGCTTTCGTCGTCTTCAGCAACAACGCCGGCCCCGCCTACCGCAAGCGCTACCTGGGCGAGGGGGCGCAGCGCTTCCTCGACAAGACCACCGAGTTCGACCAGCTGGTGACGGCCGTCGAGCACGCGTCCCATGCACACTAAAAACCATCCCCGGAGGAACTCATGCCCGCCGCAGCACTCGAAAAATCTGCCAACCGCACCGTGCGCATCGTGACCGAAACCGCCGCCGCCACCGCCTGCGCGCCCGTCGCGCCCGCCACGACGCAGTGCTCGACCTGCCACCTGCGCGACCTGTGCCTGCCGTGCGGCGTGAACGGCGTCGACATGGACCGGCTCGACAGCATGAAGTTCACCCGGCGCAAGGTGAAGGCGGGCCAGACGCTGTACCGCGAAGGCGACAAGTTCCAGTACATCCATGCGGTGCGCACCGGCACGCTGAAGTCCAGCCTGATGCTGTCCGACGGGCGCGAGCAGGTGAGCGGCTTCCACATCGCCGGCGAGCTGGTTGGCCTGGACGGCGTGGCGCAGGGCCAGCACGCCAGCGCCACGATGGCGCTCGAGGACACCGAACTGTGCGCCATCCCCTACGCCAGCCTGTCCGACCTGGCGGCCGGCGCCACCGGCATGCAGCACATCATCAGCCGGCTCATGAGCCGCGAGATCCTGCGCGAACACAGCCTGATGATGCTGCTGGGCAGCATGAACGCGGAAGAGCGGCTGGCCGCCTTCCTGCTGAACCTGTCGCAGCGCTATGCCGCCCGCGGCTACTCGGAGCGCGAATTCCACCTGCGCATGAGCCGCGCGGAAATCGGCAGCTACCTGGGCATGAAGCTGGAGACGGTGAGCCGCACCTTCTCCGCGTTCCAGCAGCAGCGCATGCTCGAAGTCGACAAGCGCCACATCCGCATCACCGACCTCAACGCGCTCAAGCGCCGCTTCGAGGTCCGCGTGCACTAGGAGCGCGCCAGCCGGGGCAGCGATGAAGTACAAGGACTACTACGCGGCCCTGGGCGTGCCCCGCGACGCGGACGCCGAGCGGATCAAGAAGGCGTACCGCAAGCTGGCCCGGGAGCACCACCCGGACGTCTCCACGGATCCCGCGTCGGAGGCCCGTTTCAAGGACGTGGCCGAGGCCTACCAGACCCTCAGGGACCCGGAGAAGCGGGCGGCCTACGACCAGCTGGGCCGCCGCCCGGCGGGCGAGGAGTTCGCCCCGCCGCCGCAGTGGGCCCGCGAATTCGGCGCCGGCTCCTTCGAAGACCTCGACCTGGCCGACCTGCTGGCGGCCTTCGGCCGCGGCCCCGGCCAGCGCGGCCACCGCGGCCCGGTGCCCGTGCCCGGGCGCGACTACGAGAGCACCGTGCGCATCGGCCTCGAGGATGCGCACCGCGGCGCGACGCTGAACCTGCAGCTGGATGGCGGCGACGGTGGCCGCACGCTGGAAGTGACGATCCCGCCCGGCGTCAGCGAGGGCCAGCGGCTGCGCCTGCGCGGCAAGGGCGGCAAGGGACATGGTGGCGCCGCCGATGGCGACATCTACCTGCATGTGACGCTGGCGCCGCACCCGGTGTTCCGGGCGGACGGGCACGACCTGCACCTCGACCTCGCCCTCGCGCCCTGGGAGGCCGCGCTCGGTGCGGAAGTGCAGGTGCCCACGCTCGACGGGCCGCTGCTGCTGACGGTGCCGTCCGGCACCCGTGCCGGCCGCAAGCTGCGGCTGCGCGGGCGCGGCCTGGCCAACGGCCGCGGCGGCCACGGCGACCTGTACGCCCATGTGCACATCGACGTGCCGGGCACGCTGACCGAGCGCGAGCGGGGACTGTTCAAGGAATTGGCCGCCGCCTCGCGGTTCGACCCGCGCGCGCTGGCCGCCAGGGAGAAAGCGCCATGACCGCGCATCCGGTGGACGTCGCCTGGCTGGACGGGCGCGAGACCGTCACCCGGGCCGAGCTGGCCCGCGCGAGCGGCCTGAGCGAGGCCGACATCACCGAACTCGTGGAGTACGGTGCCCTGCAGGTGCTGTCCGCCGGCGCCGCCGAGCCGGTCTTCAGCGCCGAATGCCTGTCGCCGCTGCGCCGGGCCAGCCGGGTGCGGCGCGATTTCGACCTCGACCTGTTCGCCGTCGCCGTACTGCTGCAGTACCTGAACCGCATCGACGAACTGGAGCGCCAGGTGCGCACCCTGCGGGCCCACCTGCCGTTCCACGCGCCGACGGTGCCGCGCGAAGGGCCGCAACCGTGGCGCGAGCCGCACGGCTGACCCCAGCGCACGGGCCGGCGAAATATTGACCCCTGACCGGTGGCTGGCCGCCGCCCCGTGCTAACGTGGGCCCACCACCAGGAGAATGTCGTGCCAGCTTTTGCCGTCAAACACATCGTCGAGGATCAGGGTCTGCTCACCCGGATCATGAAGGACGTGCGGCGCACGCCGTACTCCTATGCCTCCTGCGAGCCGGAGGCGAGCGATGCCGCGCTGGGCAACATCGTCTACGTGATCGAGGTCCGCGGCGAACCCAAGAGCCCGCGCTCGTTCTGGCTGGGCTACAAGTACCGGGCCTTCGAGAAATACCCGCCGGCCGGCGGCGGGCTCTGGCGCGAGCGCTTCAAGTTCAAGAACGCCGCCAGGCCGATGGAGCGCGCCGAAGGCGCCTACTTCGATGCGCCGGTGGAGATCGAGAACCCGCAAGTGACCGCCTGGCTGCGCGAGAAGGCCGCGGTGATGGCCGAGATGCCCGAGCACCTGACCAGCGCCCTCGACGCGCTGCTGGACGACCCGGCACGCGGCGCCAAGCGCTTCGCCTGAAGCAGGGGCGCCCCGGGAAGCGCTGAACGCGTCCCGCCGCGCGCGACGCGATTCACTTGGCGCTTCCTTCGGCGCCCGGCGGCCGCACCGCCAGCACCCGGCCGGCACCGACCGGCGTGTGGCCGGCCAGCAGCGTGAAGCCGGCGTCGGGCACCAGCCTGGGCAGCGCCACTTCCGGCCGCAGCAGTTCGACCTCGACTCGCTGCGGCTGGTGCGCCGCGAGCCACTGCGCCAGCGGCATCGCCAGCCGCGCCGTGAATCCCTCGTTGCCGACCACCAGCGTGCAGCGCACCTCGTCCGCCGCCGGGCCGGTGGCGCCCGCCAGGGCGGTGAGTTCCACCAGCAGCTGCGGGGTGAACGGCGCCGCCGGCGCGAAGCCGCCGCCGGCGGCCCGCCGCGGCAGCCGCGCGGCGACGAAGGCGATCAGGTTGCCGATCACCGGCAGCCACAGCACCAGCAGCAGCGTGCCCACGTCGCGGGCCAGCGAGGGATCGGGCGCGAGCTGGCGCATCGCGGCCCCGACGACGGCGAGCGCCAGCAGGATGGCGACGATCAGCTGGCGGCGGGCGGACGTGGCTTTCATGGCGTGCGCGATTGTGGCATCCGTTGACCGGCTGCAAGGTCGGCGCCCACCCGCCGATGCAGAATCGACAGCGGGCGGCCGAGGGCCGCGCCCCCTGGAAGGAAAGGCCATGCTCGTCGGTGTCCCCAAGGAGATCAAGAACCACGAATACCGCACCGGGCTGACGCCCGCCAGCGTGCGCGAGCTCACGGCGCGCGGCCATTCGGTGCTGGTGGAAGCCGGGCTCGGCCAGGCGATCGGGCTGGGCGACGGCCAATACGCGGCGGCGGGCGCGCGCGTGGCCGCCACGGCGCGCGAGGTCTGGGAGCGGGCCGACCTGATCGTGAAGGTGAAGGAACCGCAGGCCGCCGAGCGGGCGCTGCTGCGCGAGGGCCAGGTGCTTTTCACCTACCTGCACCTCGCGCCCGATCCGCAGCAGGCCGCCGATCTGGTTCGGTCGCGCGCCGTCTGCATCGCCTACGAGACCGTCACGGCGCCCGGCGGCGGGCTGCCGCTGCTGGCGCCCATGAGCGAAGTGGCGGGGCGGCTGGCCGTGCAGGCCGGGGCGGCGCACCTGGAACTGCCCGCCGGCGGCATGGGCGTGCTGCTGGCCGGGGTGCCGGGCGTGCCGCCGGCCCACGTCGTCGTCATCGGCGCCGGCGTGGTCGGCAGCAACGCCCTGCAGATGGCGGTGGGGGCCGGTGCCCGCGTGACGGTGATCGACCGCAACGTGCAGCGCCTGCGTGAGCTGGACCTGGTGTTCGGCAACCGCGTCGAGACGCGCTTCTCGACCGTGCACGGGATCGAGGCGGCGCTGGCCGAGGCCGAGCTCGTGATCGGCGCCGTGCTGGTGCCGGGCGCGGCGGCGCCCAAGCTGGTGACCCGCGCCATGCTGGCGAAGATGAAGCGCGGCGCGGTGCTGGTCGACGTGGCGATCGACCAGGGCGGCTGCTTCGAGACCTCGCGTCCGACGACGCACGCGCAGCCCACGTTCGTGGTCGACGGGATCATTCATTACTGCGTCGCCAACATGCCCGGCGCGGTGGCGCGCACCTCGGCCCATGCGCTGAACAACGCGACGCTGCCTTTCGTGCTGGCGCTCGCCGACCAGGGCTGGCAGCGCGCGCTGGCCGGCGATCCGCACCTGCGGGCGGGCCTGAACGTGTGCCGCGGCGCCGTCACCCACGCCGCGGTGGCGGCCGCGCTGGGCTACGAGTGGCGCGATCCGGCGGACTTCCTCGCCTGACGCCCGGCGGTTCAGCCGGTCGCCGCCGTGACGTCGCGCACGGCCTGCGCCAGCAGCGGCGCCACTTCGATCGCGTTGGTGGGATGCGCGATGGTGTCGCAGCTGACCATGCGCGCGACGCCGGCGTCCAGCAGTTTCGCCTGGCCTTGCGGCGTCAGCAGCGCGTGGACCACCACGCACACCGGCCGTGGCAACCCCATCCGCTCCAGCACCCGCGCCGCGGCCGCCAGCGTTTCGCCGGTCGAGGCGATGTCGTCCAGCAGCACCGGGATGCGGCCGGTCCACTGGCCGCCGCCGCGCAGCGCCACGCTCACGTCATGGTCGCCGCGCCGCGCCTTGGCCATCACGGCCCACGGCGCGCCGGCCAGCCGGGCCACCGAGGCGACCCATTGCTCGCTCTCGGCATCGGGGCCGACCAGCACCGGCTCGGGCACGTGGCGCCGCAGCCACCGGGCGATCAGCGGCGCTGCCGCCACGACGCTGGTGCGGATCGAATAGATGTCCGAGAGGCTGCGCCAGCGGTGCAGGTGCGGGTCGACCGTGACCAGGAAGTCCAGCGACGAGGACAGCAGGCGCGCGAAGCTGCGCGAGGTCACCGCTTCGCCGGGGCGGAAGCGCGCGTCCTGGCGCATGTAGCCGAGGTAGGGCGCCACCAGCCCCACCCGAGCGGCGCCGAGCTCGCGCGCGGCGTCGGCGGCGAACAGCAGCGGCAGGGCCTTGGTGTCGGGATGGTCGAGGCTGCCGGCGAGCACGACGCAGCGTCCCTGCAGCGGGAGGTCGAACCGCACCAGGCTCTCGCCGTCGGGGAAGCGGTGCAGCGCGAGTTCGCTGCGCTCGCAGCCGAGGTCGGCGGCGAGCAGGCCCGGCAGCCGCCCGCCGTCCGGAAGGGCCACGATCAGCAGGCCGGGCGTGCTCATGCGTCCTCGGTCACATGGACCGTGTCGGGCTGCGTGCGGGCGTATTCGACGGCATACGCCAGTTCGCCCGGCGAATCGGCGTGCAGCGTGAACAGCGGCTCGCCGCGCTCGACGAACTGGCCGGTGCGCACATGCAGGTCGATGCCCGCGCTGGGCGTCTGCGGTGCGCCGGCCAGCTTGGCGATGCGGGCCAGCCGCCGGTTGTCGACCGCCACCACGCAGCCGCTGCGCTGCGCGGCGATCTGGTGGCGGTGCGCCGCCACCGGCGGCTCGCGCATCCCGCCCTGGGCCGCGCAGATCTCGCGGAACTTGCGCCAGGCGCGGCCGTCGCGCAGCACCGCCAGCGCCAGTTCCGCGCCCTGGCCGGCAGCGGCGGCGCCGCCCACTTCCAGCAGTTGGCCGGCCAGGCCAGCCGCGCGCACGGCGAGGTCCCCAGGCGCGTCCGGCTGCCGCTGCAGCACCGCCAGCACGTCGCGCGCTTCCAGCGCCGGACCGATGCCGCGCCCCACCGGCGCCAGCCCGTCGGTGTGGATCACGCGCACCTGCAGCCCGAGGGCGGCGCCCACCTGTTCCAACTGCTGGCCCAGCCGCTGCGCGTCGCGGGCGCTGCGCACCTTGGCCGTGGGGCCGACCGGCATGTCGATCACCACGTGGGTCGCGCCGGCGGCCGCCTTCTTCGAGAGCACCGAAGCCACCAGCTGGCCCTGGCTGTCGAGGTCGAGCGGCCGCTCCACGCGGATCAGGATGTCGTCGGCCGGGCTCAGGCGCACCGCGCCGCCCCAGACGATGCAGCCGCCGGTGCGCTCGACCACGCGCTTGATCTGCGGCACGTCCAGCGCCACCGGCGCCAGCGTCTCCATGGTGTCGGCGGTGCCCGCCGGCGAGGTGATGGCGCGCGACGAGGTCTTGGGCATGCGCAGCCCGCAGGCGGCGACGATCGGCACGATCAGCATCGTGGTGCGGTTGCCCGGCAGGCCGCCCACGGAATGCTTGTCCAGCACCAGGCCCGGGCCCCAGCTCATGCGCTCGCCGACGTCCACCATGGCGCGGGTCAGCGAGGCCGTTTCGTCCAGGTCCAGCCCCTCGCCGGCGCAGGCGGTGACGAAGGCGGCCAGCTGCAGGTCCGAGTAGCGGCCGGCCGCCACGTCCGCGATGATCGCGCCGAAGGCGCCGGGCGTCAGGTGGCGGCCGTAGACCTTGGCGCGCACGTGGCCCAGCGATTCCAGCGGCGGCGGGTGTCGCATGGTCGCGACGTCGCCTTCGGCGGCCTGCAGCAGGCGCCAGGCCGCCTCGGACAGCGCCGCCTCGTCGGGCGACAGGAACTCGCCGGTCACCACGTTGAGCGTGGCGACGATGGTGCGCTCGCGCAGGGCGACCTCGATGCGCGACTGCGCCTCGAAGCCTTCGGAGCGGCAGACGTGGCAGTCGCGGTGCATGTACAGCACCGGCTCCTGGTAGGTGTCTATGCCCAGCCGCCGCAGGCGGATCCGGCTGGGCCCGATGGCGATCGGGGCCGGCGCCGCCTTCACTCGAGGCCGACCTCGAGCTTGTCGATGACGCTGGTGACGCCGCGCGTGCCGAATGCCGCGCCCACCGCCGCGTCGTGCTCGGCCAGCGAGTCCACCCGTCCGCTCAGCGTCACCGTCCCCTCCTCGACGGCGACGTCGATGTGGCGGGCCTCGCGCTCGGCATGGCGGGTGAGCGCGTCCGTGATCTGGCGGGCGATGTCGTTGCCGCGCACGCGGGGCTTGATGCTCACCAGGTTGGTCACGCCGCGCACGCCGGTCAGCGGGCGAATGCACTGCTCGGCGCTGCTGAACTGGTAGGGCCAGTCGACTTCGCCGGTGAGGGTGACCCAGCCGTCTTCCACCTGCACCTGCACCTTGTCGTCGGGCACCAGCGAGTTCCAGCGCAGCGCCGCGATGGCGGCCTGCGCGATGTCCGAGTCGCTGCGCCGGTGTTCCGGCGCCAGCTTCACGTCCAGCTCGATCGCCAGCCCGCGCACGCCGGAGACGCGGCGCACCGCCCGTTCCACGGCATGCTTCTGCGCGAAGGTGTCGAGGTGGCCCGTCAGCGTGACCACGCCGTTGTCGACGGCGATGCCGATCGCGCCCGCGTTGATCGCCGGGTCCCAGGCCAGTTCGGCCATCAGGTCGGCCTTCAGTTGCGCATCCGTTTTCATCTGGGGCTCCTTGTCGACAGGGCGGTACCGGCGCTGCGCGCCGACATTGCTCAATCTAGGCGGCGGGCTTCGGAAAGCCTTGACAATTCGCAACCCGCCGGCCGCGCGGACGCGTGCCCCCGTCCTTGATCTGGGTCACGGCGCCCCCGGGGCCGCGGCCTAGATTCAAGGCAGCCCGGCGCAACCGCGTCGCGGCGCGCCACTTTCTCTCGAGGGAGCCATGAAACCCGACTGGATCCTCATCGCCAACGCCACCAGGGCCCGCCTGTTGCAGCAGGACACCAATGAGCGCGTCAAGGAGCTGCACAGCTTCGAGCATCCGCAGGGCCGCAGCAAGATCGGCGATCTCGCCGACGACCGCGCCGGCTACGAGGCCGTGAGCAGCGGCGCCGGCTCCGCCGCCTACCAGCCGCGCACCGACGCCAAGCAGAAGGAGCACCAGCGCTTCGCGCGCGAGCTGGCGGCCTTCCTCGAGCAGCAGGCGCAGCTCGGCAACTACCGCCGGATCGAGCTGTTCGCGTCGAGTCCGTTCCTGGGCGAGCTGAAGGCGGAGCTGGGCGCGGCCACCAGCCGCCTGCTGGGCGACACCCACGATCTGGACCTGACCATGGTGGGGAAGGCCGAGCTCGGCCACCGGCTGGCGCAGGAGATGGCGCCCTGACATCCGCGGTGCCGGCGCGGCGACCGCCGCGCCGGGCCTAACCGGCGACAGACAGGTGGTCGACCACGCGCGAGACGCCGCGCGTCGCGGCGGCCGCGGCCAGCGCGGCGTCGTGTTCGCGCAGCGAGTCGACCGCGCCTTGCAGGGTCACCACCCCGCCTTGCACCTCGACCTCGATCCGGCTCGCCTCGCGCCTGGCGTGCCGCAACAGCGCGCCGACGATCTCCGAGGACACGTCCTGCTCCGTCACGCGCGGCTTCACCGCCACCCGGTTGGTGAGCCCGCGCACGCCGACGAGGTGGCGGATGCACTGCTCGGCGCTGGTCAGCTGGTAGTGCCAGTCGACGTCGCCGGTGAGCGTGACCCAGCCGTCCTCCACCTGCACCTGGAGCCGCTCGTGCGGCACCCACGCATGCCAGCGCAGCGCCGCGAGCGCGGCCTTGGCGATGTCGGAGTCCGGCCGGCGCTGCTGGGCCGGCACGACCACGTCGAGATCGAGGGCGACGCCGCGCACCCCGGCGACGCGGCGCACGGCTTTTTCGACCAGGTGCTTCTGCGCGTAGCTGGGGAGCTGGCCGGTGAGGGTCACCATGCCTTCCTGCACCGTCACGTCGAGCGCGGCGGGCTCCACCGCCGGATCCCAGGCGAGTTCGGACAACACGTCCTGTTTCAGTTGCTGGTCGGTCTTCATGGGGCGCTCCCTTCGCGTTGACTGGCACCCACGGCCAGTGCGCTGCTGAATCTAGTGGGCGCCGGTGCCGACGCCATGACGTGACGCAAACTCCGCGCCGCGCGGTCCGCGCCTGTCCAGCCCAGCTGCTCGGCAAGGCAGCGGTGCGACGGCCCGTGGGCAATGCCGCGGCTTGACCTGCATCATGGTGGCGACGCCCGCGCGCCCTAGATTCGCCAATGGCACGGCGGGGCGGCCCGGCCCGCGGTGGCCAGCCCCGGTCGGGCCGTCTCCAGGAGCCAGCCGTGAACATCGCCAGTTTCTGCCAGCGCGACGTCGTCACCATCGAGGCCGATGCGTCGCTGCGCGACGCGGCCGGCGCCATGCGCGAACGCCATGTCGGCGCGCTCGTCGTCACCGATGCCACGGCCCCGTCGCGGGTGGCCGGCGTGGTCACCGACCGCGACCTGGCGATCGAGGTGCTGGCGCGCGACCTCGACGCCGGCAGCATCCGCATCGGCCAGCTGGTGCGGCGCGCGCCGGTGTCGGTGCCCGGCGACGGCAGCCTGCGCGAGGCAGTGGCCGCCATGGAGCAGGCGGGCGTACGGCGGCTGCTGGTCACCGGCGATGACGGTCGCGTGATCGGCTTTCTCTCGGCCGACGATCTGGTGCAGGCGCTGGCGGCGGAAGTCGCCGGCCTGGCGCGCGCCCTGCGCAGCGGCATGGAGCGCGAGACCGCGGAGCGGCCGTCGGCCACGCCGCCCGACGACGACGCCGTGTTCCTGCCGCTGGGCATGCTCGGCATGCACTGATGCCATGGGCGCGATCGGCGCCGCCGCGCCGCGCTGGGAGCACTTCGACCACGGCGCCGACATCGGCGTGCGCGGCTGCGGGCCGACCGAGGCCGCCGCCTTCGAGCAGGCGGCGCTCGCCCTGACGGCGGTGGTGACCGATCCGGCGTGCGTCGCCGCCGAGGAAAGCGTCGCCATTGCCTGCGAGGCCGGGGACCACGAACTGCTGTTCGCGGCCTGGCTGAACGCCCTGATCGCGGAGATGGCCGTGCGCCACATGCTGTTTTCCAGTTTTGAGGTGCGCTTGAGCGACCATCGGCTGGCCGGCCGCGCCGCCGGCGAGCGCGTGTCCGTCGAGCGCCACCGGCCGGCGGTCGAAGTGAAGGGCGCGACGTACACGGCGCTGCGGGTGGCGCGGACGGCGGATGGCGGCTGGCTCGCGCAGACCGTCGTGGACGTGTGAGATGCATCCTTCATCGTTCGTCCAGCGCGGCCCCTGCCAGTGGGAACTGCCGGCGTCCGGGCCGATGCGCGTGCCGGTAGTGATCTACGCCAGCGAGGCGCTGCTGCGCGAGATGGACGAGAAAGTGCGCGAACAGGCGGTGAACGTGGCCTGCCTGCCGGGCATCGTCGGCGCCTCGTATGCGATGCCGGACGCGCACTGGGGCTACGGCTTCCCGATCGGCGGCGTCGCCGCCTTCGACGCGCACGAGGGCGGTGTGATTTCGGCCGGCGGCGTGGGCTTCGACGTGTCGTGCGGCGTGCGCTGCCTGCACACCGGGCTGGCGCGGGCCGACGTGCGCGCCCAGCAGCAGCGACTGGCCAAGGCGCTGTTCAGCGGCATCCCCGCGGGCGTCGGCAGCACCGGCGCCATCCGCCTCGACGCCGACCGGATGGACCAGATGCTCGCCGGCGGCGCCCGCTGGGCGGTGGCGAACGGCTGGGGCAGCGAGGAAGACCTGGCCCGCACCGAAGAGGGCGGGCGGATGGCCGGCGCCCACCCGGCCGACGTCCCGGAGCTGGCCAAGCGCCGCCAGCGCGACGAGATGGGGACGCTGGGCAGCGGCAACCACTACCTCGAGGTGCAGGAGGTGGCGGAGATCTTCGCGCCGGCCGCCGCCGATGCGTTCGGTCTCCACACCGGCGACATCGTGGTGATGATCCATTGCGGCTCGCGCGGGCTGGGCCACCAGATCGGCACCGACTACCTGCGGCTGATGGCGGAGGCGGCGGCCGGTTTCGGCATCGTGCTGCCCGACCGCGAACTGGCCTGCGCGCCGCTGGACTCGGCGCTGGGACAGCGCTATCTCGGCGCGATGCGCGCCGCGATCAACTGCGCCCTGGCCAACCGGCAGATCCTCACCCATCTGGTGCGCGAGGTGTTCGCGGCCATCTTTCCCGGGGTGCGCATGCCGCTGCTGTACGACGTGTCGCACAACACCTGCAAGCTCGAGCAGCACCGCGTCGGCGGCGAGCGGCGCGAGCTGTACGTGCATCGCAAGGGGGCGACCCGGGCCTGGGGCCCCGGCCATCCGGAGCTGCCCGAGGCGTTCAGCCTGGCCGGGCAGCCGGTGCTGATCGGCGGCTCCATGGGCACCGGCTCCTACGTGCTGGCGGGTACCGCGCAGTCGGCGACGCTGGCGTTCGCGTCGGCGTGCCATGGCGCCGGCCGGGCCATGAGCCGGCACCAGGCGCTGCGCCGCTGGCGCGGCCGCCAGGTGGTCGACGAGCTCGCCGCCGAGGGCATCCTGGTGCGCAGCCCGTCGTCGCGCGGCATCGCCGAGGAGGCCCCGGGCGCCTACAAGGACGTCGCGGCCGTGGTCGATGCCGCCGATGCAGCCGGCCTCGCGCGCAAGGTGGCGCGGCTGCGACCGCTGGTGTGCATCAAGGGGTAGGCACGCCGTGCCGGGCGCCCAGCGCCCGGCTTCAGCGCGGATCGCTGCTGCGCCGGCCGCCCGGCACCGGCTTGCGCCAGCGCGCGGAGAGCCGCCGCGGCTGGCCGGTCGCATAGGCCTGCCGGTCCAGCGAGAGCTGCGCCAGCCGCGCCGTCACGAGCTGGGTGACGCTGCCGGCCGGCACCCGGCCGGTGCTGTCGCGCTCGCCCGCGGCACGGCCCGTGAGCAGTTCGATCGCCTCGTCGACATGGCCGACGGCGTGCACGTGAAAGAGCCCGCGGCTGGCCGCGTCGACCACGTCCTCGCGCAGCATGAGGTGGCGGATGTTGGCGTGCGGGATCAGCACCCCCTGCTCGCCGGTGAGGCCGCGCCCGCGGCACACGTCGAAGAAGCCCTCGATCTTCTCGTTGACGCCGCCGATCGCCTGCACGGCGCCGGCCTGGTCGACCGAGCCGGTCACGGCCAGCGACTGGCGCACCGGCAGCCCGGCCAGCACCGACAGCAGGGCGCACAGTTCCGCCAGCGACGCGCTGTCGCCCTCCACCGGCCCGTACGACTGCTCGAACACCAGGCTGGCGGACAGCGAGAACGGCACTTCCCCGGCGTAGCGCGAGCGCAGGAAGGCGGCCAGGATCAGCACGCCCTTGGAGTGGATCGGCTGGCCCAGCGCCGACTCGCGCTCGATGTCCACCAGGTCGCCGTCGCCCACGCGGGCGGTGGCCGTGATGCGCACCGGATGGCCGAAGCGGAACCCGCCCAGCTCGTGGACGGCCAGGCCGTTCACCTGGCCCAGTTGCGCGCCGCCGGTGGCGATCACCAGGGTGTCGGCGAGCACCGCCTCGTGCAGCGTGTCGCGCAGCCGGTCGGCGCGCCGGATGCGCGCCGCCAGGGCCTGGATCACGTCGTCGCGGCTGACGACGGCGCGGCTGGCGCGCGCGGCCATCAGGTCGGCCTCGTGCAGCAGCTCGTCGAGGCCGCGGGTCGAGGTCGAGAGCTTGCCGGCGTCTTCGGCCAGCCGCGCCGCCTGTTCCACCAGGCGCGCCACGGCGCCGCGGTCCAGCGGCCGCAGGCCGGCCGCGCGGGCCATCGACGCCAGCAGCCTGGCATAGGCCGCGGTCTGCGGCGCATCGCGCGGAACCTCGTCCTCGAAGTCGGCGGCAACCTTGAACAGGTCGTCGAAGTCGGGATCGAGCGCCTGCAGCAGGTAGTAGTGGCGGCGTTCACCGAACAGCACGATCTTCAGCGCCAGCGGGATCGGCTCCGGCTCGAGCGCCACGGAACTGGCCAGCCCCAGCACCTGCGGCAGCGACTCGATCACGGCCTGCCGGGTGCGCAGCGCGCGCTTGAGGCCGTCCCAGGCGTACGGCTGCGTCAGCACGTCGAGCGTGTCGAGCAGCAGGTAGCCGCCGTTGGCGCGCTGCAGGCTGCCCGGCTTGATCAGCGTGAAGTTGGTCAGCAGCGTGCCCATGTGGGGCAGGTGGTCGACCCGGCCGACCAGGTTGGGATAGGTCGGGTTGTCGCAGGAGAGCACCGGCGCGTGGTCGCCCGGCTGGTGCGCGACGAAGAGGTTCACCTGGTAGCGGATCAGCGCCAGGCTGCCGGTCAGGCCGCTCGTTTCCTCGTCCTCGCTGTGCTGCTCGCGCAACTGCTCGCCGGCTTCCAGGATGTCCTTGTGGACCTCGTCGAGGAACGCCAGCACCGTCGGATGGGCGCTGAACTGCTCCTTCAGCTCCTCGATCAGGTGGCCCGCGGCGTAGCCCATGGTGTCGCGGCTGGCCTCGCGGATGCGCGTCTGCATCTCGCGGCGCAGGCGCGGCAACTGGTGCATGAGGTCGAGCAGCGGCGTGCGCATCCGCTCCACCGCCTGCGAGATGCGCTGGCGCTCCTCGTCCGACAGCGCCTCGATCTGCTCCTCGGTCATGGGCTCGCCGTCCTTGGTCGGGGCGAAGGCGAAGCCCTGCGGCGTGCGCAGCACTGCCACCCCCAGCGCCGCGGCGTCGTGCACCAGCGCCTGCAGCGCATCGGTCTCGCGCTGCTTGTAGTCCTTCTCGATCGCCTCGATCCGCGAGCGGTATTCCTGGCTGTCGAAGGCGACTTCGATCGCCTTGCCGACCTCCTGGGCGAAGCGCTGCATCTGGGTGTGCAGCCGCGTGCCTTCGCCGGCCGGCAGGTTCAGCGCCCGCGGCTTGGTGGGATCGCCGAAGTTGTAGATGTAGCACCAGTCCACCGGCGCCGGCCGGCGCTGGGCGTGGGCCCGGACCAGGCCGCGCACCACTTCATGGCGGCCGCTGCCGGGCCGGCCCAGCACGAACAGGTTGTAGCCGGGGCCGGCGATGTCGAGCGCGACCGAGACTGCATCGACGGCGCGCCGCTGGCCGAAGGGGGCGTCCGGCTCCGGCAGGGACTCGGTGGTCTCGAAGCCGAACTGGCCGGCGTCGCATGCGGTGCACAGCTGGCTGGCCGGCAGGCCATGCGGCTGGCCCGCCGCGGGGCCTGCCAGCAGCGGCGCGGCGCCGGCCTTCACGACAGGGCGGTCCGGTCGTGACTGGTCGCCGCCGTCACGGCGCCGGCGACGGCCTGCATCTGCCGGGCCATGACGGCGAGCACGTCGTCGAGCGCGACCACGCCCACCAGCACGTCGCGCGCGCCCACGACCGGGATGCGCCGCACCTTGCGGCGGCGCATGCAGGCCAGCAGGTCGAGCAGCGAGTCCTGCTCGCGCGCCGTCACCACGTCCCTGGTCATCACGTCGCCGACGCGCAGCCCGTGCGGATCGCGGTCGGCCGCCACCACCGACATCGCGATGTCGCGGTCGGTGAGGATGCCCACCACCAGCGTCTCGCCGGGCGCGGCCTCCTCGACCACCACCAGGCAGCCCACGTGCCGGGCCCGCATCAGGCGGGCCGCCTCGTTGAGCGCCATGCTCGGATAGCCGATGGCGACGGTGCGGCTGCAGATGTCGCCGGCGCTGAGCTTTTCGTTCACGGCGCGCGCTCCGGTTCGGCCGGGCCTTCCCCGGCGGCGCTGACCGGGCCGCCGGTGAACGCCTGCATCCGGTCCAGCGCGGCCTCCAACTGCCGCTTCATGTGGTCGAAGGCGTCCCGCAGCGCCACGTAGACGTCCTCCTGTTCGACGCGGGAGACCGCCAGTTCGCGGCCGGGCAGCGTGAGGTCCAGCCGCACGGTGAACGCGCGGCCCTGGTTGCGATGCCGGTGCGGCTGTTCGATGGTGACGCGGCAGGCCATGATCTGCGGGCAGAACAGCTCGAGCTTGGCCGTCTTCTCGCGCACCGTCGACGCCAGCGCGTCGGATGGCTCCATGCCGATGAACCGGATGTCCGGTGCCTGTTTCATCGCCGTTCCCCCTGGCGGCGGCAGCAGCGCCGCCTCGCATCAACAATGGCACACGGTCGTGGCGGCCAAATTGAGGTAGCGCAAAGGAGGGTGGCCGCTGCGCCGTCGGGGCTGATTGAGGCAGCGCAAGGCGGGTGCACCCGCGGCCACCAGAATGGAGAAGCGGCGGCGCGGGCGCGTGCTCGACGGTGCAAGCCGCGATTGTTCCGGGGAGGCATCATGCGCTTTGCCGACCGCACCGACGCTGCCGAGCGTCTGGCCGAGGCCCTGGCGGGTTATCGCGGCCGCCGCCCGTTGATCCTGGCCATCCCGCGTGGCGCCTTGCCGATGGGCGACCTGCTGGCCCAGCGGCTGGGCGGCGAACTCGACGTCGTGCTGGTACGCAAGCTGCGCGCGCCGTTCTCGCCGGAGTACGCGATCGGCTCGGTCGACGAGCACGGCTGGACCTACATCGCGCCGCACGCGCACGGCACGGGCGCCAGCGACCGCTACATCGAGCAGGAAAAGCGCGAGCAGCTGGCCGTGCTGCACGAGCGCCGCAACCGCTACACGCCCGGCCGCGCCGGCATCGACCCGGCGGGGCGGGTGGCGATCGTGGTCGACGACGGGCTCGCCACCGGAGCCACCATGGTGGCGGCGCTGCACGCGGTGCGGGCGCGCGGCCCCGAGCGCCTCGTGTGCGCCGTGCCGGTGGCGTCGATCGAGGCGTTGGAACTGGTGCGGCCGTACGCCGACGAAGTCGTGTGCCTGCACGCGCCGCCGGACTTCTACGCGGTCGGGCAGTTCTACCGGACGTTCGGCCAGGTCGACGACGAGGAGGCCATCGCGCTGCTGCGCCAGGCGGGCCAGCCGCCGGCGCAGCCGTCATGAACACGGCCGCCGCCGCGGGCGGCGCGCCGCCCGTGCGGCTGTTCCTCTGCGGCGACGTGATGACCGGCCGCGGCATCGACCAGGTGCTGCCGCACCCGGCGCCGCCGCAGCTGTTCGAAGCCTGGATGCGTTCCGCCCAGGGCTACGTGGCACTGGCCGAACGCGCCGGCGGCCCGATCGCGCGGGGGGCCGCCTACGGCTATCCCTGGGGCGAAGCGCTGCCGTGGCTCGAGCGCATGCAGCCGGCGCTGCGCATCGTCAACCTCGAAACCGCGGTGACGCTCAGCGAGGACGCGCAGCCCGGCAAGGGCATCCATTACCGCATGCACCCGGCCAACGTGCCGTGCCTCACGGCGGCGGGCACCGACTGCTGCGTCCTGGCCAACAACCACGTGCTCGACTGGGGCCGCGAAGGACTGCGCGAGACCCTGGCGAGCCTGCACGCCGCCGGGCTGCGCACGGCCGGGGCCGGCGCCGACGCGGACGAGGCGGCCGAGCCGGCGGCGCTGCCGCTGGCCGCGGGCGGGCGGCTGCTGGTGTTCGCCTATGCCACCGCGGACAGCGGCGTGCCGGAGGACTGGGCGGCCAGCGGCACCCGCTGCGGCGTGAATTTCCTGGCGACCGCGTCGCCGCAGTCGGCCCAGCGCATCGCGGGCCTGGTGCTGCAACGGCGCCGGCCCGGCGACCTGGTGGTCGTCTCGGTGCACTGGGGCGGCAACTGGGGTTTCGGCATCGGGCCGCAGCAGCGCGGCTTCGCCCAGGCCCTGATCGACGCCGGCGCCGCCGACATCGTGCATGGCCATTCGTCGCATCATCCGAAAGGCGTCGAGGTGCACCGCGACCGGCTCGTGCTGTACGGCTGCGGCGATCTCATCAACGACTACGAAGGGATCGAGGGCCACGAGTCCTGGCATCCGGAGCTCGCCGTCATGTACTTCCCGCAGCTGGCTGCCGCCACCGGCGAATTGCAGGAACTGCTGCTGGTGCCGCTGCGCCGGCGCCGCCTGCGGCTGGAGCCGGCGGCGGCGGGGGAGGCGAGCTGGCTCGCCCAGATGCTGGAACGCGAAGGGCGCGCCCTCGGCACGCACGCCGAGGCGGCCGGCGAAGATCTGGTGCGCGTCGCCTGGGCCAGGCGGGCGCCGGCGGCCGCGGGCCGCCAAGCGGGCCGGCGCGCCGGCTGACGGCCATGTTCGGACCGCTGCTCACCGACCTGTACCAGCTGACGATGCTGCAGGCGTATTTCGACCGCGGGATGGACCGGCCGGCCAGCTTCGAGCTGTTCGTGCGCAAGCTCCCCGCCGGCCGCAACTTCCTGCTGGCCGCCGGCCTGGAGCAGGTGCTGCAGTACCTCGAACAGCTGCGCTTCGAGCCGCCTGACCTGGCGTGGCTGGCGCAGACCGGCCGCTTCAGCGCGCCGTTCCTGCGGGCGCTGGCGACGCTGCGCTTCACCGGCGACGTGTGGGCGATGCCGGAAGGCACGGTGTTCTTCCCGGCCGAGCCGATCCTGCGCATCACGGCGCCGCTGGGGCAGGCGCAACTGGCCGAGAGCCGGGTGATCAACCTGCTGCACTACCAGAGCCTGGTCGCCAGCAAGGCGGCGCGCTGCGTGCTCGCCGCGCCGCAACGGCTGCTGATCGACTTCGGCCTGCGCCGCGCCCACGGCGGCGAGGCCGGCCTGCTGTCGGCGCGGGCCAGCTACCTCGCGGGCTTCGCCGGCACGGCGACGGTGCAGGCGGGCCGCGACTTCGGCATCCCGCTGTACGGGACCATGGCGCATTCATACGTCCAGGCGTTCGACGACGAGGCCGCGGCGTTCGCTCATTTCGTGCGGTCGCAGCCGGGCAACGCGACGCTGCTGATCGACACCTACGACACCGAGGCGGCGGCGCGCAAGGTGGTGCGGCTGGCAGCCGGACTCGCCGGCGGGCCGGCGGCGATCCACGCGGTGCGGCTGGACAGCGGCGACCTCGGCCTGCACGCGCGGCGGGTGCGCGCGATTCTCGATGCCGGCGGGCTGGCCGGCGTGCGCATCCTGGCCAGCGGCAACCTCGATGAACATCGCTTGCGCGAGCTGGTCGACGGCGGCGCGCCGATCGACGGCTTCGGCGTCGGCACCCGCATGAACACGTCGGCCGACGCGGCCTATCTCGACTGCGCCTACAAGCTCACCGAATACGACGGCATCGGACGGCGCAAGCAATCGGAGGGCAAGGCCACCTGGCCCGGCCGCAAGCAGGTGCTGCGCCGCGCGGCCGGCGACGGCCGCTTCGTGGGAGACCTGCTGACGCTGGAGGGCGACGGCGCTGGCGGCGCGGCGCCGCTGCTGCAGCAGGTGATGGCCGGCGGCGTGCGCACCGGCGCCGCTCCGACGCTCGACGCCAGCCGCGAGCTGGCGCGCCGGCAAGTGGCCGCGCTGCCCCCGGCCCTGCGGGCGCTGGAGCCCGCGCCGCCGTATCCGGTCGCGGTGTCCGATTCGCTCGCAGCGCTGGCGCGCGCGGTCGACGAGCGCCTCGGCCTGGCCGCTGAGGCGGCGGAGACGCAAGGTGCTTGAAGCAGACGTCGGCCTCGCCGCGAAGGTGGCCAGCCTGCGCCGGCCCGCGACCTATCCGGCCCGGCCGGCGAGCATCGAAGCGATCGAGACCCACATGTCCTGGGTGTTCCTGACGCCAGACCATGTCTTCAAGCTGAAGAAGCCGGTCCGGTCGGACGGCCTGGACTTCAGCACGCTCGAGCGGCGGCGCTTCTATTGCACGGAGGAACTGCGGCTCAATCGCCGGCTGGCGCCGGCCGTCTACCTCGACGTCGTCGCGCTGCGGCAGGGGCCCGACGGCACGCTGGCGCTTGCCGCCACCGGAGGCGTCGTGGTCGACTGGCTCGTGATGATGCGGCGGCTGGCGGCCGACCTGATGCTGGACGCGCTGCTGGCGCGCGGCCGCGCCGGCGTCGACCAGATGCGGCAGGTGGCCGCGCAACTGGCCGCTTTCCATCGCCGGCTGCCGCCCGCGCTGCACGATCCGATGCTGTATGGCGAGCGCCTGGCGGGCGAACTCGCCGAGCAGGAGCGCCGGCTGTGCGACCCCGAGCTGGCCTTCGACGAGCGCGAAGTGCGGCCGGTGGCCGCCCGCTTGCGCGGCTTCCTGCGCGGCAATGGCGCGGTGCTGGCCGCGCGGGTCGCGGCCGGGCGGGTGGTCGAAGGCCATGGCGACCTGCGGCCCGAGCATGTGTGGCTGGGTACGCCGCCGGCGATCATCGACTGCCTGGAGTTCTCGCTGGCGCTGCGCACGGTCGACGGGATCGACGAGGCCGCCTTCCTGGCCATGGAGTGCGAGCGCGCCGGCGCCGCCGACCTCGGCCGCGTGCTGCTCGAACGGTACGCCGCGCTGGCGGACGATGCCGTCGATCCGGCGCTGGTCCACTTCTACCAGGGGCTGCGCGCCTTCGTGCGGGCCGGCCTGGCGCTGTGGCACCTGAAGGAAGCGCACTACCGCGGCTCGCCCCGGTGGCGCCAGCGCGCGGCCGACTACCTGCAGCTGGCCGCGCGCCACGCGCTCGCCTGCGCGCCGGCCGGCTGAGGAAGCTCCGAACGGATCCGGCGGCGCGCGACGCGACCTATTCGGCGCTTCCCTGTTCGAGCAGCTGGACCAGCGACTCGCCGGCGTGCATGCGGTGGATGGCTTCGGCGAAGAGGCCGCTGACGGGCAGCACGTCCAGCTTGCCCAGCGTCGCCGTGCCGGCGAGGCGGAACGGCGGCACCGAGTCGGTGACCACCAGCCGGTCGAGCGCCTCGTCCGCCAGCAGCTGGGCGGCCTCGCCGACGAACAGGCCGTGCGACGCCGCGGCGTACACGGCGGTCGCGCCCTGGCTGCGGCACATGCCGGCGGTGCGCGCGATGGTGCTGCCGCTGCCGATCAGGTCGTCGATGATGATGGCGCAACGCCCGGCCACCGGCCCGACCATCAGGTCGCCGGTCAGCACGTCCTCGCTGCGGTGCTTTTCGGCAAAGGCCGCGGCGACGGGACGGCCGAGCGCCTTGGCCAGCCGCGTCCGGAAGCGCTCGGCGCGCTTGAGGCCGCCGGCGTCGGGCGAGACGACGACGACCTCCCGCTGGCCCACCAGCGGCGCGAAGTGGGCGACGAACAGGCCGTTGGCCTGCAGGTGCTCGGTGCGGCAGCGGAAGGCGTTCTGGAACGCGGCGAGGTTGTGCACGTCCAGGGTCACCACGCGGTCGGTGCCGACGGCCTCGAACAGGGCGGCCACGTAGCGCGTGGTCACCGGGTCGCGCGGCTTGGACTTCTGGTCCTTGCGCGCGTAGCCGAGGTAGGGGACGATCGCGGTGACCGAGGCGGCGGAGGCATCCTTGAGCGCGCCGATGAAGAACAGCAGCCGGCAGAGCTTGTCGTCCACGCTCTGCGCGTCGTCCGCGTAGAGCGAGTGCAGCACGAAGACGTCGCGGCCGCGCACGTTGGCCAGCGGGCGGGCCTTGTGTTCGCCGTCGACGAACGAGCGCTCCTCGTGCGGCATCAGCCCGGTGCCCAGGTGGCGCGCCACGGCCGCGCCGAAGTCGCCGGAAGCATGGAGTGCGAACAGCGCCAGATCGGAGTCTTGCATCGATGACCCTCCTGCGGACATTGTGCCCGCGCCACGCGCTCCGCGCGGCCGAGCCCGCCCGATGAGCCACTACGACGTCTTCAACGGCGACGCCGACGGCATCTGCGCGCTGCAGCAGCTGCGCCTGGCGGAGCCGCGCGAGGCGATCCTGGTGACCGGTCCGAAGCGCGACATCGCGCTGCTGGAGCGGGTGCCGGGGCGCGCCGGCGACTCGGTGACGGTGCTCGACGTGTCGCTCGACCGCAACCGCGGCGCGCTGTTGCGCCTGCTGGCCGACGGCGTGTCGGTGGCGTACTTCGACCACCACTTCGCCGGCGTCGTCCCGCAGCATCCGGCGCTGGCCAGCCACATCGACACCGCGCCCGGCGTGTGCACCAGCATGCTGGTCGACCGCGAACTGGGCGGCCGGCATCGGCCGTGGGCCATCGTCGCCGCCTTCGGCGACAACCTCGACCGCAGCGCCCGGGCCCTGGCGCGGACCTGCGGCCTGGGGCCGGGCGAGCTGGCCACGCTGCGCGACCTCGGCCGCGCCATCAACTACAACGGGTACGGCGACAGCGAGGCCGACCTGCCGATCGCGCCCGCCGCGCTCTGGCGCGCGCTGCGGCCCTTCGCCGATCCGCTCGACTTCGCGCGCCACGCCACGGCACTGGCCCTGGTCGCCGCGCGCGCGCAGGACATGGCGCTGGCGCGGGCCATCCCGCCGCTGGCGCGAAGCGCCGCCGGCCGCATCCTGGCGCTGCCCGACGCGGCGTGGGCGCGCCGGGTGCAAGGCGAGTTCGCCAACGAACTCGCCACGGCCGAGCCCGGCCAGGCCCACGCCGTACTGTGCGCGCTGGCGGACGGCTACCGCGTCAGCGTGCGGGCGCCGGTGGCGCGGCCCACCGGCGCCGACGAGCTCTGCCGCCGGTTCCCCACCGGCGGCGGACGGGCCGCCGCCGCCGGCATCGACCGCCTGCCGCGCGAGGGGCTGGCCGTCTTCCTCGCCGCGTTCGACCGCGCCTTCGCGCCGGCCCCGCGTTGACGGCGCGGCCGGTCGCTTGACCGCCGTCAAGGAGCGCCCGGCGCGGCGCGCCTACGGTTGCTGGGTCTGCGGAGCACGACCGATGGATACCAAGCCCGACAGTTTCGATCCGGCCGACGGCGATGCGCTGATCGTCGTCGACCTGCAGCAGGACTTCCTGCCGGGCGGCGCGCTGGCCGTGCGCGGCGGGGACCAGATCGTGCCGCTGGTCAACCAGTACCTGCGCCGCTTCCGGCAGCGCGGGCTGCCGGTCTTCGCCACCCGTGACTGGCATCCGCCGCGGCACTGCTCGTTCCAGCCGGCCGGACCCTGGCCGGCGCACTGCGTCGCCGGCACGCCCGGCGCCGGCTTCGCGCCGGGGCTGCAGCTGCCGCCCGATGCCGTCGTCGTCTCCAAGGCCCAGGACCCGCAGCACGACGCTTACTCCGCTTTTTCCGGCACGTCCCTGGTCCAGCTGTTGCGGGCGGCCGGCGTGCAGCGGCTCTTCGTCGCCGGCCTGGCCACCGACTACTGCGTGCTGCACACGGCGCGCGACGCGCTGGCGGCAGGCTTCGCCGTGGTGCTGCTGGCCGATGCGATGCGGCCGGTGAATCTGCGACCCGGCGACGGCGCCGCCGCCATCGCCGAGTTGCGTGCGCTGGGCGCCCGCGTTGCGAGCCTGGACGGCGTCGGCGCCGTGTGAGCCCGGCCGGAACTTCACACTCGAGCAGGTCGGCTCGCGCCGCCTCGCCTGCATTGCGCCAAGTCAACGCGGGGCGCCATCGCCTGCACTAGGTTTGCCGATGAAGGAGGGCGGGCGAGGCCGCCCGGCGCGTGCGGCATGCGCCACCCCGGCTCGCCGCGCCCCGTCGATCGGGGAGGCCAGCCATGGCAGCGAAACAGCTCTTGTTCGGGCAGGACGCCCGCGACCGGATCCGGCGCGGTGTCGACGCGCTCGCCGACGCGGTCAAGGTGACGCTGGGCCCGCGCGGCCGCACCGTGGTCCTGGACCGCGAGTGGGGGCCGCCGCAGATCGTCAACTCCGGCGTGGTCGTCGCCAAGTCGGTGGAGCTGGAGGACCGCTTCGAGAACATGGGCGCGCAGCTGCTGCGCGAGGTCGCGGCGCGCACCCGCGAGATGGCCGGCGACGGCACCACCACCGCGACGGTGCTGGCGCACGGCATGATCAGCGAGGGCCTGAAATACCTGGCCGCCGGCATGAACCCGATGGACCTCAAGCGCGGCATCGACGCCGCCGTGGAGGCCGTGGTCGGCGAACTCAAGCAACTGGCGCAGCCCTGCGCCAGCTCCCAGGAGATCGCCCATGTAGCGGCGATCTCGGCCAACAACGACCGCTCCATCGGCGACCTGGTGGCGCGCGCCATGGACAAGGTGGGGCGCGAAGGCGCGGTGTCGATCGAGGACGGCTCGGGCATGGCCAGCGAGCTGGACGTGGTCGAAGGCATGCAGTTCGACCGCGGCTACCTCTCCGCCTACTTCATCAACAACGCCGAGCGGCAGTCGGCGGTGCTGGAGGAGGTGGGCATCGTCCTGTACGACCAGAAGCTCAGCGGCCTGCAGGAGCTGGTGCCGCTGCTGGAAGCCGCCGCCAAGGCCGGCCGGCCGCTGCTGGTGATCGCCGAGGAAGTGGAAGCCGACGCGCTGGCGACGCTGGTGGTCAACACCATCCGCGGCGTGCTCAAGACCTGCGCGGTCAAGGCGCCGGGCTTCGGCGACCGGCGCAAGGCGATGCTGCAGGACATGGCGATCCTCACCGGCGGCCAGGTGTTCTCGGCCGAGACCGGGTTGTCGCTGGAGAAGGCACGGCTGGAGCACCTCGGGCGCGCGCACCGCGTCGAGATCGACAAGGACCGCACGACCATCGTCGGCGGGGCCGGCGACCCGCAGCGCATCAAGGACCGCATCGCCGCGCTCAAGCGCGAACGCGACGGGCTGACCAGCGAATACGACCGACAGCAGCTCGACGAGCGGATGGCCAAGCTCTCCGGCGGCGTCGCCGTGATCAAGGTCGGCGCGGCGACCGAGACCGAGCTGAAGGAGCGCAAGCTGCGGGTGCAGGATGCGCTGCACGCGACCCGCGCGGCCGTCGAGGAAGGCATCGTGCCGGGCGGCGGCGTCGCGTTGCTGCGGACCCGGCGCGTGTTGCAGGCCACGAAGCTGCCCTCGCTCGACCAGGATTCGGGCGTGCGCATCGTCGCCCGCGCCATGGAAGAGCCGCTGCGCCGCATCGTCGCCAACGCCGGCGAGGAGCCGTCGATCGTGCTGGCCCGCGTCGCCGAATCGACGCAGCGCAGCTTCGGCTACAACGCCGCGTCCGGCGAGTACGGCGACATGCTGGAGATGGGCGTCATCGACCCGGCCAAGGTCACGCGGCTGGCGCTGCAGAACGCGGCGTCGATCGCCAGCCTGATCCTCACCGTGGACTGCCTGATCGCCAACGCGCCGCGCCAGGAGCCGCCGCCCGGCGCGGCGCCGCCCGAACCACCGTCGATGTACTGACGCGCCGCCACGGGCGGGCGGTGCCATCGCCCCGGAAGGACCTGAAGTGACGATCGTCAATGCCGATGTGGCCGCGGTGTTCAGCCAGATCGCGGATCTGCTGGAAGTGCAGGGCGCCAACACGTTCCGCATCCGCGCCTACCGCAACGCGGCACGCAATGTCGGCGAGCTGGGCCGCAGCGTGTCCGCGATGCTGGAGGCCGGCGAGAACCTCGACGAGCTGCCCGGCATCGGTCCCGACCTGGCCGGCAAGATCGCCGAGATCGCGGCCAGCGGCAGCTGCGCGCAGCTCGAACAGCTGCGCGAGGAGCTGCCGCCGGCCATCACCGAACTGCTGGCCATCCCGCGGCTCGGGCCCAAGCGGGTGCGGACGCTGCACCAGCAACTCGGGATCAAGACCATCGCGGAACTGCTCAAGGCGGCGCGCAGCCGCCGCATCCGCATGGTGCCGGGCTTCGGCCCCAAGATGGAGCGGCTGATCCTCGATGCCGCCACGGCGCGGCTGGCGCAGGAGCGGCGCTTCAAGCTGGCGGTCGCCGGGCAGGTGTCGGACGCCCTGCTGGCCGACCTGAGGCAGGTGCCGGGCGTGCGGCAGGCGGTGGCGGCCGGCAGCCTGCGGCGCATGCGCGACACCGTGGGGGACCTGGACCTGCTGGTCACCATCGACCGCGGCAGCGAGGTGATGCAGCGCTTCGTGACGGCGCCCGACGTCGATCGCGTGCTCTCCAAGGGCAGCACCCGCGCCAGCGTCGTGCTGCGCAGCGGCATGCAGGCCGACCTGCGGGCGGTGCCGCAGGCGAGCTTCGGCGCCGCGTGGCTGTACTTCACCGGCTCCAAGGCGCACAACATCGCGCTGCGCCGGACCGCGCAGGAAGCGGGGCTGAAGCTGAACGAATACGGCCTGTACCGCGGCAGCGAGCGGCTGGCGGGCGAGACCGAGGTGTCGGTCTACCGCGCGCTGGGCCTGCCCTTCATCGAGCCCGAACTGCGCGAGGACCGCGGCGAGATCGAGGCGGCGCGCGCCGGACGGCTGCCGCATCTGGTGCGGATGGCCGACCTGCGCGGCGACCTGCATTCGCACACCAGCGAGAGCGACGGCAGCGACACCCTGGAGGCCATGGCGCGCGCGGCCATGGCGCGCGGCTGGCGCTACCTGGCGGTGACCGAGCACACGCAGCGGCTGGCCGTGGCCCGCGGGCTCGACGCGCAACGGCTGGCGCGCCAGATCGACCGCATCGACGAGCTGAATGCGACGCTCGGGGGCTTCGTGATCCTCAAGGGGATCGAGGTCGACATCCTGGAGGACGGCAGCCTCGATCTGCCCGACGCGGTCCTGCAGCGGCTGGACCTGGTGATCGGCGCCGTCCACCACCGTTTCGAGCTGCCGCGCGAACAGCAGACCGAGCGCCTGTTGCGGGCCATGGACCATCGCTACTTCAGCATCCTGGCGCACCCGACCGGGCGCCTGATCGACGAGCGGCCGCCGTGCGACATCGACCTGGCCCGCGTGATCCGCGCCGCGCGCCAGCGCGGCTGCTGCCTCGAACTGAACGCGCATCCGGCGCGGCTCGATCTGGTCGACACCGCGTGCCGGATGGCGCGAGACGAGGGCGTGCTGGTGAGCATCGCTTCGGACGCCCACAGCACCCTGGAATTCGGCCACCTCGCGCTCGGCGTCGCCCAGGCGCGCCGCGGCTGGCTGGAACCCGGCGATGTGCTGAACACGCGCGAGCTGCCGCAGCTGCGCCGGCTGCTGGCAGCGACCATGGGGCGCGGCGCACCGGCGCCGCGCCGCCGCAAGCCCGCCGCCGCCCACGCGAGCGCCGCCTGAGCGGCGCCAAGGAGACGAACATGACAGCAAGCAAGCGCGTCGCCGCCGTCACCGGTGGCACCGGCGGCCTGGGAACGGCGATCTGCCGCCGGCTGGCCGAGGCCGGGTTCGATGTCGTGGCGCTGCACACGCCGGGCAACGCCGGCGTGCCCGCCTGGCTGGCGCAGCAGGCGCAGGCGGGCTGCCGCCTGGACGCCGTGCCGGTGGACGTGGCGGACTTCGACAGCTGCGCGAGCGCGGTGGCGGCGATCCGCGCGCGCCACGGGCCGGTCGCCGTCCTGGTCAACAACGCGGGAATCACGCGCGACGTGACCTTCCGCAAGATGTCGCGCCAGGACTGGGATACCGTGCTGAGGGTCAACCTCGACTCGATGTTCAACATGACCAGGCAGGTGATCGAAGACATGGTGGCGCTGGGCTGGGGCCGCGTGGTCAACATCTCCTCGGTGAATGGGCAGCGCGGCGCGTTCGGGCAGTCGAATTACGCCGCCTCCAAGGCCGGCATCCACGGGTTCAGCAAGTCGCTGGCGCTGGAGCTGGCGCGCAAGAACATCACCGTGAACACCGTGTCGCCCGGCTATCTGCGCACGCCGATGGTGGAGAAGGTTTCGCCGCAGGTGCTGCAGGAGCATGTGCTGCCGGAGATCCCGCTGGGCCGGCTGGGCGAACCCGACGAGGTGGCGCAGCTGGTGGCCTACCTCGCGTCCGAGGGCGCGGCGTTCGTGACCGGGGCCAACCTGGCGATCAACGGCGGACAGCACATGCAATGACGGAAAGGACCACAGGCATGCGGCAGAAGGAATCGATGACGGGCGGGCTGCTGGCGTTCGCGCTGCTGGCGCTCGGCGGCGGGGCGCAGGTGCCGGCGCTGGCGCAAGCCGTGGCGGGCGCCGACGGCGCCAGCGCATGGGCCGACCTGGCGGCGCTGTCGCGGGACGCGGCAGGCGCCCCCGCCGCGGCGCCGGGGCGCCCGGCGCCGCTCAAGCCGCGTCCGGCCTGAGGACGCAGGCGAGTTCGTCCGGCGCCAGCGGTTCGGCGGCCTGCGCGAGCCGTGCCAGCACCGAGCTGTCCGCTTCCGACGCATCGTCGCGCCGCGCCAGCAGTCGCTGCTGCAGCACCTCGGGCGGCGCCTCGCAGTGGAGGATCGCGAACGGCACCTGCAGTTCCTCGGCCAGGGCGCGCGCGACATCGCGTTCGCCGCGCCGCAGGAACGCCGCATCGACGATCACCGGCCAGCCCGCCAGCAGCAGGTCCCGCGCGGTTGCGTACAGGTGCCGGTAGGTGCGGGCCGTCACCGGCGCGGTGTACAGGTCGAGCCCGTGCTCGCGCGAGCGCGTCAGCATCCCGAGGCCGAACAGGCGCTTGCGTTCCACGTCCGAGCGCAGCCGGATCGCGCCGCTGCGTTCGAGCAGCCGCTGCGACTGGAAGGTCTTGCCCGAGCCCGGCAGGCCGTGCGTGATCGTCAGCGTCGGCGCCCGGGGCGTGGTCCACCACAGCGCCGCCGCCAGGTAGCGCCGCGCCATGGCCGCACGGTGCGGCCCCCGCATCTGCTCCACCTGGGCCCGCACCAGCGCTCGGTACACGGCCGCGAACGGCAGGGCGGGGACGCCGGCATGGTCGCCGGTGGCGTCGAGCCAGCCATCGAGCAGGCGCCAGCCGAAGTCGGGACGCCCGCGCGCGCCGAAATCCATCACCGCGAACGCGAGGTCGTCCAGCACGTCGATCCAGCGCAGGGCCGGGTCGAACTCGATGCCGTCGAAGGCGGCGACCGCGCCGTCCAGGCTGACGACGTTGTCGAGGTGCAGGTCGCCGTGGCACTCGCGCACGCGTCCGGCCGCCAGCCGCGCCTGCCAGAGCGGCGCGAGGGCCGTCGACCGCTGGCCGATCCATTCCTGCAGCAGCGCGCGCTCGACCGGCGTCGCCGGCGCCGCGGCTCCTTCGAGCGCGGCCAACGCCACCTGGCGCCGCGCCTGGGGTGTCCCGAAGCCGCTGCCGGCCAGCGCTGCCGGCGCCTGCTGGTGGAAGCCGGCCAGCAGCGCGGCCAGCCGGTCGACCTGCGCCGGCGCGAGCGTGCCGGCGGCCAGCTGCTCGCTGAACAGCGCGCCCGCTTCGAAGCGGCGCATCCGCACGGCGTACTCGAGCACCGGGCCGCTGCCGTCGATCTGCGGCGCCTCCGCGTCGCCGGTGATGCGGCTGACGCCCAGGTAGAGCGACGGCGCCAGCCGGGCGTTGAGCCGCACCTCCTCTTCGCAGCAACGGCGCCGCGCCTCCAGGCTGGCGTAATCGAGGAACGGCAGGCGCACCGGCTGCTTGATCTTGTAGGCCAGCTGCGGCGCGAGCAGGACCCAGGAGATGTGCGTGGCGATCAGCTGCGCGCCGAGCGTCGCCGCCAGCGCGCGCACCAGCGCCAGCGAGGCATCGATCTGCGCGGTCGTCATGCCGCCAGCCTAGTGCATGGCCCGGGCGCTTTGTTGACCCACCGCAACCCGTGCCGGCCACGGCCGGGCTAGGGTCGATGCATCAGTGAATCCGCGGAGACAACGATGGCCGAGAGCTTCCAGATCGAGTTGCAGCAGCAGGGCGGCTATCGCTTCGACGTGCACTTTCCCGGCACCGACCTGCCGTCGCTGGTCACCGACGAGCCGCCGCCGTTGGGCACGGGCGTCGGACCCAAGCCGTCGCAGCTGCTGGGCACCTCGGTCGCCAACTGCCTCTGCGCGAGCCTGCTGTTCGCACTGCGCAAGTTCGGCAACGAGCCGGGCCCGCTGCGCGCCGTGGCGACGGTCACGCTCGACCGCAATGCGCAGAACCGGATGCGCATCAGCGGCATCGGCGTGGAGATCCGCCTCGGCGTGGCCGGCGGGATGCTGCAGCACGGCGAGCGGGCGATCGCCCAGTTCGAGGAGTTCTGCGTCGTGACCCAGAGCGTGCGCAGCGCGATCCCGGTGGCGGTCAGGGTGCTCGATCGCGAGGGCGCCGTGCTCAAGGGCTGAGCAGTTGCCGGCGCGCCCTTGATGGCGCGCAAAGTCGCGGGCCGGCCGCTTCCTATAGTCCCACACGACATGGGAGCGCGTCATGGACCAGATCCTGGTGGTCTTCTATTCGTATACGGGAACCAGCCGGCGGCTGGCGCAACTGCTGTGCGCGCAACTGGACTGGCCCAGCGGCGAAATCGTGGAGCGGCAATCGCGCGCGGGCGGCAGCGGCACGGTCCGCTGCATTCTCGACACCCTGCTGCGGCGCCGGCCGGCGATCCGCTACGACGGTCCGGACCCGGCCGGCTACGACGCCGTGGTGCTGGTGTCGCCGATCTGGGCCTACGGCCTGGCCGGCCCGATGCGCAGCTTCGTCGGCGAACAGCGCGCCAAGCTGCGCAACGTCGCCGTGATCTCGGTGATGGGCAGCGCCGGCGCCAGCAACGCGGTGGCCGAGATCGACCGGCTGTCGGGCCGGGCGCCGCTGATCGCGGCGGCGTTCACATCGCGCGAGGTACTCGACGGCAGTTGCGCCAGGTCGCTGCAAGCGTTCGGGCGGGCGCTGCAGCAAGCCAGCCCCGGGGCCGCTGCCATCGCTGGTGACAAGTGGTCGCCGCGCGGCGCGTGACGCCGCCGCCGCGCGGGCGTGCCCAGCCGTTGCGCCCGCTCATGGCCGCGGCGCCAGGGCCCGCACGGCCGGCGCGGCCAGCAGCCGCCCGACCAGCGCGCGGGCAAAGAGATAGTCGTTGCGCAGCCCTTCGCTGAGCCGGTCCAGGTCCACGCGACCGCGCGCGTCGCACGGGAACGCGTAGCGCGGGCCCTCGCCGGAGAGGGGCGCGAAGCTCAGTTCGTAGTGCATGCCGTCTGTGCTCATGGAGCCTCCTGTGCCGCAGTGCCATCTTGGACCGGGCCCGGCGGCGCCGCTTGCGATTTCTCAACGCGAAGAGACGCGGCAGTGGCCAAAAATCAAGGAACCCGACCGAACGCCGGCGGCGGGCGTCGCGATCACCGGCCTGGAAGGAGCTCACATGTACCAACGGATCCTTGTCCCGCTGGACGGCAGCGCCACCGCCGAGCGCGGCCTGCGCGAGGCGATCAAGCTGGCCAGCGGCCAGCCGGGGACCACGCTGTTCTTCCTGCATGTCGTGGACGACTTCAGGATGCTGGTGGAGATGACCTCCGTGCGCAGCTACGACGAGATGCTCAAGGGCCTGCGCCATTACGGCCTGGACGTGCTGGCCAAGGCCAGGGACGCGGCCGAGCAGGCCGGGGTGCACCGCGAATCCCTGCTGCGGGAGGTGACCAACGAGCAGGTGGCGCAGGTGATCGTCGACCAGGCCAGGCAGCACGGCTGCGACCTGATCATCATGGGCACGCATGGCCGCCGCGGCTTCAACCGCATCGCCATGGGCAGCGAAGCGGAGCAGGTGGCCCGCACCAGCCCGGTGCCGGTGCTGCTGGTGCGCCAGGAGGCCTGAGCGCGGTCACAGCCGCGTGACGCGAACCTGCTGGCGCAGCCGGCGCACGTCCGCCGGGCGGCACAGCGCCGTGCCCGGCGCCAGCAGCGACGCCGCGCCGGCGGCGATGCCATGGGCCAGCGCATCCGGCAGCGCCACCCCGCTGTCCAGCGCCCACAGCAGGCCGGCCAGCAGGCTGTCGCCGGCGCCGATCGTGCTGGCGACCGGCACCGCCACGCCGCCGGCCTGCAGTGCCAGCTCGGGCGTGACCAGCAAGGCGCCCTCCGCCCCCAGCGACAGCGCCACCAAGTGGGCCTGGCCGCCTTGCACCAGCGCGCGCGCGGCCGCCAGCTGGTCCGCCGGCGTGGCGAGCGGCTGGCCGGTGAATTCGCGCAGTTCGCGCAGGCTGGGCTTGACCAGGTAGACCCCTTCGGCGAGCGCGCCGGCCAGCGCCGCGCCCGAGGTGTCCACCACCAGCCGCAGCCCGCGCTCGCGCGCGTGCCGCGCGAGCCGGGCGTGGAAGTCGGCCGGCACGCCCGGCGGCAGGCTGCCGCTGGCAACGATCCACTGCGCCGGCGCAGCCAGCCGCACGATGGCGTCCCAGCAGGCCTGCCATTCGGCGGCGGCCAGCGCCGGCCCCGGCAGCAGGAAGCGCCAGTCGCGGCCGCTGGCCCGCTCGTGCACGGTGAAGCTCTCGCGGGTGTCGCCCGCGATCGCGATGCAGTGGCTGGACACCTGCTCCTGGTCCAGCAGGCCCCGCAAGGTCCGTCCCGTCGGGCCGCCGGCCGGATACAGCGCCGCGCAGTCGCCGCCCAGGCGGTGCACAACCCGCGCGACGTTGATGCCGCCGCCGCCCGGATGGCGCTGCGGCGCGTCGCAGCGCAGCTTGTGGGTGTCGAGCACCCGCTCGGTGGCGGTGAACAGGTCCAGCGCCGGATTGAGGGTGACCGTCAGCATCCTGCTCATGGCCGCCGCACCTTCACCCGTTGGCCGTCGGCCACGGTGGCCGGCGGATAGACGATCACCTGCTGGCCGGCCGCGAGGCCGCTGCGCACCCAGGCGTCGCTTGCGTTGCGGCCGCCGGTCTCGACCACCTGCAGCCGGGCGCGGCGGCCGTCGATCACGTACACGGCCTGCTGCTCGCCGCGCGGGAACAGGGCACCGATCGGCACCAGCAGCGCCGGCTCGGCGCTGTTGGTGATCACGCGCACGACGACGCGGAAGCCGTCGCCCACCGCCAGCCACTCGCGTGGCGGGCTGGCGATGTCGATCACCGTGTTGACGCGCTGCTCCTCGATGCCCAGCGCCGAGACCTTGGTGAACGCGGCCGGTTCGACCCGGCGCACCGTGCCTTCCACGGGCGGGCCGCCCCAGCGCTCGATCACCACCCGGCGGCCGGGCTGGGCCTGCACCGCATCGGTGGTGAGCAGTTCGCTCACGACCTCCATGTGGCGCGGGTCGCCGACGTCGATCAGCGCCGTGCCGGCCGGCAGCGTGGCATCGCTGGCGCTCGGCTGCGCCAGCCGCAGCACCACCCCGGCCACGGGGCTGCGCACCGCCAGCGCGCGCGCGACGCTGGCGGTGCCGGCGAACGACTGCAGCGTCGCCGCCGCCAGGGCCCGTTCGTGCATGGCCTGGTCCTCCTCGGCGCTGGCGGCGTCCAGTTCGCGGCGCGTGCCCGCCAGCGCCAGCCGCACGCTGTCGAGCTTGGAGGCGGACAGGAAACCGTCGGCGGCCAGCCGCTCGGTGCGCTGCTGTTCCAGCTGCGCCTCGCGCAGCGCCAGCCGGGCGCGCTCGAGCCGCGCCCGGGCGCGATCGACGCCGGCGGCGGCGGCTTCCAGCCGCGCCTGCGCCTCGCGGCGGCTGCGTTCGTCCACCATCGGCGGCATCAGCGGCCGCAGCCAGGCCACCACCTGGCCGGCCGCGACCGGATCGCCTTCGCGCAACGTGATGCGTTCGAGCCGCGCCGCCACCGGGGCCGAAACCGTGTAGCGGTCCTTCAGCCGGGTGCGGCCGTCTTCCTCGATCGCCTGCTCGAAGCGGCCCTGGCGCACCGGCGCGGCTTCCACCTCGACCGGCCGCGGCCAGAAGGCCCAGGCCAGCGCCGCCAGCGCCGCCGCGCCGGCCACCGCCCAGATGCCTGCGCTCTTGCCGATCGCCACGGCTACTCCCTCGTCTTCAGCGCCCCGACCAGGTCGAGGCGGTCGATGCGCCGGCGCACCACCAGCGCGCTGCCGGCGCCGGCCGCCAGCACGCACAGCGCGGCCCAGGCGTAGGTGCGCGGGCGGATCACGACCGGGAACAGGAACTGGTCGGAGCGCATCAGATCGACGATCCACACCGTGAGGCCCCAGCCCAGCGCCATGCCCAGCGGCAGCGCCACGGCGATGCCCAGTGCCAGCTCGCCCAGCAGCAGCACCGAGACTTCGCCGCGCGTGAAACCCAGCACCCGCAGGCTGGCCAGCTCCCAGCTGCGCTCGGCCAGGGCGATGCGGGCGTTGTTGTAGACCACGCCGACGGCGATCACCGCCGCGAACGCCGACAGGATGGTGCTGATCACGAGCACGTTGCGCGCCGTCACTTCCTCCATGTTGCGCAGCATGGTCGCCTTGCTGAACGCGCCCGCCACGCCGGGCATGGCCTGCGTGGCCCGCAGCGCGGGGCGCGCGGCGGCGCCGGGCGCGCGCAGCGTGAACTGGGTGGCGAGGTCGCCCTCGCGCAGCAGCCGGTTCAGCGCGCGCCGGTCCATGTAGGCGTTCAGGCCCATCATGTCGCGCACGGTGCGTTCGACCACCACCTCGCGCACCAGCCGCCGGCCTTCGCGCACCTCGACGGTGACGTGGTCGCCGGGCCGCAGCCGCAGTTTCTCGGCCAGCCGGTCGCTCATCAGCAAGCCCTCGGGCGGAATCGGCACCAGGTGCCGGTCGACGTCGACGATGCGCTGCAGCACCGGCGGATCGGCATGGCCGACGATCGAGCCGGTCTCGCTGCGCTGGCCATGGACGAAGCGCACCGCCACCCGGCGTCCGGCTTCCACCTGCAGCACGCCCGGCAGCCGGGCCAGCAGCCGGGCGGCGTCGGCGCCGACCGGCTCCACGGTCCACAGCGCGATGTCGCTGCGCATCGCCAGGTTGAAGTTGGCGTCGACGATCACCTCCATCGCGTCGCGGAAGAAGGTGCCCATGATCACGATCGCCACGGACGCCGCGATGCCGCCCACGGTCACGGCGGCGCGCAGCGGGCGCCGGTCGATGTTGCGCAGGATCATGCGCAGCGCCGGCCCGGTGCGCAGCCGCGGCAGGCGTTCCAGCAGCGAACGCCGGTAGCGCCCCGGGGCCGGCGGCCGCATCGCCTCGGCCGGTTGCAGCCGCACGGTGGCCGCGATCGCGGTGAGCGTTCCCAGCAGGCCGGTGACGGCGACGATGGCGAAGCTGACGCCGACCAGCGAACGGGCGATGTGGTGCTCGAACACCGGGAAGCGGAAGATCTCGGCGTACAGCCCCATCAGGCCGACCCCCAGCCACTTGCCCAGCAGCAGCCCGAGCAGGTAGCCGCCGCCGACCATCGGCGCCACCAGCTTGAGGTAGTGCAGGGCGATCGTGCGGTTGGGGTAGCCGAGCGCCTTCAGCGCCGCCACCTGCTCGCGCTGGGTCGCCACCAGCCGCGCCGCGACCACATGCAGCAGGAAGGCGGCCACGCCCAGGAAGATCGCCGGCAGCACGGTGCCGATGACCTGCTGCTCGCGGATCTCGTTGTCGAGCATGGCGTGCGAGACCTGCTCGTCGCGGCCATGCGCGGGCATGCCGCCGAAGTCGGCGAGGCGCCGCGTGGCCTGCGCGATCACCGCCTCGGCCGAGGCGCGCGGGGCGAGCTTGAGCGCCACGCGGTTCCAGGCCCCGCGCATGTCCATGGCCGCGGCGAGCTCGTCGCGGTCGACCCAGAACACGCCGAACGCGCGCAGGTCGGGCATGCCCCAGAGCCCGGCGAAGATGTACTCCGGCGACAGCGCCTTGCCGGTGATGCGCAGCTGGCGCTGCTTGCCGTTCACCAGCGCCGTCACCGTGGCGCCCGGCTGCAGTCCGTGGGCGTCGGCGAAGCCTTCGGACACCAGCGCTTCGAGTGCGCCGCCGGGGCGGCTGCCCGGATCGGGGAAACGGCCCACGCGCAGGCTCACCCGATCGAGCTGCTGCGGCCGGCGCAGGTCCAGGCCGATCAGCTGGCCGATCACCGGGTCCGCGCTGTGCGGCAGGCTCACCCGGGCGCCGGCCTCGACGGTGGTCTGCACCACCAGCACGCCGTCGATGTCGGCCAGGCGCCGCGCCAGCGAGTCCGGTGCGCGCTTGACGGCCGCGAAGACTTCGGCGAACTGGCCGCGCTCGTAGAACCGGTCGCGCGCCAGCGCGAGCGAGTCGACGGCCGACAGGCACGCGATGAAGCCGGCGATCCCGCTCGCGACGACCAGCGCGATCGTCACCGCCTGGCTCCACAGCAGGCGCAGGTCGCGCAGCACCTTGCGGTCGAGGGCCTTCATCGGGTCACCACGAAAGTTCGGCCGGCGTCAGCCGGCGCTCGGGAACCTCGATGCTGGCGATCGCGCCGTCGGACAGCCGCACCACGCGGTCGGCCATGCCGGCGATCGCCGCGTTGTGGGTGATCACGACCGCCGTCGTGCCCAGCTCCTGGTTGATGCGGGCGATCACCTCCAGCACCAGCTTGCCGGTCGCGTAGTCGAGGGCGCCGGTCGGCTCGTCGCACAGCAGCAGCTGCGGCCGCTTGACGATGGCCCGGGCGATGGCGACGCGCTGCTGCTCGCCGCCCGAGAGCTGCGCCGGGAAGTGGTCGCGCCGCGGCATCAGGGCCACCAGCGCCAGCGCCTCGTCCACCGGCATCGGCTCGGCGGCGATGTCGGTCACCAGCGCGACGTTCTCGCGCACCGTGAGGCTGGGGATGAGGTTGTAGAACTGGAACACGAAGCCGACGTGTTCGCGCCGGTAGCGGGTCAGGTCGTCGTCCGAGGCGTCGGTGAGCCGGTGGTCGAGGAAGCGCACCTCGCCGCTGGAGGGCCGGTCGAGGCCGCCCAGGATGTTCAGCAGCGTCGACTTGCCGCTGCCGGAGGCGCCGAGCAGCACCACGAATTCGCCTTGCGCCACGTCGAGGTCGACGTTGCGCAAGGCACGCACGGCGGTTTCGCCGGCGCCGTAGGTCTTGCACAGCGACCGGATGCTCAGCACCGGGACCGCCGAATCGCGTCCCGGGCCCGGCATCGCCCCGCTCCTATTGCACCGTGACCTTGCGCGCGGCCGCGGTGGTCTTCTTCGGCAGCTGCAGCGTCAGCACGCCGTCGGCATACCTGGCTTCGGCCTTGGCTTCGTCGATGTCGTCGGCCAGGCTGAACGTGCGCGACACCGTGCCGTAGTAGCGCTCGCTGCGCAGCACCTTGCCGCCGGTGTCCTTGGTTTCGCTTTCGCGCTTGACCTCGGCGTCGATCTGCACCACGTTGCCGTCGATGCGGATGTTGATGTCTTCCTTCTTCACGCCCGGAATGTCGGCCTTGACTTCGTAGCCGTTGTCCTTCTCGGTGACGTCCACCCGCATCTTGAGGGACGGCAGGTCGGCCTCCCAGGCCATCGGCGAGAAAAAGCGGCGCATCTGGTGTTCCAGGTTTTCGCCGAAGGCGGGGTCCAGCAGTCGGAGGTTGCTCATGATGGCTCCTGTGGGATTGAGAACGGGACGCGGGCCGCGGCCGCGCGCCTGGCGTCGCCGGCGTCAGCCGGTCACCTGGAGGTGGTCGACCACGTGCGACACCCCCTTGGTCGAGAAGGCGACGCCGAGCGCGGCATCGTGCTCGGCCATCGAATGCACCTTCCCGCTCAGCGTCACCACGCCGCCTTCGACCTTGATGTCGATGTGCCGCGCCTCGCGGGCGGCCTGGCGCGTGAGTGCCGCCGTGATCTGCTCGCCGATGTTCCTGCCGTCGACCCGGGCCTTGATGGTGATGCGGTTGTAGATGCCGCGCACGCCCGGCAGCGGCCGGATCGACTGCTCCGCGCTCGCGAACTGGTAGCCCCACTCCACTTCGCCGGTCAGCGTGATCCAGCCGTTTTCCGCCTGCACCTGCACCTGGCCCTCGGGCACCAGCGAATTCAGCCGCAGCGCCGCGCTGGCGGCCAGCGCCAGCTCGGCGTCGCTGCGCTGCTGGCTGGCGGGAAGCTTCACCTCCAGGTCGATGGCGATGCCGCGTACCCCGCCGACGCGCCGAACGGCCCGTTCAGCCGCATGCTTTTCGGCAAAACTGTCGAGATGGCCGGTGAGCGTGACCACGCCGTCCTGCACGATCACGCCGACGTTGCTGGCGTTCACCGCCGGGTCCCACGCCAGTTCGTCGGTGACGTCCGCCCTGAGTTGCGCGTCTGTTTTCACGAGAAGCTCCTTGATCTCGCGGCCGCCGCGCTGGTGCGCAGCCGCCTCGCGACTGAAATCTAGTCAGGGGCGGGGCAACATCTTTGACGTGGCGCAAGCCGCACGGCGCGCGCCGGCGGCCTTGACGCGGCTCAAGAAAGGAGCTGGCGCGCGGCGCGAATGCGCGGCGTCAGGGGACCAGCACGGCCGCGCCGCTGACGGTGCCGGCGCGCACGGCGTCGAGCGCCGCGTTGGCGTCGTCCAGCGCGAAGGTCTGCACGTGCGTGCGCAGGCCGAGCTCGGCGACCAGGCGGAAGAACGCCTCGCCGTCGGCGCGCGTGAGGTTGGCGACCGACTTCAGCACGCGCTCGCCCCACAGCAGGCGGTAGTCGAACGCCGGGATCTCGCTCATGTGGATGCCCGCGCACACCACCGCCGCTCCCTTGCGCGTGGCCGCGAGCGCCACCGGCACGAGCGCGCCCACCGGCGCGAAGATCAGCGCGGCATCGAGCGGTTGCGGCGGCGGCTCGCCGGACCCACCGGCCCACGCCGCGCCGAGGCTGCGGGCGAACGCCTGGCCGGCGGCGTCGCCGTCGCGCGTGAAGGCATGGACCTCCTGGCCGCGCGCGACCGCCACCTGGCAGATGATGTGGGCGGCGGCGCCGAATCCGTAGAGGCCGAGCCGCCTGGGCGTGGCGGCCCCGGCGATGCGCCACGCGCGAAAGCCGATGAGCCCCGCGCACAGCAGCGGCGCCGCGTGCGCGTCGTCGTAGCGGTCGGGCAGCGCGAAGCAGAAACGTTCGTCGGCGGCGGCGTATTCGGCGAAGCCGCCGTCCAGGTCGTAGCCGGTGAAGGAGGGTTCGTCGCACAGGTTCTCGCGGTCGGTGACGCAGAACCAGCAGCGCCCGCAGGTGTGGCCGAGCCAGGGGATGCCGATGCGCTGGCCGAGCGCGAAATGCTTGGCCTGCGGACCGCGGGCGACGACGCGGCCGACGATTTCATGGCCGGGCACGACGCCGGCGCGGTGCGGCGGCAGCTCGCCATCGACGATGTGCAGGTCGGTGCGGCAGACGCCGCAGGCCAGCACGCGCACCACCACCTCGTGCCCCTGCGCCGTCGGCAGCGGCTTGCGCGCGGCGAGCAGCGATCCTGCGGACGGCGCCACCGTCATGGCGCGCATGAATGCCGGCATCATGGGCGACGATGGTAAGGGGGGTGCCGGCCACGCGCCCGGCCATCGGCCGCCGGTTTGACCTCGCGCAAACCGCAGGGGTGCGGCAGTGCCCACCATGAAAGCGGAGGTTCTCTCTCCATGACCGCCGCCAAGCCTCTCACGCGCCCGGGCCCGGAGCCGCTCGACCTGCCGCTCAAGCTCGGGCTGGCCCGGCTGGCGAACGGCATCTCACCGGCGTCGGTGGCGATGGCCTACGCCGACTGGCTGGCACACCTGGCGGCCTCGCCGTCCAAGGGCGCCGAACTCGGCGCCAGCGCCTGGCGCAAGAGCCTGAGCTGGATGCACTACGCGACGCACGCCTGGCAGGGCGACTGCGAGCGCTGCATCGAGCCGCTGCCGCAGGACAAGCGTTTCTCGCCCGGCGAGTGGCACGAGATCCCCTTCTTCGCCGCGCTGGCGCAGGCCTTCCTGCTGCAGGAGCGCTGGTGGACCGAGGCCGCCAGCGGCGTGCGCGGCGTGTCGCAGCACCATGAAGACGTGGTCGCGTTCACGCTGCGCCAGCTGGCCGACCTGGTTTCGCCGTCGAACTTCGTCGCGACCAATCCGCAGGTGCTCAAGGCGGTCGTCACCAGCAGCGGGAGGAACCTCGTCAGCGGCTTCGCCAACTGGTCGCGCGATGCGCTGGCGGTGCTCGCCGGCGGGCCACCGCGCGGCGTCGAGCGCTTCCGCCCCGGCGAGGCCGTGGCGGTCACGCCGGGCCAGGTGGTGTTTCGCAACCACCTGATCGAGCTGATCCAGTACCAGCCGCAGACGCCGCAGGTCGATGCCGAGCCGGTGCTGATCGTGCCCTCGTGGATCATGAAGTACTACATCCTCGACCTCACGCCCGACGATTCCCTGGTGCGCTACCTGGTGCAGCAGGGGCACACCGTGTTCATGGTGTCGTGGCGCAATCCCGCGGCCGAGGACCGCGACCTGGGGATGGAGGACTACCTGCAGCAGGGGCCGCTGGCGGCGGTGCATGCGGTGGCGCGACTGTGTCCGGCGGTGCGGTTGCACGCTGCCGGCTACTGCCTGGGCGGGACGCTGCTGGCGATCGCCGCTGCCGTGCTGGCCCGCGACGAACCCGATCTGCTGCAGACGGTGAGCATCCTGGCCGGGCAGGTCGACTTCCACGAACCCGGCGAGCTCGGGCTGTTCATGGACGAGAGCCAGGTGGCGTTCCTGGAAGACCTGATGGCCGAGCGCGGCTACCTCGACGGCCGGCAGATGGCCGGCGCCTTCCAGCTGATCAACTCGCGCGACCTGGTCTGGTCCAAGCTCGTGCACGAGTACCTGATGGGCGCGCAGACGGCGGTCACCGCGCTGGGGGCATGGAACGCGGATGCCACGCGCTTGCCGGCGCGCATGCACAGCGAGTACCTGCGGCGGCTGTACCTGCACAACGACTTCGCCGAAGGCCGCTATCCGGCGGCGGGACGCTGGGTCGCGCCCAGCGACCTCAGGCTGCCGCTTTTCGTCGCCGGCACCGAGCGCGACCACGTCTCGCCCTGGCGCTCGGTCTACAAGATCCATGCCCTGGCGCACGCACCGGTGAGCTTCCTGCTCGCTTCCGGCGGCCACAACGTGGGCATCGTCAGCGCGCCGTCCGGCCCGCTGGCCCATCCGCATGCCAGCTACCGCTTCGCGTCGCATCCGCCGGGCGAAGCGCCGGCCGATCCGCAGGCCTGGCTGGCCGCGGCACCGGCGTTCGCCGGCTCATGGTGGCCGCGCTGGCACGAATGGCTGGCGCAGCATTCGTCCGGGCCGGTGGCGGCGCGCGAGGTGGCCGGGCTGGTGGAACAGGGGACGGCGCTGGCCGCGCCCGGCAGCTACGTGCACCAGCGCTGAAACGCGAGGCGCGAGTCAGCGGCGGGCGCGGGCGCGGCGGCGGCGCTTGGCCGGTGCGTCCGGCGCGAGCGGTGCAGTCACGCCTGGAACCGCCTGGAGGTGGGCCACCGCGGCGACGGCTTCGATCGCCTGGTCCGCCTCCACCGCATGGGCCAGGGCGCACTCGATCATCTCGGTTTGCGTTTCGAGCGCGGCGGCGGCGAGGTCCTGCCAGCAGCGGCTGGCGCCCTGCAGGTCCTGCTGCAGCAGCGTGAACGGGATGATCATCAGCTCGCTGGCATTGGCGGTCCGGCCCAGCTGGCGTGCCGCGGCCTGGTGGCGCTGCGAGCTTTCGTGGACGGCGCGCTGCTGGACCGCGCGCATCGTCTCGAAGCCGCGCCACAGCGCGCTCGACGCCTCGAGCGCCAGCGCCACCTGCTCGCGGCCGAGGTCGGCCGGGAGATCGGCGGCGCCGATGCGGGAAGGGGATCGGGCCGCCAGGGTGCGGCGGCCGGCGCGGGCCGGCGTGTTCACTGGCGGCTCTTGGGAAACTGGGTGCCGTTGCGGCGGGCGCCAACGGCGCGGCCATGCTCGTGAATGTCCTGGCAGGCGGTGCAAAAGCGCGTCGCTGGCAGCGCCAGCAGGCGCCGCAGGTCGATCGGCTCGCCGCAGTCGAGGCACTCGCCGTAGGACTGGTCGGCCAGCCGCCGGCGCGCGGCGACGATCAGCTCGAGCTCCTCCATCGCGTGGTCGGCCTTGGCTTCGTCCACCACCGACTGGCTCTCCTCGACGGCCATGTCCTTGAAATCCTGGACGTCGCGGGACTGGGCATCGGGGGCCTGCACCGCGACCTCGCCGGTGGGCCGCAGGATCGACCGCAGCTCGGCTTCGCGCTGCGCCAGCAGTTGCGCGAAGCGCGGGGCCAGACCACGGGTATAGGTGTCCATCACAGCCTTGATAGGGGATGCCTCATTCTGTGGGCCATGCGGCTTCCTGTCCTTGATCTGGAACAACCGTGGTCCCGCGGCCCGCACCTAACCTGAAGTGCGCCTGCGGCGGGTCCGCAGCCCGGTGCGCGGCGCTGAAGGGAGCTGTCATGAGCGTGCGCAACCTCGACGCACTGTTCGCGCCTGCCGCGGTGGCCGTGATCGGGGTCTCGGAGCGGCCCGACAACGTCGGCCACGTGGTCTTTCGCAACCTGCGCGCCGGCGGCTTCCCGGGGCCGCTCTGGATCGTGGACCGGCGCCAGGGGCTGATCGCCGGCCAGCAGGCCTATCCCGACATCGAATCGCTGCCGCAGGCGCCGGACCTTGCCGTCATCTGCACGCCCGCGGCCTCGGTGCCCGGCCTGGTGGAAGCGCTGGCGCGCAAGGGCACGCGGGCGGCCGCCGTGCTGAGCGCCGGCCTGCGCGGCACGCCGGCGGAACAGGCGATGCTGGCGGCGGCGCGGCCGGCGCTGCTGCGCATCCTCGGACCCAACTGCCTGGGCGTGCTGGTGCCCGGCGCCGGCCTCAACGCCAGCTTCTCGCCCGGCAACGCGCTGCCGGGCTCGCTGGCCTTCGTCACGCAGTCGGGCGCCTTGTCCACCGCGATGCTGGACTGGGCCAACAGCCACGGCATCGGCTTCTCGCATTTCGTGTCGCTGGGCGATTGCGCCGACGTCGACTTCGGCGACGTGCTCGACTACCTGGCCAGCGATCCCGGGACCCGCGCGATCCTGATGTACATGGAGGCGGTGCAGTCGGCACGCAAGTTCATGTCGGCGGCGCGCGCCGCCGCGCGCAACAAGCCGGTGATCGTGGTCAAGGCCGGACGCGTGGCCGAAGGGGCGCGGGCCGCCGCTTCGCACACCGGCGCCCTGGCCGGCTCCGACACGGTGTTCGACGCCGCGGTGCGGCGCGCCGGCATGCTGCGGGTCGACACGCTGGAGGCGCTGTTCGACGCGGCCGAGACGCTGGCCCATGTGAAGACATGGCGCGGCGAGCGCCTGGCCATCCTCACCAACGGCGGCGGCGCGGGGGTGCTCGCCGCCGATGCGCTGGCGATGGGCCGCGGCAGGATGGCCGAGCTGAGCCCGGCGACGGTGCAGGCCCTGGATCGGTGCCTGCCGGCCACCTGGCCGCGCGGCAACCCGGTGGACATCGTCGGCGACGCGCCGGTGGCGCGCTATGGCGAGGCGCTGCGGATCGTCCTGGACGCGCCCGAGGTCGACGGCGTGCTGTTCATGCATTCGCCCACCGCCATCGTGCCGGCCGGCGAGATTGCCGCCGCCTGCCTGCCGATCGTGCAGCAGGCCACGAAACCGGTGCTGGCCTGCTGGCTCGGCGGCGACGCCGTGGCGTCGGCCCGCCGGGCCTTCAGCGGCGCCGGGATCGCCACCTACAACACGCCCGAGCGCGCCGTCGCCGGCTGGCTGCAGCGGGCGAGTTATGCCCGCAACCAGGAGGCGCTGCTGCAGTTGCCGGCGGACACGCTGGAGGACTTCCGGCCCGACGTCGCGGCCGCCGAGGCCATCCTGCAGGCGGCGCTGCGCGAGGGCCGCGAATGGCTGGACAACGCGCAGGCGACCCAGCTGCTGCAGGCCTACGGCATCCCGGCGGTGGCCGCGGCCAAGGTGCGTGACGTCGACGAAGCGGTGCTCGCCGCCGCCCGCATCGGCTACCCGGTGGCGCTCAAGATCGTGTCGCCCGAGATCGTGCACAAATCAGACGTCGGCGGCGTGGCCCTCGGCCTGGGATCGGCCGACGACGTGCGGGCGGCCGCCGTGCGGATGCGCCAGCGGGTGGCCCACGCGCAGCCGCACGCCCATGTGCTGGGCTTCACCGTGCAGGCGATGGCGCAGCGGCGCCACGCGCAGGAACTGATCGTCGGCATCGCGAGCGACGGCGTGTTCGGCCCGGTGGTGCTGTTCGGCGAGGGCGGCACCGCGGTCGAACTGCGCAAGGACCGCGCGGTGGGGCTGCCGCCGCTGAACGGACGGCTGGCCCGGGACCTGATCGACCAGACCCATGTCGGCGCCTTGCTGGCCGGCTACCGCGGCCATCCGCCGGTCGACCGGCAGGCGCTGGTCGGCGCCATGCTGCGGGTGTCGCAGCTGGCCTGCGACCTGCCGGCGCTGATGGAACTCGACATCAACCCGCTGCTGGCCGACGCCGAGGGCGTGATCGCGCTCGATGCCCGGGTGCGGGTGCGCCGTCCGGCGCCGGGCGAGGCCAGCCGGCTGGCCGTGCGCCCCTATCCGTCGGGGCTGGAGCAGCGCCTGCAGGTGGGCGACCACGAACTGCTGCTGCGGCCGATCCGGCCCGAGGACGGCGAGCGGCTCGCGGCCTTCTACGGCAAGGCGTCGCCGGCCGACATGCGGCTGCGGTTCTTCCTGGCGCGGCGCGAGGTGCCGCACTCCGAGCTGGCGCGCTACTGCCAGATCGACTACGACCGCGACATGACCTTCCTGGCGCTGGCCGGCACCGGCCCGGCCGCGGCGATGGCCGGCGAGGTGCGGGCGGTGTGCGATCCCGACAACCGGCAGGCGGAGTTCGCGATCCAGGTCGCCGGCCCGTGGCAGCGCCAGGGACTGGGCCGGGCGCTGCTGGGCAAGCTGCTGGCGTACCTGCGTGCCCGCGGCACGCAGGAGGTGGTGGGGCAGTGCCTGTCCGAGAACGCCGGCATGGCGGCGCTGGCGCGCCAGCTCGGTTTCGAGGTGACGGCCCAGCCCGGCGGCGTGATGGCGATGCGGCTGGTACTGCGGTAGCCGGCGGCCGGCGCCCGCGCTCGCGAGTGGCTGGCGCGGCGGCCGGCCGGTCAGCTCATCGGCTGCTGGTTGACGATGCGGCGCAGCGCCGAGGTGTCGAGGATGCGGACGTGGCGCTGCCGCACTTCGACGATGTTGTCCTCGGCGAACTTCGAGAAGGTGCGGCTCACGGTCTCCAGCTTCAGGCCCAGGTAGCTGCCGATCTCCTCGCGGGTCATCCGCAGCACCAGCTCCGAGCGCGAGAAGCCGCGCGCGTGCAGCCGCTGCACCAGGTTCAGCAGGAACGCGGCCAGCCGCTCCTCGGCGCGCATGCTGCCCAGCAGCAGCATCACGCCGTGCTCGCGCACGATCTCGCGGCTCATGATGCGGTGCACATGGTGCTGCAGGGCATTGACCTCGCGCGAGAGTTCGCCGATGCGGTCGAACGGCATCACGCAGACCTCGGCGTCCTCGAGCGCCACCGCGTCGCAGGTGTGGTGGTCGTTGACGATGCCGTCCAGCCCGATGATCTCGCCGGCCATCTGGAAGCCGGTCACCTGGTCGCGGCCGTCCTCGGCGGTGACGCAGGTCTTGAAGAATCCGGTGCGGATCGCGAACAGCGACTGGAACGCTTCCCCGTTGCGAAACAGCGTGGTGCCGCGCTTGACCTTGCGGCGCACCGCCACCACTTCGTCGATGCGGGCGAGCTCGTGCGGGCTCAGTCCGACCGGCATGCACAGCTCGCGCAGGTTGCAGTTGGAGCAGGCCACCTTCATGCTGTGGCCGTCGAACAGCGGTGTGTCGCTCGACGGTAGCAGGGTCGCCTCGTGGGCGTGCAGAGGGGTTTCGTTCATGGCCGAGGTCACTTCTGATCTAGGTCAAATTGTCCGGGAGCCTGCTGCCCCCGGGTTGATCCAGATCAAGCTTGTAGGGCATGCAGGCCTGCAAAGTAAGAGCCATACTCTCAAGTTTTTCGCCACGATGACCCAGATCTCGCCTGAGCTGCTGCGCCGCTACGACGTCAACGGCCCCCGCTACACCTCCTATCCGACGGCGGACCGCTTCGTGGAAGCCTTCACGGATACCGACTACGCGCAGGCCCTGGCCCAGCGCAAGGCGGGGCCGGCCGCCCTGGCGATGCCGCTGTCGCTGTACGTCCACATCCCGTTTTGCGAGTCGCTCTGCTATTACTGCGGCTGCAACAAGATCATCACCAAACACCACGACCGGGCCGCGAGCTATCTCAAGTACCTGGCACGCGAGGTCGATCTCCACGTCGACCGGCTGGGCACCGGCCAGTCGGTGAGCCAGCTGCACCTGGGCGGCGGCACCCCGACGTTCCTGTCCGACGAGGAGCTCGGCGAGCTGATGGCGATGCTGCGCCGCAACTTCGCGATGGCGCCCGGCGGCGAGTATTCGATCGAGGTCGATCCGCGCACCATCGACCAGGCCCGGCTGCAGTCGCTGTGGCAGCTCGGCTTCAACCGCCTGTCGTTCGGCGTCCAGGACTTCGATCCGGACGTGCAGAAGGCGGTGCACCGCATCCAGCCGGCCGAACAGGTGTTCCAGCTGGTGGCGCAGGCGCGCGAGATCGGCTTCGAATCGATCAACGTCGACCTGATCTACGGCTTGCCGCGCCAGACCGCCGAGTCGTTCGACCGCACCCTGGAGCAGATCAAGGAACTGCGGCCGGACCGGATCGCGGTCTACGCCTATGCCCACCTGCCGGAACGCTTCAAGCCGCAGCGCCGCATCATCGGCTCCGAGCTGCCGCAGGCGGCCGACAAGGTGAGCATGCTGTCGCAGTCGCTCAACACGCTGCAGGACGCCGGCTACGTCTACATCGGCATGGACCATTTCGCGCTGCCGAACGACTCGCTGGCGGTGGCCAAGCGGCAGGGCCGGCTGCACCGCAACTTCCAGGGCTACAGCACCTATTCGGACTGCGACCTGATCGGCCTGGGCGTGTCCTCGATCGGCAAGGTGGGCGCCACCTACAGCCAGAACGCCAAGACGATGGAGGAGTACTGCGACCTGATCGACCACGGCCGGCTGCCGGTCGTGCGCGGCCTGGCGCTGAGCCGCGACGACCTGACGCGGCGCGCCGTGATCATGGCCATCATGTGCCAGGGCCAGGTGCTGTTCGAATCGATCGAGCTGGCGTGGCTGCTCGATTTCCGCGAGTACTTCGCGCCCGAGCTGGAGCAGCTCAAGGCCCTGCAGGAGCAGGGCCTGGTGGTGGTCGACGATGCCGGCATCCAGGTGACCGCCATGGGCTGGTACTTCGTGCGGGCGGTGGCCATGGTGTTCGACAAGTACCTGCAGGCGGACCGCAACCGCGCACGGTTCTCCCGGATCATCTGAGGCGATGTCGTTCGCGCTCGCGCTGTCGGCGCTCTTGATGGGGCTGGCGGGCGGCCCCCACTGCATCGCGATGTGCGGCGCCGCGTGCGCCGGCCTCAGCCGCGCCGGCCGCGGCACCCCCTCGCGCTCGCTGCTGGCGTTCCACGCCGGGCGGCTGGCCGGCTATGCGACGGCCGGGGCCGCCGCCGCGTTCACGGTGCAGAGCCTGGGCTGGCTCACTGCCAACCTGGCGGCGCTGCGTCCCGTCTGGACGCTGTTTCACCTGGCGGTGCTGGCCTGGGGGCTGATGCTGGTGGCCCAGGCGCGCCAGCCGATGTGGGTGAGCAGCGCCGGGCGCAGCATCTGGTCGCGCGTGCGGCCGGTGGCCACGGCGCGCGGCGGCGTGTTCGCCACCGGCGCCCTGTGGGCCTTGATGCCCTGCGGCCTGCTGTATTCGGCGCTGCTGGTGGCCTCGCTCAGCGGCGGCCCGCTCGAAGGCGCCGCGGCCATGGCGCTGTTCGCGCTCGGCAGCGGCGTCTCGCTGGCGCTGGCGCCGGCGCTGCTGGCGAAGCTGGCGCACTGGGGCAACCGCTTCCGTCAGGACTGGGGCACCCGCGCCGCCGGCGCGCTGCTGGTGCTGGTGGCCCTCTGGGCGCTGTGGATGGACCTGTCGCACCGCATCGCGTTGTGGTGCGCCGCCTGAGGCTCAGTTCAGCGTCACGTTTTCCAGGTAGTAGGGCAGGTGGCAGGCCCAGTGCAGTTCGCGCTCGATGCGCAGGCGCAGCGCGTCGGCCGCGGGCGGCTCCCCGTGCGTGATGAAGGTCCGGCGCGGCGGCTGCTCGAAGCCGCGCAGCCAGTCCATGATCTCGCCGGCGTCGGCGTGCGCCGACAGCGAGTGGACCATGTGCACCTCGGCCCGCACCGGCACGTCTTCGCCGTGGATGCGCACCGTCGGCGCGCCGCTGGCGATGGAGGCGCCGCGGGTTCCGCCTGACTGGAAACCGGTCAGCAGGATGGTGTTGCGCTTGTCCGGCGCGAATGCCTTGACGTGGTGCACCACGCGCCCGCCGGTCGCCATGCCGCTGGCCGCGATGATGATCATCGGACCGTGCCGGCGGTTCAGCTCGCGCGACTCCTCGGGCGTCGTGACCACCTGCACGTCGCGCGCCATCGCCTCGCAGTCCTCGGCGCCGAGCCGCAGTTCCTTCAGGTGGCGGCGGTAGATCTGGGTGGCGCTGGCGGCCATCGGACTGTTGAGGTAGATCGGGATCGGCGGGATCGCGCCCCGCTCGCGCAGCAGGTGCATCAGGTGCATCAGCGCCTGGGTGCGGCCGACGGCAAAGGCGGGGATCAGCACCACGCCGCCGCGCCCCGCCGTGCGGTTGAGGACGCCCGCGAGTTCCGCCAGCACGTCCTCGCGTTCGTGCAGCCGGTCGCCGTAGGTGGACTCCACCACCAGGTAGTCCGCCTTGCGCATCCGCACCGGCGGCTGCAGGACCGGATCGGCGGGCCGGCCGAGGTCGCCCGAGAACAGCACCGAGACCCGTCCGTCGTCGACCTGGGTGAAGGCCGATCCGGGCAGGTGGCCAGAGCGCGAGAACCGCACCTGCAGGTCGCCGCTGGCGTGCCAGGCGGTGTCGAACTCCACCGGCTTGAACAGCTTGAGCGAGCGCACCGCGTCCTCCCGCGTGTACAGCGGCAGCGCCGGCTTGTGGCGGCTCAGCCCATGCTCGTTGAGGTAATCGGCTTCCTCCTCGAGCAGGTGACCGGAATCGGTCAGGAGGATGCGACAGAGATCGAAGGTCGCGGGGGTGCAGAACACCGGTCCCTGGAAGCCCTGGCGGACGAGCAGCGGGACATAGCCGCTGTGGTCGATGTGCGCATGGGTCAGGACGATCGCGTCGATGTCGACCGCCGGCACCGGCAGCGCGCCCCAGTTGCGCAGCCGCAGGTTCTTGTAGCCCTGGAACAGCCCGCAATCCACCAGCACCTTGCTGCGCGCCGTGCGCAACAGGTACTTGGAGCCCGTGACCGTGTCGGTTGCGCCGAGAAATTGCAGATCCATCGCCGGCCTCCTGGAGCGCGGCTCGCGGCCGCGGGGACACCAGTCAAGAGTAGCAGGCCGGCAGAAATTCGCCCGAGCGACTACAACTGGAGAGGCGATTCGCTGCGTCCTACAGCAGGTCGCACGAACTGCTGACGCCCGCCCCCGGTGGAGCGCGGACACTGATGGGCGGCATCCGTTCCGCGCACAAGGAGTCTCCGATGAAGAAGATGGCCGTCTCGCTGTTGCTCGCCCAGGCCGCCGCCGTGGCGCTGGCCCAGGCCGCCGCCCCGGCGGGCGCCGCGGCGAGCTTTGTCTGCGGTGGCATCAGCCAGCCGGAATCGGAGTCGATGAAGGCGCAGGCGCGCGACCACGACGCCATGCTGACGTTCGCGGAACGCACCGGCGCCTACCTGGCCGACGTGGACGTGCAGATCACCGACCGCCGGGGCGCGATCGTGCTCGAGGCAAAGTGCGAAGGGCCGATCATGCTGCTGGACCTGCCGGGCGCCGGCAGCTGGCGGGTGAAGGCCACCGCCAACGGCCAGACCCGGCAACAGACCCTGACCACCGCCAAGGGCAAGACCGCTCGCGCCACCTTCGTGTGGCCGGCCGGCAATCCGTGACCGGGGAGTGCGGCGGATGAAGCAGGGGCGGCAGCGGACCAACTTTTCCGGACGGCTGGTGATGCTCGGGTTCGGCAGCATCGGCCAGGGCATGTTGCCGCTGCTGCCACGCGAGCTGGGGGTCGGGCCGGACCGCATCCGCATCGTCAAGGCCACGCCCGACGGCAGCGGCATCGCCGCCGAACAAGGGGTCGAAGTGATCGCCGTCGCCCTCAACGAAGGCAACTACGAGGCGGTGCTCGAGCCGCTGCTGGGCGCCGGCGACTTCCTGCTGAACCTCTCGGTGGATGTGTCGAGCCTGGCGCTGATCCGCTTCTGCCGCAAGCGCGGGGCGTTCTATCTCGACACCTGCAACGAGCCGTGGGCCGGCCGCTACGACAATCCGCAGCTCACCGCCTCGCAGCGCTCCAACTACGCGTTGCGCGAGGAGGCGCTGGCCTTCCGCCTCGACAAGCGGTCGGGACCGACGGCGGTGCTGACGCAGGGCGCCAATCCCGGGCTGGTGTCCGCGTTCACCAAGCGGGCGCTGCTGGAGATGGCGCGGCAGACGCATGTCGAGGTGGCGCCGCCCACCTGCTACGAGGAATGGGCGGAACTGGCGCGCCGGCTGCAGGTGAAGGTGATCCACGTCGCCGAGCGCGACACCCAGAGCACGGAGCGGCGCAAGGAGCGCGACGAATTCGTCAACACCTGGTCGGTCACCGGCTTCGTCGACGAGGGCCTGCAGCCGGCGGAACTGGGCTGGGGCAGCCACGAGCGGCACTGGCCGCCGGACGCGGCGCGGCACGGCTTCGGCAGCGACGCGGCGGTCTATCTGGACCGGCCCGGCATCGCCACGCGGGTGCGCAGCTGGACGCCGCTGGAAGGGCCGTACCACGGCTTCCTGGTCACCCACGCGGAGTCGATCTCGATCGCCGACCACCTGACGCTGCGCGAGAACGGCCAGGTGGTGTACCGGCCGACGGTGCACTACGCCTACCATCCGTGCGACGACGCCGTGCTGTCGCTGCACGAAGTGGCCGGCAAGAACTGGCAGCTGCAGCACCGGCAGCGGATCATGCGCGACGAGATCGGCAGCGGCGTCGACGAACTCGGCGTATTGCTGATGGGCAATCCGAAAGGCGTGTACTGGTACGGCTCGCGGCTGTCGATCGAGCAGGCGCGCGAGCTCGTGCCGTACAACAACGCAACCAGCCTGCAGGTGGTGGCCGGCATCCTGGGCGGCATGGTGTGGGCGCTGCGCAATCCCGATTCGGGGCTGGTGGAGCCCGACGACCTCGACCACGAAACGGTGCTCGAGGTGGCGCTGCCGTACCTGGGCGAGGTCGTCGGCGAATGGGGCGACTGGACCCCGCTGCAGGGTCGCAGCCGCCTCTTTCCGGAGCCGATCGACCCCGACGATCCCTGGCAGTTCCTCAACTTCCGCGTGGGCTGAGCCGGCCGCGCGGGCGCTTCATGCTGCTCAAGAAAGAACTCGGGGTCGTCGAGAACTCCTTTTACGAGGCCAGCGTCAGCCGGCCCGAACCGGCGCCGCCGCTGGCGCAGCGGATCACGGCCGACGTGTGCGTGGTCGGCGGCGGCTATGCGGGGCTGTCGGCGGCGCTGGAGCTGGCCGAGCGCGGCTACCGCGTCGTGGTGCTGGAGGCCCAGCGGATCGGCTGGGGCGCGTCGGGGCGCAACGGCGGGCAGGTGATCGTCGGCTTCGGCGGCGACGGCGAATGCGCCATCGAGAAGCAGTTCTCGCGCGAGGACGCGCGCCGCGCCTGGGACGTCTCGGTCGAGGGCCTGAAGCTGCTCGACGAGCGCATCCGCCGCTACGCCATCGACTGCGAGTTGCGGCGCGGCTATCTCAGCCTGTCGGTGAAGCCGCGCAAGTCCGACGCGCTGCGGCGCTGGATGGACCATGTCCAGGCGGCGTACGGCTATCCGCTGCGCTGGCTGGGCCCCGGCGAGATCGGCCAGTGGATCGAGAGCCGGCGCTTCCACGCCGCCGTGCTCGACGAGGCCTCCGGCCACCTGCACCCGTTGAAATACTGCCTGGGACTGGCGGAAGCGGCGGCGCGGGCCGGCGCGCGGCTGCACGAGAACTCGCCGGTGTTCGTCGTGGAGCGGGGCCGCCAGCCGCGGGTGAAGACGGCGCAAGGCGAGTGCGAATGCCAGTACGTGCTGCTGGCCGGCAACGTCTACCTCGGCGAGTACGGCGACGACATCGCGCCCGAGGTGGCGGCGCGCATCATGCCGGTGGGCACCTACATGATCGCCACCGAGCCGATGGAGCCGGCCCGCGCCGACGCCCTGATGCGCGGGCGGCCCGCGGCCTCGGACACCAACTTCGTGCTCGATTACTTCCGCCTCAGCGCCGACCACCGCCTGCTGTTCGGCGGCGGCGACAGCTACAGCGCCAATGCGCCGCGCGACGTGGTGGGCCGCATCCGCGCCAGCATGCTCAAGGTGTTCCCGCAGCTGGCCGATCTGGCGATTCCGTATTCCTGGGGCGGCTTCGTCGACATCACGATGAACAAGGCGCCCAACTTCGGCCGGCTCGGCCACAACGTCTACTACCTGCAGGGCTTCTCGGGGCACGGGCTGGCGCTGGCGGGCATGGCCGGCAAGCTGGTAGCGCTGGCCGTCGCCGGCCAGGCCGAGCGCTTCGACCTGTTCGCGCGGCTGCGGCACCACGCCTTCCCCGGCGGCGCGTTGATGCGAACGCCGGCCCTGGTGCTGGGGATGATGTACTACCGGCTGCGCGACGCGCTCTAGTACAGCGTCGCGCGCTGGCGCGCCGGCAGTTCCTGGTCGTACCGGCGCCCGTCGATGGCGCCTTCGGTCAGCGCCTCGAGCACGGCGCCGGCCGAAGGCACCGCCGGCAGCGGCGCGGACTGCCACAGCTTGGCGCGCTGGATCGCCCGTGCGCACTGGAAGAACACGGTCTCGACCTGGATCACCAGCACGCACTGCGGCCGCTTGCCGTCCACGGCGCAACGCTCCAGCAGGCCCGGATCGACCGTGATCGACGCCCTGCCGTTGACGCGCAGCGTCTCGCCCGTGCCGGGGATCAGGAACAGCAGCGCGACGCGCGGATCGGCCAGGAGGTTGCGCAGGCTGTCGATGCGGTTGTTGCCGCGCCGCTCGGGCAGCAGCAGCGTCCGCTCGTCCTGCACGATCACGAAGCCCGGCGGGTCGCCGCGGGGCGAGGCGTCCAGCCCGCCGGGGCCCGCCGTCGCCAGCACGGCGAAGGGGGAGGCCTCGATCATCGCGCGGTAGAGCGGGTGGACGTGGTCGACTTCCTTGCGGCTCGAGGCCTCGCCGACGGCGCCGTACAGCGCCTGCAGCTGCTCGAGGGTCCGGATCGCGTGCTGGGACATGGCTGGCCTCCGTGGCTGCGCGATCATAGGCCCGCGGCGCACACCTGGTTGCGTGGCTTGTCCTCGGTTACTGCCCAGGAATGCCGCAGCGAGCCGCCCGGCCGCGGGGTGTTCTCCCTGCGGTCGTTGCGGCCGGTCGCGGCGCACGCCGGTGGCTTCAACAATTCGACGTACCCAGTTCTCGTGATTGCCTGCCCGGCGCTGCGGCCAGACACTGGCCCCGGAGCTGCGAAGACGGCCCCGTGGGGGCTGCCAGCGCGTCGACGCGAACAACACCATGCCCACTGCACCACGACACCAATGCGCCAGGGACGGGGCGACGGCGCGTGCGCCATCGGCCTGCGCGCACCGCACCGGCCGGCCGGCGGCAGAGCCGGCGCCGCACCCGTGCGTCTCCGCAGCGCAGCTCGCGGTCGCGATCGAGGCGGTCGCCGCGCTCACGGAGCAGGCTGAAAGAGCGGCGGACGGGCGGCCCGAAATCATCGCGATGGCACGGACCCTGGGCGCCGCGTTCGCGCACCTGGTCGCCTATTCGCACGCCACCGCGCTGGATGGCCGGGGCGCGCGCGCGGCGCTGCGCCAGGCCGCCACGCACCACGGGGACATGGCGCCGGACCAGGTGGCGGTACTTCGCAGCATCGCCCGGCGCTTCTTCTGACCGGCGGGCGGGGCAGTCACGCCGAACGATCCGGAACCCGCCTCGCCGCCGTATGAGCCAGCACCCGCGCCCGGACACTCGCGAGGCCGGCCCGCCGCGCAGCGTCACTGAGAGCACGCCGGCCGCCCTGGGCGAGATCGCGCCTTGCTCCCGGGAAGACGCGGGATATTTGTCACGCGCCAGTCGCGAGGGTTGCCCCTTGTCCGTCGTTGCAGCCGATACCTATGCTTCTTCGGGACACTGGGAGCCAACATGCGCGCCGCAACGACATTGGAGTTCTCGACCGGAGACGCCGCTCACGTCGCGCGACGGCCCTTGGCTCGAGCGGGACGCGCCGCCGCTGGAGCCGCATCCCTGGCCGCAGGCGTGGCGGCGGACACCGTCGACGGCTCCCATGCATGAAAATTCGGCGGCCGTGTGGCCCAGCTTCATGGCGGGGCAGGTCGACCGGCCGGTGCGCGTCGTCGTCGTCGATGACGACGCCCACATTCGGCGGGTGATCGCGCAGGAGCTGATGGGGGATCCGCGGACCCTGCTGGTGGGGGAGGCGGACTCGCTGCGCGAGGGCAAGCGGGTGGTGCGCGAGCGCGAGTTCGACGTGATCCTGGTGGACCTCAACCTCGGCGACGGCCGCGGCTACGACCTGATCGCCTACGCGAAGGAGCTTCGGGGCGGCGGCGTCGAAGCGGTGGTGGTGTCGGTGCTCGAGGCCGACGAGGACGTGATGCGGGCCTTCGAGCTGGGCGCGTCCGGATTCATCGTCAAGAGCTCCTGGTTCGGCGGATACGTGCAGTCGGTGCTGCAGGTGGCCAACGGCGGCGCGTCGATCACGCCGAGCCTGGCGCGACGGCTGCTGCAGCGCCTCGACCGCGGCAACGCGGTGACGCGGCGCTTCCCCATGCAGGCGCGATGCGCGCTGACCGGGCGCGAGGGCGAAGTGCTGCGCATGATCGCCGTCGGCATGACGAGCGCCGAGATCGGGGAGCGTCTGGGCATCAGCCACATGACCGTCAACTCGCACGTGAAGAACATCTACCAGAAGCTTCACGTCAAGAATCGGGCACAGGCCGTCAGTTGGGCCAGTCGATGGGGGTTGCTGTAGGCCGCCGCCCCCCGTCCGAGGCATCGCATGGCCACGAAGGAGCTTTTCGCCGCGAGCATCAGCCTTGTCCTGTGCCGGGTGCTGATGGAGGTGCTGGCGCGGATCGACGAGGGCCTGCGGGTGCCGCCGCAGTTCGTGCTCCTGGCCAACTGCGGGCTGGTGCTGCTGCTGGTCGCCGGCTACGGGATGCAGCTGCTCGGGGAGGAACGCGTGGTTCGGGCCGAGCGCGACCGGATCGCCGGCGACCTGCATGACGGCCTGGGCTTCCATCTGACCACGGCGCTGGCCCTGGCCGGCAACACGCGCAAGACCGATGCCGAGGCCTGGCTCGCGGTCGACCTGGCGCTCATGGAGCTGCATTCGGTGATCCACTTCATGCACTCCGAGAGCGTGCCGATCGTGCACACGATGGGCAGCCTGCGCGGGCGCCTGCAGAAGGTGGTCGAGCGCCAGGGGCTGGAGCTGGTCTGGCGGGTGCGCGACGACATCCCGAGCGATGTGCTGCGCGGCGCGGCCGCGTACCACTTCACCAAGATCGTGCAGGAGGCGCTCAGCAACGTGATGCAGCATGCGCACGCGACCCGGTTGATCGTGGAGTTGAGCTGTGCCTGGCCGCCGGGCGCGCTGGTGCTGCGGATCGTCGACAACGGCCGCGGCATCGGCCAGTCGGCCCCGAGCGGCCGCGGGCTGGAAGGGATGGCGCGCCGCGCCGGGCTGCTCGGGGGCACGCTCAGGATCGAGCAGGTGCCCGAAGGCGGAACCTGCGTCTGGCTGTCCGTCCCGTGGCAGCGCGAGGGCCTGCTGTCCGCGGTGACGCAGCGCGCGACGCAGCACCACGCTTCGTGACGCCGGCCGGCCGCGTGCGGTCGACGGCCAGGGCAGGGCAGTGGCGCCGGCAGCGCGCCGGTCACGTCCGCAGCGCAGGCAGAGACCCTGGCGACCAAGCGCAACCTGGAGCCTGGCGGGCCGCTACAACTGGCGCGCCAGCAGCAGCGCCGCGTGCACGGCTTCGCGCTGCGCGCCGTCCTCGATCTGGTGCCGGCAGCTGGTGCCGTCGGCGACGACGATCGCATCGGGGGCCCGGCGGATCGCCGGCAGCAGGCTCAGCTCCGCCATCTTCATCGAGACCTCGTGGTGGCTGGCTTCGTAGCCGAAGCTGCCGGCCATGCCGCAGCAGCTGGTCTCGATCAGCTCCGGCTTGGCGCCGGGAATGAGCTTGAGCACTTCCACGATCGGCGCGGTGGCGGCGAACGCCTTCTGGTGGCAATGGCCGTGCAGCAGCACCTGCCGGGTGACCGGCCGCAGCTTGGCCTTGAGTTCGTCCAGGCGGCCCTCGCGCGACTCGCGCGCCAGGAATTCCTCGAACAGCATCGAGGCCTTGGCCAGCCGCTGGGCGCCGTCGCCCAGGCCCATGGACAGCATCTCGTCGCGCACCGTCAGCAGGCAGGACGGCTCCAGGCCGACGATCGGGATGCCGCGCTCGGCAAAGGGCAGCAGGGCGTCCAGCACTTCGCGCGCCTTGGCCCTGGCGCGCTCGACCATCCCGCTGGACAGATAGGTGCGGCCGCAGCACAGGTGCTTGCCGTCCGCGCGCAGCTTGGTCGCCACGTGCACCGTGTAGCCGGCCGCGCGCAGCACCTTCACCGCGGCATGGGCGTTGGGCGCCTCGAAGTAGCCGTTGAAGGTGTCGACGAACAGCACCACCGGCCGCGCGGCGGCCAGCACCTCGTCACGGCCGGCCGTGTCGGAGGGCGCGGTGAAGAAGTGCGTCGAGCGCCATTCGGGCAGCGACCGCTTGGCCGACAGCCCCAGCATCTTCTCGCCGGCCGCCGCCAGCCAGCCGCTGCGGTTGCGCAGGTTCAGCAGGCCGGCGAAGCGGCTCGCCGTCGCCGCGTAATCGGGCAGTCCGCCGATCAGCTTGTCCTTGAGCGTGAAGCCGAAGCGCGCCTTGTAGTGCCCGAGGAACTCCACTTTCATCCTGGCCATGTCGACGCCGGTCGGGCAGTCGCGCTTGCAGCCCTTGCAGCTCACGCACAGCTCCAGCGCGTCCTTCACCGCCTCCAGCGCGCCGTCGTCCCAGGTGCCGGTGTGCGGCGTCACCGTGTCGAGCGTGCTGGCGACGCTGTTGCCGAAGCTGGTCGACGCCGACCAGGCCTGGCCGTGCTCGATGCCGTGGCCGCCGGCCGGCAGCGGCCTGACCCCCAGCTGCCCCGACAGCGCCAGCCGCAGCGTGTTGGCGCGGCCGCGGGTGGAGTGCTTTTCCTCGCGCGTCACCCGGTAGCTGGGGCACATGGTGCCGGCGTCGAACTTGCGGCAGTGGCCGTTGTTGTTGCACATCTCCACCGCCTTGGCGAAGCCGTGGGCCGGATCGCCGCCGGTGCCGGCCGGCGTGACGCGCTCGGTGGCCGGATCGTTCTGCACGTTCCAGCCGCTCCAGTCGAGCGCGGTCTCCAGCGGGATCACGCGGTAGGACGGCGGAAAGCGCATCAGGCGCGTGTCGTCCATGCGCGGCGGATTGACGATGCGCTGCGGGCACAGCAGCCGCGCCGGATCGAACAGCGCCTTGATCTGCGCGAAGGCGTCGTTGATCCTGGGTCCGAACTGCCAGCCGATCCACTCGCCGCGGCAGAGCCCGTCGCCGTGCTCGCCGCTGTAGGCGCCCTTGTAGCGCGCGACCAGCGCCGAGGCCTCCTCGGCGATCGCCCGCATCTTGCCGGCCCCGTCGTGGCGCATGTCCAGGATCGGCCGCACGTGCAGCGTGCCGACCGAGGCGTGCGCGTACCAGGTGCCGCGCGAGCCGTACTTGCGAAACACCTGGGTCAGCGCGTCGGTGTATTCGGCCAGGTGTTCCAGCGGCACCGCGCAGTCCTCGATGAAGCTGACCGGCTTGCCGTCGCCCTTGAGGCTCATCATGATGTTGAGGCCGGCCTTGCGCACCTCCCACAGGTTCTTCTGGGGCGCCTCGTCCTCCATCCGCACCACGGCGTTGGGCAGGCCCAGGTCGCCCATCAGCTCCACCAGCTGGTCCAGCTTGCGCACCAGCGCCGCCTTGTCGGCGCCGGCGAATTCGACCAGCAGCACGGCGTCCGGCTGGCCGATGACGGCGGTGCGGATCACCGGGGCGAACGCCGGGTTCTGCAGCGACAGCTCGATCATCGTGCGATCGACCAGTTCCACCGCCGTGAGCGTCGCGCCGGCATCCCCGGCGAGTTTGACGATGTGCTGGGCCGAGTCCATCGCCTTGTAGAAGGTGGGAAAGTTCACCACGCCCAGCACCTTGGTGCGCGGCAGCTCGGCCAGGCGCAGCGTCAGCGACCTGGTGACGGCCAGGGTGCCTTCGCTGCCGACCAGCAGGTGGGCCAGGTTCACCGAGCCGTCGTCGGTGTACGGCCGCTGGCTCTGGTTGTGGAAGATGTCGAGGTTGTAGCCGCCCACCCGCCGCAGCACCTTGGGCCAGCGCCGCTCGATCTCGGGGGCGAGCTGCTGCGCCAGCTGCCGCACCTGTTCGCCCAGGGCGCGGGCCGCGCCCACGCTCCGGTCGAAGCGGCCGAAGCGATGCAGCTGCCCGTCGGAGGTCCAGGCCTGCGCGCCCAGCACGTTGTGCACCATGTTGCCGTACGCGATGCTGCGGCTGCCGCACGAGTTGTTGCCGGCCATGCCGCCCAGCGTGGCCTGGGCGCTGGTCGACACGTCGACCGGATACCAGAGCCCCGTCTTCTTCAGTGCCTGGTTGAGGTGGTCCAGCACGATGCCCGGCTCGACCTCCGCCGTGCGGGCGTCCGCGTCGACGTTCAGGATGCGGCGCACGTGCCGCGAATGGTCGATCACGAGGCCGGCGCCCACCGTCTGGCCGCACTGGCTCGTGCCGCCGCCACGCGGCACGATCGGCACGTGCAGGTCGCGGCAGATGTCCAGCGCGACCTTCACGTCTTCGCTCGTGCGCGGCACGAACACGCCGACCGGCACCACCTGGTAGATCGACGCGTCTGTGGCATAGCGGCCGCGATCGGCGGCGGAGAACAGCACGTCGCCCTGGGTCTCGGCCGCGAGCCGCTGCGCCAGCGTGCCAGCCACCTCGTTGTGCTGCTGCGAAACGGTCTCGTACGCCCTGGCGCCTCCCCGCGCCACGCCGGTCGGCAGCGGCGCGTTCATCGCCGCGCTCCCGAGG
>NZ_DATMHS010000039.1:0-11769 GCF_035554825.1 Ramlibacter sp. | reverse complement strand
GCTTCAGCTCGATCTTGGCGATCTCGGTGCGCTTTTCGTTCAGCAGGAACGAAGCGACTTCCACCGGCACCTGCACGTGCACCGCGGCGGTGCCGTCCTTCATCGATTCTTCCTGGATCACGCGCAGGATCTGCAGCGCGGAGCTCTCGGTATCGCGGATGTGGCCGTGGCCGCCGCAGCGCGGGCAGGGCACCGACGCGCCCTCGGACAAGGCCGGGCGCAGCCGCTGGCGGCTCATTTCCATCAGGCCGAACTTGCTGATGGTGCCGAACTGGACGCGGGCGCGGTCCTGCCGCAGCGCGTCGCGCAGCCGGCTTTCGACCTCGCGCCGGTTCTTGCTCTCCTCCATGTCGATGAAGTCGATGACGATCAGGCCGCCCAGGTCGCGCAGGCGCATCTGGCGCGCCACCTCGTCGGCGGCTTCCAGGTTGGTGCGGGTGGCGGTTTCCTCGATGTCGCCGCCCTTGATGGCGCGGGCCGAGTTGACGTCGATCGAGACCAGCGCTTCGGTGTGGTCGATCACGATCACGCCGCCGCTGGGCAGCTTCACTTCGCGGGCGTACGCCGATTCGATCTGGTGCTCGATCTGGAACCGCGAGAACAGCGGCGCGTCGTCGCGATAGCGCTTGACGCGGGTGGCGTGCTCCGGCATCACGTGGGCCATGAACTGCTGGGCCTGATCGTAGATGTCGTCGGTGTCGATCAGGATGTCGCCGATATCGTGATTGAAGTAATCACGGATGGCCCGGATCACGAGCGACGATTCCTGGTAGATCAGGAAGGCGCCCTTGCCGCCCTTGGCGGCGCCGTCGATGGCGTTCCACAGCTTCAGCAGGTAATTGAGGTCCCACTGCAACTCCGGGGCGCTGCGGCCGATGCCGGCCGTGCGGGCGATGATGGACATCCCGTTGGGATACTCCAGCTGGTCCATCGCCTCCTTCAGCTCGGCCCGGTCGTCGCCTTCGATCCGGCGGCTGACGCCTCCGCCGCGCGGGTTGTTGGGCATCAGCACGACATAGCGGCCGGCCAGCGAGACGAACGTGGTCAGGGCCGCGCCCTTGTTGCCGCGCTCCTCTTTTTCGACCTGGACCAGCAGCTCCTGGCCTTCGCGGATCACGTCGTTGATCCGGGCCTGCGAGACCGGCACGCCCTGGGCGAAATAGGTCCGGGAGATTTCCTTGAACGGCAGGAAGCCGTGGCGGTCCTCGCCGTAGTCGACGAAGCAGGCCTCGAGCGAAGGCTCGACCCGCGTCACCACGGCCTTGTAGATGTTGCCCTTGCGCTGCTCGCGCCCTTCGATCTCGATTTCGTAGTCGAGGAGCTTCTGTCCATCGACGATCGCCAGCCGGCGTTCTTCCGCCTGCGTGGCGTTGATCAGCATCCGCTTCATCGCGTCACCTTGTTTCACAAAACATCAAACCGACCCGCGAGGGGTCAACGATGCCTGGCAGACGCTTCGAAACGGATGGAATTGCCTGGGATGCCGGCCCGCCGAGTTGCTAACTCAGCAGGCGTGGCAAGGGCGCGTGGAGAAGGGCGAAGAATGGGCTGCCGCGCTGACGCTGGGGCGCCCGCGCGATGTCAGCGCGCCGGTCCCGCGGGTCGCGGGGTGGCGGCGACGCCCAGGCGCTGGCCGGGGCTGTGAGCCACCGCCAGCAAACCATGAGGATCGCCATCAACATCAGGAGTTCTCGCCTTGATCCGACCGCAAGCAGCGCGCTTGCGGCGTTGGTATTCCGTATCAGTCTTCCGAAGTGCCGCTTCACCGCCGCCTGGCCCGCCATCGCCAGCATCTGGCTGGCAATCTGCGGGCGTGCAGGTTCCGGTGGCATCGACCTTGCCAACGAGGCCGGCGGCAGTGCGTGGACTAAACTCCAAGCCAATCAACCACTTACAACGCTACGTTGGTCAAACAGATTATAGGGGGCGGGCCGCCTCCTGCAACCGCCGGGGCCAAATCGGTCCGGGTGGGCGAAGAATCGGCCGGCCAGCGCCTGGACAACTTTCTGCTGCGCGAACTCAAGGGCGTGCCCAAGACCCATGTGTACCGGATCATCCGCAGCGGCGAAGTGCGGGTGAACAAGGGGCGGGCGGCGGCCGATACCCGGGTCCATGCCGGGGACGTCGTGCGGCTGCCGCCGGTGCGCACCTCCGAGGCGGCGGCCGCCAAGGCCGAGCTGGCGGTGCCGGCGCGCGAGTTCCCGGTGCTGCTGGAGGACGAGCACCTGCTGGCGGTCGACAAGCCGGCGGGGGTCGCGGTCCACGGCGGCAGCGGCGTGAGTTTCGGCGTCATCGAGCAGCTGAGGCGGGCCCGGCCCGCCGCCCGCATGCTGGAGCTGGTGCACCGGCTCGACCGCGAAACCTCGGGCATCCTGCTGGTGGCGAAGCGGCGCTCGGCACTGCTGGCCCTGCAGGAGCAGTTCCGGCAGCGCGAAACGGGCAAGACCTACCTGGCGCTGGTGGCCGGCGCCTGGCCCGCCAGCAAGAAGGTGATCGACGTGCCGCTGCACAAGTACCTGCAGGCGGACGGCGAACGGCGGGTGCGGGTGGTGGGCAAGGACGATCCGGACGGGATGCGTTCGATCACGCTGGTGAAGGTCGCGCACCGGATGACGCTGGCCGAGGCGGGCGCGCTGGTCGACGGCGGCGTCTTCACCTTGCTGGAAGTCACCATCAAGACCGGCCGCACGCACCAGATCCGCGTCCATCTCGCGTCGCAGGGCCATCCGATCGCCGGCGACGACAAGTACGGCCGGTTCGAGCTGAACAAGGGGTTGCAGAAACTGGGCCTCAAACGCATGTTCCTGCACGCGTGGCGGTTACAGTTCGACCATCCGGCCACCGGCGAACGCGTCGAACTGCTGGCCCCGCTCCCCCCCGAATTGAAGAAGTTCTGCGACCATGCCGCCGCCCCGTCCCCGCCGCTTTGACCTGATCGCGTTCGACTGGGACGGCACCTTGTTCGACTCCACCGCCATCATCGTGCGCTGCATCCAGCAGGCGGTGGTGGACGTCGGCGGGGCCAGGCCGACCGACAAGGCGGCTGCGTACGTGATCGGGATGGGGCTGATGCAGGCACTCGCGCATGCCGCGCCGGACGTGCCGCCGGCGAAGTACCCGGAGCTGGGCGCGCGCTACCGGCATCATTACCTGGCGTGCCAGAACGACCTGAGCCTGTTCGAAGGCGTGCTGCCGCTGCTGGACGAACTGAAGGCGCGCCAGCACTGGCTGGCGGTGGCCACCGGCAAGTCCAGGCGCGGCCTCGACGATGTGCTGCGCTCGGTGCAACTGCAGGGAATGTTCAACGGCTCGCGCACCGCCGACGAGACCGCCGGCAAGCCCCACCCGCTGATGCTGCAGGAGCTGATGCGCGAGTTCGGCACCGATCCGGAACGCACGCTGATGATCGGCGACACCACGCACGACCTGCAGATGGCCGTGAACGCGGGCTGCCCCGCCGTCGGCGTGAGCTACGGCGCGCACGAGCCGGCCGAATTCGAAAGCCTGGGACCGCTGCACGTCGCCCATTCGGTCGCCGAACTGCGCCAGTGGCTGGCGCAAAACGCGTGAGGCCATGGACGAAGCGATCGCGCTGTGCAACTCCGGGGACCTGGTCGACGCCGGTCCCGCCGTCCCGTTCGACGTCAACTACGCCGGCCAGACCTGCCGCGCGTTCGCGATCCGCTACCAGGGCGCGGTGCACGCCTATCTGAATCGCTGCACCCATGTGGCCATGGAACTGGACTGGCAACCGAACCGGTTCTTCGACGACACCGGCCGCTGGCTGCTGTGCGGCACCCACGGCGCCGTGTACCAGCCCGACACCGGCCAGTGCGCCGGCGGCCCCTGTCGCGGGGGGCTCGTGAAGATCCAGCTGAGCGAGCGCGATGGCGTGGTGCACTGGCATACTGCTTACAACGTGAAACCCGTCGAATTCTGAGATGACCGAATCGCCACCGCCACCGCCCCCGTCCGAGGGGCCGGACTTTCGCTCCGAGGCCGATCGACTCGCCACCCACCGGGCGATGAGCGAGCCCGGCTGGGAGCGTGCCGCGCTGGAGCGGCTGATGTACGCGAACCTGGAGGAGCAGCGCAAGACCCGCCGCTGGCGCACCTTCACCCGGCTGGCCTGGCTCGCCTTCTTCGTCGCCCTGTTCTGGATGCTGCTGCATCGGGGCGCGCCGAGCACCGACGTCACCGCGCCGCACACGGCCGTGATCGAGCTCAAGGGCGAGATCGCATCCGGCTCGGACGCCAGCGCCGAGAACGTGGTCGCCGCCATGCGCAGCGCGTTCGAGGACGAGGGCGCGAAGGCGGTGGTGCTGCTGATCAACTCGCCCGGCGGCAGCCCGGTGCAGGCCGGCATCATGTACGACGAGATCAAGCGCCTGCGCACCAAGCACAACAAGCCGGTGTACGCCGTGGTCGAGGAGTCTTGCGCCTCCGCCGCCTATTACACGGCGGCCGCCACCGACCGCATCTTCGTGGACAAGGCGAGCATCGTCGGCAGCATCGGCGTCCTGATGGACGGCTTCGGCTTCACCGGCCTGATGGACAAGCTGGGCATCGAGCGGCGGTTGATGACGGCGGGCGCGAACAAGGGCTTCCTCGACCCGTTCAGCCCGCAGACCGACCGCCACCGCGAATTCGCCCAGCAGATGCTCGACCAGGTGCACCGCCAGTTCATCGATGCCGTCAAGGCTGGCCGCGGCAAACGGCTGAAGGAAACGCCGGAGCTGTTCAGCGGTCTGTTCTGGAGCGGCCAGCAGGCCGTGGAACTGGGCCTGGCCGACCAGCTGGGCAACCTGGACTTCGTCGCGCGGGAGGTGGTGAAGGCCGAAGAGCTGGTGGACTACACCCGGCGCGAGAACGTCGCCGAGCGGCTGGCGAAGCGTTTCGGCGCGGCCGTGGGCGAAGGCGCGGTTCGGGCCATGCGCAGCATTCCCGCGCTGCGCTGAAGGCACGGCTTTCCGCCGACGGCAGCTCCCGCGTCCAGCAACGGGCCGGCCCCGCTCACCGGCCGATCGCGAACACGGCCGGCACGTCGTTGGCCACCGGCGCCGGCTGCTGGCGCCATGCGCTGGCGGGCAGCGTGCGGATGCTCGATTGCGGCAGCGTGAGGCCGCTGGCCACGCACAGGCGCGTGGCCGGCTGCAATGATTTCAGCAGCGCATCCCAAACGGCCGCGTTCCGGTATGGCGTCTCGATGAACAGCTGGGTCTGGCCCCCGCGCAGCGCCAGGCCCTCCAGCTCCCGGATCCGGGCCGTCCGCTGGGCCGCATCCTGGGGCAGGTAGCCAACGAAGGCGAAGTTCTGGCCGTTCAGGCCGCTCGCCGCCAGCGCCAGCAGCAGCGAGGCGGGGCCCACCAGCGGCACCACCGTCAGCCCCAGCTGGTGCGCCGACCGCACCACCGATGAGCCTGGATCGGCCACTGCCGGCATGCCGGCTTCGCTGAGCAGGCCGATGTCGTGCCCCGCCAGTGCCGGTGCGAGCAGCGCGCGCGCATCGAAGCTGCCGTCGTGGTCGCCTTTCTTGTGCACTTCACGCGGCAGTTCGACGATGGCCTGCTCGCGCAGGGGCAGCGCCAGCGGCTGCACGTCGCCGACGCGTTTGAGCATGGCCCGCGCGGTCTTGGCGTTCTCGCAGATCCAGTGCGTCAGGTGCGCGGCCGCGTCGATGGTGCCGGCGGGCAGCACCTGCTGCAGCGGCGCCTGCTCGGCGCAGCCGAAATCCAGCGGCGCCGGCACCAGCAGCAGACGGCCGTGCGCCGCGCTCACAGAATCTTCACTCCGGCGGCCCGGAGCATGCGGCAGGCGCGGATCAGCGGCAGGCCGACCAGGGCCGACGGATCGTCGCTTTCGATCGCCTCCAGCAGCGCGATGCCGAGCCCCTCGCTGCGGGCGCTGCCGGCGCAGTCGTACGGTTGCTCGGCACGCAGGTAGGCCGCGATTTCGGCGTCGTCGTACTGGCGGAAGCGGACCCGGACCGGCGCGAGATCGATTTCCTCGAAGCCGCGGTCGCGGCACACGACGGCCAGCGCCGTGTGGAAGATGACCGTTTGCCCGCGCATCAACCGCAGCTGCGCCACGGCGTTCTCGTGGCTGCCGGGCTTGCCGAGCGGCCGGCCGTCGAGGTCGGCCACCTGGTCGGAGCCGATGACGGCGGCGTCCGGGTGGCGGTCGGCGACGGCGCGGGCCTTCGCCAGCGCCAGTCGCCGCGCGAGCGCGGCCGGGGGCTCGCCGGCCAGCGCGGTCTCGTCGACTTCGGGTGCCGCGACTTCGAACGGCAATCTCAGCCGCGAGAGCAGTTCGCGCCGGTACGGCGAGGTGGAACCAAGCACCACGCGAGGCGCGGCCGCAGTGAAAGAAAGCTCGGACATGGGAGCGATTCTCTTACACTGCCCCCATGGCAAAGGAGTTCATCGCGCGCCGGCTCGACGTGAGGCGCTTCGCCGAGGAGGCGGGGGCGCTGGAAGGCCGCGAGCCGGTCCAGAAACACGAGCGGCTGATGGCGGAAACGCAGGGCCGCGGCGGCGCGTACGCGGTGAGCTGGTCGGCCGCCGGCGAGATGCGCAACCCGGGCCATGTCCACCCCGAGGTCTGGGTGCACCTGCGGGCCCAGGCGGTGCTGCCGCTGACCTGCCAGCGCTGCCTGGGGCCGGTCGAGGTGCCGCTGGCGGTGGACCGGTCGTTCCGGTTCGTCGCGGACGAGGACATGGCGGCCGCGCAGGACGAGACCGCCGAGGAGGACGTGCTGGCGCTGAGCCGCAGCTTCGACCTGGTGGAACTGGTGGAGGACGAATTGCTGATGGAGTTGCCGCTGGCCCCGCGCCACGAAGTGTGTCCGCAGCCGGTCAAGCTCAGCGTCGCGGACCCGGATTTCGACGAGGCAGGCGGCAAGCGGGAGAGCGCCTTCGGGGTCCTGGGCAAGCTCAAGACCGGCAAGCCGGAAGACAAGTAGCGCGCTTGGGTTATAATCATGGGCTTCGCGCACGAGTTGCTCGCGCGTACCCACCCACTTTGTCAGGCCTCGCGGGCTGCGCGGCCACCGAAATCAGGAGCCCCTCATGGCCGTTCAACAGAACAAGAAATCGCCGTCCAAGCGCGGCATGCACCGCTCGCACAATGCGCTGGTGGTGCCAGGCATCGCGGTGGAACCGACCACCGGCGAGACCCACCTGCGTCACCACATCAGCCCCACCGGTTTCTACCGTGGCCGCAAGGTGCTGAAGACCAAGAACGAAGCCTGACGCCACCGGCGTCGCGCGAGGCCCGGCTGCTCACGCAGCGCGGGCCTTTGTTTTGTGCGGCGCACGGGCGTGGCGGCACGCCGGAACGCCGTGCAAAAGGCTCTACATTTGAGGCCATGACTACTCTGGCTGTCGACTGCATGGGGGGCGACCACGGTCCCCAGGTCACTCTGCCTGCCTGCCGGCACTTCCTCGAGCGCCAACCCGACGCACGCCTGCTGCTCGTCGGCCCGAACGAGCGCCTGTCCTCCTTCCGTCACCCCCGCGCCACCGTCGTTCCCGCCTCCGAAGTCGTCACGATGGACGACGCCGTGGAAGTGGCCCTGCGCCGCAAGAAGGACTCGTCGATGCGGGTTGCCATCCGGCAGGTCAAGGACGGCCAGGCCGCGGCCGCGGTTTCCGCCGGCAACACGGGGGCGCTGATGGCGCTGGCCCGCTACCTGCTCAAGACGGTGGAGGGGATCGACCGCCCGGCGATCGCTTCGCCGATGCCCAACGCCAAGGGCGGCGCGACCACCGTGCTGGACCTGGGGGCGAATGTCGACTGCACCGAGCAGCATCTGCTGCAGTTCGCCGTCATGGGGTCGGCGCTGGTGGCGGCGCTCAAGCACGAGGAGTCGCCGTCGGTCGGCCTGCTGAACATCGGGGAAGAGGCGATCAAGGGCAGCGATGTGATCAAGCGGGCCGGCGAACTGCTGCGCGCGGCCGGCGCCGCCGGCGACCTCAACTTCTACGGCAACGTGGAAGGCAACGACATCTACAAGGGCACCACCGACATCGTGGTGTGCGACGGGTTCGTCGGCAACGTCATGCTCAAGACCAGCGAGGGCCTGGCGACGATGATCGGCGGCTTCCTGCGCGAGGAGTTCTCGCGCAACGTGCTGACCAAGATCGCGGCGCTGGCGATCTACCCGGTCCTGTCCGGCTTCAAGAAGCGGGTGGACTACCGCCGCTACAACGGCGCGGCGCTGCTGGGCCTGCGCGGGCTGGTGTTCAAGAGCCATGGCTCCGCCGACGCCTTTGCTTTCGAACAGGCACTCAACCGCGCGTATGATGCGGCCCGGAACAACCTGCTCGAGCGTGTGCAGGCGCGCATCGCCCACGCCCGGCCGCTGCTCGCAGGCGGCGGCGACGACGTGCAGCCGCTCGAAAGATTGCTGACCTCCTCATGACACGATATTCGCGGATCACCGGCACCGGCAGCTACCTGCCCCCGCGCCGCGTCACCAATGCCGAGCTGGCCGCCGACCTGGCGGCACGCGGCGTCGAGACCTCGGACGACTGGATCGTCGAGCGCACCGGCATCCGGGCCCGCCATTTCGCCGACGCCAACGTCACCAGCAGCGACCTGGGCGCGCAGGCGGCGCGGCAGGCGATGGAAGCGGCCGGCGCCGGCCCCGCCGACATCGACCTGATCATCGTCGCCACCTCCACGCCCGACATGGTGTTTCCGTCGGCCGCCTGCATCCTGCAGCACAAGCTCGGCATCGCCGGCTGTCCGGCGTTCGACGTGCAGGCCGTGTGCAGCGGTTTCGTGTACGCGCTCACCGTCGCCGACGCGATGATCCGCACCGGGTCGGCCAGCAAGGCGCTGGTCGTCGGCGCCGAAGTGTTCTCCCGCATTCTCGATTTCGACGATCGCACCACCTGCGTGCTGTTCGGCGACGGCGCCGGGGCCGTGGTGCTCGAAGCCTCCGACACCCCCGGCATTCTGGCGAGCGACCTGCATGCCGACGGCAAGCACGTCGGCATCCTGTGCGTGCCGGGCACCGTGTCCGGCGGCAAGGTGCTGGGCGACCCGCTGCTCAAGATGGACGGCCAGGCCGTGTTCAAGCTGGCCGTCGGCGTCCTCGAGGATGCGGCGCGCGCCGCGCTGGCCAAGGCCGGACGCGATGCCGCGGACATCGACTGGCTCATCCCGCACCAGGCCAACATCCGCATCATGCAGGGCACCGCCCGCAAGCTGAAGGTGCCGATGGACAAGGTGGTCGTCACCGTCGACCAGCATGGCAACACCTCGGCCGCCTCGATTCCGCTCGCGCTGGACGCCGCCGTGCGCAGCGGCCGGATCGCCAAGGGCGACACCCTGATGCTGGAAGGCGTCGGCGGCGGCTTCACCTGGGGCGCGGTGCTGCTCGATTTCTGACCGGCCCCTTCGCTCACACCCACGCTTGGCGACACCCATGAAACCGTTCGCATTCGTCTTTCCGGGACAAGGCTCGCAGGCTGTCGGCATGCTCGACGCCTGGGGCGACCACCCGGCCGTCGCGGCGACGCTGCGCGAGGCCTCGGACGCGCTGGGCGAGGACATCGCCCGCCTGATCAAGGAGGGGCCCAAGGAAGCACTGGCCCTGACCACCAACACGCAGCCGGTGATGCTGGTCGCCGGCATCGCTGCCTACCGCGCCTGGAAGGCCGAAGGCGGCGCCGACCCCTCGGTGCTGGCCGGTCACTCGCTGGGCGAGTACGCGGCGCTGGTCGCCTCGGGCGCGCTGACGCTGGCCGATGCGGCCCCCCTGGTGCGCTTCCGTGCCCAGGCGATGCAGGAGGCCGTGCCGGTGGGCACCGGCGCGATGGCGGCGATTCTCGGCATGGACGCCAAGAAGGTCATCGACGGCTGTGCCGAGGCGGCCCGCACGTTCGGCGCCAACAGCGGCGAGGTGGTGGAAGCCGTGAACTTCAACGATCCGGCGCAGACCGTGATCGCCGGCAGCAAGGCCGCCGTCGAGAAGGCCTGCGAGGTGCTGAAGGCCAACGGCGCCAAGCGCGCCTTGCCGCTGCCGGTTTCGGCGCCGTTCCATTCCAGCCTGATGAAGCCGGCGGCCGACCGCCTGCGCGAGCGGCTGGCGGCAACGGCGTTCGCCGCGCCGCGCATTCCGGTGGTCAACAACATTGAAGCGCAGGTCGAATCCGATCCGGATCGCATCCGCGGGGCCCTGTACGAACAGGCATTCGGGCCGGTCCGCTGGGTCGACTGCATCCGCGCCATCGCGCAGCGCGGCGTTTCCGTCGTCGTGGAATGCGGCCCCGGCAAGGTGCTGGCCGGCATGACCAAACGCATCGCGCCGGACCTCGCGACGGCCGCGCTCTACGATCCGGCGACGCTCGCCGAAGTGAAAGGACTGCTGGCATGAACGCCACATTGCAGGGGCAGGTGGCCCTCGTCACCGGCGCCAGCCGGGGGATCGGCGCGGCGATCGCGCTGGAACTCGCGCAGCAGGGCGTCAAGGTGATCGGCACCGCCACCACCGATGCCGGCGCCGCCGCCATCACCGCGGCGCTCGCGGCCCATCCGGGCTGCGCCGGCGCCAGCCTCGATGTCAATGACGCCGCCGGTTCGCAGGCGCTGGTCGACCGCATCGCTGCCGAGCAGGGCGGCTTGCACATCCTGGTCAACAATGCCGGGATCACCCGCGACATGCTGGCCATGCGCCTGAAGGACGAAGACTGGGACGCGGTCCTGGACACCAACCTGAAGGCGGTGTTCCGGATGTGCCGCGCCGCCATGCGCACCATGATGAAGCAGCGCTACGGGCGCATGATCAACATCACGTCGGTCGTCGGCGCGAGCGGCAACCCGGGCCAGGCGAATTACGCCGCGGCCAAGGCCGGCGTCGCCGGCATGACACGGGCCCTGGCGCGGGAGCTGGGAAGCCGCGGCATCACCGTGAACTGCATTGCGCCGGGGTTCATCGAGACCGACATGACGGCCGGCCTGCCGCCAGCCCAGCAGCAGGCTTTGCTGCAGCAGATTCCGCTGGGCCACCTGGGCACGCCGGCCGATATCGGCTACGCCGTGGCCTTTCTCGCCTCGCCGCGGGCAGGCTACGTCACCGGCCAGGAACTGCACGTCAACGGCGGCATGTACATGGCGTGAACTCACGGGGCCGGCCGCTTCATCCGCGCGGCGGGCCTTTCGGCATCTTCGGACCGGGCCGGACGGCATGGCCCCGGGCGAGGTGCAGCCGGACGCTAAAATCGCGGATTCATTCACAAACCCTTTGAGGGAACCATGAGCGATATCGAAGCACGTGTCAAGAAAATCATTGCCGAGCAACTCGGCGTGGAGGAGTCCCAGGTCACCAACGAAAAGGCTTTCGTGGCGGACCTCGGCGCCGACTCCCTTGACACGGTGGAACTGGTGATGGCGCTCGAAGACGAGTTCGGGATCGAGATCCCGGACGAGGACGCCGAGAAGATCACCACCGTGCAGAACGCGATCGACTACGCGAACGCCAATCAGAAGGCCTGAGCGCATGCGCGCTGTGCAGAAACACCTCCAGCCGCTTCCCCCTTGCGCTCGGGGTGGTGAGGCTGCGGCCGTGCGGTCTGGGGTGCCAGCATGACGCGCCGGCGCGTGGTCGTGACCGGCCTGGGCTGCGTCAGCCCGGTCGGCAATTCCGTCGCCGAGGCCTGGTCGAACCTGCTCGCGGGCACGCCCGGGATCGACTTCATCACGCAGTTCGATGCCGCCAATTTCGGCTGCAAGATCGCCGGCGAGGTGAAGGGCTTCAAGATC
>NZ_DATMHS010000038.1:0-2038 GCF_035554825.1 Ramlibacter sp. | reverse complement strand
CCCCTCCCCAATCAAAAATTTCGTTGATGACATTCCAGTACTTCCCCTCCAGGCGTACCTCGATTTCCTTCGGGATGGGTGCGCCGCCCTCCCGGCACAGCTCCATCGCAAAGTCCACGGTCTGGCACGGCATCATGCCGCGCCGGTTGAACCACTTGATCGCATGCTTGCGCACGAACGGGCGCGGGTCTTCCACCGGCACGAATTGCGTGTAGGTTTTCAGCGGCCCGCACTGGTAGACCACGCGCAGCTTCGGCGGCTGGCCCGTCTTCTCGAAGCGGTAATAGCGCACGGCGGTCACGGGCAGGCGCAGCGGCTTTTGCAGCGCGGCGATCAGCGGCGCGTCGTCGGCTTCCTCGTCGTGCTCGATGCGGCGTTCCATCTCGAATTCATGGCCGCACTGGTCGCATACGCGCAGCGCCACATGCACCAAGGCCTGGCACTGCGGGCATTCCTTGGCGGGCGTGACGGTGACGCCCTTCTTGCCGGTCTTCTTGTCTTTCTTGATCTGGATCGCGTCCAGCGGCCCGTGGCGCAGCACGTTGCCGGCGAAGTCGAGCACCAGGCAATCGGTCTTGCTGGAGTCCAGGCGCAGTCCGCGCCCCAGCATTTGCACGTACAGGCCCGTGCTCAGGGTCGGGCGCAGCAGCGCGATCAGGCTGATGGCGGGGTGGTCGAAGCCGGTGGTGAGCACATCGGCGTTCGTGACGGCCTGCAGGCGCCCGGCCTTGAAGTCGCCCAGGATGCGATCGCGCTCGGCGGTGGGCGTGTCGCCGCACACCATTTCCGCCGCAATGCCATAGCCGCGCAGGCAATGCGCCACATGCTCGGCATGCGCCACGCCGCAGCAAAAGAACAGCCACGATTGACGCGCCTGGCCGTAGGCGATCACTTCGCGGCAGGCGCCATCGATCAGGTGCCACTGGTCCATGCGGTCGGCCAGCTCGGCCGGCACGAACTCCCCACCGCGGCGATGCAGCCCGGAAAGATCGGCTTTCGTCTTGCCGCCTTTGGGCACCAGCGGGCACAAATAGCCTTCGCGGATCAGCCGGCCGACATCGGCGGAATAGGCGATGTCCGTAAAAATCCGGTTCTCGCCCTCGATGATCAGGCCCGAATCCATGCGGTACGGCGTCGCGGAAAACCCCACCACCTTCAGGTACGGGTTGAATTCCTTCAGGCTGTACAGGAAACGGCGGTACATGCCGCCGTCCGCGCTGCCGATCAGGTGGCATTCATCGATCAGGGCCAGGTCGACCGGCGCGAACTTGCCGGGGTGGCGGTAGACCGACTGGATGCCGGCCACGGTGATCTGGTTGCGCTCGAAGCGGTCCAGCCCGGCAGACCAGACGCCCACCGGCGCGCCGGGCCAGACGCGCGTGATCGCGGCGGCGTCCTGCTCGATCAGCTCGCGCCGGTGCGTCAGCACCATGATGGTCGTGTCCGGGTAGTCGCTGCAGACGCGGTGCGTGAAGCCGCCGATCACCAGGCTCTTGCCGCTGCCCGTGGGTAAATCCACCACGGGATTGCCGGCGGCCTTGGCGAAGTAGTCGTACAGCGCGTCGATCGCCTCGCGCTGGTAATAGCGCAGATCGATCATTTGGCGGGCAGGTGCAGGCTGGGCAGCTCCAGGAAGTCGTCGGCGCCATCGCGCCGGCCGCGCGCGCTGGGGATGTACTTGGCCGACAGCGGGCGGAACGGCGGCGGCGTGGACGGCTTCACGATTTCACCGACATACTTTTCCTTCGGTGTGTTGTCGAGGACAAACTTCAGGCCGTTGGGGGTGATGTGCCACGCATTGCCGATCTTGTAGATGTAATGCCTGGTTTCGAGCTTCGTGTATTCCGCCTTGATGCGGTGCGTCGGCAAGCCGAAGTCGCCATGCTCCAGGATGCCTTGCCCCATCGTCAGCGCGCCATTCTTCTCTAGCGTCTGCAGAATCTTGTAGCCAATCGATTCATGCACGGGGATCGGCGCCGTCATGTGCTCTCCTGGATTTTGCCGCCGAACGCGAGGCGCAGCGCGTCAATCTCCGGGT
>NZ_DATMHS010000037.1:0-7243 GCF_035554825.1 Ramlibacter sp. | reverse complement strand
GAGATTCTCGTGCGCTCCCCGGGCCTCCTCAAGGAGTACTACAAGAACCCCGAGGCCACGGCCGAAGTGAAGACGGCGGATGGCTGGTACCACACGAGCGACGCCGGTTTCATCGACGCCCATGGCCACCTCAAGATCATCGACCGGGTGAAGGACGTCGGGCGCCTGGTGGGCGGCCCGAACGACGGCGCGATGTTCGCGCCCAAGTACGTCGAGAACAAGCTGAAGTTCTTCCCGTACGTCAAGGAAGCGGTCGCCTACGGCGACGGGCGCGACCGGGTGTGCGTGATGATCAACATCGACTTCGAGGCGGTCGGCAACTGGGCGGAGCGGCGCAACCTGCCGTATGCCGGCTATCCGGACCTGTCGCAGAAGCCGGAGGTGTACGAGCTGGTGAAGGACTGCGTGGAAAAGGTGAACGCCGACCTCGCCAGCGACGAGCGGCTGGCCGGCTCCCAGATCAGCCGCTTCCTGATCCTGCACAAGGAGCTCGACGCCGACGACGGCGAGCTGACCCGCACGAACAAGGTGCGCCGCGGCTTCATCGCGGAACGATACGCCGTCCTGGTCGACGCCCTGTACGGCGGCAAGTCCGAGCAGTACATCGAGACGCAGGTGAAGTTCGAGGACGGGCGCACCGGCATGGTGAGCGCCACGCTACGCATGGTCGATACCCGGACCTTCGCGCCGGTGAAGGCGGCCGCATGACGAAGAACGCCACCACCTGCCTGCCGCCGCCCCCGGCCGAGGAAACGCGATGAGCACCATCACCCTGCGGGCCGACCCGGCCGAACCCCTGCCCGCCGACCTGGCGGCCCGGCTGGTGGAGCAGACCAGCGCCAACCAGCCGGTCGCGCCCGGCCGCCAGACCGGCGAGGTCATCCTCGACGTGCAGAACATCTCGCTTGGCTTCGGCGGCGTGAAGGCGCTCTCCAACATCTCCTTCGACGTCAAGGAGCACGAGATCCGCGCCATCATCGGCCCGAACGGCGCCGGCAAGAGCTCCATGCTCAATTGCATCAACGGCGTGTACCAGCCGCAGGAAGGCTCCATCACCTTCCGCGGCAAGACGTTCAGGCACATGAACAGCCACCAGGTGGCCGCGATGGGCGTGGCGCGCACCTTCCAGAACCTGGCGCTGTTCAAGGGCATGAGCGTCCTGGACAACATCATGACCGGCCGCAATCTGCGCATCAGGAGCAACCTGTTCCTGCAGGCGCTGCGCATCGGGCCGGCCGAGCGCGAGGAGATCCGGCACCGCGAATTCGTCGAGCACATCATCGACTTCCTCGAGATCCAGGCGCACCGCAAGACGCCGGTGGGCCAGCTGCCCTATGGATTGCAGAAGCGGGTGGACCTGGGCCGGGCCCTGGCGATGGAGCCGCAGGTGCTGCTGCTCGACGAGCCCATGGCGGGCATGAACGTGGAAGAGAAGCAGGACATGTGCCGCTTCGTCCTCGACGTGAACGACGAATTCGGCACGACGGTGGTCCTGATCGAGCACGACATGGGCGTCGTGATGGACATCAGCGACCGGGTGGTGGTGCTCGACTACGGGAAAAAAATCGGCGACGGCACGCCCGATGAAGTCCGCAACAACGCGGACGTCATCAAGGCCTACCTCGGCACCTCGCACTGAAGGACGGCAGCGATGGGATTCTTCCTCGAAACGATGCTGGGCGGCCTGATGGCCGGCATGCTGTATTCGCTCGTCGCGCTCGGGTTCGTGCTGATCTTCAAGGCGTCGGGCGTGTTCAATTTCGCGCAGGGCGCGATGGTGCTGTTCGCGGCCCTGGCCATGGCGCGTTTTGCCGAATGGTTCCCGGCATACACCGGCATCCAGAGTCCGCTGGTCGCCAATCTGGTGGCGTTCGCGGCCGCGGGCGCGGTGATGTTCATCGCCGCGTGGGCCGTGGAAGGCCTGGTGCTGCGGCACCTGGTCAACCAGGAAGCCGCCACCTTGCTGATGGCGACGCTCGGCATCACCTACTTCCTGGAAGGCCTGGGCCAGGGCCTGTTCGGCAACAGCATCTACAAGATCGACATCGGCATGCCCAAGGACCCGATCATCGCGTTCGAGTCGATGTTCGAAGGCGGCGTGCTGATCAACAAGGAAGACCTCTACGCCGCGCTGATCGCCGCCGTGCTGGTGGCGGGCCTGAGCTTGTTCTTTCAGAAGACTTCGACCGGCCGCGCGCTGCGGGCGGTGGCCGATGACCACCAGGCAGCGCAATCGATCGGCATCCCGCTCAACCGGATCTGGGTGATCGTCTGGTGCGTCGCCGGCGTCGTCGCGCTGGTCTCCGGGATGATCTGGGGCAGCAAGCTGGGGGTGCAGTTCTCGCTGGCGACGGTGGCCCTGCGGGCGCTGCCGGTGGTGATCCTGGGCGGGCTCACCTCGGTGCCGGGCGCCATCGTCGGCGGGCTGATCATCGGTGTGGGCGAAAAGCTCTCCGAGGTCTACCTCGGCCACTATGTCGGCGGCGGCATCGAGATCTGGTTTGCCTATGTGCTGGCCCTCGCCTTCCTGCTGATCAGGCCGCAGGGCCTGTTCGGCGAGAAGATCATCGACCGGGTCTGAGGAGCGGACATGCTTTACCGGGAAAACGGCCAGTTCAAGACGAGCTACCGGGCGGACCAGCAGATCTTTCCGATCGTGCAGGACCGCGTGCTGGTGCTGCTGCTGATCGCCATCGCCTTCATCGGCGTTCCGCTGCTCGCTGACGAATACCTGTTCCGCGCGATCCTGATCCCGTTCCTGATCATGGCGCTGGCCGCGCTCGGGGTGAACGTGCTGGTGGGCTACTGCGGCCAGATCTCGCTCGGTTCGGGCGCGTTCATGGCGGTGGGGGCCTACGCCGCCTACAACTTCTTCGTGCGCCTCCCGGGCATCCCGCTGGTGCTGGCGCTGATCCTGGGCGGCCTGTGCGCCACCGCGTTCGGCATCCTGTTCGGCCTGCCGAGCCTGCGGGTGAAGGGCCTCTACCTCGCCGTGGCCACGCTCGCCGCGCAGTTCTTCAGCGACTGGATGTTCCTGCGCATCAAGTGGTTCACCAACTACTCGTCGTCCGGTTCGGTGTCGGTCTCGGGGTTGCAGGTGTTCGGCCTGCCGATCGAGAGTCCGGTCGCCAAGTACCTGTTCTGCCTGGCGATGCTGGTGGTGATTGCGCTGTTGACCAAGAACATGGTGCGCAGCGCGATCGGTCGCGAGTGGATGGCGATTCGGGACATGGACGTCGCCGCGGCAGTGATCGGCATCCGCCCGATGTTCGCCAAGCTGAGCGCCTTCGCCGTGAGCTCCTTCATCATCGGTGTCGCCGGGGCGCTGTGGGGATTCATCTACCTCGGCGCCTGGGAGCCGGCCGCCTTCTCGGTGGACCTTTCGTTCAAGCTGCTGTTCATGGTGATCATCGGCGGGCTCGGCTCGATCATGGGCAGCTTTTTCGGCGCGGCCTTCATCGTGGTGCTGCCGATCGCCCTCAACCAGTTCCTGCCGGTGCTGGGCAGCGTCGCCGGCTGGAACATCTCCACCGCGGCCGCCTCGCACGCGGAACTCATGATCTTCGGCGCGCTGATCGTCTGGTTCCTGATCGTGGAGCCGCACGGGCTCGCGAAGCTGTGGTCCACCGGCAAGCAGAAGCTGCGCCTCTGGCCTTTCCCCCACTGAGCAGTACCGGTTTTCCCGCTTCATTCATACAAGGAGACACCATGAAGCTTTCGAGACTCGTGATCGCGGCTGCAGTCCTGGCTGCGGGCGCGGCGACGGTGACCACCAGCGCCCTGGCGCAGGCCAAGGAGCAGTTCTTCCCGCTGCTGGTGTACCGCACCGGCGCCTACGCGCCGAACGGCACACCGTGGGCGAACGGCAAGCAGGACTACCTGAAGCTGATCAACGCGCGTGACGGCGGCGTCAACGGCGTCAAGATCACCTTCGAGGAATGCGAGACCGCGTACGACACCGCGCGCGGCGTCGAGTGCTACGAGCGCCTGAAGGGCAAGACCAACACCTTGTTCGAACCGCAGTCCACCGGCATCACCTTCGCCCTGACCGACAAGGCGCCGGGCGACAAGATGCCGCTGATCACGGTGGGCTACGGCCTCGCCGCGTCCCAGGACGGCGGCGTGTTCAAGTGGAACTTCCCGATCCTGGGCAGCTACTGGACCGGCGCCGACGTGCTGATCCAGCATATCGGCAAGAAGGAGGGCGGCCTCGACAAGCTCAAGGGCAAGAAGATCGCGCTGGTCTATCACGACAGCCCGTTCGGCAAGGAGCCGATCGCGCTGCTGCAGGAGCGCGCCAGGATGCATGGCTTCGACCTGCAATTGCTGCCGGTGACGGCGCCTGGGGTCGAGCAGAAGGCGACCTGGCTGCAGGTGCGCCAATCGCGGCCCGACTACGTGTTGCTGTGGGGCTGGGGCGTCATGAACTCCACGGCGCTGAAGGAGGCGCAAGCCACCGGCTATCCGCGCGAGAAGATGTACGGCGTCTGGTGGTCGGGCGCAGAGCCGGACGTGAAGGACGTCGGCATGGGCGCCAAGGGCTACAACGCGCTGGCGCTGCAGCACGGTGCCGACAAGCAGTCGAAGGTGGTGCAGGACATCCTGAAGTACGTCCACGACAAGGGCCAGGGCAGCGGCCCGCGCGACGAGGTCGGCCAGGTGCTCTACATGCGCGGCCTGATCATCCAGATGCTCGGCGTGGAAGCCGTGCGGCGCGCGCAGGAACGCTTCGGCAAGGGCAAGGTCATGACGCCCGAGCAGGTGCGCTGGGGTCTGGAGAACCTGAACCTCGACCAGAAGAAACTCGACGCACTCGGTTTCGCGGGCGTGATGCGGCCGGTCAGCACCTCGTGCCAGGACCACATGGGCTCGACCTATGCGCGCATCCACACCTGGGACGGCACCAAGTGGGCCTTCTCTTCGGACTGGTACCAGGCCGACGAGCAGATCCTCAAGCCGCTGATCAAGCAGGCCGCCGACAAGTACGCGGTGGAGAAGAAGCTGACCCGCCGTACGCCGCAGGACTGCCAGTCCTGATCGGCGACGGCACCTGCGCGCACTGCGGTCACGCGGGACCGGACGGCCGGCCCGCGGCCGCGGTGCGAAGCGCCTCCGGGGCGGAGGCGCCAATCGAAAGGCGCGCGGCCTTTCGATTGGTGAAGGCACAAGATGGAACAACGGAACATCGTCCTCAACGTCAACGGCATCGAGGTGATCTACAACCACGTGATCCTGGTGCTCAAGGGGGTCTCGCTGCAGGTGCCCGAAGGCGGCATCGTGGCGATCCTCGGGGGCAACGGCGCCGGCAAGACGACGACCTTGCGCGCCGTATCCAACCTCCTCAAGGGTGAACGCGGCGAGGTGACCAAAGGCTCGATCGAACTGCGCGGCGAGCGCATCGAGAACCTCACACCCGCCGAGCTGGTGCAGCGCGGCGTGGTGCAGGTGATGGAGGGGCGGCATTGCTTCGCCCACCTCACGATCGAGGAAAACCTGCTCACGGGCGCGTACACGCGCGGCAGCAAGGCCGAAGTCGCCGCCAGCCTGGAGAAGGTGTACGCGTACTTTCCGCGGCTGAAGACGCGGCGCGATTCGCAGGCGGCCTATACCTCCGGCGGCGAGCAGCAGATGTGCGCGATCGGCCGCGCGCTGATGGCCAATCCCAGCATCGTGCTGCTCGACGAACCTTCGATGGGCCTGGCGCCGCAGATCGTGCAGGAGGTGTTCGGGATCGTGAAGGATCTGAACGCCAAGGAGCGCGTGACGTTCCTGCTCGCCGAGCAGAACACCAACATGGCGCTGCAGTATTCCGACTATGGCTACATCATGGAAAGCGGGCGCGTCGTGATGGACGGGCCGGCCAGCGAGCTGGCCACGAACGAGGACGTCAAGGAGTTCTACCTCGGCATGGGAGGCAGCGAGCGCAAGAGCTTCCGCGACGTCAAGAGCTACAAGCGGCGCAAGCGCTGGCTCGCCTGACACCCCTCTCTTCGCTTCGGAGCCGCTCATGACCTCCTCCTACGACGCGCTGGAAACACGCGACCCCGCCCAGCGCGAAGCCCAGCTGATGGCCGCGCTGCCGCGCCAGGTGGCGCACGCCCAGCGGGCCAGTACCGCGTACGCGCAGATCCTCGCGGGCGTCGACGCCGCCACGATCACCACCCGCCAGGCGCTGGCCGCCCTGCCGGTGACGCGCAAGCCCGAGCTGTTCCAGCGGCAGCAGGCCGGCCGGCCCGCGGATCTCTTCGGCGGGTTCGCCACGCTGCGTCGCGGCGCCGCCATGCCGCGCATCTTTTCGTCGCCGGGCCCGATCTACGAGCCGGACAGCGCCGCCCGCGATTACTGGCGCATCGGCCGGGCGCTGTTCGCGGCCGGCTTCCGCGCCGGCGACCTGGTGCACAACTCGTTCAGCTACCACATGACCCCCGGGGCCTTCATGATGGAGTCGGGCGCGCACGCGGTCGGCTGCACCGTGTTCCCCGCCGGCGTCGGCCAGACCGAGCAGCAGTTGCAGGCGATCGCGGAATTGCGACCGGATGCGTACACCGGCACGCCCAGCTTTCTGCGCATCCTGCTGGAGAAAGCCGAAGCCACCGGCACCGACATCGGCAGCCTGCGCAAGGGGCTGACCGGCGGCGAGGCGCTGCCGCCATCGCTGCGCGACTGGTTCGCCGCCCGCGGGATGGCGGTGTATCAAAGCTATGCCACGGCCGATCTCGGGCTGATCGCGTACGAGACCGAGGCGCGCCAGGGCCTGGTGCTCGACGAGAGCGTGATCGTGGAAATCGTCCGTCCCGGCACCGGGGATCCGGCGCCCGCCGGCGAGGTCGGCGAGCTGGTCGTCACGACCCTCAATCCCGATTACCCGCTCATTCGTTTCGGCACCGGGGATCTCTCGGCGCTGCTGGCCGGCCAGTGCCCGACCGGCCGCACCAACACGCGCATCAAGGGTTGGATGGGCCGGGCGGACCAGACCACCAAGGTCCGCGGCATGTTCGTGCATCCGGGGCAGGTGGCCGACATCGCGCGCCGCTTCCCGGAGGTGGTGCGGGCCCGGCTGGTGGTCAGCGGCGAGATGGCCAGCGACGTGATGATCCTGAAAGTGGAGGCGACGGTGGCCCCGCAGGGCCTGGATGCGCGGATCGCGGACGCGATCCGCGATGTCACCAAGCTGCGCGGCGACGTCGAACTGGTCGCCCCGGGCACGCTGCCGAACGACGGCAAGGTGATCGAGGACGCCCGC
>NZ_DATMHS010000036.1:0-19993 GCF_035554825.1 Ramlibacter sp. | reverse complement strand
CCTCAAGGTTGTGCTGGCCAACCCCGACCTGCACCTGCGAACCAACGAGCCGCTGTCCAATCCAACGGCGGAGCAGCACGAGCGCATGCTGGTGATCTTCGATATGCTGATGTCGCTGTGCGAGCGCGCCTACCTGGTCGCCTACAAGCCCAAGATGAGCGAGACCGAGGCGCGGCGCTGGAACAGCTGGGACGACTACATGCGCGAATGGTGCCGGCGCGAGGATTTCCACAATGCCCTGCCGTTGCTTTTGGGCGGCGAGGATCCACAATTCCAGAGTTACCTGCGCCGCATCGCCCAGGAGGAGCGCGGCGCGCCGCTGACCCACTGAGACCACCGAGACCACTGAGCTTGAAAGGAGCTAGCCATGTCTGATTCCATCGTCATCGTCGGCGCCGCCCGTACCCCCATGGGCGGCTTCCAGGGAGACTTTTCCGCGCTGTCGGCGCATGACCTGGGCGGCGCGGCGATCAGGGCCGCCGTCGAGCGCGCCGGCATCTCCGGCGATGCCGTCGGCGAGGTGCTGATGGGCAATTGCCTGATGGCCGGCCAGGGCCAGGCGCCGGCCCGCCAGGCGGCGTTCAAGGGCGGCCTGCCCAAGAGCGCCGGCGCCGTGACGCTGTCCAAGATGTGCGGCTCCGGCATGAAGGCCGCGATGTTCGCGCACGACATGCTGCTGGCCGGCACGCACGAAGTGATGGTCGCCGGCGGCATGGAGAGCATGACCAATGCGCCCTACCTCATGCTCAAGGGCCGCGGCGGCTACCGCATGGGCCACGACAGGATCTACGACCACATGATGCTCGACGGCCTGGAAGACGCGTACGAAGCGGGCCGCTCGATGGGCACCTTCGGCGAGGACTGCGCCGCCAAGTACCGGTTCTCGCGCGAGGAGCAGGACGCGTTCGCGATCGCCAGCGTCAAGCGCGCCAAGGCCGCGACCGAATCGGGCGCGTTCGCGAAAGAGATCACCCCCGTCACGGTGAAGAGCCGCGCCGGCGAGACCGTGGTCTCGATCGACGAAGGTCCCGGCAAGGTCAAGCTCGACAAGATTCCGCAGCTCAAGCCCGCGTTCAAGAAGGACGGCACCATCACCGCCGCGTCCAGCTCGAGCATCAACGACGGCGCCGCCGCCATGGTGCTGATGAAGGAGTCGGTCGCCACCCGCTACGGCAGCCAGCCGATCGCCCGCATCGTCGGCCACACGATGTTCGCCCAGGAGCCGGAGTGGTTCACCACGGCGCCGGTCGGTGCCGTGCAGAAGCTGCTCGCCAAGACCGGCTGGAAGGTCGGCGAGGTCGACCTGTGGGAAGTGAACGAGGCCTTCGCGGTGGTGCCGATGGCGCTGATGAAGGAACTGGGGGTCAGCCACGACAAGCTCAACGTCAACGGCGGCGCCTGCGCGCTGGGCCATCCGATCGGCGCTTCGGGCGCCCGCATCATGGTCACGCTGATCCACGCGCTGCAGGCGCGCGGCGGCAAGCGCGGCATCGCCACGCTGTGCATCGGCGGTGGCGAGGCGACCGCGGTGGCCCTGGAAATCATCTGAACAACGCTGCGCATTGCTTCGCGCGAGCGGCGCTGCTCGCGCAGAAAGACGAGAGATGCTCCTCAGTCCCGACCAGGAAATGATCCGCGATGCGGTGCGCGCGTTCGCCCAGGAGCAACTGTGGCCCAACGCCGCGCGCTGGGACAAGGAGCACCACTTCCCGCGCGAGGCGCACCGGGGGCTGGCCGCGCTCGGCGCCTACGGCATCTGCGTGCCGGAGGAATACGGCGGCGCCGGTCTCGATTACGTGACCCTGGCGCTGGTGCTCGAGGAGATCGCGGCCGGGGACGGCGGCACCAGCACGGCGATCAGCGTCACCAACTGCCCGGTCAACGCCATCCTGATGCGCTACGGCAGCGAGCCGCAGAAGCAGCGCTGGCTGGCGCCGCTGGCCCGCGGCGAACTGCTGGGCGCGTTCTGCCTGACCGAGCCCCACGTCGGCAGCGATGCCTCGGCGTTGCGCACCACGGCCACGCGCGACGGCGACGGCTATGTGCTGAACGGCGTCAAGCAGTTCATCACCAGCGGCCGCAACGGCCAGCTCGCCATCGTGATCGCGGTGACGGACAGGGCCGCCGGCAAGCGCGGCATGAGCGCGTTCATGGTGCCGACCGACGCGCCGGGGTACGTCGTGGCGCGGCTGGAGGACAAGGTCGGCCAGCACTCCAGCGACACGGCGCAGATCCGCTTCGACGGCTGCCGCGTTCCCGCCGACCACCTGATCGGCGCGGAGGGCGAAGGCTACCGGATCGCCCTGTCGGCGCTGGAAGGCGGGCGCATCGGGATCGCCGCGCAGAGCGTCGGAATGGCACGCAGCGCCTTCGAGGTGGCGCTCGCCTATGCCAAGGAGCGGCAGAGCTTCGGCCGCTCGATCTTCGATCACCAGGCGGTCGGCTTCCGGCTGGCCGAATGCGCGACCAGGCTCGAGGCGGCGCGCCAGCTCGTCTGGCATGCCGCGACGCTGCGCGATGCGGGCCGGCCGTGCCTGAAGGAAGCCGCGATGGCCAAGCTGTTCGCCAGCGAGAGCGCCGAGCAGGTCTGCAGCGCCGCGATCCAGACGCTGGGCGGTTACGGCTACGTCACCGATTTCCCGGTCGAGCGGATCTGGCGCGACGTGCGGGTCTGCCAGATCTATGAAGGCACCTCGGACGTGCAGAAGATACTCATCCAGCGCGCCCTGGGCTGACGCCGCGAGACTGTACGCGACCGGCGCCGCGACTCTATACTGCCGGCGATGCCACCGCCGTCCGCTTCGATGCAGGCCACCGCGGCCGCTGCCGCGCAGCGCGCCGCCGTGCTCCAGTCCGCGCAACAGCGCAACTTCGACATGATCGCGGGCGGCGAGCCGCTGCGCGGATTGCTGTCGCACCTGGCCACCACCGCCGAGGCGCTGGCCGACAGCGCCACGGTGGCGTCGATCCTGGTTCTCGACGGCGACGGGCTGTTGCGCAACGGCGCCTCGCCCAACCTGCCCGCTGATTACCTCGACCGGATCGACCGGCTCAAGCCGGATGCCCGCGTGGGCACCTGCGCCGCCGCCGCCGCCACCGGCGAGATCGTGCTGACGCCGAGCTTCTACGACGACCAGCGCTGGGCCGAGCTGCGGCACCTGCCGCTGGCGCTGGGCTTTCTCGGCGCCTGGAGCATGCCGATCAAGAACGCGCAGGGCCGCGTGCTCGGCACGTTCGGCACCTACTTCCGCGAGCACCGTGAACCGACCGCCGAGGAACGCGAGGCGGTGCGCGTGCTCGCCGCATGCGCGGCGCGGGCGATCGAAGCGCGCGCCAACGCCGTGGCGGCCTAGCGGCGCGCGGCCCGACAACGACGAGCACGAGGAGCGAGCATGCCGATCACGAAAGGGTTCCGCCAGCTGGTGGACGAGGCCAACGCGCAGATCACGACCTACAGCGTCGCCCAGGCGCGCGCCCGCCTGGACGACCCGAAGGTGCAGATCGTCGACATCCGCGACGCGCGCGAGCTCGAACGCGAAGGGACGGTGCCCGGCTGCCTCAATGCGCCGCGCGGCATGCTGGAGTTCTGGGTCGATCCGCAGTCGCCGTACTTCAAGCCGGTGTTCGGCGACGAAGGCAGGGAGTTCATCCTGTTCTGCGGCGCCGGCTGGCGCAGCGCGCTGGCGGCGAAGGCGCTGCAGGACATGGGCATGACCAACGTGGCCCACATCGACGGCGGTTTCGCCGAGTGGGTGAAGCAGGGCGCCCCGGTCGAAAGCTACGAGTCGCACCGCGCGCGGCGGCATCCGCCCAAGGGCGGCGGCGCCGGGTGACGGCGCCAGCCCCCCAGGGGCCGTGCCCCTGCGGCCGCCTCGATGCCAGGGGCCGGCCATGGCCGCTGGCCGCGTGCTGTGGCCGTTTCCTCGACGGCGAGCCGGCGCCGGATGCCGAGTCGCTGATGCGATCCCGTTACACGGCCTACGTGCTGGGCCGCAGCGACCATCTGCTTGCAACCTGGCATCCGGAGCAGCGGCCGCCGTCGCTGCAACTCGAGCCCGGCCTGAAGTGGCTCGGCCTCGAGGTGCGGGAGCACCGGCAGCCGGATGCGAGCCACGCCCAGGTCGAATTCGTCGCCCGGTATCGGGTGGCCGGCCGCGCCGTCCGGCTGCACGAGCGCAGCCGCTTCGTGCGCGGCGCCGACGGCTGCTGGTCCTATGTCGATGGCGACCAGCTGGAGCCGGGGCGGCCCGGCGGCGGGGGATCCGCAGCGGAACTGCGCGATGATCGGGCGGCGCGGCCGCGACGGTAGCGATCACGGCGGACGGCCGGATCGCACGCGGCGCGCCACAGGCAGGAGCGGGAATGCGGTTTGAGGCGGTGCTATTCGATTGCGACGGCGTGCTGGTGGACAGCGAGCCGATCACCAACGGGGTGTTGCGCGACATGCTGGAGGAACTGGGCTGGCAGCTCAGCGCCGAAGAGTGCATGCGGCTGTTCATCGGCAAGGCGGTGAAGGACGAGCGGGCGGTCATCGAGGCCAACACCGGGCAGCCGCTCACCGAGGACTGGCTGGGGCGCTTTCGCGAACGGCGCAACGTCGGCCTCGTCCAGGGCGTGCAGCCGATCCGCGGCGCCGTCGGGGCCGTCGCCATCGTGCACGAGCGCGTCGGCGGCCGTATCGCGTGCGCCTCGGGCGCCGATCGCTTCAAGGTCGAACTGCAGCTCGACAAGTGCGGGCTCATGCCGTATTTCGCCGGTCGCATCTTCAGCGGGCACGAGACGCCGCGATCCAAGCCGGCGCCCGACGTGTACCTCGCCGCCGCCGCCGCGCTGGGGGTGGATCCCGGGCGCTGCGCCGTCGTCGAGGACACCGTCACCGGCGTCGCCGCCGGGCTGGCCGCCGGCGCGACCGTGTTCGGCTACAGCCCGCCGGAAGCCGGCCATGACGCGCCGCGGGCATTGCGGGCAGCCGGCGCGTTGCAGATCTTCGGCGACATGGCGCTGCTGCCTGACCTGCTCGGCTGATCGGCCCGCAGCCCGAGCGTGGCGTGCCGGCGCGCCCGTGCGCGGCGCCGTCAGGCGGTCAGTTCGGGCTTGAGGTCCGACAGCGGCACCACACCCTGGTCGCCGTCTTCGTACAGCAGGTGGGCGCCGTTGGGCGTCATGCGCCAGCAGGCGGAGAACGTGCGGCCCTGCACCGTCGCGGTGGCGGCGTGGTACCGGGTGTGCAGCTGAGGTTCCAGCAGACTGAGCACCGGCGGGCTGGTGCACGGTCCTTCGGCCAGGCGGACGGAGTCGCCGCCTTGACGGGCCACGAGGTCGCCTGCGAAGGCGGGTGCCGCTGCCAGCGCAGCACACAGAAGAGCCACTTTCATTGCCATCTCCCATTCGCGGGCGCCACCCGGCGCCCCCTTGCATGGCATCTTCGAGCGCGGGCCCGGGCGGTGCTGTAGGACCCAAGGCGCAGCCCGGGTCCGTGGATGGCGGCGGCCGGCAGCAGCCGTCATCCCACCAACATGCGAGGCGCGGCCCACAGCCGCCATCACGATCCGAGCCCGGCCCGGACGGCGCGAAAGGCCGGGCGGCGCCGGGCCGGCGCGCGGCACCAGCGCCTTTGCCCGCACCGGCGCTGGCGCGCGCGGGCAGCGGGACGCTCCGCATTCCTACACGCGCCCCGGCCCGGTGTTCATAGCATGCTGATCTCAACCAAAGGAGCACTGCCCATGCCGAACACGCGCGCCGGCTCGCGCCACGACGATCGCATCGATACCAGCTGGGACTACGAGGTGTGTGCCTGGGCCAGGCACTTCAACACGAGCCAGCAGCGCGTGCGCGAGGCAGTGCAGGCCGTGGGCAACCGGGCCGAGCGCGTGCGCGCGCACCTGGCTGAACATGCGCAGCGCGGCGGCGCCGGCCCGGGCGAGCGGCCGTCGGCGCGGTAAAGAGGCGGGGGAGCCGGCCCGGGCCCCGCGTGGTGGTGGGGCGGGCCGGCGTGTTGGATCGCTAGCCGCGGCGCGCGCCGGTGCCGCGCCCGGTGTCGGCCGCGCTGTTGGCGTCGCGGTCGGTGGTGGTGTCGCCGTCTTGGCGCACGCCGGCCTTCTTCACCCCACGGCTCGGCTTGTACTCGCGCCCGGATTCGGCGGCGCGGCCGCGATCGCTTGGCGTGCCGCCCATGCCGGCGGCGTCAGCGCTGCCTTCTTCCGACGGCAGGTCGGATTCCACCTCCGGCGGATGGGTGTCGCCGGTCATCTTGGCTCGGTTGAACGGGTCGGGCATCGGTGGGCTCCAGAAGTTTCGATGCGGCCCAATCTAGCGGTGTCGCGGCGCGCCGACTGTAGGAGAACGCCGCCGCCAGCGCGGAGCGACGCGGGGCGCCCCGCTGCCACGGCCCAGCGTCAGGAGCGCCCGTTGCTGAAGCGGCGCAGCAGGGCCAGGAACTTCGCCTCGTCGTAGCCGCGGCCGGCCTCCAGCTCGCCGGTGCTCTGCGAATGCAGCAGCTGGCCGTCGGCGTCGAGGACGAACAGGTGGGGATAGCCCTTCACCCGGGGCCAGCGCGCCAGCAGCTGCTCGTTGCGGTTCTCCGGCGACCAGTTCACCTTCACCCACACGTAGTGGCGCTCGAGCAGATCGCGCACCGGCGGGTGCGAGGCGACGAACGCGTCCAGGAGGTGGCACCAGGAGCACCATTCGCCGCCGACGTCGACGATCACGCGCTTGTGCTGCGCGCCGGCCAGGGCCAGCGCGGCGGCGACGTCGGCCGCGGCGTCGCGCCGCGGGTCGAAGCGCTCCGGCAGGGGCGGGCCGGCCAGAGCCGCGCCGGCGGCGGCGAACGAGGCGACAAGGCAGATCAGCAGCAGCAACTTCTTCATGGCGGGTGGCCGGCCCGTGTGGGGCGTCGGTCCGGGTCGAAGTATCGCTGCTCGGGACGGCGTCGGTCGAGCGCGGGCGGCCCGGCCGCAGCCGATGGCGCCCGCCGGCGCCGCTGCGTCAGGCCGGCTTCTTGAACTCGGACAGCGGCACCAGGCCTTCGTCGCCGTCTTCGTAGACCAGGCGCGCGGTCTGGCCATCGATCACCCAGCAGGCCTGGAAGGCCTGGCCGGAGATCTGCGCCGTCGCGTCGTCGGCGGGCCGCGGCCGGCGCAGGCGCAGCGCTGCCGGGCGCGTGGGCGCCCGCGCATGAGCCCACGCCGGCCCATCCTGTGCCACCATCGCGGCGTGAAGCCGCTGCTGCGTCTCTTCTCCGCGATCCATGCGGTCATCGCCGCCCTGTTCGCCGTGGCCGCGCTGCTGCTGGTCGCGATCGCGACCCGGGCCGGGTGGAGCGCCGTCGCGGGCGGGCTGGGTGCCGGGGCGGCGCAGGGAATGGTCGAGGCGGTCGGGCTGCTGGCCGCGGCCGTCGTCGCGCTGCAGATCTCGCAGACGGTGGCCGAGGAGGAGGTGCTGCGCGACGCGCACATCAGCGCGCCGACCCGGGTCCGGCGGTTTCTGTCGCGCTTTTTCGTGGTGGTGGTGGTGGCGCTGGTGATCGAGGGCCTGGTGGCGACCTTCAAGGCGATCCATGAAGATCTGTCGCTGCTGCTGTACGCCGCCGCCGTGCTGTCCGCGACGGCCCTGCTGCTGGCCGCCTGGGGCGTGTTCGTGCTCTGCAACCGCGCGGCCGAGGAACTGGAGCCCGAAGCCATGGCCGAGGCCAAGCGCGAGGACCAGAAGCTCGCCTAATCGACCGGCGGCAATCCCAGCCCGGAGACCTCGTTGCGGGTGTACTCGATCAGGAAGTCGAGAAAGGTGCGGGTGCGCAGCGGCATGAATTCGCGGCTGGGAAGCACGGCAACCAGGCGCAGGCGCTCCGAAATCCACGGCGCCAGCACCCGCCGCAGCTGGCCCTCCCGCAGCAGCGGCGCCACCAGTTCCACCGGTTGCGCGCTGATGCCGGCGCCGTCGAGCGTGGCGCGCAGCAGCGTGTCGATGTCGTTGGCGGTCATCACCGGCCGCACCTCCACTTCGATGGCGCGGTCGCCGGCCGTCGGATCGATGACCTTCAGCGACCGCAGGCGCACGCCCGGCGGCCGCAACCGCAGGCAGCGATGGTGCTGCAGGTCGTGCGGCACCGCCGGTTCGCCGTGGCGCTCGAGGTAGGCGGGCGACGCGCAGAAGATGGTCTGGCTCACGATGATGGTGCGCACGATCGCGTCGGCGTCGATGTGGGTGCCTTCGGTCACCACCGTGATGTCATGGTGCTCCACGGTGAGATGCGTGACGTCGCTGACGTGCACGTCGATGGCGACCCCCGGATGCATCCGCTGGAAGGCCGCGGCCACGGGCGCGACGACGTAGCGGGCAGCGGTCGGCGGGGCCAGCACGCGGACCGTGCCGCTCATCTCGCGGGCGTGTTCCTGCACCGCCGCCTGGGCTTCCTCGATCTCCGCCAGGATGATGCGCAGGCGCGCGAGGTAGGCCTCGCCGGCCTGGGTGAGCGACACCCGCCGCGTCGTGCGTTGCAGCAGCCGCACCCCGAGGTGCTGCTCCAGGTCGCCGACCAGCCGGGTCACGACCGCCGGCGCCAGGTCCAGGTGGCGCGCGGCGGCCGCGAAGCCGCCCTCGTCCACGACGGCCTGGAAGACGCGCATCGATTGCAGCCGGTCCATGGATGCTCTCCTTATTGTTGATGATATGGCAATAAGCAATTGTCATGGAGGTTGTTTTTTGACGCGTACGTGAGGAATACAGTCTCTTTCACCGATTCACGAAAGGACCTGAAAGATGAAAACCTCCAAGCTGCTCCTCCTGGCCTCCCTTGCCGCCGCCGCCTCCTTCGCCGCGCAGGCGGACGAAGCCGACGCTTCGCAGTACGGCGTGCAGTTCCAGGGCGCCCTCAGCCGCGCCCAGGTGCAGGCGGAACTGGGCCAGTACAAGAAGGCGGGCGTCAACCCCTGGTCGACCAGCTACAACCAGATCGCCGCCAGCAAGGCGATCCGGACCCGGGCCGATGTCAGCGCCGAGTACCTCGCCGCGCGTGACCAGGTGGCCGCGCTCAACGGCGAGGACAGCGGCTCCGCGTACCTGACGCAAACCGCGGTTCGCGGCACCGCCGCCAGCACCAACCTGGCCGGCCAGCCGCGCAACAGCGCCAGGTAAGCGACGCGCAGCGAGCGCCCGCCGCCAGCCGCCCCGCGTGGGCGGCTTTTCCGTTGGCGGGGCCTAGGCGGCGCGCCGGAACTCGGCCGGCGTGACGCCGGTCCATTGACGGAAGGCGCGGATGAAGCTCTTTTCGTTGCGAAAGCCCACCGCGGCGGCCACCTGCTTGAGCGGCTGCCTGCCGCGATAGAGCAGTTCGCGGGCGCGCTCGCCCCGCACCTCGTCCTTCAGCTGCTGCAGGCTCGCGCCTTCCTCGCGCAGTTGCCGGTGCAAGGTGCGCGCCGAGATGTGCAGCAGCGCCGCCAGGCCCTGTGCGTTGTGGGTCTGTGCGGGGTGCGCGATCAGGGCCTGCCGCACCTGCTGCACCAGCAGCCGGTCGCGCCGGTACTGCAGCACCATCAGCGGCACCGCCCGCTGCAGCATCTGGCGCAGCGCCTGTTCGTCGCGCCGCAGCGGCAGGGCCAGGTAGCCGGCGTCGAAGCGCAGCTCGGCGCGCGCCTGCCCGAAGCGCACCGGACCCGGGAACATCAGCTCGTAGGCCCCGGCATGGGCCGGCGCCGGGAAGGGGAAGGCCGCGGCCAGCAGCGGGATGCGCGACGCGACGTACCAGCAGGCGAGACCGTGGACGTTGCGCAGCACGTGCACCAGGCAGAATTCGCGCGCCGCACCGAGGTCGCGCCGCTCCTCGATCGCGATGACGGCCGTGCCGCCCGCCACCGACAGTTCCAGCCCGATGTCCTCGACCAGCAGGCCGTGGTAGCGGCACCAGCGCTTGAGCGCCACCCCGAGGTCGGGCGAGCTGAGCGCGGCGCGCGCCACCATGCCGTAGCTGCCCCACGGCAGCCGGCGCGAAAACGCGCCCAGGGCCTCGTCATCGAGCTCCCGCATCGCCTCGGCGGAGAGCACCTCCATCTGCGCGGCAGTGATCCGGCCATCCGCTTGCTGCAGGGCCGCTGGCGTGATCTGTGCCAGCTCCAGCACCCGCCCGGGGTCCTGGCCGCGCCGCCGGTACGCCGCGACGACGGCCCGTGCGAAAGCCATCGGCGTGGCGGCGGCAGGGGCCCGCGGGCGACCGGTGTCGGCTCGGGCTGGCATCGCACCAGTCTGCCGCAGCGTGGCCCGATTTGCAACCTCACTGGCGGCCGGCGCGCGGGGGCTGGCTCTAAGCTCGCGCTATTGCCGCCCGCATCCCGGCCCGGGCGGGCAGGAGCGGGGGCCGCCGCGCTAGGATGCCCCCACCCTGCCCCGGCCCCGAAGGAGCGGGCACGGTGCCAGAGGAGACCCATGCCCGTTCTCGAATCGCGACTCAATTCCCGCTCCGCCGACTTCCAGGCCAATGCCGCCGCGATGCGCGCGCTGGTGGCGGACCTGCAGGTGCAACTGGCGAAGGCCGCCGAAGGCGGGGGCGCCGCCGCGCGTGCCAAGCACGAGGCGCGCGGCAAGCTGCCGCCGCGGCAGCGGGTGCAGATGCTGCTCGATCCGGGCACGCCGTTCCTGGAGCTGGCGCCGATGGCCGGGCACGGCATGTACGACGGCGACGCGCCGGCCGGCGGGATCATCGCGGGCATCGGCCGCGTGAGCGGCACCGAGTGCATGATCGTCTGCAACGACGCCACGGTGAAGGGCGGCACCTATTTCCCGATCACGGTGAAAAAGCACCTGCGAGCGCAGGAGATCGCGCTGCAGAACAGCCTGCCCTGCATCTACCTGGTCGACTCGGGCGGCGCGAACCTGCCCAACCAGGACGAGGTGTTTCCCGACCGGGAGCATTTCGGCCGCATCTTCTACAACCAGGCCAACCTGAGCGCGCAGGGCATCGCCCAGATCGCCGTGGTGATGGGCTCGTGCACGGCCGGCGGCGCGTACGTGCCGGCGATGAGCGACGAGACCATCATCGTGAAGAACCAGGGGACGATCTTCCTGGGCGGCCCGCCGCTGGTGAAGGCCGCGATCGGCGAGGTCGTCTCGGCGGAGGACCTGGGCGGCGGCGACGTGCACACCCGGCTGTCCGGCGTGGCCGACCACCTGGCGCAGAACGACCTGCACGCGCTGGCGCTGGCACGCCAGGCGGTGGCGACGCTCAACCGCGGCAAGCGGGCGCAGCAGCAGCTCCTGCAGCCGCGGCCCCCGAAGTACGACCCGCTCGAGCTGCACGGCGTGATCCCGTCCGACGTGCGCAAGCCGTACGACGTGCGCGAGATCATCGCCCGGATCGTCGACGCTTCCGAGTTCCACGAGTTCAAGGCGCGCTACGGCACGACGCTGGTGTGCGGCTTCGCGCACGTGGAAGGCATGCCGATCGGGATCGTCGCCAACAACGGCATCCTGTTCTCGGAGAGCGCGCAGAAGGGCGCCCATTTCATCGAGCTGTGCTGCCAGCGCAAGGTGCCGCTCGTCTTCCTGCAGAACATCACCGGCTTCATGGTCGGGCGCAAGTACGAGAACGAAGGCATCGCCCGCCACGGCGCCAAGATGGTGACGGCGGTCGCCACCGCGCAGGTGCCGAAGTTCACGATCATCATCGGCGGCAGCTACGGCGCCGGCAACTACGGCATGTGCGGCCGCGCCTACTCGCCGCGCTTTCTCTGGATGTGGCCCAACGCACGGATCAGCGTGATGGGTGGCGAGCAGGCCGCCAGCGTGCTGGCCACCGTCAGGCGCGACGGCATCGAGGCGCGCGGCGGCAGCTGGAGCGCCGCTGAGGAGGAAGCCTTCCGCCAGCCGATCCGCGAGCAGTACGAGGTGCAGGGCCATCCCTACTACGCGACGGCGCGGCTGTGGGACGACGGCGTGATCGATCCGGCCGACACCCGGCGCGTGCTGGCGCTGGGCCTGTCGGCGACCATGAACGCGCCGATCGGCGAGCCGAAGTTCGGCGTGTTCCGGATGTAGCAGTGACGCGGGGGAAGTCGGCGATGCGGGCGATGGCGGTGGGAATCGTGGTGCTGGCGTTGGCCGCCGCCAGCCAGGCGCGGCTGCGCGAGGAGCAGCTCGAGGTGCCGGTGGAAGTCACTGATGCCTACGGCAAGACGCTGCGCCAGCCCATCAAGGTCACGGTGTTTTCCGACGATGCCAACCCGCGGCCCGCGCCGGTGCTGGTGCTGAACCACGGCCGTTCGGCGGATGCCCGCGAACGGGTGCAGATGGGCCGGGCCCGTTACACCGCCGCCTCGCGCTTCTTCGTCGCCCAGGGTTTCATCGTCGCGGTGCCAACGCGCATCGGCTACGGCGTCACGGGCGGCGAGGACATCGAGGACTCCGGTGACTGCGGGCGCAAGAACTATCCGCCGGGCTACGTGGCCGCGGCGCGGCAGACGCTCGCCGTGCTCGAGCGCGTGCGCCAGCGCGACGATGCGGCACCGGACCGCGCCGTGGTCATCGGCCAGTCGTACGGCGGCGCGACGGCGGTCGCGGTGGCCGCGCTGAATCCCCCGGGCGTGCAGGCGGCGATCAACTTCGCGGGCGGCGGCGGCGGCAACCCGAAGACGCGGCCGCAGCGGCCGTGCTCGACGCCCCAGCTGGAGGCGATGTTCCGCGGCTGGGGCGCCAGCGCGAAGGTCCCGATGCTGTGGATCTACACCGAGAACGACATGTACATGGGCCCGACCCATCCGAGGGAGTGGTTCGACGCGTACTCGGGCGCGGGCGGGGCGGCCGAGTTCGTGCAGTTCCCGCCGCACGGCGAGGACGGGCATTCGCTCTTCACGCGCTTGCCCGAGGTGTGGCAGCCTCGGGTGCTGCAGTTCCTGCGCTCGCACGGCTTCCCGCCGGCATCACAGAAAGGGCCCTGATGGCACACCTCGACATCCGCTGCGCCGACTGGCGCGCCACCGTGACGCTCAACCGCCCCGACGTCCGCAACGCCTTCAACGACGAGGTGATCTACGAGCTGACCAAGGCCTTCCACGACCTCGGCTCGCGCGACGACGTGCGCTGCATCGTGCTCGCGGGCAACGGACCGGCGTTCTGCGCCGGGGCCGACCTCAACTGGATGCGGCGCATGGCCAGCTACACCCATCGCGAGAACTTCGCCGACGCCACCGCGCTGGCCGAGATGCTGCGCGTGATCTACCGCTGCCCCAAGCCGACCATCGCCAGGGTGCAGGGCGACGTCTATGCCGGCGGAATGGGCCTGGTGGCGGCCTGCGACATCGCGGTCGCCGCCGACACGGCGCAGTACTGCCTCAGCGAAGTCAAGCTGGGCCTGATCCCGGCAACGATCAGCCCCTACGTGGTGCGGGCCATGGGCGCGCGCGCGGCCCACCGCTACTTCCTCACGGCCGAGCGGTTCGGCGCCGCCGAGGCGCTGCGCTGCGGCCTGGTCCACCAGGTCGTCCGCGCCGTCGACCTCGACCGCACGATCGACACGCTGGCGCAGACGCTGATCCAGGCCGGGCCGCAGGCAGTGAGCCTGTGCAAGGAACTGGTGCACGAGGTGGCGGAGCAGGAGATCACGCCCGAGCTGATCGCTTCCACCGTGCGCTCGATCGCCGACATCCGGGTGAGCCCCGAGGGCCGCGAGGGCATCCAGTCGTTCCTCGACAAGCGCCCGCCGTCGTGGCTGGCGCGCGGCTGATGGAAGCGCTGGGCCACCTGGTGGACGCGCCGCAGCTGCTGGCGCTGGCGGCGGCGCTCGGCTGGGCGAGCGGCATCCGGCTGTACGCGGCGGTGTTTCTCGCCGGGCTGGCCGGGGCCATGGGGTTCGTCGACCTGCCGGCCGGGCTGCGGGTGCTGCAGCATCCGGGCGTGCTCGGGGCAAGCGGGTTCATGTGCTTCGCCGAATTCTTCGCCGACAAGATCCCGTACGTCGACACGGTCTGGGACACGGTCCATACCGTGATCCGCATTCCGGCCGGCGCGGCGCTGGCGGCGGGCGCGCTCGGCGCCGACAGCCAGGCCATGGGATGGATCGCCGCGCTGCTGGGCGGCAGCCTCGCCGCCACCAGCCATGCCGCCAAGCTGACCACCCGGGCCGCCGTCAACACCTCGCCCGAACCGTTCTCCAACATCGGCGTGTCCCTGTTCGAGGACGGCTTCGTCGTCTTCATGTTGTGGCTCTCGGCCACGCACCCGGTGCTGTTCGCGATCGCACTCGCGCTCACGCTGGTGATCGCGATCGTGCTGATGATCGTGCTCGTGAAGTTCCTGCGCGCCGTCGCGCTGCGCCTGCGCGGCTTCTTCGAAGGCCGCCGCCCGTTCCAAGGAAGCTGAATGTTCGAGAAGATCCAGATTGCCAACCGCGGCGTTCGCGCTTGCGCGGGGGAGCGCTCACGGCTGCGTGTGGCGCGTCTGATGCGCTCAGCAAATCGCCAGGCCCGCGCAGCGGGCGCAGGCGATGAGCCGCGGGAGACCACCCATGTTTAGCAAGATCCTCATTGCCAACCGCGGCGAAATCGCCTGCCGCGTCGCGAGCACCGCCAGGCGCATGGCCATCCGCACCGTCGCCGTGTACTCCGACGCGGACGCCAACGCCAAGCATGTCCTCGCCTGCGACGAGGCGGTGCACATCGGCGGCAGCGCCCCCAGGGACAGCTACCTGCGCTGGGAACGGATCATCGAAGCCGCCCGGGCCAGCGGCGCGCAGGCGGTCCACCCCGGCTACGGATTCCTCAGCGAGAACGAGGGCTTCGCCCGCGCCTGCGCCGAAGCCGGTCTGGTCTTCATCGGCCCGCCGGCCTCGGCCATCCAGGCGATGGGACTGAAGGCCGAATCCAAGCAGCTGATGGAGCGGGCCGGCGTGCCGCTGGTGCCGGGCTACCACGGCGCCGACCAGGACCCGGCGCTGCTGGAGCGCGAGGCCGCCCGCATCGGCTATCCGGTGCTGATCAAGGCCAGCGCCGGCGGCGGCGGCAAGGGGATGCGCGCCGTCGAGCGGCCCGAGGACTTCCAGGCCGCGCTGGCGTCGTGCCGGCGCGAGGCCAGCAGCAGCTTCGGCGACGACGCGGTGTTGGTCGAGAAATACGTGCAGCGGCCGCGGCACATCGAGATCCAGGTGTTCGGCGACAGCCAAGGCAACTACGTCTGGCTGTTCGAGCGCGACTGCTCGGTACAGCGCCGCCACCAGAAGGTGCTGGAGGAGGCGCCGGCGCCCGGCATGAGCGCGGCCCTGCGCCAGCGCATGGGCGAAGCGGCGGTGGCCGCCGCCAGGGCGGTGCAGTACGTCGGCGCCGGCACGGTGGAGTTCATCGTCGAGCAGCAGGCCGGCGGCGCCATGGAGTTCTTCTTCATGGAGATGAACACGCGCCTGCAGGTGGAGCACCCGGTGACCGAGGCGATCACGCGACTCGACCTGGTCGAGTGGCAGCTGCGCGTCGCCGCCGGCGAACCGCTGCCGCTGCGCCAGGACCAGCTGCGCATCGACGGCCATGCGATCGAGGCGCGGATCTGCGCCGAGAACCCCGACAACAATTTCCTGCCGGCGACCGGGCGGCTGGCGGTCGCGCGCTGGCCGGACCACGTGGCGTTCCGCCGCAACGCGGACGCGGAACCGTTCCACGACGCGGCGCCGGTGCGCATCGATGCCGGCGTCGGCGAGGGCGACCCGGTCTCCCCCTACTACGACTCGATGATCGCCAAGCTGATCGTGCACGGCGCCAGCCGCGAGCAGGCGCTGGCCCGGCTGGACGAGGCGCTGGCGCAGGTGCACATCGTCGGCGTCGCGACCAACGTGCAGTTCCTGCGGCTGGTGGTGCGCAGCCCCTCGTTCGCCAACGCCGACCTCGACACGGCGCTGATCGCGCGCGAGCAGGAGCGGCTGTTCCGGCAGGAGCCGCTCGGCCTGCCGCTGGCGGCGGCGGCGGCGATCGCCCAGGCGCTGCTGGACGAACAGGCCACCGCCGGCGCCGACCCCTTCAGCCGCCGCGACGGCTGGGACTCGCACGGCGTGCGGCTGCGGCGGTTCGAGTTCGACTTCCATGGCGAGCGGGCGAAGGCGGAGCTCACCTACCTGCACGACGGCGCGTTGCTGCTGACGGTCGGCAATGTGACGGGCGCGCTCGCGTTCGCCCCCGGCCCGGCGGGAATCGAGCTGCACTTCGCCGGCCAGCGGCTGCAGGCGAGCGTCTATGCCGAAGGCGAAACCGACCATGTGTTCAGCGCCCGCGGCGCGACCCGGATCGTCAACGTCGACCTGCTGGCCCACGCCGGCGAGACCCATGCCGAAGGCGGGCGGCTGACGGCCCCGATGCCGGGCAAGGTGCTGTCCTTCAGCGTGAAGCCGGGCGACGAGGTGACCGAAGGCCAGGTGCTGGCGACCATGGAGGCGATGAAGATGGAGCACACCATCGCCGCGCCGGGCGACGGCGTGGTGGCGGAGCTGCTGTATGCGCCGGGCGACCAGGTGCCGGAAGGCGCGGAGCTGCTCACCCTCACGGCCAAGGCCTGATCGCGGCGGCGGGCAGCGCAGGCGGGGCCGCCCGGCCGGCCGGCGGACCTCGCCAATAATCGCGGGATGGGCGCCTGGGCGCCGCCGTACATCGCTTCAACCATGCGCATCATCTTCTGTTCTCCCGGCCCCAAGCCGGAACCCTGGCTGGCCGGCCTGCGCGCCGCGCTGCCGGAGGCCGTCGTCGACAACTGGCAACCCGGCGCGCCCCAGGCCGACCACGCCGTGGTGTGGGCGCCGCCCCAGCAGTTCTTCGACGAGCAGGCCGGTCTCAAGGGCGTTTTCAACATGGGCGCCGGCGTGGACGCACTGGTCAAGCGCCGGCTGCCGCCGGGGGCCGTGGTGGTCCGCCTCGACGATGCCGGCATGGCGGTGCAGATGGCCGAGTTCGTCTGCCACGCGCTGATCCGCCACTTCCGCGAACTCGACGCGTACGCCGCCGACATCGCGCGCGGCCAGTGGACTTACCGCAAGCCGCTGCTGCGCGCCGATTTCCCGGTCGGCGTGATGGGGTTGGGCGTGCTGGGCGAGCGCGTCGCCAGGGCGGTGGCGCATTTCGACTTCCCGGTGCTGGGCTGGAGCCGCACGCCCAAGCAGATCGAGGGCGTGCGCTGCATCGCCGGGCAAGCGCGGCTGGACGAGTTCCTGGCCGCCACCCGCGTGCTGGTCTGCCTGCTGCCGCTGACCGACCGGACCGAGAACATCCTGAATGCCGCGACCCTGGGCCGGCTGCGCCCCGGCGGCTACGTCATCAACGTGGCACGCGGCGCGCACCTGGTCGACGCCGACCTGCTCGCCCTGCTGGACAGCGGCCACCTCGCCGGCGCCGCGCTCGACGTGTTCCGCACCGAGCCGCTGCCGCCGGAGCACCCGTTCTGGCGCCATCCGAAGATCGCCGTCACGCCGCACACCTCGGCCCGGACCCTGCGCGACGAGAGCATCGCCCAGATCGCCGGCAAGATCCGGGCGCTGGAGCGCGGAGAACCCGTTGCCGGCGTGGTCGACCCCCAGCGAGGATACTGAGCCCATGAAACTGCCAAGCAAAGTCAAGATCGTCGACGTGGCGCCGCGCGACGGGCTGCAGAACGAGCAGGCGCCGGTGCCGGCCGAGGTCAAGATCGGCCTGGTGCAGCGGCTGCAGGACGCCGGCCTGAAGGAGATCGAGGTCACCAGCTTCGTCTCGCCCAAGTGGGTGCCGCAGATGGCGGACGCGGCCGAGGTGATGGCCGGCATCGAGCGCCGGCCGGGCGTGCGCTACTCGGTGCTCACGCCCAACATGAAGGGCTTCGAGGCGGCGGCCCAGAGCCGTCCCGACGAGATCGTGGTGTTCGGCGCCGCCAGCGAGGCCTTCAGCCGCCGCAACATCAACTGCTCCATCGCCGAGAGCATCGAGCGCTTCGCCCCCGTGGTGGCCGCCGCGCGCGAGCGCGGCATCTACGTGCGCGGCGCCGTGTCGGTGGCCGTCGGCTGCCCCTACGAAGGCGAGGTCGCGCCCGCGAACGTGGAACTGGTGGCGCGGCTGATGAAGGAGATCGGGGTCCAGCACCTGGGCGTGGCCGACACCATCGGCGTCGGCACGCCGATCAAGGTGCAGCGCGCGCTGGAGGCGGCGCTCAGGCACTACGACCTGGACGACATCTCGGGCCATTTCCACGACACCTACGGCCAGGCGCTGGCGAACACGCTGGCCGCCCTGCAGCTGGGCGTCTGGCAGTACGACAGCTCCTGCGCCGGCCTCGGCGGCTGCCCGTACGCCAAGGGGGCCACCGGCAACGTGGCGACCGAGGACGTCGTCTACATGCTGCACGGCATGGGCATCGAAACCGGCATCGACCTCGACCGGCTGATCGACGCCGGCAAGTACATCAGCGACTACCTCAAGCGAACGCCCAATTCGCGCGCCGCCACGGCCATCCTGAACAAGCGCCAGCAGTGACATGTGCGGGGCCGAAGTGACATCGTTGCCGGAGGGCGTGCAGCGCGTGGCGCGGGCGCTGCAGGCCCAGGGACATCCGCACGCGCCGGTGATGCTGAGCGACGCCGCGCGCACGGCGCAGCAGGCCGCCGACGCGCTGGGCATCGCCGTGGGGCAGATCGCCAAGAGCATCATCTTCCGCCGCACCGCCGATGACGCGGCGGTGCTGGTGATCACCTCGGGCGACCGCCGCGTCGACGAGCGCAAGGTCGACGCGCTGGTCGGCAAGACCGGCCGCGCCGACGCCGAGTTCGTCAAGCGCAGCACCGGCTATTCGATCGGCGGGGTCTCGCCGCTGGCGCATGCGCAGCCGCCGGTGACCCTGATCGACCGCGAGCTGTTCCGCTTCGAGGAGATCTGGGCCGCCGCGGGACATCCGCACGGCGTGTTCAAGTTGCGGCCGCAGGACCTGGAGCGCCTGACCGGCGCGCCGGTGGCCGACGTCGTGCAGGCGCCGGCCGGCCAGTGATGGCGGCGCACCCGGAACTCGAAGCCAGGGCCCGCGCGGTGGCTGCCGCGCCGGCAGGCGAGGTGCCGTCGCCCTGCGTCTCGATCTGCCGGATGGATCCGGCCAGCGGCCTGTGCGAAGGGTGCTGCCGCACCATCGACGAGATCGCGGCATGGTCGCGGCTGGACGACGCCGGCAGGCGCGAGGTGTGGCGCCGGATCGGCCAGCGCGCCCGCCTGGACGCGGCCGGGTCGGGTCGGCGCGCGGTGGCGAACCGGGCAGCGGGAGCGCAGGAATGAAACAGATCACGTTCTTTCTCGATTTCATCTCGCCGTACGCGTACCTCGCGTTCGAGCAGCTGCCGCAGGCGCTGCAGGGACTGAGCTACAGCGTCGAGTACCGGCCGGTGCTGTTTGCCGGCATCCTGAAGCATCATGGGCAGCTCGGTCCCGCCGAGATCGCGCCCAAGCGCGACTGGACCTATCGCCAGGTGCTGTGGCATGCCCACCGCGCCGGCATCGAGCTGCAGCTGCCGGCGGCCCACCCGTTCAATCCGCTCGCCTTGCTGCGGCTCGCCGTCGCGTGCGGGCAGGGCGGCGCGGCCAACCGCTATGCGTGCGAAACGATCTTCAGGCATGTGTGGCGCGGCGGCGCCGACGCCGCCGACCCGCAGCGCGCGGCGGCGCTCGCCGCGGTGCTGAAGCCGCCGCGGGACCCGGGCGGCGACGAGGTGAAGGCGCAGCTCAAGGCCAACACCGAACGGGCGATCGCGCTCGGCGTCTTCGGCGTGCCCAGCTTCGCCGTGGACGACAAGCTGTTCTGGGGCTTCGACGCGCTGCCCATGCTGCGCGCCTGGCTCGAAGGCGACGCCTGGTTCGCGGGCGGCGCCTGGGAGGCGGCGCAGCAGGTGGGCGCGGGGGTCGTGCGCGGGCGCTGACGGCCGCGGCCGCTACTTCGGCACGCTGATGCCGTAGGTGCTGTCCAGCGTGGTGATCGCGGCGCCGGACGGGATGATCCAGTTGATCCAGCTGGTGCCCCAGGCCCAGTTGCC
>NZ_DATMHS010000035.1:0-5469 GCF_035554825.1 Ramlibacter sp. | reverse complement strand
TCGTCGACGAACACGATGGTGCGCCGGCCGGCAGCGCCGGCGGCGTTCTCCAGGGCCGTGCCCTGGGCCAGCTGCGCCTGCTCGACGGCCTCGCGGATGTCCTTGACGCCACCGAGCACGGCACTGATCTGGATGAACTGGGCGTCGAACGCGTCGGCCATCAGCCGAGCGATCGTCGTCTTGCCGGTGCCGGGCGGCCCCCACAGGATGCAGCTGTGCGGCTGCCCGGATTCGAAGGCGATGCGCAGCGGCATGCCTTCGCCGAGCAGGTGCTGCTGGCCGATCACTTCGCCCAGCGTGCGCGGGCGCAGGCGTTCGGCCAGCGGTTGGCGCGGGGCGGGGACTGCCGATGTCATCGGCCGAATATAGCCAAGATGCGCCGGCCGGCGGCCGGACCGCGGCCTACCCCAGCAGATCCGGCCACGATCCGACGACCGCGGCCCCGCCCTTGCCGTGCAATCCCGGACCCCAGAGCACCAGATCGCCGTCGCTGAAGCTCAGGGTTTCCACGTTGCTGAGGGTGTCGGCGCCGTCCGGGCCGGTCACCGTCACCGACACGCCGCGCCTGACGATGGTGTACGCGGCCTGCGGGCCGCTGAACACGGCGGTGTCGAATCCGGCGCCGCCGTCGATGGTGTCGTCACCGGCCCCGCCCTCGATCCGGTTGGCGGTGCGGGTGCCGGTGATCAGGTCGGCGAAGGTCGAACCGCGCACGTCCTCGATGTTGCTCAGCATGTCTCTGGCGCCGTAGCCGTCGAGCGCGGTGCCGGCCTCCAGATCCACGCTGGTCCCGGACGGGGCGAACCGGTAGTCGACGATGTCCAGGCCGGCGCGGCCATCGATCGTGTCGTTGCCGGCGCCGCCCTCGAAGGTCTCGACGGCGCCGGTATCGCTGCCCGTCAGCCAGTCGTTGTACGCGGAGCCGCGCACGCCTTCGATGCTGATGAGGACGTCCACGCCGCCCCAGCCGTCGGCGGCGCTGCCCTGGCCGGCCCCGCCGAGGGTCACCATCACGCCCGAGGTCGAGGTCAGGTAGTCGGCCACGTCGTAGCCGGCGCCGCCGTCGATCGTGTCGTTCCCGGCGTTGCCGGTGAAGAGTTCCAGGCCGTCGAGCGCGCCCGCGCCGTTGGCGGCGTTGCCGCCGGCGAGGACGTCGTTGTAGCGCGATCCCTGGATGCCTTCGATGCCCAGCAGGGTGTCGGTGCCGGCGAGGCCGTCCTTGGCGGTTCCGGCCGCCAGATCGACCTTCACGCCGGCGATCGCGGCCTCGTAGCGCACGAGGTCGAGGCCACCGCGGCCATCGATGGTGTCGTTGCCCATGCCGCCTTCGAACAGCTCCGGCATCGCGCTGTCGGAACCAAGCAGCGTGTCGGCGAAGCTGCTGCCGATCACCTGGTTGATGTGCAGCAGCGTATCGGCGCCGGCCGCGCCGGACGCGGTGCCCGCGGCCAGGTCGACGCTGACGGCGCCGATCGCCGCGGCGTAGGTGACCTGGTTGGAATTGCGCTGCAGCACGGGATCGAGAGCCCCGCCATCGATGCTGTCGTTGCCCAGGCCGCCCTCGAACAGTTCGAACAGCGTCGCATCGCTGCTGCCCAGCAGCGTGTCGCCGAACGCCGACCCGATCACGGCGTTGATGTTCGCCAGGCTGTCCACGCCGCCCAGGCCGTCGGTGCCGATGCCGGCGGCCAGATCGATCTGCACGCCCGCGGTGGAGGCGGCATAGCTGACGCTGTTCAGGTCGCTGTAGGTGACGCGATCGAGAATCGCGCCGCCGTCGATGCTGTCGTTGCCCTCGCCGCCGACGAAGCTGTCGCGCCCCGCCCCGCCTGTCAGCAGGTCGTCACCGGCGCGGCCATCGAGGAAATTGGGCCCCGCGTTGCCGGTGATCGCGTCGCCGAAGCCGGAGCCGACGACGTTCTCGATGCCGCCGAGCGTGTCGCTGCCGGCGCCGCCCGACGCCGCGCCGGCGACCAGGTCGACGACCACGCCGGAGGCGCTGCCGGCGACGGAATAGTCCGCCGTGTCGCTGCCGATCCCGCCCTGGATGGCGTCGTCGCCCGAACCGCCGGCGATGACGTCGTCTCCGGCGCCGCCGTTCAAGGTGTCGTTGCCGGCACCGCCGCGCAGGATGTTGTCCCAGTCGTCGCCGTTCAGCCGGTCGCCGAAGGCCGATCCGATCAGGCCCTCGATGTTGACCAGCGTGTCGCTGCCGGCGCCGCCGGTCGCGCTGCCGATCCCCAGGTCGGCGTCCACCGCCGCCGTGGCGTCGGCGTAGCTGGCGAAGTCGGCCGCGCCGCTGCCGCCGTCCAGCCAGTCGCTGCCGGTGCCGCCGGACAGCGTGTCGTTGCCGGACAGGCCGTAGATCGTGTCGTTGCCGGCGCCGCCGGCGATCGAATTGCCGAACTCGTTGCCGAACAGCGCGTCGTCGAAGGCCGAGCCGGTGAGGTGCTCGATGTTGGTGAGGCTGTCGCCGGCGGCATCGCCGGTCTGGACGTTCCACCAGAGATTGACGCCGACGGCGCCGGGCGCATCGGAGTAGTCGGCGGTGTCGCCGAGCCCGGCCCCGCCGTCCAGGGAATCGCTGCCGCTGCCGCCCTGCAGCCAATCGTCGCCGGGGCCACCTTCGAGCAGGTCGTCGCCGGCTGCGCCCAGCAGGGTGTCGTTGCCGGCCCCGCCGCGGAGCTGGTCGGCGCTGGATGTTCCGGTCAGAAAGTCATCGGCTGCGCTGCCCTGGATCTCCATGACGGCTCCCAAACGCGCTGTTGGCGAAACATCGCGTTATACGAAACACGTCTGGTAACCGCAAGAGACAAACCCCTACTGCTTCACGACGTCCGCGTTCTGCGGTGGCTTGAAGTTGAACACCTCCGGGCCCACGGCCGCGTTGGCTTCCATCTTGTCGAAGGTCAGCAGCGAGCGCTGGCCGAAGCTGTCCAGGATCTCCAGCGCCGCCAGCTCATCCCCGCGGAAGCCGACGCGCATGCTGTGGAGCTGCCCCTCCTTGGCCCTGGGCGTGGCCTGCACCCACTGCAGCCCGCCCTGGTCGGCGGCCGCCTGCAGGTCGAAGTCCCGGCGCAAGGTCGCCAGGTCGGGCGCGGAAGCGATCAGGGCCGCCGGTGTCGATCCCAGCACCTGCGCCTGCTTGCGGGCGGTCACCTGCCGCAGGTCGGCGTCGTACAGCCAGAGCGTCTGGCCGTCGGCGACGATGGTCTGCTCGAACGGCTTCTTGTAATTGAAGCGAAAACGGTTCGGGCGGGCGAACTCGAAGGTGCCCGCCGACTTCTTCGTCTTGGCGGTCTGGCCCTCGCGCGCCGGCGAGGTGACGACCTGGGTGAACTCGGCGCGGCCGGTCTTGACCGACTTGACGAAGTGCTCCAGCGCGTCCAGGCCGGAGGCCTGCGCCGCCAGCAGGCAGCCGCTGAGGAGAAGGAATGCAATCGATCGTTTCATGGAACTCCAGGGCGAATGGTCGTGTTGTGCGGGCGGACCTGTCGCAGGCAGGCGAAGCGGTGAGCCGGCAGCATCACCCACCCACATGGCTGCCCGGTCAAGCGGGGCAGGACATCTGTTTCAAGGAGTGTCTCCTGCCGGAAGGCGCCGGCCCATCGGCCTGGGTCCCACGGTCGGGTCGGACAACTGCCCGGAACGCCCCGGCCTACTCCGTGCGGCTGGGCACCAGGATCTCGCGCTGGCCGCTGCCGCTCATGGCGCTGACCAGCCCGGCCTTTTCCATGTCCTCCACCAGCCGCGCGGCGCGGTTGTAGCCGATCTTCAGGTGCCGCTGGACCAGCGAGATGCTCGCCTTGCGGTTCTTCAGCACCACTTCCACGGCCTGGTCGTACATCGGGTCCTTCTCGCCCGAAGCGCCGTCGCCGCCCAGCAGGTCGCCGTCGTCGTCCACGGTCCCACCCTCGAGGATGCCTTCGATGTAGTTCGGCTCGCCGCCCTGCTCCTTCAGGTACGACACCACGCGGTGCACTTCCTCGTCGCTGACGAAGGCGCCGTGCACGCGGGTCGGCAGCCCGGTGCCGCTGGCCATGTACAGCATGTCGCCCATGCCGAGCAGCGCTTCGGCGCCCATCTGGTCGAGGATGGTGCGGCTGTCGATCTTGCTGGAGACCTGGAACGCGATCCGGGTCGGGATGTTGGCCTTGATCAGGCCCGTGATCACGTCGACGCTGGGGCGCTGCGTCGCCAGGATCAGGTGGATGCCGGCCGCGCGGGCCTTCTGCGCCAGCCGCGCGATCAGCTCCTCGATCTTCTTGCCGACGACCATCATCAGGTCGGCCAGCTCGTCGATCACCACCACGATGTGCGGCAGGCGGTCGAGCGGCTCCGGGCTGTCCGGGGTCAGGCTGAACGGGTTGCCGATCAGTTCGCCGCGCGCCTTCGCTTCATCCAGCTTGTGGTTGTAGCCGCTCAGGTTGCGCACGCCCATCTTGCTCATGAGCTTGTAGCGGCGTTCCATCTCGCCGACGCACCAGTTCAGCCCGTTCGCGGCCTGGCGCATGTCGGTGACGACCGGGCACAGCAGGTGCGGGATGCCTTCGTAGACCGACATCTCCAGCATCTTGGGGTCGATCATCAGCAGCCGCACGTCGCGCGCTTCGGCCTTGTACAGCAACGACAGGATCATGGCGTTGATGCCCACCGACTTGCCCGAACCGGTGGTGCCGGCCACCAGCACGTGCGGCATCTTCGCGAGGTCGGCGACCACGGGATTGCCCACGATGTCCTTGCCCAGGCCCATCGTGAGCATCGACTTGGCCTCGTTGTACACCTGCGAGCCCAGGATCTCCGACAGGCGGATCGACTGCCGCTTGGCGTTCGGCAGTTCCAGCGCCATGTGCGCCTTGCCGGGGATGGTCTCGACCACGCGGATCGACACCAGGCTGAGCGAGCGCGCCAGGTCCTTGGCCAGGTTCACCACCTGCGAGCCCTTCACGCCGGTGGCGGGATCGATCTCGTAGCGGGTGATCACGGGTCCGGGCTGCGCGAGCACGACGCGGACCTCGACCCCGAAGTCCTTGAGCTTCTTCTCGATCAGCCGGCTGGTCATCTCCAGTGTGTCGGCGGACACGGTTTCCTGGCGCGCCTGCGCAGCGTCGAGCAGGTCGACCTGCGGCAGCTTGCTGTCGGGCAGCTCGGTGAACAGCGGCTTCTGCCGTTCCTTGGCCACGCGCTCGCTCTTGGGCACCGCCGCGACCACCGGCTCGATCAGCACGGGCGTCGGGTGGTGCTCCTCGATCTCCACGCGTTCGACCTGCACGGTCTCCTCGCGCTCACGCGCCGCCTGCTGGCCCAGCGCGACATCCTCCGCGATCTCGCGCTTCTCGCGTCGCTTCTGCACGAGGGCCTCGATGCGGGCGCCGATGCGCTCGGCCACGTGGGCCCACGAGAAGCGGAACACCACCGCGGCACTCAGCACGAGCAGGGCCACCGCGACCAGGCCCGAGCCTTCGAAGC
>NZ_DATMHS010000034.1:0-33516 GCF_035554825.1 Ramlibacter sp. | reverse complement strand
CATGCCGATCACGTGGATCACCTCGCTGCTCGGCTCGCTGGCCCTGATCGGCACGCCGTTCTTCGCCGGCTTCTACTCCAAGGACAGCATCATCGAGGCCGTCCACGCCAGCCACATCCCCGGCCACGGCTTCGCCTACTTCGCGGTGACCGCCGGCGTGTTCGTCACGGCCTTCTACTCGTTCCGGATGTACTTCCTGGTGTTCCACGGCAAGGAGCGTTTCGACCAGAACCCCGATGCCCACCACGGCCACGGCCACGATGCGCACGGCCACGGCGAGCAGCACCACCCGCACGAGTCGCCCTGGGTCGTGACGGTGCCGCTGATCCTGCTGGCGCTGCCTTCGGTGGTGATCGGCTTCCTGACGATCGAGCCGATGCTGTACAGCGGTTTCCTGAAGGACGCGATCCTGATCGACGCCGACAAGCATCCGGCCATGGCCGACCTGGCCCGCGAATTCCACGGCCCGGTGCAGATGGCGATCCACGGCTTCACGGCGCTGCCGTTCTGGCTGTCGCTGGCCGGCGTCGTCGCCGCCTGGTACATGTACCTGGTCAACCCGGCGCTGCCGGCCGCGATCAAGCGCATCTTCAGCCCGATCTACACGATCCTCGAGAACAAGTACTACTTCGACTGGTTCAACGAGAACGTCATCGCCCGCGGCGCGCGGCTGCTGGGGCGCGGCCTCTGGCGCGGCGGCGACGAGGGCGTGATCGACGGCGCGCTGGTCAACGGCAGCGCGCGCGCCGTCGGCTGGGTCGCCGGCGTGGTCCGCTGGGTGCAGACCGGCTACATCTACCACTACGCATTCGCGATGATCATCGGCGTGTTCGTGCTGATGACGTGGTTCGTCTGGCTCAACCGCTGAAGACGCCGCCCACCTGAACACAAGCAAAGACGGAAGAACAAAATGGGTTTGCTGAGCCTCGCCATCTGGACACCGGTCTTCTTCGGTGCTGTGCTGCTGGCTTTGGGACGGGACGACCAGGCCCGGATGGTGCGCTGGATCGCGCTGATCGGCGCGCTGGCCGGGCTGGCGGTGACATTGCCGCTCTACTCGGGCTTCGACACCGCCACCTCCGCGATGCAGTTCGTCGAGAAGGCGCCCTGGATCGACCGCTTCAACGTCAACTACCACCTGGGCATCGACGGGATCTCGTTCTGGTTCGTGCTGCTGACGGCGTTCATCACGGTGATCGTGATCATCGCCAGCTGGGAGTCGATCACCGAGCGCGTCAACCAGTACATGGCCGCCTTCCTGATCCTGTCGGGGCTGATGATCGGCGTGTTCGCCGCGCTCGACGGCATCCTGTTCTACACCTTCTTCGAGGCGACCCTGATTCCGATGTACCTGATCATCGGGGTGTGGGGCGGCCCGAACAAGATCTACGCGGCGTTCAAGTTCTTCCTGTACACGCTGCTCGGCTCGCTGCTGATGCTGATCGCGCTGATCTTCCTGTACACCCAGTCCGGCGGCAGCTTCGACATCCTCACCTGGCACAAGCTGCCGCTGTCGAGCCTGGCGCAGACGCTGCTGTTCTTCGCCTTCTTCGCCGCTTTCGCCGTGAAGGTGCCGATGTGGCCGGTGCACACCTGGCTGCCCGACGTGCACGTGGAGGCGCCCACCGGCGGCTCGGCGGTGCTGGCGGCCATCATGCTGAAGCTCGGCGCCTACGGCTTCCTGCGCTTTTCGATGCCGATCGCCCCCGACGCGGCCCACCAGTGGTCGTGGCTGATGATCGGCCTGTCGCTGATCGCGGTGGTCTACGTCGGCCTGGTGGCGATGGTGCAGCAGGACATGAAGAAGCTGGTGGCCTATTCGTCGGTGGCCCACATGGGCTTCGTGACGCTGGGTTTCTTCATCTTCAACGACATCGGCGTGGCCGGCGGCATCATCCAGATGATCGCCCACGGCTTCACCTCCGCCGCGATGTTCCTGTGCATCGGCGTGCTGTACGACCGGATGCACTCGCGCCAGATCGCCAGCTACGGCGGCGTGGTCAACACCATGCCCAACTTCACCGCGTTCGCGCTGCTGTTCGCCATGGCCAACAGCGGACTGCCGGCCACGGCCGGTTTCGTCGGCGAGTGGATGGTGATCCTGGGCTCGGTGCGTGCCAACTTCTGGGTCGCCGCGACGGCGGCCACCTCGCTGATCCTGAGCGCCTCCTTCACGCTGTGGATGTTCAAGCGGGTGTACCTGGGACCGGTCGGCAACGACCACGTGCGCCAGCTCACCGACATCAACAGCCGCGAATTCCTGATGCTGGCGCTGCTGGCGGTCGCGGTGCTCGCGATGGGCATCTATCCGAAACCGTACACGGACATCATGAACGCGTCGGTGGTCGACTTCCTCAAGCACGTCGCCACTTCGAAACTGTGAGCCCGGGCAGGACGACTCAAAATGATTGAACAACTCAGCTGGACGACGATCTACCCCGAACTGGTGCTGCTGGTGATGGCGTGCGTCATCGCCATGGTCGACCTGGGCGTGACCAGCGCCCGCCGCACGCTCACCTACGTGCTCTCGGTCGCCACGCTGGCCGTCGTCGCGTTCATGACCGGCTCGGCCGCCGCGGACGGCGGCACCGCCTACGGTTTCGGCAACATGATCGTGGTCGATGCGATGGGCAACTGGCTCAAGTGCTTCGCCTCGATCGCGATGCTGGTGTGCCTGGTGTACGGCCGTCCGTACGCCGCCGACCGCGACATGCTGCGCGGCGGCGAGCTGTTCACGCTGGCGCTGTTCTCGCTGCTGGGCATCTTCGTGATGATCTCGGGCAGCAACTTCCTGGTGATCTACCTCGGCCTGGAACTGCTGACGCTGTCCAGCTACGCGCTGGTGGCGCTGCGCCGCGACCACGGCGCCTCGACCGAGGCGGCGATGAAGTACTTCGTGCTCGGCGCGATGGCCAGCGGCTTCCTGCTCTACGGCATGTCGATGCTGTACGGCGCCACCGGCTCGCTCGACATTTCCACCGTCTTCAAGATCGTCAACTCCGGCCAGGTGAAGCACCAGGTGCTGGTGTTCGGCCTGGTGTTCATCGTCGCCGGGCTGGCCTTCAAGCTGGGCGCGGCGCCGTTCCACATGTGGATCCCCGACGTCTACCAGGGCGCGCCGACGGCCGTCACGGTGATGATCGGCAGCGCGCCGGAGCTGGCCGCGTTCGCGATCGCGATCCGGCTGCTGGTCGAAGGCCTGCTGCCGCTGGCGATCGACTGGCAGCAGATGCTGGCGATCATGGCGATCGGCTCGCTGCTGATCGGCAACCTGGCGGCCATCGCGCAGACCAACCTGAAGCGGATGCTGGCCTACTCCACCATCTCGCAGATGGGCTTCGTGCTGCTCGGCCTGCTGTCGGGCGTGGTCGGCGGCAAGACGCTGTCGGCCGCCAACGCCTACAGCTCGGCGATGTTCTACATCATCACCTACGTGCTGACGACGCTCGCCAGCTTCGGCGTCATCCTGCTGCTGGCGCGCGAAGGATTCGAGAGCGAGGAGATCGCCGACCTGGCGGGCCTGAACCAGCGCAGCCCGCTGTACGCCGGCGTCATGGCCGTGTGCATGTTCTCGCTGGCCGGCATCCCGCCGCTGGTCGGCTTCTATGCCAAGCTGGCGGTGCTGCAGGCGCTGATCGCCTCGGGCCAGGAGCCGTACCTCTGGCTCGCCATCTTCGCGGTGATCATGTCGCTGATCGGCTCGTTCTATTACCTGCGGGTGGTGAAGGTGATGTACTTCGACGCCCCGATCACGGCGACCACGGTGTCGGCCTCGCCCGAGGTGCGGGTGGTGCTCTCGCTCAACGGCGCGCTGGTGCTGATCCTGGGCATCCTGCCCGGCGGCCTGATGGCGCTGTGCGCGCAGTCGATCGTCAAGATGCTGAGCACCTGAGGCGCCCCGGCGCGAGCAAGATGCCGCCTGCGGGCGGCATCTTCGTTTGGCGCTGCCTCCCAACCGGGGAACCCGAATTGAAACCGACTTCCGACGACCGCCACCTGATCGAGCAGCCGCTCGCGAGCGAGGAAATCCTCAAGGGCAACTTCCTGCATGCCTTTCGCGACACCGTCCGCCTGCCCGACGGCGGCTCGGCCACCCGCGAATACGTCAAGCATCCGGGCGCCGTGTGCATGATCCCGCTGCTCGACGACGGCCGGCTCGTGCTGGAGCGCCAGTACCGCTGGCCGATGCGCCGCGTGATGCTGGAATTCCCGGCCGGCAAGCTCGATCCGGGCGAGGATCCGCTGGCCTGCGGCCGGCGCGAGCTGCTGGAGGAAACCGGCTACACCGCGCGCGAGTGGGCCCGTGCCTGCGTGCTGCACCCGGTGATCTCGTACTCCACCGAGTTCATCGAGCTGTGGTTCGCGCGCGGGCTGCAGCTGCAGGAACGGCGGCTGGACGACGAGGAGTTCCTGGAAGTCGTCACCGCCACCCCGCAGCAGCTGATCGCGTGGTGCGGCGACGGCACCATCACCGATTCCAAGACGCTGGTGGGCGCACTGTGGCTGCAGAACGTCCTGGCGGGGGCTTGGAAACTCGACTGGAGGACATAATTGCATTGCCATGAAGGTGCTTGACCTCCAGTGTTCCGCCCACCACCAGTTCGAAGGCTGGTTCGCCTCGGAAGAAGAATTCCAGGGGCAGCTGGGCCGCGGCCTGGTCGAATGCCCGCTGTGCGGCGACCGGGCCGTCGTCAAGCTGCTGAGCGCGCCGCGGCTGAACCTCGGCGCGGCCGCGCCGGCGCCCGCCGGCAAGCAGGAAGTGATGGCCACGCCCGACGCGGGCCTGCAGGCCGCCTGGCTGAAGATGGTGCGCCACGTGATGGCCAACACCGAGGACGTCGGCGAGCGCTTCGCCGAGGAGGCGCGCAAGATCCACTACGGCGAGGCCGGGGAGCGCGGCATCCGCGGCCAGGCCACGCCCGAGCAGACCCGGGCGCTGCTGGAGGAGGGCATCGGCGTGCTGCCCCTGCCGATCCCGAAGGCCCTGAAGGAGCCTTTGCAGTAGGCGGCGCTTCGCGCGCGGCCACGCGCAACACCAATTCCCTTGAACGCAGAGGTCGCAGAGAATGCGCAAAGGACGCAGAGAAATCCCTTGATGTTCTCTTCCCCTGCGTCCTCTGCGAGTCCTTTGCGTCCTCTGCGTTCAGGAGTCCGCTCCCGCTTCAATCCATGAACTGCAGCGCCGCCAGCCGGGCGTAGACGCCGTTGGCGGCCAGCAGCGACTCGTGCGTTCCCTGCTCCACGATGCGGCCGTGGTCCAGCACCACGATGCGGTCGGCGCGCTGCACCGTGGCCAGCCGGTGGGCGATCACCAGCGTCGTGCGATCGCGCATCGCCGACTCCAGCGCCGCCTGCACCATGCGTTCGCTCTCGGCGTCCAGGGCGCTGGTGGCTTCGTCGAGCAGCAGCAGCGGCGGATTCTTCAGGATCGCGCGGGCGATGGCGATCCGCTGGCGCTGGCCGCCCGACAACCGCACCCCGCGCTCGCCGAGGAACGTGTCGTAGCCCTGCGGCAGCGCGGCGATGAAGTCGTGGGCGAAGGCGGCGCGCGCGGCGGCCACGACCGCCTCGTCGCCGGCGTCCGGGCGCCCGTAGCGGATGTTCTCCAGCGCGCTGGCCGAGAAGATCACCGCGTCCTGCGGCACGATGCCGATGCGCGAGCGCAGCTCGTGCAGCGCCAGCTGGCGCGTGGGCACGCCGTCGAGCACGATCTGGCCGGCTTGCGGGTCGTAGAAGCGCAGCAGCAGCTGGAACACCGTGCTCTTGCCGGCGCCGCTCGGCCCCACCAGGGCCAGTGTCTCGCCGGCGGCCACCGGCAGGCTGAACTCCCTGAGCGCCGGCGTCGCCGGGCGTGACGGATAGTGAAAGGTCACGGCCTCGAACGCCACCGCGCTGCCGGCGGCCGCGGGCGCCGGCGCGACGGGGGCTGCCGGCGAGGCGACCGGCGAGCGGCTGTCCAGCAATTCCATCAGGCGTTCGGTGGCGCCGGCGGCGCGCAGCAGGTCGCCGTACACCTCGCCCAGCACCCCCACCGCGCCGGCCAGGATGATCACGTACACCACCGTCTCGCCCAGATGCCCGGCCGTCATGGTCCCGGCGATCACCGCCTGCGTGCCCTGGTACAAGCCCCACAGCAGCAGGGCGGCGGTGGAGATGATGATGAAGGCGACCAGCACGGCGCGGGCCCTGGTGCGGCGCACGCCGGTGCGGAAGGCGCTCTCGGTGGCGTGGTGGAAGCGGTCGGCCTCGCGCGATTCCGCGGTGTAGCTTTGCACCACCGGGATCGCGTTCAGCACTTCGGCCGCGATCGCGCTGGAATCGGCCACCCGGTCCTGGCTGGCGCGCGACAGCCGCCGCACGCGCCGCCCGAACCACGTCGTCGGCAGCACCACCAGCACGATGATCAGCAGCACCTGGGTCATCACCTGCGGATTGGTCCAGACCAGCATGCCCAGCGCGCCGGTGCCCATCACCAGGTTGCGCAGACCGAGGCTCAATTGCGAGCCGACCACGGTCTGCACCAGGGTCGTGTCGGTCGTCAGCCGCGACAGCACCTCGCCGGTCTGGGTCGTCTCGAAGAACTCCGGGCTCTGCGCCAGCACGTGGGCATAGACGGCGTCGCGCAGGTCGGCCGTCACGCGCTCGCCGAGCCAGCTCACCATGTAGAAGCGCGCCGCCGACGCCAGGCCCAGCGCCACGGCCACGCCGAAGAGCTCGAGGAAATGCGAGCGCAGGGCCACCAGCTGCTGTCCTTTCGCCCCGGCGCTCAGGCCGGCGTCGATCAGGCTGCGCAGGGCCACCGGAAAGAGCAGGGTGGCCCCCGCGGCCAGCAGCAGGAACAGGCCGGCCAGGCCGATGCGGCCGCGGTAGGGGCGCATGAAGGGGAGCAGACCGCTCAGCGATCGGGGCGAGCCCTTGGCGGGCAGCGAGGAGGGAGCAGCCATGGCGGCAGTGTAGTCAAAATTGCCGAGGCAAAGGAAGACTTGACAATATCTGCCTAGGCAACTAATAATCGCGCCCCATGTCCGAGTCCCGCAAATCCACCCGGCCGCCAGCGGCCGCGCCGACGGCCTTCTATCGCCCCGCGGCGTACCGGCCGCAGGAGAGCGTCGGCTTCCTGATGCGCCGCATCGTGCACGAGCTGTCCGGCGAGATCGAGCGCCAGTTCGACTCCTGCGGCCTGACCAACGCGCAGTGGCTGCCGCTGTACAAGCTGCACCTGGGCAGCGTGTCGACCGTGGCGGAGCTGGCGCGGGCCTGCCAGCTCGACACCGGCGGCATGACCCGCCTGCTCGACCGGCTGGAGGCCAAGGGGCTGGTGCGCCGCGTGCGCTCCAGCGCCGACCGCCGGGTCGTCAACCTCGAACTCACCGACGAGGGCAGGGCCGCGGTCCAGAACGTGCCCGCGGTGCTGTGTGGCGTCCAGAACGCGGCGCTGCGCGGGTTCACCTCCGAAGAGTGGCAGCAGCTGCGCGACATGCTCGAACGCATGCTGCGCAATGCGCAGGACCTGCACGCCCAGCGCGAGACCCAATCATGAAAACCACTTCCACCTTCCCCCGGCTGGCGGCGCTCGCCGCCGCGCTGGCCCTGGCGGGCTGCGCCAACATGGGCGGCATCGCGCCGCAGTCCGCGCTGCGCAGCGCCGAATCGGTCGGCCTCGGCGCCGCTCCCGCCGGGTCCGCCTTTCGCGTCGGCGACGCGTGGTGGCGCGAGTTCGGCGACCAGCAGCTCGATGCCTTGATCGCGCAGGCGCTGGCCGGCCATCCGAGCCTGCAGCTCGCGCAGGCGCGGCTGGCGCGGGCCCAGGCCGCCGCCGAAGGCGCTCGCGCCAACGGCGAGCCGCAGGTCAACGGCAATGCCAGCGCCACGCGCCAGCACTTCACGGAAAACGGCCTGTATCCGCCGCCGATCGCCGGCTCCAACCGGACCACGGCCGACCTCGGCGTCTCCGGCAGCTGGGAGCTCGATTTCTTCGGCCGGCACCAGGCGGCGCTGGCAGCGGCGCTCGGCGCCTCGCGCGCCGCCGAGGCCGACACCCAGGCCGCCCGGGTGCTGCTGGCCAGCAACGTGGCGCGGGCCTACCTGCAACTGGCCCGCGCGAACGACCAGCTGGCCGTCGCGCAGCGCACGCTGGCGCAGCGCGAGGAGTCGCTGCGGCTGGTCGGCGACCGCGTGCGTGCCGGCCTCGACACCAATCTGGAACTGCGACAGAGCGAAGGCGCGCTGCCGGAGACCCGCCAGCAGATCGAAGCCCTGCGCGAGCAGGCGGCGCTGGCGCAGCACGCGCTGGCGGCGCTCACCGGCCAGGGCAACCGCGAGGTCGTCACCACCCAGCCGTCGCTCGCCCGCCTGAAGGCGCTGCCGCTGCCGGCGCAGCTGCCGAGCGACCTGCTGGGCCAGCGCGCCGACGTCGTCGCCGCCCGTTGGCGCGTCGAAGCCGCAGGCCAGGACGTGCGCGGCGCCAAGGCGCAGTTCTATCCGAGCGTCAACATCGTCGGCCTGGTCGGGCTGTCCAGCTTCGGCCTGAACAAGCTGCTGGACCTGGGCAGCACGCAGTGGTCGCTCGGCCCGGCGGTCCATCTGCCGATCTTCGATGCCGGCCGGCTGCGCGCGAACCTGCGCGGCAAGACGGCCGACCTGGACGCGGCGATCGAGAGCTACAACGCCGCGGTGCTGGACGCGATCCGCGACACCGCCGACCAGGTGGCCTCGGCGCAATCGATCGCCCGCCAGCAGGCGCAGCAGCGCGACGCCCAGGCCTCGGCCGAGGCCGCCTACGAACTCGCGCGCCAGCGCTACCGGGCCGGCCTGGGCACCTATCTGCACGTGCTCACGGCCGAGACGGCGGTGCTGAACCAGCGGCGCCTGGCGGTCGACCTCGCCGCGCGTGCCGCCGACACGCAGGTGGGGCTGGCCCGCGCCCTCGGCGGCGGCGCCCGTCCCGACCCGGCACCGGCCGCGGCCGTCGCCGCATCGACTTCGAAGTGATTCCACCCGAGACCAGAACATGAGCAACGAACTGCAGTCCCCCGCGCCGGCCAGCACCGGCAATCCGCGCCGCCGCAAGGCGCTCACCGCGCTCGCCGCCGTGGTGGTGCTGGCCGGCCTCGGCTGGGGCGCCTATGAATGGCTGGTCGCGAGCCACTACGAATCCACCGACAACGCCTACGTGCAGGGCAACGTGGTGCAGATCACGCCGCAGACCGGCGGCACCGTGATGGCGATCTATGCCGACGACACCGATTTCGTGAAGGCCGGCCAGCCGCTGGTGCAGCTCGATCCGGCCGATGCGAAGGTGGCGCTGGAGCAGGCCGAGGCCAACCTGGGCCAGACCGTGCGCCAGGTGCGCACGCTGTACGCCAACAACGCGTCGCTGGCGTCGCAGGTGCGCCTGCGCGAGGCCGACATCGGCAAGGCCCAGGCCGAAGTGGCGCGCGCCGGCGACGACCTGGCGCGTCGCCAGTCCCTGGTCGGCAACGGCGCGGTGTCGAAGGAGGAACTGAACCACGCGATGACGCAGCTGGCCAACGCGAAGAGCGCGCTGGCGGCGGCGCAGGCCGGGGTCGCCGGCGCCCGCGAGCAGCTGGCCAGCAACCAGGCGATGACCGAGGGCACCAGCGTCCAGCAGCATCCGAGCGTGCTGGCGGCCGCGGCCAAGGTGCGCGAGGCCTGGCTGGCCAGCCAGCGCGCCGCGCTGCCGGCGCCGATCGACGGCTACGTCGCCAAGCGCACCGTGCAGGTGGGCCAGCGCGTGGCGGCCGGCGCGCCGCTGATGTCGATCATTCCGCTACGCCAGGTCTGGGTGGACGCCAACTTCAAGGAAGGCCAGCTGCGCAAGATCCGCCTCGGCCAGCCGGTGAAGCTCACCGCCGACCTGTACGGCAAGCGCGTCGAATACCACGGCACCGTCGCCGGGCTGGGCGCGGGCACCGGCTCCGCGTTCGCGCTGCTGCCGGCGCAGAACGCCACCGGCAACTGGATCAAGGTGGTGCAGCGGGTGCCGGTGCGGGTCGCGCTCGATCCCAACGAGATCGCCGGCCATCCGCTGCGGGTCGGCCTGTCGATGGACGCCGAAGTCGACGTCAGCAAGCAGGACGGCAAGACGCTGGCCGACGCGACGCGCTCGGCGCCGGTGGCGCAGACCCAGGTCTACGCCGCCTACGACCAGGGCGCCGACGCCGAAGTGCAGCGCGTGATCGCGGCCAACCTCGGCGGCCGCGCGCCGGCGCAGGCGCCCGCTGCCGCTGCCAAGGTGCCGGCGCCGATCGCCCGCACCGCATCGGCCGGCCACTGAGATGGCCGCGCCCGCTGCGCCCCTGCCGCCGCTGGAAGGCTCCGCCCGGCTGTGGGGCACGGTCGCCCTGTCCGCGGCCACCTTCATGAACGTGCTGGACACCTCGATCGCCAACGTCTCGCTGCCCGCCATCGCCGGCGACCTCGCGGTCAGTCCGAACCAGGGCACCTGGGTCATCACCAGCTTTGCCGTCGCCAATGCGATCGCCGTGCCGCTGACCGGCTGGCTGGCGCAGCGCTTCGGGCAGGTGCGCCTGTTCGTCGGCAGCGTGATCCTGTTCGTGATCGCCTCGTTCCTGTGCGGCCTGGCGCCCAACATGACGATGCTGATCGCCTTCCGCGCGCTGCAGGGCTTCGTCGCCGGCCCGATGATCCCGCTGTCGCAGTCGCTGCTGCTTTCCAGCTACCCGAAGGCGCTGGCCGGGCTGGCGATGGCGATGTGGGCGATGACGACGCTGATCGCGCCGGTGATGGGACCGCTGCTGGGCGGCTGGATCACCGACAACATGAGCTGGCCCTGGATCTTCTACATCAACATCCCGGTCGGCATCGTCGCGGCGCTTGCCTCCTGGGGCATCTACCACAAGCGCGAGAGCCAGACGCACAAGCTGCCGATCGACTCGGTGGGGCTGGCGCTGCTGGTGCTGTGGATCGGCGCGCTGCAGATCATGCTGGACATCGGCAAGGAGCACGACTGGTTCCACTCGCCGCTGGTGGTGTCGCTGGCGGTGGTGGCCGGCGTCGGCTTCGCCTTCTTCCTGGTCTGGGAGCTGACCGACGACCACCCCGTGGTCGACCTGCGCCTGTTCGCCCGCCGCAATTTCTGGACCGGCACGGTGACGACGGCCGTCGCCTACGGCCTGTTCTTCGGCAACGTGGTGCTGCTGCCGCTGTGGCTGCAGCAGTTCATGGGGTACACCGCCACCGACGCCGGGATGATCATGGCGCCGGTGGGCATGCTGGCGCTGGTGTTCTCGCCGATCGTCGGCAAGACCGTCGCCAAGGTCGATCCGCGCCGCTACGCCACCTTCGCCTTCATCGTGTTCGCGCTGGTGCTGTGGCTGCGCTCGCGCTTCAACACCCAGGCCGACTTCTGGACCATCATGATCCCGACGATCATCCAGGGGCTGGCGATGGCGTTCTTCTTCATCCCGCTGGTGACCATCACCTTGTCGGGCCTGGCGCCCGAGAAGATCCCGGCCGCCTCGGGCCTGACCAACTTCGCGCGGATCACGGCCGGCGCTTTCGGCACCTCGATCTCGACCACGCTGTGGGAGAGCCGGGCCGCGATGCACCACGCGCACCTGGCCGAGAGCGTGAACCCGTCCAATCCGGCGGTGCAGTCGACCCTGTCGGGCCTCGGCGCCGGCGGGATGCCGGCCGACCAGGCGCTGGCGTTCGTCAACCGGCTGGTCGACCAGCAGGCCTTCATGCTCGCCGCCGACGACATCTTCTACATCTCCGCCGCGCTGTTCCTGGTGCTGATCCCGTTCGTCTGGCTCAGCCACCCGCAACGCAGCGCGGCCGGCGCCGACGCGGCCGCCGGCGCGCACTGAACCGCACTGGGCCGGGCCGCGCGAAGCTGCCCGGCCCGGTTGCTTTATCCGATCCGCACCGGCACGAAGATCTTCTCGTCGCCGCGCTGGATCAGCAGCGCGACCGACTTGTCGGCCTTGGCCACCACCGAGCGGACCTGCTCGACGTTCCTGGCCGGCGTGCCGTTCACCGCCAGCACCACGTCGCCCGGCTGCACGCCGGCGCGTTCGGCGGCGCCGCTGACGTCCTCGACCACCAGGCCGGCGCCGATCCCCGAGGCGCGGGCCTCGTCCCGCTCCAGGGGCCGCAGCGCCAGGCCCAGCTTGCCGCCGCCGGTCCGGTCGGCGCGGGCGTCGGCCTTCGCCACCTTGTCCGTCGCGCCGGCGAGCTGCGCGGTGAGCTGCACCTTGCCGCCCTGGCGCCACACGTCCAGCTGCACGCGCTCGCCGGGCCTGGCCATGCCGACGATGGCCGGCAGGTCGCCCGAGGCCACGATCGGCTGGCCGTTGACGGCGCGGATCACGTCGCCGGACTGCAGGCCGGCCTTGTCGGCCGGGCTGCCCTTCTCGACGTTCGCCACCAGCGCACCGGCCGGCCGATCGAGCTTGAAGGAGTCGGCCAGCGTCTGGTTCACTTCCTGCACCGTGACGCCCAGGCGCGCGTGCTCCACCTTGCCGGTGGCGACGATCTGGTCCTTCACGTGCGTGGCCAGGTCGATCGGGATCGCGAACGAGACCCCCTGGTAGCCGCCCGAGCGGCTGTAGATCTGCGAGTTGATGCCGACCACTTCGCCGCGGGCGTTGAACAGCGGGCCGCCCGAGTTGCCGGGGTTGACGGCGACGTCGGTCTGGATGAAGGGCACGGCGCTGTCGTCGGGCAGCGAGCGGCCCTTGGCGCTGACGACGCCGGCCGTGACCGTGTTCTCGAAGCCGAAGGGCGAGCCGATCGCCAGCACCCATTCGCCCGGCCGCAGCTCCCGGCTGTTGCCCAGCTTCACCACCGGCAGCTGGCTGGCCTGGATCTTCAGCACGGCGACGTCCGTCTTCGGGTCGGCGCCGAGCACCTTGGCCCGGTACTCGCGGCGGTCGGTGAGTTTCACGGTCACCTCGGACGCGTCCTGCACGACGTGCGCGTTGGTCAGGATCACGCCGTCGGGGCTGACGATGAAGCCCGAGCCCAGGCCGTGCACCGGCACTTCGCGCGGAACCATGCCGCCGCGCCCTTGCTGGAAGCGGCGGAACAGTTCGAACGGGTCGCCGCTGAACGCGGCGGCCTCGTCGTCGGCCGTGGTCTTGCGGGTGCCGGCGACGCTGATGTTGACGACGGCGGGGCCGTATTGCTCCGTGATGCGCGGAAAGTCCGGCAACGCCGCCGGGCCGCTGCCGGCCGCCGGCGGCACCGTGGCGGTGGCCGCGCTGCCGAACGCCGGCGCGGCGTGCACGCCGTTGTGCAGCAGCTCGACGCCGGCGCCGCCGATGGCACCCGCGCCGAGCAGGGCGAGCACCAGGGGCAGGGCTCTGAGTTTGGTCTGGGTCATGGGGTGCTCCTTGGGAAAAACCTGTGGACACCCGGACTGTGGGGCCGGCTGCTTAGACCGGTCTTAAAGCGCAGGCGCCGGGCCGCCGCGCGGGAACCGAACCTCCACTTTCAGCCCGCCGAGCCGCGGCGAAGCGGCCAGCTGCACGTCCGCGCCATGCCGCTGCGCGATCGTGCGCACGATCGCCAGCCCGAGCCCGCTGCCCGCCGCGTCCGCGCCGGCCACCCGGTAGAAGCGGTCGAACACCCGCTCGCGCTCGGCCGGCGCGATGCCCGGGCCGCTGTCCTCCACCACCAGGCACGGCGCGCCGTCCGCGGCCAGCAGCGAGACGTCGACCCGGCCGCCCTCGGGCGTGTACTTCACGGCGTTGTCCACGAGGTTGCGCAGCAGGATGTGCAGCGCTTCCGGCCGGCCTTGCACCGTGACCGGCTCGGACACGGCCACCCCCAGGTCGATGCGCCTGGCCTGCGCCTGCGGCAGCGCGTCGCCGAGCACGTCGCGGGTCAGGTCGGCCAGCGCCACCGGCTGCCAGCGGGTCACGGCGCCATGCTCGCCTTCCTCGCGCGCCAGCACCAGCAACTGGCCGAGCAGGCCGATCGCGCGCTCGATGCCGTCGTTCAGGCGCGCCACCGCGGCTTCGCGGCTCGCCTCGTCCGGCGAGCGGCGCAGCGCCTGGGCCTGCAGCTTCAGCGCCGTCAGCGGCGAGCGCAGTTCGTGCGCGGCATCGGCGACGAATTGCTGTTGCGCGGCGAACGCGGCCCGCACCCGGCCGAACAGCAGGTTGAGCTCCTGCACCAGCGGCAGCACTTCCTCGGGCAGATCGGCGTCCGGCAGCGGCGACAGGTCGCCGGCGGCGCGCCTCGCCACCTGGCGCCGCATCCGCTCCACCGGCGCCAGCGAACTGTCGATCAGCCACCAGACGGCCACCATCAGCAGCGGCGCGAGCAGCGCCACCGGGATCACGGCCCGCGCCGCCAGGGCCCGGGCCCGCGCCTCGCGCGCATCCAGGTCCTGGGCGATCTGCACCGTCTGCTGCGGGCTTTGCAGCGAATAGACGCGAAAGCGCCCGCCGGCGACCCGGATGTCGGAGAAACCGAGCACCGCCTGCGCCGGCAGGTCGGGCCGCGAACTGAAGATCTGGCGCCCGTCGGGGCCCCAGATCTGCACCAGGAATTCGATGTCGCCGTTGCCGCCGATGCCGGGCTGCGCGAACGGCAGCCCGTCGTGCACCGACCGCGCCACTTCCTGCAGGTGCAGGTCGAACATCGCGTCGGCCTGGGCCAACGCCGTGCGGTAGGCCGAACTGGCCTGCAGCAGCGAGGCGAACGCGATCGCCGCCAGCACCAGCCACAGCAGGCGGGCGCGCAGCGAGTGCGCCGGCCGGGTGAGGCGGGACCGCCCGCTCATTGGCGCGGCACCACGTAGCCGAGGCCGCGCACCGTCTGGATCAATTCGCTGCCGAGCTTCTTGCGCAGGCCGTGCACGTAGACCTCGACCGCGTTGCTGCTGATCTCGTCGCGCCAGCCGTACAGCTTTTCTTCCAGCTGAGCGCGCGAGAACACGACGCCGGGCCGGGCGATCATCGGTTCGAGCACCGCCCACTCGCGCGCCGAGAGCTGGACCGGGTTGCCGTCGACCGTCGCCTCGCGGGTGGCGGGATTGAGGCTCACGCCGCGGTGGCTGAACACCGGCTCGGCGCGGCCGGCGCTGCGCCGGATGAGGGCGCGGATGCGGGCCAGCAGTTCGTCGGTGTCGTAGGGCTTGACCACGTAGTCGTCGGCGCCGGCGTCCAGGCCGGCGATCCGGTCGCCGACGGCATCGCGCGCCGTGGCGACCAGCACCGGCGTCGCCTGGTGGCGCGCGCGCATGGCGCGCAGCACGTCGAGGCCGTCGCGCCCGGGCAGGCCCAGGTCCAGCAGCACCAGGTCGTAGTTCTCGGTGCGCAGCGCCGTGTCGGCCATGGCGCCGTCGCGCACCCAGTCGACGGCGTAGTGCTCGCTGCGCAGCGCATCGAGCACGGCTTCGCCGATCATGGGGTCGTCTTCGACCAGCAGCAGTCGCATCGTCCTTGCCTTTGCCGCCGAGTATGGCGGGCCGATCTTAGACCGGCCTTAAGCGCCAGGCGGCGACGGCCGCCACCGTGGTGCAGAGCAAGCCGTGCGCGCGGGCGAAGCGCGCCACCTGCGCCCCCGTGGCCATGCTGCCGTCGGCGTTCATCAGCTCGCACAGCACGCCGGCGGGCGCCAGCCCGGCGAGCGCCGGCAGGTCCACCGCCGCCTCGGTGTGGCCGTCGCGCTCCAGGGTGCCGCCCGGTCGCGCCACCAGCGGGAACACGTGCCCGGGACTGACGATCTCGCGGCCGCCGGCGGCCGAGCGCAGCGCGCAGCGGATGGTCTGCACCCGGTTGGCGGCCGAGACGCCGGTGCTGACGCCCTGCGCCGCCTCGATCGACTGGGTGAAGGCCGTGCCGAAGCGCGAGCGGTTCACTTCGACCATCGGCCGCAGCTGCAGCGCGGCGGCGTGCTCGGGCGTGATGCACAGGCAGACGATGCCGCTGCCCTCGCGGATCATCATCGCCATCACGGGTTCCGAGAGCCGGTCCGCCGCGCAGACCAGGTCAGCCTCGTTCTCGCGCGCCGCATCGTCCAGCACGAGGACCGGCCGGCCGGCGGGCAGCGCGTCGAGCACGTCGGCCATGGGGGCGAGGGGAATGGCTTCGGTCGAAGCCGGGATGGGAAGGCAAGTGGACATGAAACGCTCCTGTGGTGAGACAAAAACGCTTCAAGGCAGCAAAGAACGCCCCGCCTGGCCCTGGCGGGCCATGCGCGGCACATCGGCGCGGCCCGCAAGCCGCGCGCGAATCTTCTTTCATCCGGACTGTGACCGTCGGCCTCAGCATTGAACTGAGTCTGCTGACCCCCGGCTGCATCGCACCCGAGGCGCTCGCGGGCTCGCGGCTTGCGCCGCCTACCGCCGGTGGGGAATTTCACCCCGCCCTGAAGACCGGGCCAGTGTACGGCCGCGACCGGCCCGGACAGGCGCCGGGCGAAGCGCCGCTGTCGCCCAGGCGGCAGCGGCGTGCGCCGGCACCGGGTCGCGCCTCGCGCCTCACAGCCGCAGCCGTTGCGCGTACCCGGTCAGCTCCAGGTAGCCGCGCCCGATGCGCCGGCCGCCGGCATCGAGCAGGTCGCTCAGGCCCTCCCAGTAGATCGCGCCGGTCGAGGCCCGGCTGTCCAGCTCCTGGTCGTCCAGCACCGCCTTGACGCCGAAGGTGCCGGCCGGCGTGCGCACGCTCCATTCGACCGGATAGGCCGCCTGCGACAGCGGGCTGGTCCAGCGGCGCAGCGGCGTGAACGCGACCTCGCCGGGGCCGAACACGCGCACGCTGCCGTCGCGACCGCGCACGGAGCCGCCCGCCCACAGCGCGCTGCCGTCCTGGCGCCGCAGGCGGAACGCCGTGAGCGCGCCGCCGTCGTCGAGGTTGATCCCGATCCAGTCCCAGCCGACGGCCTCGGGATGCAGCAGCTCCTCGCTCCACTCGTGATCGAGCCAGGCCCGGCCGTCGACGGCCTGGCGCTGGCCGCGCAGCGTGACCGCGCCGGTGACGGCCAGCTGCGGCTGGCTGTAGTAGTAGCTCGCCTGGCGCGGCTGCGGCCCCTTGCGCGACAGGCCGGCCTCGCCCTGCAGCAGCACCGGCTGGGTCGGCGCGAAGCGCAGCTCGAGCGCGAAGTCGCTGGCGGCCAGCCGCGCGTGGTAGCCGTCGGCCCGGCGCTGCAGCGTCCAGTCGCGCAGCCGCAGCTCGGTGTCGCCGGGCGCGGCCAGCGCGACGCCGAAGCCTTCGCGGGCGATGCGCTGGTCATGCCACAGCTTGCGGCCCTGCACGTCGGTGAGCGCCGCATGCGCGAACACCAGCTGTTTCGCGGCGAAACGCGACTGCAGTGGCTGCGCGGCGTCGACGCGCGAGCGGAAGAAGGTCACCTGGAAACCGAACTCGCGTGCCTGCGACCGCGCGTGGCCGGTGACATACCACCATTCGGTGCGGAAGTCGGGGTGGGCGCCGAAGTCGCGCGGGAACTGCAGGCGCGCCGGTGGCAAGGCGCGGCCGGGAAGCGCCAGCCCGAGCGCGGGCAGCGCGGCGACCAGCGCGCGGCGCCGCATCACCAGTCCTCCTTCACCGCCAGCACCGCGTCGCGGCTGGCCGCCGCCCGTCCGGCGACCCAGGCGGTGAGCGTGCCCGAGGCCACCACGGCGGCGCACAGCGCGGCCAGCCGCCACCAGGGCAGCAGCAGGTCCATGGTCCAGTGGAAGCTTTGCGGATTCACCACGTGCACCAGCACCACCGCCACCGCGAGGCCGAGGCCCAGGCCGGCCAGCGAGCCGATCAGCGTCCACGCCGCGCCTTCGCCGGCCACTACGGCCAGGATCTGCCGCCGCGTCAGGCCCAGGTGCGCCAGCAGGCCGAACTCCTTGCGCCGCGCCAGCACCTGGGCGCTGAAGCTCGCCGCCACGCCGAACAGGCCGATGCCGATCGCCACCGCCTGCAGCCAGTAGGTGACGGCGAAGCTGCGGTCGAAGATGCGCAGCGAGATCGCCCGCAACTGGCTCGCCGACGCGAAGTCGAGGCCGGCCGCCGTGCCCGATTCCCGATCGGCCAGCGCCCGCACCGCCTGCTGCACCCGGCCGGCGTCGGCGTCCGGCGCCAGCCACAGCTGCAGGTCGTTGGCGCGGCGGTCGCCGGTGAGGCGCGCGAAGTCGCGCCGGTCCATCAGGATCGCGCCGCTTTGCCGCACGTAGTCGCGCCAGACGCCGGCCACGAAGAACACCGGCGGCGGGCCGCTGCCGGGAAAGGCCTGCGCCAACGGCGCGAAGGCGGTGCCGGGGCGGGCGCGGTACAGGTCGACCATCGCCTCGCTGACGTAGATCGGCACCTGCCCGGCCGGCACGGCATGGGCCGGGCCGACCAGCGGCAGCGCCCGGTTGTCGTCCTCGACGTCGCGCGCCAGCAGCGTCACGCCGGGCAGGGCCGGGTCGAGCAGCAGCGAGCGGGTGCGGGTCGCGCCGACGCGCCGCACGCCGTCCACGCGGGCCACGGCCTGCACGAACTCGGGCGAGAACCAGGCGCTGTCGGCGGCGGCCCCGGAGATGGCCGTGCGCACGTACAGGTCGGCCGGCAGCACCACGTCCAGCCAGCGCGCGACCGAGTCCCGGAAACTGGCGACCATCACGGTGAGGGCGACGGCCAGGCTCAGCGACGCCACCACGCCGCTCACGGCGACGGCGGCGGTTTCGCGCACCCGCCGCGCCCGCTCGATGGCCAGCAGCGGCAGCAGCCGGCCGCGCACCGCCGGCACCAGCCGGTCGTACAGCAGCCCGACGGCCCAGGGCAGGGCGGTGATGCCGCCGACGAGCAGCATGCCGACCGACACGTAGGCCGCCAGCGGGATGCCGTACACCGGCGGCACCAGGGCCAGCGCCACCGCGGCCGCCATGAACACCAGACCGAGCGCCCGGCGCCGGCTCGGGTGGGCGCCGGTGCCCAGTCCCTTGAGCGTCTGCGCCAGTGGCAGCTGCTCCGCCTGCCGCGCCGGCATCCAGCCGCCGGCGCCGGCGGCGACCGTGCCGAGCATGCCGTACACCAGCGCGGCGACGCCGCTCCACTGCAGGGGCGGCGCGACGCCGGTGAAATAGCCGCCGCCCAGGTCGCCGCCCAGCAGGCGCAGCGCCAGCGCCGCCAGCGCGGTGCCGAGCGCGATGCCGAGCGCGCTGCCCGCCAGGCCCAGGACGATGGACTCGATCACCACCAGCTGGCGGCGCTGCGGCGCGGTCAGGCCCAGCACGCCCAGCAGCGCGAACTGCTGCGCCCGCCGGGCGACGCTGAGCGACAGCACCGAGTAGACGAGAAACGCGCCCGTGAACAGCGCCACCAGCGCCAGCACCGAGAGATTGACGCGGTAGGCGCGCGACAGGCTGTCGACCCGCTGCGTGTCCTCCCGCGGCTCGGTGTCGATCACGCCCGGCGGCAGCCGCAGCGAACGCACGAAGGCCGCGCGGTCGACGCCGGCGCGCAGCTTCACGTCGATGCGCGTGAGCTGGCCGCCGCGGCCGAAGAAATCCTGCGCCGCGCCGATGTCCATCACGGCCAGCGGCGAGCCGCCGGCGACCACGGTGCCGGCGACCTTCGCCTCGCGCAGCTGCAGGCCGGTCTGCAGCCGCAGCACGCCGGGCGCGGCGGCGCCGAACACCTGGCGCGCGGCCGGGTTGAGAAAGACGGTGGCCGGGGCGAAGAGGGCGAAGCGGTCGGCCCCGGCCGCCGGCACCGGCATCAGCGCGGGGGCGACGGCCGGCGCCAGCAGCGCATCGACGCCCAGCACCCGCAGCTGCCGGCGCTCGCCGCCGGCGCCCTGGGCCAGCGTGGCCAGTTCCAGCACCGGCGCGGCCACCGCGACATCGTCATGAACGGCGACCCGCCCGTACATGGCTTCGTCGAGCGAGCCCTGCACGGCGCGCAGTTCGAGGTCGGGCTGGCCGCCGGCGGAGCGCACGGCGGACGAGAACTCGCTCAGCGCCGAGGCGTTGATCAGGTGAACGGAGAAGGCGAGCGCGACGCCCAGCATGACCGCGAGCACCGCGGCGGCATTGCGCCAGGGATGGCGGCGCAGCTCCTGCCAGGAAAACGTGCGGAGCAGGGCGAGCATGCGCCATTGTGCCGGGACGGGCTCCGGCCGCGCGGTGTGGCCGGCGGCGGCCAGGCGCCGCCGGGCGGGCGAAGCCTCAGGCCATCTCGCCCATTTCGGCCATCAGTTCTTCCTTGCGCGCTTCCAACTCGTCGCGCATCGCCATCAGGTCCAGCTTGCGGGCGGACCGGGCCTTCGGGAAGATCTCGTTCTTTTCTTCCTTGACGTGGTGGTCCACGTACTCGCCCAGCACCTTCACGCGGGCGTCGAACATCTCGTCGGCTTCCGGCATCTCCTGGATCTGCGCGACCAGGTCCTTCACGCTCTGGTGCTCGACTTCGGCTTCGTTGAGCAGGTCGGCTTCCTTCATCACCTGGCGCAGCGCGGGATAGAAGATCTCCTCCTCGATCTGGGCGTGCACCGTCAGTTCGTTGCAGATCTGGTGGGCCAGGTCCATCTTCTTCTGGGCGGCGCTGCGGGCGCGCGATTTCGTCAGCTCCTCGTACTCCTTGAACATCTTCTTGACGGCGCGGTGGTCGGCGTCCAGCAGGTCGCAGGCGTCTTTGGCGGCACGGGTTGCCATGATCTCTCCTTGGTTGGGATGGGCCGATCATCGCCAGCGCCCTGATCGGGCCATGTAGGAGAACGTCGGCAGTCCCCGGCGAAGTCGGCCGACGGCCGACCGGGAACCTTTGGCGAGGCAGGCACCGGGTGCGCTAAGCTTCGCCCATGGTCCAGCTCCCCACCTACGACGACGTGCAGGCCGCGGCAAGCCGCCTGCAAGGCACCGCGCACCGCACCCCGGTGCTGCGTTCGGCGACGGCCGACCAGCTGCTCGGCGCGCAGCTCTTTTTCAAGTGCGAGAACTTCCAGCGCATGGGCGCGTTCAAGTTCCGCGGCGCGTTCAACGCGCTGTCGAAATTCGACGCGGCGCAGCGCCGCGCCGGCGTGATGACGTTCTCGTCGGGCAACCACGCGCAGGCGATCGCGCTCTCGGCCAGGCTGCTCGGCATTCCGGCGACCATCCTGATGCCGCAGGACGCGCCGCAGGCCAAGGTGGAGGCGACCCGCGGCTACGGCGGCGAGGTGGTGCTGTACGACCGCTACACCCAGGACCGCGAGGCGCTGGCCGGCGATCTCGCGCGGCAGCGCGGGCTGACGCTCATCCCGCCGTACGACCATCCCGACGTGATCGCGGGCCAGGGCACGGCGGTCAAGGAACTGATCGAGGAAGTCGGCGCGCTCGACGTGGTGCTGACGCCGCTGGGCGGCGGCGGGCTGCTCGGCGGCAGTGCGCTGGCCGTGCGCGCGCTGGCGCCGCAGGCCAGGATCTACGGCGTCGAGCCGGAGGCGGGCAACGACGGCCAGCAGTCGCTGCGGCGCGGCGAGATCGTGCACATCGACACGCCCAAGACGATTGCCGACGGGGCGCAGACGCAGCACCTGGGCCAGTACACCTTCGGCATCATCCGGCGCGACGTCACCGACGTGCTGACGGCCACCGACGCGCAACTGGTGGAAGCGATGGGCTTCTTCGCCGAGCGCATGAAGATCGTGGCCGAACCGACCGGCTGCCTGGGCTTCGCCGCCGCGCGCCATGCCGGGCTGGACCTGCGGGGCCAGCGGGTGGGCATCGTCATCAGCGGCGGCAACGTCGACCTGCGGCGCTTCGCGCAACTGGTCGCCGCCTGAGGGCCGGGCCGGTCCCCGAAGGCGCCCGCGGTGGCCGCCGGCAGGATGGCGGCGGCGACGAGCAGCGCCGTGGCGACCTTCAGGTCGGCCCGGTCTTCATGGACCCGGCTCGCCGCCCCCGGCGATGCCTTCGCTGGTGAGGTGCAGCACCCGGTCGGCGCGGTGCGCGGCCGCCTCCGAGTGCGTCACCAGCACCAGCGAGGCCCCGCGCTCGCGCGTCTGCGCGACCAGCACGTCCATCACCTTTGCCGCCGTCGTCGGATCGAGGTTGCCGGTGGGCTCGTCGGCCAGCAGCAGGCTGGGCCTGTGCACCAGGGCGCGGGCGATCGCGACGCGCTGCAGCTGGCCGCCCGACAGCTGCTGCGGCAGCCGGGCGCCGAATCCGTGCAGCCCCACCGCATCGAGCATGGCGGCGACGCGCGCCCCGGCCGGCTCGCCCAGCAGCATCAGCGGCAGCGCGACGTTCTGCGCCACGTCCAGGTGCGGCAGCACGTGGAAGGCCTGGAACACGAAGCCCACTTCGCGCCGCCGCAACAGCGCCCGCCGGTCGTCGTCGAGCGCCGACAGGTCCTGCCCGGCCAGCAGCAGGCGGCCCGCGTCCCAGGTGTCCAGGCCGGCCATGCAATTGAGCAGCGTCGACTTGCCCACGCCCGACTCGCCGACGATGGCGACGAACTCGCCGGGCGCGACGTCGAGCGAGACATGCTCGAACACCGGCACGTCGCCGTAGCGCTTGGCGAGGTCGCGCACGCTCACCGTGGGCACCGGCGTGCCCGCCCGCTGCGGCACCGCGAGCATGCTGCTGCTCGCCGCCCTGGCGCCCTGCGGCCCGGCGGCGCTCATCCCAGCGTCTCCCGCGCCGCCCGCAGCAGCTGCGCCAGCGCGTCGGGCGCGTCGCACGCGATCGGGCGCCGCTGCGGCATGCCGCGCAGCCAGGTGAGCTGGCGCTTGGCGAGCTGGCGGGTGGCGGCGATGCCGCGTTCGCGCAGCAGCTGCAGCGGGAACGGATGGACGTCGCCCGCTGCCTCGTGTTCGTCGAGCAGTTCCCAGGCCTGGCGGTAGCCGACGCAGCGCATGCTGGGCAGCTCGGGCGTCAGGTCGCCGCGCGCGCGCAGCGATCGCACCTCGTCGAGGAAGCCGGCCGCCAGCATCGCCTCGAAGCGCTCGGCGATGCGCTCGTGCAGCCACGCGCGCTGCCGCGGCTCCAGGGCAAACAGCGGCGTGTCGTTGCCGGCGGCGGCCGGGCGCTGCCCGTGAAAGCTCGACAGCGGCCGGCCCGTCGCGCGATACACCTCCAGCGCCCGCTGGATGCGCTGCGAGTCGGCCGGCGCGAGCCGCGCCGCCGTGACCGGATCGACCTGGGCCAGCTGCGCGTGCAGCGCCGGCCAGCCCAGGCTCGCCGCCTCGGACTCGAGCTCGGCGCGGATCGCGGCGTCGGCCGGCGGCATCGCGTCCAGCCCTTCGTACCAGGCCTTGAAGTACAGCATGGTGCCGCCGACCAGGAGGGCCAGCCGGCCGCGCGCGTTGATCTCGCGCACCAGCCGATGGGCGTCGCTCGCGAACTCCGCCGCGCTGTAGGCCTGCGACGGGTCGCGGATGTCGATCAGGTGGTGCGGCACCGCCGCGAGTTCGGCGGCCGTGGGCTTGGCGGTGCCGATGTCCATGCCGCGGTAGACCAGGGCCGAGTCCACCGAGACGATTTCGGCGTCGTGCTCGCGCGCGATCGCCAGCGCCGCCGCCGTCTTGCCGGCGGCGGTGGGGCCGGCGAGGGCGATCGCCCGCATCCGCTCAGGCGCGCCGCGGTTCGCCATGACGCTGCACCAGCGTCCAGGCCACCGCGGCGAGGCAGACGCTCCAGAACCACACGCCGTTGGTCAGCGCGAACACCGTGCCGTCCAGGCGCGCCCCGACCCAGAGGCCGACGCCGAAGGCGACCACCATGCTCACGAAGCCGTTGAGGGCCGAGGCCGCGCCCGCCGCCTGCGGAAACGGGCCGACGGCGCCGCTTTGCGCGCACGGCTGGTGGATGCCGTGGGCCAGGATGAACAGGTAGTACGGCAGGATCATCAGCATCGGCTGGCGCACGCCGGCCAGCGCGTTCAGGCCCAGCAGCGTGCCGCCCGCCAGCGACAGCGCGCCGGCGATCGCGACCGAGCGCCGGATGCCCAGGCGCGGCAGCATCCGCCGGCACAGCAGCGTGCCGAGCAGGTAGGTGAACGACATCGAGAACACCAGCACGCCGTACTGGATGCGGGTCAGGCCCAGCACCTTGATGAACACGAACGACGAGGAGGCCAGGAACGTGAACAGGCCGGCGTACGCGCAGGTCGCCAGCGCCGTGAACGCCAGGAAAGTGGGATGGCGCACGATCGCGAGCCAGTTGGTCACCAGGATGCGCGGCTGCAGGGCGCGCGGATTGCGCCGCGGCACCGACTCCTGGAAGCGCAGCGCCACCAGCGCCACCCCCGCGGCACCGAACAGCGCCAGGGCGCCGAGCGCGTAGCGCCAGCCGAGCGTCTCGCCGATCAGGCCGCCCAGCGGCGGCGACAGGCAGGCGATCACGCCCAGCCCGCCCATGGCATTGGCCATCACGCGGGCGCCGATTTCGGGCGAGTAGAGGTCGCGGATGATCGCCCGCGCGCCCATCACGGCCGCGCCCATCGCGGCGCCCTGCACCGTGCGCCACACGATCAGCAGCGCCATCGACGGCGCCAGCGCGCAGCCGACCGACGCCAGCGTGTACGCCGACAGCCCGGCCAGCAGCACCGGCCGCCGCCCGAACCGGTCCGACAGCGGCCCCCACACCAGCTGCGAGGTGCCGAACGCCAGCAGCAAGGTGGTGAGCGTCAGTTGCGCCTGCGTGATCGGCACGCCGAAGCTGTCCGTGATCGCCGGCAGCGAAGGCAGGTACAGGTCGGTGGTGATCGGCTGGATGCCCAGCAGCAGCGACAGCACGACCACGACGACGCCCGGCGTCATGGCGGCGGTGCGGCTGGCGGGGAGGGTCTGCGGCGCGGCGGGCATGCGCCGGTAGGGTAGCAGACGGCAGCGCCGGCGCGGCGCCGTCGTCGGCGCCGGCGGCCCTGGCCCGGCGCTTGACCGGGATCAACCCCGGCTTACGCGCGCGTAGCAGGAATTACACGATGCGCCGGGAAAAACCCGGCGCTGCGGGCTATTGCTTGAAGCGGGCAGCCCCTTCGCGGAGGAATCGACATGGCCATCATCAACGGCACGCCGGGCAACGACGTCCTGGCCGGCACTTCGGGCAGTGACAGCTTCAACGGCCTGACCGGCTTCGACACGGCGCAGGTCGCGGCCGGCAGCGGCGACGCGGTCTTCAGCCTGGACGCGCAGGGGCGCTGGGTCGTGGCCAGCCCGCAGGGCGTCGACACGCTGGGCGGCATCGAGGCGGTGCAGTTCGCGGACGGGGTCGTGGGGCTGGGGCAGCAGGAGTTCATGGTCAACACCGTCACGGCGCTCGACCAGACCCAGCCCGTCGTCACCAGCCTGAGCGACGGCAGTTTCCTGGCGAGCTGGCTCACGGACGCGAGCGTTCGCATGCAACGCTTCGACAGCACTGGCGTGCCCAGGGGCGGGGAAATGACCACCCCCACGCTCGGGCCGCAACCATACGTTCCCCAGCATCACGATACGGTCGCCTTGGCCGACGGCGGCTATCTGATCGCCGCGGTGGTCGGCGACATGATCAGCTACACCGACCGATACGGCACCCACTTCGCCGTCGTGCCGGTGATCGCGGTGATGCGTTTCGGCAGCGACGGCGCGTTTGCCGGTGGCTGGGGCGTGGCGCAGGGCGCAAGGACGGGCGACTCGAGCAGCGAGGTCGCGTACCCGTCCCTCACGGCGCTGAGCGACGGCAATTTCCTCGTGACCTGGACCGCGTCGTTCGCCAACAGCCGGGGCGGCAGCGGCGCCAGCTTTGCCGCGCGGCGCCTGGACAGCAGTGGCGCGCCGCTGGACGGCTCGGTCACCTTGCCCGTGTCGCCCTGGGCCACCGATGTCGCGGCTTTGCCGGACGGCGGCTACGCGCTTGCCTGGTCACGCGACCCGGATCTCCTGGTCCAGCGCTTCGACGGCACCGGCGCCAGTATGGGCGACCCGATCCGCGTCGGTACCGGGCACCCGTACGCGGCCCCGGCGATCGCCGCACTGGGCGATGGCAGCCAGGTGGTGGTCTGGAACGTGCAGTCCGGCAGCGGCTACGACATCGGGGCGCAGCGCATCGACAGCAGCGGGGCGCTGCTCGGCGCTGCCGTTCAGGTCAACGGCACGCTCCTGTCCGCGTCGGCGCGGCCAAGCGTGACGGCCCTGGCTGACGGCGGCTACGTGGTGGCCTGGACGTCCGGTGCGGCCGACACGGGGGACACCGACATCCACGCCCAGCGCTTCGACGCCACCGGCGCGCGCCTCGGCGGCGAAACCGTGGTCAACACCGCCACGGCCGGCCTGCAGCAACAGCCGACGGTCACCGCGCTCGACGACGGCGGTTTCGTCGTCGGCTGGATGTCCTTGGCCCAGGGCAGCGACGGCTGGGACATCCACGCCCAGCGCTTCGACGCCAGCGGCGCGGCCGTGCCCAGCGGCCACGCCCTCCAGGGCGACGCCAACGCCAACACCCTCGTGTTCGCCGGCGCCGAGCCCGTGCATCTGCTGGGAGACGGCGGCGGCGACCGGCTGCAGGGCGGCAGCGGCGACGACCTGCTCGACGGCGGCGCCGGCGCGGACACCGTCGTCAGCGCCGACCCGCACAGCGCGATCACCTGGCAGCTCGGCGCCGATCACGTGCTGCGGATGACCGGGGCACAGTCGGGAAGCGATGTCCTGCGATCCGTGGAACAGCTGCAGGCCGAGGGCGCGGGCGTCGGGATCCACTTCGACCCCGAGTCGGAACTGCACCTCGTCGCCGACTACGACTCGCCCTATGCGTTGCTTTCGACGCCGCAGGCGGCCGTGCTGCTCGACGGCAGCTCGGTGGTGGCGTGGGAGCGTCACGGCAGGGACGCCGGCCTCTATGTCCAGCAGTTCGACCCGAGCGGGGCCGCGTCCGGCGCCGCCCTGCGGATCGACGCATGGAAGGCGGCGGTCGCTGCACTCGACGACGGCGGGTATGTGCTCGCCTGGTCCTTCCTGCCCGAGCCGAACGGCAGCGCCGCCATCGATGCCCAGCGCTTCGACGCGGCCGGCACGGCGGTGGGGCCCCTGGTGCGCGTCGCCACCGGCGTCGGCGACCCGACCCAGGCACCGGTGATCGCGGCATTGCCGGGCGCCGGCTACGCCGTGGCGTGGGTCAAGAGCGCCTATCCCGCCGAATCCGTGATCTACACGCGCCAATTCGACGCCGGCGGCCTGCCCGTGAGTGCCGAGACACCGGTCAATACCACCCTCGGCCCGTTCCCGGGCGAGCAGTCCATCGCGGTGCTGCCGGATGGCAGCTACGTCATCACCTGGACGATGGGCGACCCGCAAACCTGGCCGGGCGAACCGGGCTACGACATCTACGCCCAGCGCTTCGACAGCGACGGCGCGCCACTGGGCGGCCAGGCGCGGGTCAATGCCATCACGGCGGGCCATCAGCTCCGATCGGACGTCACCGCGCTCGCCGACGGCGGGTACCTGGTGACCTGGATGGATTACATCTACAGCGACCAGGACGTCAAGGCCCAGCGCTTCGACGCCACCGGAGCGCCCGTCGGCGGTGAGCTGTTGGTCAATCCGTCCGCGCCGCACAGCGACGCCACTGGTCCCGTCGCCACCGCGCTTCCCGATGGCGGGTATGTGATCGCGTGGACCTCCCAGGACGGCAGCGGCAGCGGCATCATGGCGCAGCGGTTCGATGCCGGCGACGCGCCGGTCGGCGCCGCGTTCCGGGTGAACGCGACCGCAGCGGGCGACCAATCCCAGCCGATGCTGACGACGCTGGGCAATGGGGGATACATGGTGACCTGGCTGTCCCACGACGACCCCAGCTACGTCATCGCCACCCAGCGCTTCGACGCCAACAACCTGCGCGAGGGCCACCTGACGCTGACCGGGGGCGCCGAGGACAACGTGCTGCGGGTGACGGCGGCCGGCGAAGCCGTGGAGCTGATCGGCGGCGCCGGCAGCGACGTGCTGGCAGCGGCCGGCGGCTGGGATGTGCTCACCGGCGGCAGCGGCGGCGACACCTTCGAATTCGCCGCCGCCGGCAACGGCGTGGACACCATCACCGACTGGGGCATGGGCGACCGCATCGCCATCGCCGGCGCCAGCTTCAGCGGGCCGGTGACCGCGGGCGGCGGCGAGACGCTGGCGCTGAACGCGGTGCAAGCCAGCACGGCCGCGGGGATCACCAGGCTGTACATCGGCACCGATCCGACGCCCGGCGCCGACGTGGTGATCCGCCTGGTCGGCAGCTTCGCCGCCGACAGCTTCACGCTGAGCGGCAACCTGATCGAAGCGCCCAAGGGCGTGGTCGTGACCGGCCGGGGCGAGCTGGTGGGCGGGCCGGGCGACGACACCTTGATCGCGCTGCACGGCATGACCCGCATGGAAGGCGGTGCCGGCAACGACACCTATGTCATCGGCAACCCCGCCGACCGGCTGATCGAGCAGCCCGGCGGCGGCAGCGACCAGGTGCAATCGGCCTGGAGCTTCGTGCTGGGCGACAACCTCGAGCGGCTGGTGCTCACCGGCGAGCGTGCGACCCGGGGCACCGGCAACGAGCTGGACAACGTGATCGCCGGCAACAGCGGGCGCAACGTGCTGACCGGCGGCGGCGGCGCCGACACGCTGAGCGGCGGGGCCGGTGCGGACCTGTTCGTCTACCGCAGCGTCGCCGACAGCGGCGCCGCGCCCGGCACGTGGGACATCGTGCTGGACTTCAACAGCCAGGAGGGCGACCGGATCGACTTGCGCGATCTCGACGCCAACCCGGCCAGGCCGGGCAAGCAGGGCTTCACCTTCATCGGCTCGGCCGGCTTCAGCAGCAGCGACGCCACCGGCCAGCTGCGGTTCGACGCCGGCACCCATTTGCTGTTGGCCAGCATCGACGCCGACCCGCAGCCGGAGCTGGCGATCGAGCTGGCTGGCGTGGCGAACGTGGGGGCCGCCGATCTCGACCTGTAGCCCGCCTGCTTGCGCGGCGGCGGACCGGAACGGAATCGGTAAGTTTCTGTTTGAGGTGCTTCAACGCCGATGCAAAGCTTGGCGCGGCGCGCGCGCCGTTCTATGGTCGAGCTTCGAGGGGAGTTGCCATGTACAGGATCGAACGCGCGGTGAGCGAATGGCATCGTGTCTACACAGCGTTGTGTGCCGCGCAGGACTGCCTGCGCCGCGAAGGATTTGCCCAGCCGGGCGGCCCGATGGCCGCCGGCCAGGCGCTGGTGGCGCAGGTGGATCGTCTGCAGGACGAGGAAGAGCAGGCGCTGCGCGGCATCCATGAGGCCTTGCTGGCCGCGAAGGCGCGCGCGATCCACAAGGCCGGCCCGCCGTCCAGGGAGGGGCCGGCATCTTGAACGCGCGGGGGCGGTGCCCCATGGGCGCGCGCCGCGTACCGCACCCCGGGTCACGGCGGCTGGTGGGCAACCGGTTCGCCGTAGGGCACGATGAAACAGACCCGGACCCGCCGGCCCGCCGCCGGCTCGGCCCAGATGCTGCCGCCGTGGGCCTCGACGATCGAGCGGCAGATCGACAGGCCCAGGCCGGTGCCGCGCACATCGCCGCTGTGGCCCTGCCAGAAGGGCTTGAACATGTTGTCGCGTTCCTGCGCGGACAACTCGGCCCCGCTGTTGGAAACGGCAAAGCACACCCCCTCGGCACGCGCCTGCGCCGTGAGCAGCACATCGCCCGGCGGCTCGGTGAACTTCAGCGCGTTGTCCAGCAGGTTGGCGAGGACCCGCCACAGCCGGCTCGCGTCGGCACGAACGGCGGGAAGTGACTCGCCGACCCGCACCTCCAGCCGAAGCCCGGACCGGGCAAAGAGCGGCGCGGCCGACGACAGGGCCTGGCGCACGATGTCCGAGACCTTGGTCGGCACCGTCTGCAGGGCGGGGCGCTCGGAGCCCAGGATCGCCACCGAGAGCAGGTCTTTCACGATCGAAGAAGTGTGGCGGGCGATGTCGCTCAGGTCGCCCGCCAGTTCCGACACCGCCTCGCCACCGGCCAGCTTTTTTGCCTTCAGCTCGATGGTGGCCGCCAGCGTCCTGATCGAACTGAGCGGGCTGCGCAGGTCGTGCGTGACGATGGCCAGGATGTCCTCGCGGGCCCGCACCGCCGAGCGCAACTGCTCCTGGATCTGCTGCATGGCCGTCACGTCCTCGTTGATCGCCACGGCGCCGACGATGTCCCCGCCGCGCGAGCGGATCGGCGCGGCCCAGTTGATCAGCGTCTTGAACGAGCCGTCGGCGCACTGGATGCGGATCAGCTCGCGGGCGGAAGTCCGGCCTTCGTGAAGGGCCCGGGCGAGCCCCCACTCTCGCGGCTCGATCGGGCGGCCGGTCTCGAACCACCAGCCCTTGAACTCGCACGGCTGCTCGCCGTCGAAGCACTCCGCGCCTTGCCACAGCTTGGCGGCCGCCGGGTTCACCTGGGTCACGCTGCCGTCCCGGTCGACGATGCGAAGGCCGACCGGCAGCAGGTCGAACACGGTGCGCATCAGATCCTCGCTGGCGCGTTGCCGCTCCTGGGCGGCCTGCAGGCCGGTGATGTCTTCATTGACACCGATCGCGCCGATCGGCACGCCGTGTTCGTCGCAGAGGGGCGCGGCCGAATCGACGATGGTCTTGAACGAGCCGTCGAAGCAGCGGATGCGAATCAGTTCTCCGGCGCAGGTCTCGTTGTTCAGGAGGGCGCGGGCCAGAGGCCACTGCGCGGCGCCGACCGGTTCGCCGGTGCGGATGAACCAGCCCTGGTATTGGCCGAACTGCTCCACCGGCAGGGGCCTGGCGCCGCACCAGATCCGCTCGGCGGCGGGATTGTTGGAGACGACGCGTCCCGACCGATCGGCGATCCACACCCCGACCGGCAGCAGATCGAACACGGCGGTGAGCAGCCGCGCCTGTTCGTCCCGCCGATGCTCGGCCATGCCCGGCAGCACGCCGAACTCGGACGCGGACTTTCCTTGCTCGCGAGGGAGCGACGACGCTGGAGCCATGTGGGGAATCCGTCAGTTTGGTGCGCGCAGGCGAAGGCTGGTTCGCCCGGCCGGCGGGCGCCATGACCATCGTCAACTGTGAACCTTCCAGCCGCTTGCCGCAAGCGCGCCCCTCGCCGCTCAGGTCCAGGCGTACTCGAGTCCGCCTTGCACCAGCCCGGTGAAGCCGATGCGCTCCATGTTGTACGGGGTCTCGGCCGCCATGACGCCGATCCCGGCGACCGTATACACATGCCGATCCAGCAGGCCGACGAAGTACGCGAGTTCGTCCGCTGGCGGCGGTATACCGACGACATTCTGGTAGAGCAGCTGAACGACGGCGGTGTGATCCGACGCCGCCGGCCCGAGGCGGTAGTCCAGCGCCAGCTGCATCAGGTTTTCGGCGCCCGTCCCGGCATCGGCCAGCGCCAGCCCGAGGCCGACCAGCACCCGGTCGGCGACGGCCGCGGGTCCGAACACCGCGCCGGCCACCTTGGCCACCACGCCGGCGTTGGCGTCGAGGTCGAGCGCCACCGACCGGTCCGCGAAGCGCACCCGCTCGATGGCGACCAGCGTGTCCACGCCGTCCGCCCCGCTCACCGTCAGGCCACCGCCGCTCCTCGAGCCGGTGTAGTCCGCGCGCATGCCGGCATAGACCGCCGTGTCCAGGCCCTGCCGCCCGTCGATCGCGTCGTTGCCTGCGCCGCCCTCGAACGACTCGAACGCGCCGCTGTCGCTTCCGGTGAGGACGTCGTCGAAGGCAGAACCGCGCACGCCCTCGATGTCGATCAGCGTGTCGATGCCGCCCAGACCGTCGCCGGCCGCCCCCGCGCCGCGGCCGCCCAGCGCCACCACGACACCGGCCGTGCTGGTGTGATAGTCGGCCAGGTCGAAGCCGGCGCCGCCGTCGATCGTGTCGTTGCCGCCGTTGCCAAGAAAGAGCTCGAAGCCGTCGGCCGCCCCGGTGCCGTTCGCCGGGTTGCCGCCGGTCAGCAGGTCGCCGAAGGCCGATCCCCGCACGCCCTCGATGTTGACGAAGGTGTCGGTGCCGCCGAGGCCGTCCTGCGCGACGCCGGTCGCCAGGCTGACCTGCACGGGGCCGGCGCTCGCGTCATAGCGCAGGAGGTCGAGGCCGCCCCGACCGTCGATGCCGTCGTTGCCGGCGCGCCCTTCGAACTGCTCGGCGAACGGCCGGTCCGAACCGGCGAGCGTGTCGGCGAAGTCGCTCCCGCGCACCATGTTGATGTTGACCAGCGTGTCGGCGCCGTCGGCGCCGCGGGCCGTGCCGGCGGCCAGATCGACGGTCACCGGGCCCGGCGCGCGCTGATAGGTGGCACGGTTGAAATTGCCCCAGAGCGGGTTGATCGCGCCGCCGTCGATCAGGTCGTCGCCGGCGCCGCCGTCGAAGATCTCCACGATGTTCGCGCCGCTGCCGGTCAGGCGGTCGGCGAACGCGGAACCCACGATCCAGTTGACGTTCCTGAGCACGTCGGCGCCCTCGCCGGTGGCGAGCCCGCTGCCGGCGCTGCCGTCACCGCCGAGGCCCCCCAGGTCGACGGCGATGGCCTGGCCTGCATCGGCGTAGCTCGCCACGTTGTAGTCGACGTAGTTGATGCGGTCGACGATGGCGCCGCCGTCCATCGCGTCGTTGCCGGGTCCGCCGATCAGCACGTCGGAGCCGGCCCCGCCGAGCAGCGTGTCGTCGCCTTCGCCGCCGCGCAGCACGTCGTTGCCGGCGCCGCCGTCGATGAGGTCGTTGCCGCCGAACCCGTCGATCAGGTCCGCGCCGCCGCCGCCGGCGAGCGTGTCGCTGCCGCTGGTGCCGTCGATGTTCATGAGTGCTCCTGCCGGGCCGCGTGCCGGCGGCCGCTGTAAGCAATAGCCACCCGCAGGGGGTTTCCTGTTCCGCCCGCGTAACAGCCGCAACGCGCCGGCAAGCGCCACTTGACCGGGATCGGGAAAGGCGCTCTCGAAACGGCAGTCGCCGACAGGCGACGCGCCCCTCGCGCGTAGCGCGGAACGGCGCGGCCGTCAACGATTTTCAAATCCGTTGCAAAGCTGCTGTTGCTCGAGCACGTAAGCTACGAACACTTACGTGGGTCGCGATCGAAAATCTGCGCACAGAAATTCCGAGCTATGCGCAACGACCTCCGAAAGAAATTGCTTGCCGACTACGCCATGGCACTGGTGGAGGAGCGCACCTCGTGGGAGCGCTTGCGCGAGCCCGACCTCACCGAGGCCGAGCGCTGCCGGACCTTCGGCGAATGGAAGCAGACGGCCGCGCGGCTCAAGACGCTGGCCCGGCACCTGCGGGAAGCGGAGCCGCCAGCAGCTTCGCTCGCGCCAGCAGCAGCCGATGCGGCGCCGATCCAGGAGCAGGCGTGCGCCGTGCACCCACAATTCGGCCGCGACGTGGCGCAAAGCATGCCGCCGCCCGCCCTGCAGTGGCTGGTCCGCAGCACGCGGCTCGTGACCACATGGCTTGCGCGAACGCACGCCGGCCTGGCACGCGTCGGCTCGCCCTGATCCTGCGCATCGCATTTGCACGACGGCAGGGCCGCGCAGGACGCGCATCGGTGCCCAAGCTGGGGCGGCAGCCGGTTCCAGCCCCGATGATCGAGGTCTGACCCAGATCAAATCGCGGTTACCCG
>NZ_DATMHS010000033.1:0-58826 GCF_035554825.1 Ramlibacter sp. | reverse complement strand
GTCGAGCTTGTCGCCGTATTCCTTGAGCGATTTGCGCACCGAGTGTACCAGCGCCTCGGTCGAGTTCCGCGCGTTGACGAGCTCGAGCGTCTTCTTGTCTTCCTCGGCGTGCGCCTCGGCGTCCTTCACCATGCGCTGGATCTCGGCCTCGTTCAGGCCCGAGCTCGCCTGGATCTTGATCTTGTTCTCCTTGCCGGTCGCCTTGTCCTTGGCCGACACGTGCAGGATGCCGTTGGCGTCGATGTCGAACGTCACCTCGATCTGCGGCAGGCCGCGCGGCGCCGGCGGGATGCCCTCGAGGTTGAACTCGCCCAGCAGTTTGTTGCCCGAGGCCATCTCGCGCTCGCCCTGGTAGACCTTGATCGTCACGGCCGGCTGGTTGTCGTCGGCGGTGGAGAAGGTCTGCGCGAACTTGGTCGGGATGGTCGTGTTCTTGCTGATCATCTTGGTCATCACGCCGCCCAGGGTCTCGATGCCCAGCGACAGCGGCGTCACGTCCAGCAGCAGCACGTCCTTGCGCTCGCCGCCCAGCACCTGGCCCTGGATGGCGGCGCCGACGGCCACGGCTTCATCGGGGTTGACGTCCTTGCGCGGCTCCTTGCCGAAGAACTCCTTGACCTTCTCCTGCACCTTGGGCATGCGGGTCTGGCCGCCCACCAGGATCACGTCGTGGATGTCGGAGACCGACACGCCGGCGTCCTTGATCGCGGTGCGGCACGGCGCGATGGTGCGCTCGACCAGTTCCTCGACCAGCGCTTCCAGCTTGGCGCGGGTCAGCTTGATGTTCAGGTGCTTCGGACCGGTCGCATCGGCCGTGATGTACGGCAGGTTGACGTCGGTCTGCGAGTTGCTCGAGAGCTCGATCTTGGCCTTCTCGGCGGCTTCCTTCAGCCGCTGCAGGGCGAGCACGTCCTTGGACAGGTCGACGCCTTGCTCCTTCTTGAACTCGCCGATGATGTAGTCGATGATGCGCTGGTCGAAGTCCTCGCCGCCCAGGAAGGTGTCGCCGTTGGTGGACAGCACTTCGAACTGCTTTTCGCCGTCGACGTCGGCGATCTCGATGATCGAGATGTCGAACGTGCCGCCGCCCAGGTCGTACACGGCGATCTTGCGGTCGCCCTTTTCCTGCTTGTCCAGGCCGAAGGCCAGGGCCGCCGCGGTCGGCTCGTTGATGATCCGCTTGACGTCCAGGCCGGCGATGCGGCCGGCGTCCTTGGTGGCCTGGCGCTGGCTGTCGTTGAAGTAGGCCGGCACCGTGATCACGGCTTCGGTGACCGGCTCGCCGAGGTAGTCCTCGGCGGTCTTCTTCATCTTGCGCAGCACTTCGGCGGAAATCTGCGGCGGCGCCAGCTTCTTGCCGCGCACTTCGACCCAGGCGTCGCCGTTGTCGGCCTTGACGATCTGGTAGGGCATCAGGTGGATGTCCTTCTGGACTTCCTTTTCCTCGAACTTGCGGCCGATCAGGCGCTTGACCGCGTACAGCGTGTTCTTGGCGTTGGTCACGGCCTGGCGCTTGGCCGAGGCCCCGACGAGGATCTCGCCGTCCTCCTGGTAGGCGACGATGGACGGGGTGGTCCGGGCGCCTTCGCTGTTCTCGATCACCTTCGGCGTGTTGCCTTCCATGACGGCCACGCACGAGTTCGTGGTGCCCAGGTCGATGCCGATGATTCGTCCCATGTTGTTTCTCCTTGCTTCGGGGGCCCGCAGGCCAGATCAGATTCGCTGTGTATGAGGTGTGGACAAGCTGTGGCGTTTCAAGCGCCTACCTGGGCGCGGCCACCGTCACCAGCGCCGGGCGCAGCACGCGTTCGGCGATCAGGTAGCCCTTCTGCAACACCGTGACGATCGTGTTGGCATCCTGTGAGGAACCGGCCGGCGCCGGGACCACGGAGATCGCCTGGTGCTGGTGCGGGTCGAACTTGGCGCCGGGGGCGGGGTCGATCTCGATCACCTTGTTGCGCTCCAGCACGCTCTTGAGCTGGCGCAGCGTCATCTCGGCGCCTTCGCGGATCTGCTGCGGGGTGGCTTCCTGGATCGCGAGGCCTGCTTCCAGGCTGTCGGCCACCGGCAGCAGGCTCTCGGCAAAGCTCTCGATGGCGAACTTGCGGGCTTTCGCCATTTCTTCCTCGGCGCGGCGGCGGGTGTTCTGCATGTCGGCCTGCGCCCGCATGTATTGCTCGGCGAGCTGCGCGTTCTTGGCCTGCAGCTCGGCCAGCTGCGCCTGGGCCTGGCCGGCCGCCTCGGCCTCGCTGGCGCCCTGGGCAGCCTCGCGTTCCTCGGGACTGGCGTCCGCCGGCACGCCGGTGGAGTCCATGGTGGGTTCGATGCGCTCGTGCTCGGGCACGGCGGTCTGGTTGTTGTCGGGCATGGTTCTTCTGGGCTGAAATGACACGCTGCGCCCCAGCTTGGGGTTGCCCGGTGCTTTTCAAGGCGCGTGCCGCGAAACTGGACCGGAGGCGAGCCCCGGATTGTGCCGCCTCGCGCCGCCCCGGCCCCGGTCGTCCATTCAAAAGCGGCGTTCGTCGCAGCGCCGGCGCCGCCTGCTTGACCGGCCGCCAGCCCGGCCCTTATCGTGCGCGGATGACTTCGGCCGCGCCATCCATGCCAGTGCCGGCGGCCGAGCCGCCGCGCAAGGTGCTGCCCCGCGGCCGCCAGCTGGTCGCGGTGGTGCTGGCCGCCGGCGTCGTGGCCGCGGCGCTGAAGCCGGTCACCCGCAACCCGTACATCGAACTGCTCGGCGAGACCCTGTTCGTCGGATTCATGCTTTTGTTTGCCTTCACCGCCGCCGGCGCCTGGCGCCAGCGCCTGGTGCCGGGCTGGGCCGTACAGGTGGCGGCGATCGCCGTCGCCGCCGTCGTCGCGCCCCTGGTCGTGCAGCTGTTCACCTTCGGCGGCGACTTCGCCGCGTTCGCCGGCTCGCGGCCGCACGTGCGCGGCTACGTCCTGGTCACGGTGGTGGCCGCGATCGTCGGCACCCTGTTCGCGGTGGCGGCCTGGCGCGGCGAGCGCACCCGGGCCCAGGAGCTGCAGTTCGCGCTGGAGCGCGAAACGCTGCAGCGGCAGGCCGCCGACGCCCGGCTGGCGCTGCTCACGGCGCAGATCCAGCCGCACTTCCTGCTGAACACGCTGGCCAACGTGCAGGAGCTGGTGGAGAGCGGTTCGCCCCGGGCGGCGCCGGTGTTCCGCAGCCTGATCGAGTACCTGCGCGCCTGCATGCCGCGCCTGCAGCAGGCGGACGCCACGCTCGGCGACGAGGAAAAGCTGGTGCGCGCCTACCTCGACGTGATGCACATGCGCATGCCGGACCGGCTGGCCTGCGCCATCGACATTCCCCCCGAGCTGCGCAGCCTGCGCTTTCCGCCGATGGCGCTGCTGACGCTGGTGGAAAACGCGGTCCGCCACGGCATCGATCCGGCGCTGGAGGGCGGCCGCATCGAGGTCGGCGCGGCGCGCGCCGGGCAGACGGTTCACCTGTGGGTGGCCGACACCGGCGTCGGCCTGCCGGCGCAGGCGCCCGAAGGGCAGGGCCTGGCCAACCTGAAGGCGCGGCTGCGCGTGTTCTTCGGCGAGGCGGCCCGGGTCGAACTGAGCGAGCAGGCGCCCAGCGGTGTCCGTGCCGACATCCGGGTGCCCTGGACCGCCACGCCTTGACATGCCCACCGCCCTGATCGCCGACGACGAGCCACTGCTGCGGCAACGCCTGGCCGCGCTGCTGGCGCGGCTCTGGCCCGAGCTGCAGATCGCCGGCCAGGCCCGCAACGGCAGCGAGGCCCTGGCGCTGTTCGAGCGGCTGCAGCCGCAGGTGGCGTTCCTCGACGTCCAGATGCCGGGCGCCAGCGGCATCGAGGTGGCGCGCCGGATCGCCGGCCGGGCCGAGGTCGTGTTCGTGACGGCGTACGACCAGTACGCGGTCGAGGCCTTCCGGCACCGCGCCGTCGACTACCTGGTCAAGCCGCTCGACGAGCAGCGCCTGGCGGAAACCGTCGGCCGGCTGCAGGCGCGGCTGCAGCAGCCGGCTGCGGACGGCGGGGCGGCGCTGGCGGAGACGCTGGACCGGATCGCCGCCGACCTGCGCGCGCGGCTGGCGCCGCCGGCACGGCTGCAGTGGATCAAGGCGTCGGTGGGCAGCACGGTGCGCCTGATCCCGGTGGACGAGGTCATCTACCTGAAGTCGGACAACAAGTACACGCTGGTGGTGTGGGACGGCGGCGAAGCGCTGATCCGCAAGACCATCCGGGAACTGGCCGACGAACTCGATCCGCAGCAGTTCGTCCAGGTGCACCGTTCGGCCATCGTCAGCCTGCGGCGCGTGAGCCAGTTCGTCCACGGCAGCGGCGACACCGGCGAGCTGCTCCTGAAGGGGCGGCCCGAGCGGGTGCCCGTCAGCCGCAGCTTCCAGCACCTGTTTCAGGCGCTGTGAAAACGCTGACGCGTTTTCACAGCGGTCTGATCCATTGAAGGGGGCCGGGCCCTGTGCCCTCGACAGGCTCAGGGCGGCGGCGGCTTCAGTGGGTATCCAGCAGCTCGACGTCGAACTTGAGCGTCGCGTTGGGCGGGATCACGCCGCCGGCGCCACGCGCGCCGTAGCCCAGCTGCGGCGGAATGATCAACGTGCGCTGGCCGCCGGTCTTCATGCCGGCCACGCCTTCGTCCCAGCCCTTGATCACCATGCCGGCGCCCAGCGAGAACTCGAACGGATCGCCGCGGTCGCGGCTGGAGTCGAACTTCGCGCCCTGCTGGGAGCCGTTGTAGAGCCAGCCGGTGTAGTGCACGCGCACCTGCTGACCGGGCCTGGCCTCGGCGCCGGTGCCGGGCGTGGTGTCTTCGTACTGGAGGCCGGAAGGGGTGGTGATCATCGAGGTTCCTTGCGTGAAGATGGGCGGGAGCCCGGTGCCGGCGGCCGCGACCAGCGTCGGCTCAGGCCAGCAATCCGCGCCGCGCCAGGTCCCGCATGAGCGCGCGGGTGCCGTAGCTCCACGGTGCCACCCGGTCGCTGGTGTTGACGCGATTGGCGAGTGTACCCAGGCGCGGCGTGGCCACGCTGACCACGTCGCCGACCACGTGGGTGAAGCCCTGGCCGGGGCCGTGGCGGTCCTGCGTCGGCGCGAACATGGTGCCCAGGAACAGCATGAAGCCGTCCGGGTACTGGTGGTTGGCGCCGATCGCCTGGCTCACGAGATCGAGCGGGTCGCGGCTGATCTTCGACAGCGCGCTGGCGCCGTGCATGACGAAGCCGTCCGGGCCTTCGACCCGCATCGAGAGCTCGCAGCCGCGCACGTCGTCGATGCCGAAGTGCGCATCGAACAGCCGGATGAACGGGCCGATGGCGCAGCTCGCGTTGTTGTCCTTGGCCTTGCCCAGGAGCAGGGCGCTGCGGCCTTCGAAGTCGCGCAGGTTCACGTCGTTGCCCAGCGCCGCGCCCTTCACCTCGCCGCGGCTGTTGACGGCCAGCACCACCTCAGGCTCGGGGTTGTTCCAGGCGCTGCCCGGGTGGATGCCGACCTCGGCGCCGGTGCCCACCGCGCTCATCGGCTGCGACTTGGTGAAGACCTCGGCATCGGGGCCGATGCCCACTTCGAGGTACTGCGACCACATGTTCTGCGCGATCAGGATGTCCTTCAGCCGCGCCGCCTCCGGCGAGCCGGGCTTGACGGCGCCGAGGTTCTCGCCGATCACGGCGATCACGGCCTGGCGCACCGATTCGGCCTTCGACGCGTCGCCGCGCGCCTGCTCCTCGATCACGCGCTCCAGCATCGAGGCCACGAAGGTCACGCCGGCGGCCTTGATCGCCTGCAGGTCGCACGGGGCCAGGAAGAACGGCAGGTCCTCCACGCGCGCGTCGCAGGAGCTGTTGGCCAGGATCTCCTTGGCGCCGCCGATGCGGGCGCCGCCATGGCTGCGCACCGCGGCGGCCGGATCGGGCAGCTCCAGCAGCTCGCTGCAGGTGGGCGCGAGCCGCGACAGGTCGTGCACGCCGTCGGGGCGGACGTGCACCAGGGTGGGGCCGGCGCCGGGGAGCTGGACGCGGCCGATCACGAGGGCGGCCGCATGGTCGGAGGGGAAGGCGGCCTCGGGCCGCAGGTGCGAGGAGATCATGAGCGAAGGGGTGTGGGCGCGCTTACGAAGCGGTGCGCGCCGGGAGACCGCTTTTCTTCCTGGACTGGGTGGCGGACCATTTGGCCGCGAACGACGGCAGGTCGGACAGGCGCCGCAGCAGGTCGGAGCCGCTGGGCGTGACGACGTAGCCGTTGCTGTCGTGATGGAGGAGGCCGGCCTGGCGCAGCTCCTTGATCCGGGTGTTCAAGGTGTTCGGCGTGATGCCGCCGACGCTGTCCTGCAGCAGCCGGAAGGTCTGCGCGTGGCCGTCGCGCAGGGCCCAGAGCACGCGGATCGCATAGCGCGACTCGAGCAGGCCCAGCAACTGGGTGACCGCGGCGTTTTCCTTCGAACTCATGGATGCCTTTCCTCGCCCGCGCCGGCCGGCGGCGTCGGTTGGTTCGAGTGTACGCACAAGCTGCTATGCAAACAATAGCAGTCAGGCGGGACGGTAGATCTTTTGCAACAGCCTGATCAGCGTGCGCGCCTGGGCGGCCGACAGCCGCGACGCCACCTCGGCCTCCAGCGTGCTCGCGGTGCGCTCGGCCCGGCGCATCAGCTTGCGGCCCCGGGCCGTCAGGTGCAGTCCCATCGCGCGACGGTCGGTGGGGTGGGGCGCGCGCACGATCAGCTCGCGCCGCTCCAGCAGGTTGACCATGCCGACCAGGTTCGGCGGCAGGATCCCCAGCGTGGAGCACAGCTGGCGCGAGGTGATCCCGGGGTTGTGCAGGACCAGCGACAGCACGGAAAAGTCCACCGGCCGCAGGTCGTAGGCCGCCATGCGGGGCAGGAACACCTCGATCATCGCCAGCGCGGCGCGCCGCGCGTTGTAGCCGATGAGACTCTCGAGGTACGCGGTGTCGACCTGGTCGACGGCCACCGCCGGAGCCGGTTCGCGTGCGCTCATGGATCGCGCCTGGCGTCGGCGGCCATGCCGAGGTAGGTGTCGACAACGCGCGCGTCGCCGGCGAGGTCCCGGGCCGGCCCCTGCAACGCGATCTCGCCCATTTCCAGCACGTACGCGTGGTCGGCGACTTCCAGCGCGGCGCGTGCATTCTGCTCCACCAGCAGGATGGTGACGCCGGTCTCGCGCAGCTTGACCACCGTGCGGAAGATCTCGCGCACCACCAGCGGCGCGAGACCGAGGCTCGGCTCGTCCAGCATCAGCAGGCGCGGGCCCGCCATCAGGGCGCGGCCGACGGCCAGCATCTGCCGCTCCCCGCCCGAGAGCGTTCCGGCGAGCTGCCGCCGCCGCTCGTGCAGCCGCGGGAAGATCGCGTAGACGTCGTCCAGCCGCGCCCGCCAGGGGCGATGGCGCCGCACCTGCGGCCAGGCGCCGAGCGCGAGGTTGTCCTCCACCGGCATCGACCCGAACAGCTCGCGCCGCTCGGGCACCAGCGCCATGCCGAGCATCACGCGTTCTTCGAGCGCGGCGCCGCCGATGTCCTGGCCGTCGAACAGCACGCCGCCGCGGGCGGGCAGCATCCCCATCAGCGTGTTGAGCAGGGTCGACTTGCCGGCGCCGTTCGGGCCGATCACGGTCACCACGCTGCCGGCCGGGGCGTCGAGGTCGAGCCCGTGCAGCACCTCGGCGCGCCCGTAGCCCGCGTGCAGGCCGGCGATGCGCAGCAGCGGCGTCCTGGCCATCGCGTCAGTGCTCCGTGCCGAGATAGGCCGCGCGCACCGCGGGGCTGCGCTGCACCTCGCCCGGCGTACCCTGCATCAGCAGCGTGCCGAATTCCATCACGACCAGCCGGTTGCAGACTTCCATCACCAGGTCCATGTCGTGTTCGACCAGCAGGATCGTCAGGCCTTCGGCCTGCAACTGCCGCAGCACCTGCGCCAGCGCGCGCTTTTCCTGGTGGCGCAGTCCGGCCGCCGGTTCGTCGAGCATCAGCAGCGCAGGGTCGGCGCACAGGGCCCGGGCGATCTCCAGCAGGCGCTGCTGGCCCATCGCCAGGTTGCCGGCGGCTTCATGCAGGTGCGCGCCCATGCCGATGCGTTCGAGCTGGCGCTGCGCTTCGCGAAACAGCGTGCGCTCCTCGGCGCGGTCGAGCCGCAGCATCGCGCCGAGCACGCCCTTGCGGCCGCGCGCGTGGGCGCCGAGCGCGACGTTCTCCAGCACCGTCATGTCCGGCACCATCCTCACGTGCTGGAACGTGCGCGCGAGGCCCAGGCGCGCGATGTCGCGCGAGCGCATGCCGCCGACCGACCGGCCGCGAAAGCGCACCTCGCCGGCGGTGCGCGCGAGCACGCCGCTGATCATGTGGAAGGTCGTCGTCTTGCCGGCGCCGTTGGGCCCGATCAGGCCGACGATCTCCGCGGCGCGGATCTCGAAGCTCACGTCGTTGACGGCCACCAGGCCGCCGAACGCCTTGCGCAGCGCCCGCACCTGCAGCACCGGCTCGCCGGCCGCCGGCCGGGTCCGCACGGCGAGCGGCGGCGCGTCGCTCCAGTCGACGGCGCGCGGCGCCCGCGGCAGCCGCCGCTGCACGAAGTCCCACAGGCCGTCCGGCTGGTACTTCAGCACCAGCACCAGCGCCACGCCGAACACGATCACCTCGTAGCTGCCGCTGGTGCCGATCAGGCGCGGCAGCAGGACCTGCAGCTGATCGTCCAGCAGCTTGGTGAGCGCCGCGCCGGCGATCGCGCCCCAGACATGGCCGACGCCGCCGACCACGGTCATGAACAGGTACTCGATGCCCATCTTCAGGCCGAACGCCGTCGGGTTCACCGTCCGCTGGAAATGCGCGAGCAGCCAGCCGGCGAGGCAGGCGAACAGGGCGGCGATCAGGAAGATCGCCACCTTGTAGCGGAAGGTGCTGATGCCCACCGACTCGGCCATCACGGCGCTGGTCTTGAGCGAGCGCATCGCCCGGCCCGCGCGCGAGTCGAGCAGGTGCAGCAGGGCCACGGCCAGGGCGATCACGAGCGTCCAGGTGAGCAGGAAGAAGCCGCGGCCCTGGCCGAGGTCGTGGCCGAACAGCGAGAGGCTCCGCACGCCGAGGATGCCGTCGTACTTGCCGAGCGCGTCGAGATTGCCCATCAGGTAATAAAGCGACAGCCCCCAGGCAATCGTCGCGAGCGGCAGGTAGTGTCCGGACATGCGCAGCGTGACGAGCGCGAGCAGCAGCGCGCTGGCGCCGGTGATGGCCAGGCCCACCGGCAGCGTCAGCCACGGCGACCAGCCCAGGTTCACCGTGAGCCAGCCCGTGGTGTAGGCGCCGATGCCGACGAAGGCCGCCTGGCCGAACGAGGTGAGCCCGGCAATGCCGGTCAGCAACACGAGGCCGAGGCAGGTGAGGCTGTACAGCCCGATGTAATTGAGCTGGGTGATCCAGAAATCCGGCAGCGGCAGCAGCGCCGCCAGCGGCAGCGCGGCCAGCGCGGCCCAGCCCAGCCGGCGCCGCGCGCGCACCCGGCTGCGGGCGCCAGGCACCGCCGCGACGTCGGACAGGCTCACGCTTCCTCCTCGGCGTGGTCGGTCAGCGAGCGCACCAGCAGCACCGGCAGGATCAGCGTGAAGACGATCACTTCCTTGAAGGCGCTGGCCCAGAACGAGCCGAACGACTCGATGACGCCGACGAACAGCGCGCCGAGCAGGGCGCCCGGATAGCTGGCGAGGCCGGCCATCACCGCGGCGACGAAGCCCTTCAGGCCGATCAGGAAGCCGGAGTCGTAGAACACCGTCGTGGTCGGGCCGATCAGCAGTCCCGACAGCGCGCCGATCAGCGCCGCCATGGCGAAGGTGGTGCGCCCGGCGCTCTCCGCGGAAATGCCCATCAGCCGGGCCCCAAGCCGGTTCACGGCCGTGGCCCGCAGCGCCTTGCCGCGCAGGGTGCGGCCGAAGAACAGCCACAGCATCACGATCAGGGCGAGCGAGACGGCCGCGATGATGATCGCCTGGCCGCTGAGGTTCACCGGTCCGAGCGGCAGCCGCAGGTCCCAGAAGGTCGGGTTGCGGAAGCCCTCGGCGCCGAAGAACAGCAGCCCCAGCCCCGTCATCGCGAAGTGCACGCCGACCGACACGATCAGCAGCACCAGCGGCGTGGCGCCGGCGAGCGACTGGAAGGCGACGCGATAGACGAGCGGCCCGTAGGCGGTGACCACCGCCAGGGTGAGCAGCGCCTGCAGCGCGATGTGCGGCCGGTGCGGGGCGGCCCACGCGGTCACCAGCGCCACCGCGACCGGCGCCGCCAGCGTCGCCGCCGCCGCGCGCAGCGCCGGCAGCGCGGCCCGGCGGCGGCGCCAGGCCGCGGTCGCGTTCATGAGCGCGGCGACGCCGGCCAGGATCAGCAGCAGCCACACCGTGCCGGGCACCTTGCCGGTCTGCAGGATGGCCAGCGTCAGCGCGCCGTAGGCGACGAATTCCCCCTGCGGGATGAAGATGACGCGCGTGACCGCGAACACGAGCACCGTCGCCAGCCCCAGCAAGGCGTAGATGGCCCCGTTGGTGAGGCCGTCGAGCAGCAGGATGCCGGCGATCGAAAGGTCCATGGGTCGGGCCGCGCGTGCGGCCGGCGCCGCGCCGCACCGGGCGGCGTGGTCCGGCCGGTGGCAGGCAGGTCAGTCGACCTTGAAGTCGCCGCCCGAGACCTTCAGCATCACGCCGGTCTCGTTGGTGAAGCCCCAGTGGTCGTCGCGGGTCCAGTTCATCACGCCGTGCGAGAACACGGTGCGGCCCATGGTCTCCATGGCGTCGCGGATCGCCGCGCGGAACTCGCTGGTGCCGGGCTTGGCCTTCTTCAGCGCCACCGGCAGCACCTTTTCCAGCACGATCTGCGAGTCGTAGGCATGGCCGGCGAACTGGTTGCGGGTGCCGGCACCGACCGACTTCTCGTACTTCTGCACGAAGTCGATCGCGACCTTCTTGGACGGGTGGCTGTCGGGCAACTGCTCGGCGATCACGGCCGGCCCGGAGACGACGAAGGTGCCTTCCACCGCCTTGCCGCCGACGCGCATCAGGTCCTTGGTAGCCGCGGCGTGGGTCTGGTAGATCTTGCCCTTGTAGCTGCGGTCGACGATCGCCAGCTCCGGCATCGCCGCGCCACTGCCCGAGGCCACGATCAGCATGGCGTCGGGATTGGCCGCGACCAGCTTGAGGGCCTGCGGCGTGACGCTGGTGTCGGGCCGCGCGAAGCGCTCGACGGCGATGACCTTGATGCCGTTCTTCTCGGCTTCCGGCGTGAATTCCTTGAGCCACTGTTCGCCATAGGCGTCGGTGTAGCCGAGGAAGCCGACGGTCTTGACGCCCTGCTTCTTCATGTGGCCGACCATCGCGTGCGCCATCACGGTGTTGGATTGCGGCAGCCGGAACAGCCACTTGTCCTTGCCCGGGGGCACGCCCACGGGGGAGGCCGCCAGCTGCACGGTGCCGGATTCGGCGGCGATGTCGGCCATCGCCGCGGCCACCGTCGTCAGGCACGAGCCGATGATCATGTCGACCTTGTCGTCGGTGACGAAGCGGCGGGCATTCTGCGCGCCCTTGCCCGGGTCGCTGGCGTCGTCCAGCACGATGAGGTTCACCTTCTCGCCCGCGATCTCCTTGGGGAAGATCTTGTAGTAGTTCTGCATCGGGATGCCCAGGCCCGAGCCGGGCCCCGTGAGCGACAGGCTCACCCCGATGTTGACGTCCGCCAGGGCGGCGGCCGAGGCCGCGAGCGTGGCCAGTCCGATCAGCGTCTTGCGCAGTGCATTCATGGCTTGTCTCCTGTCTGTGATGGCGGTGCGGGGCGGGTCAGCGCGGCGCCATGCGCAACGCGCCGTCGAGGCGGATCACCTCGCCATTGAGGTGCGTGTTGGTGACGATATGGCACGCCAGCTGCGCGAACTCCTCGGGTTTACCCAGGCGCGGCGGGAACGGGATCGAGGCGGCGAGCGATTGCTGCACGGCTTCGGGCAGCTGCTTCATCAGCGGTGTGGCGAACAGGCCGGGCGCCACCGTGCAGACGCGGATGCCGTACTGGGCCAGGTCGCGCGCCATGGGCAGCGTCATGCCCACCAGCCCGCCCTTGGAGGCGCTGTAGGCCTGCTGGCCCACCTGGCCGTCGAACGCGGCGACCGAGGCGGTGAACATCATCACGCCGCGCTCGCCGTCCGCCAGCGGCTCCAGCTTGGCGCACTGGGCGGCGAACAGGCGGCTGGCGTTGTAGCTGCCGATGAGGTTGATGCCGACGACCCGGGCGAAGTCTTCCAGCGGCGCCGGGTTGCCGTCCTTGCCGACCAGCCGCCTGGCGGTGCCGATGCCGGCGATGTTCATCAGGATGCGGGCGGGGCCGTGCGCCGTCGCGGCCCGGTCCAGCGCGGCCTGCACGCTGGCGGTCTCGGTGATGTCGCAGCGGCAGGCCACGGCGCAGCCGTTGCCGTATTGCTCGCCGATCTCCCGCGCGACCTGCTCGGCGCGCTCGACGTTGACGTCGAGCACGGCGACCCTGGCGCCCAGCCGCGCCAGTTCGCGCGCCGTCGCCTCGCCCAGCCCGGACGCGCCGCCGGTGACCAGTGCCGCTTGTCCTTCGATCCTCATGTCGCTGCTCCTCGGGGTTGGATGGTGAATGGCAGGGTGCCCTCGTGCAGGGCGGCCACCAGCGCGGCGCGCTGCTCGAGCACCGCGCGCTGGTTGATCGAGCCCTTGTCGGTGACCTCGCTGCGGTCGATCGACGGCGGCTCGTGCATCAGGTGCAGACGGGCGACGCGATTGGCGCTGCCGGTGGCGCTGGCGGCCAGCCGGTCGGCCACCTGCTGGAACGCCGCCTGTACCGGCGCGCTCTCCAGGACGGCGCGCCAGCTGGCCTCGGCGGGCAGTTGCGCCAGCCGGCGCACGGCCGGGGTGGCGAAGATCAGCGCGCCCAGTTCGTTGCGGTTCATGCCGGTGATCACCGCGTCCTGCACGTAGGGCGCGCCGGCGGCGATGAGCTTCGCGCGCAGCGGGCCGACGCTGACGAAGGTGCCGGTGGCCAGCTTGAAGTCCTCGGCGATGCGGCCGTCGAACTTCAGGCCCTGGTGCACGTCGTCCTCGTCGATCCACAGCACGGCGTCGCCGCTGCGGAAGAACCCTTCCTCGTCGAAGGCCGCCGCCGTCTCCTGCGGCGCGCGCCAGTAGCCCGGGGTCACGTTGGGACCGCGGTAGCGCACTTCGGTCTTGCCGTCGACGGGCGCCAGCTTCAGCTCGAGCCCGGCGGCCGGCACCCCGAGGTCGCCCGCCCGCACCTGCGCACTGGTGACGAAGATCGCGAACGGCCCCGACTCGGTCATGCCCAGCCCCGTGCCCATCACGATCCGCTCGCCGATCTCGCGCTCCTGCGCCTCGTGCAACGCGTCCCAGACCGGCTGCGCCAGCGCGGCGCCGGCGTAGAAGAACATCCGGACGCGCGACAGCAGCCTGCGGCGCAGCACGGCGTCGGTCTTCATCGCCTGCGCGATCGCCTCGAAGCCCGCGGGGACGTTGAAGTACACCGTGGGCGCGATCTCGCGCAGGTTGCGCAGGGTCTCGCCGACCAGCGCCGGCGTCGGCTTGCCGTCGTCGATGTAGAGCGTGCCGCCGTTGAAGAGGACCAGCCCGACGTTGTGGTTGCCGCCGAAGGTGTGGTTCCACGGCAGCCAGTCCACCAGCACCGGCGGCTCGGCCAGCACCGGCATCGACTGGCGCATCTGCTGCTGGTTGGCGCACCACATGCGATGGGTGTTGATCACCGCCTTGGGCAGCCGGGTCGAGCCGGAGGTGAACAGGAACTTGGCGATGGTGTCGGGGCCGGTCGCCTGCATCGCGGCGTCCACGGCCGGCGTGGGCGCGACCGCCAGCAGGCTGGCGAATGGCGTGCTCGGGCGGCCGGCCAGGCCGCCGGCGGCGAGCACGACTTCGGCCCCGGCGTCGACCGCCGCGGCGATCGCCGCCGCGTATCGCTCGCCATCGGCGGCGAACACGAGGCCCGGCGTGACGGTGGCCAGCGCGTGCCGCAGCTTGTCGTAGTCGCGGCTGACGATCGAGTAGGCCGGCGAGACGGGGCAGAAGGGCACCCCCGCGTAGAGGCAGCCGAGCGAGAGCAGCGCGTGCTCGAGGCCGTTCTCGCTCAGGATCGCCACCGGCCGCTCGGCGCACAGGCCACGGTCGAGCAGGGCCTGGCCGATCGCCCGCGCGCTCGCCAGCGCCTGCCGGTAGGTGAGGTGGCGCCATTCGCCGGTGCTGCCGTCGGGCCGGGGCTCGCGCCGCGCCATGAACGTCCGGTCCGGCGCCGCCTCGGCCCAGTGCACCAGCCGATCGGTGAGCCGGGCGGGGTACGGTTGCAGCGGCGCCTCGGCCCGCAGATACCGGGCGCCGCCGTCGCCGTCGCGCAGCGCCACGCGCGCGATCGGAAATTCCAACGGGCGGTAGCGAGGCGCGTTCATCCGGTCCGGGACCTTTCGCGCGGCGGCGCCGCGTGCGAACGTGGCAGCGATGCTGCTGCTGCCGGGGAAGCGATTATTGGTTATGGAAGATAACCACTCCAGCCCGATCGCACTGGTACTTTCCCGGGGGCGCCGGCCGAGTCGCCCGGCCCGGCGGCGCGGCGCGCCGGGCACGTTGACGCCGGCTGGGCTGGCGGGCACAGTGGCGCGGTCGCGCGGCCTGCCGCTGCGCGCAACCATCGAGGAAATGCCATGAACCGTGAACTGTTCGAGCAGGGGCTGAAGATCCGCCGCGAGGTGGTGGGCGACAGCTACGTGGATGCCTCGCTCCAGGGCGCCGACGAGTTCAGCCTGCCGATGCAGGAGCTCGTCACGCAGTTCTGCTGGGGCGAGGTGTGGGGCCGCCCCGGGCTCGACCGCCGCAGCCGCAGCATCCTGAATCTGGGGATGATCGCCGCGCTGAACCGGCCCGAGGAACTGGCGACGCATGTGCGCGGCGCGATCAACAACGGAGTCACCAAGGAAGAAATCCGCGAGTGCTTCCTGCAGGTCGCGGTGTACGTCGGCATGCCGGCCGGCCTGGGCTGCTTCAAGATCGCCAGGCAGGTGTTCAAGGAAATGGGCATCTGAGCCGGCCGCCATGGCGCGCTAATAATCGGCCTTTGCCCGGCGCGGTGCCGGGCGGCTGACCCATGAACAACGACGATCCCTCCTCCCAGCAGCCGGCGCCGGCCGGCACGCGCCGCAAGCAACCCGAAGACCTGCGCTCCCACCGCTGGTACGGCGTGAAGGACATGCGCTCCTTCGGGCATCGTTCGCGGACCGCGCAGATGGGCTTCCACCGCAGCGACTACGCGGGCAAGCCGGTGATCGCGATCATCAACACCTGGAGCGACATCAATCCCTGCCACACCCATTTCAAGCAGCGGGTGGAGGAGGTCAAGCGCGGCATCTGGCAGGCCGGCGGCTTTCCGGTGGAGATGCCGGCGATCTCGCTGTCCGAGCCCTTCCAGAAGCCCACCACGATGCTGTATCGCAACCTGCTGGCCATGGAGTGCGAGGAACTGCTGCGTTCCTATCCGGCCGACGGCTGTGTCCTGATGGGGGGCTGCGACAAGACCACCCCGGCCCTCGTCATGGGCGCGATCTCGATGAACCTGCCGGCGATCTTCATGCCGGCCGGTCCCATGCTGCGCGGCGACTACCAGGGCCAGTACCTCGGTTCCGGTTCCGACACCTGGAAGTACTGGGCCGAGCTGCGCGCCGGCAACATCACGGAGCAGGACTGGCAGCGCGTCGAGGAGGGGATTGCCCGCTCGCCCGGCCACTGCATGACGATGGGGACCGCCAGCACCATGACCAGCGCGGTCGAAGTGCTGGGCCTGACGCTGCCGGGCGCCGCGTCGATCCCGGCGCCGGACTCGCGCCACGCTCAGATGGCCACGCTCACCGGCAAGCGGATCGTGGACATGGTGTGGGAAGACCTCAAGCCCTCCGACCTCCTCACCGCGCAGTCCTTCGACAACGCCGTGACGGCGGTGCTGGGCCTGGGCGGTTCCACCAACGCGATCGTGCACCTGATCGCGATGGCGCGGCGCGCCGGGATCGACCTCGACCTCGCGCGCTTCGACGCGCTGGCGCGCCGCACGCCGGTGCTGGCCAACATCCGACCCGGCGGCAAGTACCTGATGGAGGACTTCTTCTACGCCGGCGGCGTGCGGGCCTTTCTCACGCAGCTGGGCGATCTGCTGGACTTCAGCCAGCGGACGGTGAACGGCCGCACGCTGGGCGAGAACGTGGCCGGTGCGAAGGTCTACCACGAGGACGTGATCCGGCCGCGCGCCAACGCGCTGCTGGAAAGCGGCGGCCTGGCGGTGCTGACGGGCAACCTGGCCCCGGCGGGGGCGGTGATCAAGCCCGCGGCGATGGAGCCGCAGCTGCGCCGGCACACCGGTCCGGCCGTCGTGTTCAAGGACTACAACGACATGGCGGCCCGCATCGACGACCCGGCGCTGCCCGTCACGAAGGACAGCGTCATCGTGCTGCAGAGCGCCGGCCCGCAAGGCGCGCCGGGCATGCCGGAATGGGGCCAGCTGCCGATCCCGCAGAAGCTGCTGAAGGAGGGCGTGCGCGACATGGTGCGCATCAGCGACGCCCGCATGAGCGGCACCAGCTACGGCGCCTGCGTGCTGCACGTGACGCCGGAGTCCCACGTGGGCGGACCGCTGGCGCTGGTGCGCGACGGCGACCTGATCGAGCTGGATGTCGACGCGCGCAGCATCCGCATGCTGGTGAGCGACGAGGAGCTGGCACAGCGCCAGGCCGCGTGGCAGGCCCCGGCGCCGAAGTTCACGCGCGGCTACGGCGTGCTGTACCTGAAGCACATCGGCCAGGCCGACACCGGCTGCGATTTCGACTTCCTCGAAACCGAGCGCGCCCGCCCGGCCGAGGGTGGCGAGCCCGAAATCCACTAGCGGATGGTGTCGCGCCGGCTGGCGCGGCTCCCGCGCGCGCCGGCGCGGCCCCGGCAACGACTGCGAATTGAAAAGGGAAACCATGAAAGAGCGAGTGCTCCAGAACGGCCGGCTGCTGCCGGCGCTCGAAGCGGCGCTGGCCCAGCGCTACGACCTGCACCCGCTGTGGCAGGAGCGGGACCCGCAGGCCTTCCTGGCCCGCCACGGCGCCGACTTCCGCGGCTACATCGCCTCCGCCCGATACGGCGCGGACGCCGCGATGATCCGGGCCCTGCCGAACCTGCGCGTGATCTCGGTCAATGGGGTCGGCCTGGACGCGGTGGACCTGGCGGCGGCGCGGGCGCGCGGCATCGCCGTCGGCTACACGCCGGACGTGCTGAACGACTGCGTCGCCGACACGGCGCTGCTGCTGCTGCTCGATGTCGCCCGCGGCGGCAGCGCGGCCGACCGCTTCGTCCGCCGCGGCGACTGGGCCCGGGGCGGGCAGTTCCCGCTGGGCAGCAGCGTCCACGGCAAGCGCGTCGGCATCCTGGGGCTGGGCCGGATCGGGCGGGCGATCGCGCGCCGCGCGCAGGGCTTCGACATGGAGGTGCGCTACCACAACCGCCGGCCCGTCGCCGATGTTCCGTACGGCTACGAGGCGACGCTGCACGCGCTGGCCAGCTGGGCCGACTTCCTCGTGATCGCCAGCGCGGGGGGGCCGCCGACGCGGCACCTGGTGGCCGAGGCGATCCTCGACGCGCTCGGGCCGCAGGGGTTTCTCGTCAACATCGCCCGCGGCTCGGTGGTCGACGAGCAGGCGCTGCTGGCGGCGCTGCAGCAGGGGCGGATCGCCGGTGCCGGGCTGGACGTTTACGAGGACGAGCCCGCGGTGACGCCTGGCCTGCTGGCCCTCGACAACGTGGTGCTGCTGCCGCACATCGCGAGCGCCACCCACGAGACCCGGCAGGCCATGGCCGACCTGTCGCTGGGCAACCTCGATGCGTTCTTCGCCACCGGCGCCGTGCAGGTGTCGGCGCTGTAGGCGCCGCAGGCACGCCTCACGCGGAAAGCGGCCCGGCCGCCCCGCCGCCGCGGCGCTCGGTCAGCGTGAAGTGGAACGAGGCGCCCGCGCCGGGCCGGGAGTCGGCCCACACGGCGCCGCCATGGCGCGAGACGATCTTGCGGACCACCGCCAGGCCGATGCCGGTGCCCGCGAACTCGCCGGGCGAATGCAGGCGCTGGAACGGGTTGAACAGCTTGTACGCGTAGGCCGGGTCGAAGCCGGCGCCGTTGTCGCGCACGCAGTACTGGAACGCCCCCCGCGGGCCGAGCGTGCCGCCGAACTCGATCCGCGCCTCGGGGTTGCGCGAGGTGAACTTCCAGGCGTTCCCCAGCAGGTTTTCCATGAGGTCCGTCAGCAGGCGCACGTCGCCTTCGGTGCGCGGCGTCTCGTGGATCACCACGGTCACCCGGCGGCCGGGGTCGCGCTCGCGCAGCCGTTCGATGGCCGCCACGGCGAGCGCCGACAGGTCGACGCTGTGGCGCAGCAGGGGAGCGCTGGACAGGTTGGCCAGGGTCAGCAGGCCCTCGGTGAGGTCGGACATCAGTTGCACGCCGGCGCGCACCCGACCCAGGTAGTGGCTGCACCGCTCGTCCAGCGCCCCCTGCAGGCGCCGTTCGAGCTGGGCGCTGAAGGCTTCCACCGACGACAGCGGGGCGCGCAGGTCGTGGGCCAGCGAATAGGCGAAGCCGCGCAGGTCCTCGTTGCTCTCCTGCAGCTGGGCGGTGCGGCTGCGGATGCGCTGCTCGAGCAGGTTGTTGAGCAGCACGATCTCCTTTTCGGCGCGCCGCTGCTCGGTCACATCGGTGTCGACCGACAGCAGCGCCGGCGGCTCCTCGCCGCCGAAATCGAGGATGGTGCAGCGCCGCTCCACCGTGAGGATCTGCCCGTGGGCGTCGACGCATTCGAGCAGCCCGGTCCAGCCGCCGCGCTCGCGCAGCTGCTCGCGCGCCGCTGCGCCGAGCGCGGCGCCGGAACCCAGCAGCTCCTCGAAGTCGCGGCCCATGGCCGCCTCGGCGGTGTAGCCGAAGAGCCGCTCCGCGCCATGGTTCCAGTACTGGATGCGGCGGTCCAGGTCTTGCAGCACGATCGCGTCGCGCGCGTGGTCGAGCAGCAGCGCCTCCTCGCGCAGCCGCGCGGTCCAGGGGCGGCGCGCCGCGTCCGGGCCGGGATCCGCCGCATCGCCCACCGGCTGCATCTGCGTGACGAAGTGGAGCGGCTCGCCGGTGTCGCTGCGCACCAGCCCGCAGTGCAGCCGCGCCGTGATCATCCGCCCGTCGCGCCGCAGGTAGCGCTTGACGCGCGAGTACTGGCTGGCGGCGCCGGCCAGCAGACGGCGGCGCTGGGCCTCGTCCTGCGCCCATTCGTCGCGCGTCGTGATCGCGTGCGGCGGCAAGGCGAGCAGTTCCCGCGCGGAGTACCCCAGCATTTCGCAGGCGGCGCGGTTGACCTCCACCGGCGTCGAATCGGGCGCCAGGATCGCCATGCCGATCGGCGCGCTTTCGAAGACGCACGAGAAAAGGGCCTGGGCGACAGCGGGGGGGTGGGGCATCCTGGTGGGCGGCGTGGCGACGGATTCTGCGCTGGCCAGGCTCGGCCGTGGTGCAAAAATGCCCGGTTTTTGCCACCCGGCGGCGGCCGGGGACTAAGAAATTTCCCTAGCCTGCCCCGCTGCTCGCGTAACAAGGGGTGGCTACAGTCTGCTCCCAGCCCATCCGTTCCATGAGCACCGCATCGCCACCGTTTCGCCCGCCGCGCCGGTCCGTCCGGCCCGCCGTGCTGCGGCGGCGGGCGGCAGAGCCGCACCCATGAGCGCGTTCAAGCACGCCGCCGTGGCCATGGTCCTGCTGGACCCGGCGTCGCGCCGGCTGCGCGCCAACGCGGCGTATGCGCGGCTGTTCGGCTATTCCGAGGCCGAGCTGCGCGCGCCCGGCCTGACGCTCACCCACCCCGACGACGTCGCGGGCGACCTGGCCGAGCGCGCGCGCTGCCTGCGCGGCGAGCAGGCCAGCTACCGGCGCGAAAAGCGCTACCTGCACCGCGACGGCCACCTGATCTGGGCCGACCACACCGGGACGCTGGTGCGGGCCGCCGACGGCGCCCCGCTGCATTTCGTCTGCCAGGTGCACGACATCACCGAGCGCAAGTGCGCGGAGGCCGCGCTGCGCGCGAGCGAGGCGCGCTTTCGCAGCCTGACGATGCTGTCGTCCGACTGGTACTGGGAGCTGGACACGCAGTTGCGCTTCACCTCCTTCGAGGGCGGCCACCAGTCGCCGAACTGGCGTCCCAACCGCGAAGTGCTGCTCGGCCGGGCCCGGTGGGAGGTCGGCTGGCTGCACCCGGTCGATGCCACCTGGGCGGAGCATCGCGCGCTGCTCGACGCCCGCCAGCCGTTCCGCGAATTCAAGTTCGTCAGCGTCAGGTTTCCCCAGCAGCCGGTCTATCTGTCGTCGAGCGGCGATCCGGTGTTCGACGAGCAGGGGCAATTCGCCGGCTACCGCGGCACCACGCGCGACATCACCGCTGCCGCGCTGGCCGAGCAGAAGCTGCGCAGCACCCAGGCGCTGCTGCGCATGGCGGCGCGCATGGGCCGGCTGGGCGCCTGGGCCTACCGCGTCGATGACGAGCGGGTGACCTGGTCCGAGCAGTTGTGCGCGATGCAGGAGGCCGCGCCCGGCTTCGCGCCGACGCCGCGCGAGGTGATGGGCTTTTTCGCGCCGGAGTTCCACGACCTGGTCACGGCCACCTTCGAGGGCTGCCTGCGCGCCGGCATCCCGTTCGACATCGAGGCCAGGGCGCGCACCCTCACCGGCCGCGAGGTCTGGCTGCGCGTCATCGGCGAGGCGCGGCGCGACGGCGACGGGAACGTGCGGCGGATCGAGGGCGCCTGCCAGGACATCACGGCCAGCCGCAAGGCGGCCGGCCGCTCGCGGCGCATGGCGTCGCAGCTGACGAACACGCTGGAGCGACTCACCGAGGGCTTTTTCACGCTGGACCGCGAGTGGCGCTTCACCTACATCAATCCCGCCGGCGCGCTGGTGCTGCGGCGCCCGCGCGGCGACCTGATCGGCCAGCGCATCACCGACGAGTTTCACGGCGGCGCGGCCGCGGCCTTCAACCGCCTTTACCAGCAGGCGCAGGAACAGAACGTCGTGGTCCAGGCGGAGGAGTACTACGCGCCGCTGGACCTGTGGGTGCAGCTGAAGATCTATCCGTCGCGCCAGGGGCTGGCGGTCTACCTGCGCGACGTGACCGAGCGGGTGCTGGCCCAGCGCGAGCTGCTGCGGCTGAACGCCGAGCTGGAGGAACGGGTGCGGGAGCGCACCGCGCAGCTGGAGATCGCCAACCGCGAACTCGAGGCCTTCTCGTACGCCATCGCCCACGACCTGCGGGCGCCGCTGGCCGCCATCCGCGGCTTCGGCGAATGCCTGGAGCGCTCCGCCGACACCGGCCTCGACAAGCTGAGCCGCCACTACATCGCCCGCATCCTGCACGGCGTCGGCCACATGACCGAGCTCACCGGCGGCCTGCTGTCGCTGGCGAACCTGTCGCGCGCCGGCCTGCGCCGCACGCCGGTGGACCTGGCCGAATTCGCGCGGTCCGCCCTGCGCGCCTGCCGCGACCAGTCGCCGGCGCGGCAGGCCGACATCGAGATCGCCGATACCCTGCCGGCCCACGGCGACTCGCGGCTGCTGGTGCAGCTGATGGAAAACCTCGTGGGCAACGCGTGGAAGTTCACCGGCCGTGTCGAGCGCGCACGGATCGAGGTGGGGGCCCTGCCCGGGACGGAGGGGACGGTGACGTACTTCGTGCGCGACAACGGCGCCGGCTTCGACCCGGACTATGCCGGCAAGCTGTTCGAGCCGTTCCAGCGGCTGCACTCGCGCGAGGAGTTCGAGGGCACCGGCATCGGCCTGGCGATCGTGCACAAGGTGGTGTCGCTGCACGGCGGCCGGGTCTGGGCCGACTCGCGGCCCGGCGCCGGCGCCAGCTTCTATTTCACCCTCGGGTAACCTGGACTCGCGCGCGGGCGCGCGCCGCGGGGACTGGCTCCGGCGCTCGCGACCCAGCCGGCGCGCGGCGCGGATTCGCCCGGCCGGCGAACCGATCCGGCTGTCCACACGCGCTTTCCCCTAGAAACTCTCACGCCCCTGTGGCGATCTATCGGCCACCTACACCGAACGATGGTTTTGGCCTACAACTGGTGACGTTTCACACATCGTGTGGTGGGGTACAGTGACTTCGCAGGGAAAGTCATCGCTGCAGGCTGCTGTCACCGTACAGGAAGGGGGGTTTCATGGATGTAGTCCGAAATTTTCTGGCGCGTTACGAGCAGACGCGCGAGGAGGAAATGTCGCTCGAGGATTACCTCGACCTCTGCAAGCGCGACCCGATGGCCTATGCGACGGCAGCCGAGCGCATGCTGGCGGCGATCGGCGAGCCGGAGGTGATCGACACCCGCCACGATCCGCGCCTGTCGCGCATCTTCGGCAACAAGATGGTGCGCATCTATCCCGCGTTCAAGGATTTCTACGGCATGGAGGAGCCCATCGAGCAGGTCGTCTCCTGCTTCCGCCATGCGGCCCAGGGCTTGGAAGAAAAGAAACAAATCCTGTACCTGCTCGGCCCGGTGGGCGGCGGCAAGTCGTCGATTGCCGAGCGCCTGAAGCAGCTGATGGAGCAGGTGCCGTTCTACGCGATCAAGGGCTCGCCGGTGAACGAGTCGCCGCTGGGCCTGTTCAACAACGCCGAGGACGCGCCGCTGCTGCAGCAGCAGTACGGCATCGCGCCGCGCTACCTGCAGCGCATCATGTCGCCATGGGCCGTGAAGCGGCTCGAGGAATTCGGCGGCGACATCCGCAAGTTCCGCGTCGTCAAGCGCTTTCCTTCGATCCTGAAGCAGTGCGGCATCGCCAAGACCGAGCCGGGCGACGAGAACAACCAGGACATCTCCTCGCTGGTCGGCAAGATCGACATCCGCAAGCTCGAGACCTTCGCCCAGGACGACCCCGACGCGTACAGCTACTCCGGCGGCCTGTGCCTGGCCAACCAGGGGCTGCTCGAGTTCGTCGAAATGTTCAAGGCGCCGATCAAGGTGCTGCACCCGCTGCTGACGGCCACCCAGGAAGGCAACTTCAAGGGCACCGAGGGCTTCGGCGCGATCCCGTTCGACGGCATCGTGATGGCGCACAGCAACGAGAGCGAATGGAAGGCGTTCAAGAACAACAAGAACAACGAGGCCTTTCTCGACCGGATCTACATCGTCAAGGTGCCGTACTGCCTGCGCGTCACCGAGGAAACCAAGATCTACGAGAAGCTGCTGCGCAACTCCTCGCTCAAGGACGCGGTCTGCGCGCCCGGGACGCTGAAGATGATGGCGCAGTTCTCGGTGCTCACGCGGCTGAAGGAGCCGGAGAATTCCAGCATCTTTTCCAAGATGCAGATCTACGACGGCGAGAACCTGAAGGACACCGATCCCAAGGCCAAGAGCTACCAGGAGTACCGCGACTACGCCGGCGTCGACGAAGGCATGACGGGCATCTCGACCCGCTTCGCGTTCAAGATCCTGTCGAAGGTCTTCAACTTCGACTCCAACGAGATCGCCGCCAACCCGGTGCACCTGATGTACGTGCTGGAGCAGCAGATCGAGCGCGAGCAGTTCGCCCCCGAGATCGAGCAGAAGTACCTCACGTACATCAAGGAGCACCTTTCGGCGCGCTACGCGGAGTTCATCGGCAAGGAGATCCAGACGGCGTACCTGGAGTCCTATTCCGAGTACGGGCAGAACATCTTCGACCGCTACGTCACGTACGCCGACTTCTGGATCCAGGACCAGGAATACCGCGACACCGACACCGGCGAGATCTTCGACCGCGCGGCGCTGAACGCCGAACTCGAGAAGATCGAGAAGCCGGCGGGGCTGTCCAACCCGAAGGACTTCCGCAACGAGATCGTGAACTTCGTGCTGCGCGCGCGCGCCAGCAACGCCGGCAAGAACCCGGTGTGGACGAGCTACGAGAAGCTGCGCACGGTGATCGAGAAGAAGATGTTCTCGAACACCGAGGACCTGCTGCCCGTCATCTCGTTCAACGCCAAGGCCAGCGCCGACGAGCAGAAGAAGCACGAGGACTTCGTGAACCGGATGGTCGAGAAGGGCTACACGCACCGCCAGGTGCGGCTGCTGTGCGAGTGGTACCTGCGGGTTCGCAAGAGCTCGTGAAGAAATTGACCCACCCCGAAGCGCCTTCGGCGCCTCTGCTCGAGGGGCGCCACCAGCGGGCCGGCACGGCCGGCCCGGCGGTGGCCGCGCGACCATGACTTCCTCCACTCCCAAGGCCGACCGGGCCATGCTGCACCAGGTGATCGACCGCCGCCTGTCGGGCAAGAACAAGTCGATCGGCAACCGGGAGCGCTTCCTCAGGCGCTACCGCGACCAGATCCGCGAGGCGGTGCGCAAGGCGGTGGGCGACCGCAGCATCCACAACATCGAGGAAGGCACCGACATCAGCCTGCCGCGCCGCGACGTCTCGGAGCCGGTGTTCGGGCACGCCCCGGGCGGCACGCGCGAGATGGTGCACCCGGGCAACCGCGAGTACGTGCGCGGCGACAAGATTCCCCGGCCGCAGGGCGGCGGAGGCGGCGGCAGCGGCAGCGGCGCCTCACCCGACGGCCAGGGCGAGGACGAGTTCACCTTCCGGATCACGCGCGAAGAGTTCATGAACTACTTCTTCGACGACCTGGCCCTGCCGCGCCTGATCCGCACCCAGCTGCTGGCCGATGTACCCGAGTGGAAGAGCCGCCGGGCCGGCTTCGTGTCGGAGGGCAATCCCACCAGCCTGCACGTGGTGCGCTCGATGCGCGTGGCGCTCGGGCGCCGCATCGCGATGGGTGGCGACGCCCGCATCGAGCTGCGGCGCCTGGAGGAAGTGCTGCGCCAGATGGAGCAGGACAAGGACGCGTCGGCCTCGGAGCTGGCAGCCGTGCGCGAGGAAGTGCTGCAGTTGCGCCAGCGCCTGAAGCGGGTGCCGTTCCTGGATCCGTTCGACCTGCGCTACCGCAACCGGGTCCGCGAGCCGATGCCCACCAGCAAGGCGGCGATGTTCTGCCTGATGGACGTCTCCGGTTCCATGGACGAGGCCCGCAAGGACCTGGCCAAGCGCTTCTTCATCCTGCTGTACCTGTTCCTGACGCGCCATTACCAGCAGACGGACGTGATCTTCATCCGCCACCACACGCAGGCGGCCGAGGTGACGGAAGACGAGTTCTTTCATGCGACCGAGAGCGGCGGCACGGTGGTCTCGTCGGCCCTGACGCTGATGCACGAGATCGTCCGCGACCGCTATCTGGGCAGCGAGTGGAACATCTATGGCGCCCAGGCCTCCGACGGCGACAACTGGCAGCAGGATTCGTCCAAGTGCCGCGAGCTGCTGGAAGGCAAGCTGCTGCCGCTGTGCCGCTACTTCGCCTACGTGCAGGTCGCCGACGAGGACCAGAACCTGTGGGAGGAGTACAGCCGGGTGCGCGAGGCCAATCCGCACTTCGCGATGCAGAAGATCGTGACGCCGGCGCAGATCTTCCCGGTGTTCCGCGACCTGTTCAAGAAGAACGTGACCACTGCCTAGAGGGGGCGCCATGATCCTGACGGACGATCAACCGGTCGCGAGCAAGCGGCTGCCGAGTCCCTCCGACTGGACGTTCGAGCTGATCGAAACGTACTTCGACGAGATCCGGCGCACCGCGCAGCGCTTCGGCCTGGACACCTATCCCGTGCAGCTCGAGCTGATCTCGGCCGAGCAGATGCTGGACGCGTACGCGTCGGTCGGCATGCCGGTGAACTACCGCCACTGGTCGTTCGGCAAGCAGTTCATCTCCAGCGAGAAGAACTACCGCCGCGGCCACATGGGGCTCGCCTACGAGATCGTGATCAACTCCGATCCGTGCATCGCGTACCTCATGGAGGAGAACACCATGCCGATGCAGGCGCTGGTGATGGCGCATGCCTGCTTCGGCCACAACTCCTTCTTCAAGGGCAACTACCTGTTCCGGATGTGGACGGACGCCAGCTCGATCATCGATTACCTGGTGTACGCCAAGTCGTACATCGGCGAATGCGAGGAGCGGCACGGCATCGACGCGGTGGAGGAGGTGCTCGACGCCTGCCACGCCCTGATGAACTACGGCGTCGACCGCTACCGGCGGCCGCAGAAGATCTCGATGGTGGAGGAGGAGATCCGGCGCAAGGACCGCGAGGCCTACCTGCAGCAGCAGATCAACGACCTGTGGCGCACGCTGCCGCGCACGCCCGGCAAGCAGTCGAAGAAGGAGCACCGGCGCTTTCCCGAGGAGCCGCAGGAGAACATCCTGTACTTCATCGAGAAGAACGCGCCGCTGCTGGAGCCGTGGCAGCGCGAGATCGTGCGCATCGTGCGCAAGATCGCGCAGTACTTCTACCCGCAGCGCCAGACCCAGGTGATGAACGAGGGCTGGGCGACGTTCTGGCACTACACGATACTCAACGACATGTACGACCAGGGCCTGCTGTCCGAGGGCTTCATGATGGAGTGCCTCAGTTCGCACACCAACGTGGTGTTCCAGCCGCCGGTGGGGCATCCGGCGTATGGCGGCATCAACCCGTACGCGCTCGGCTTCGGCATGTTCACCGACCTGCGCCGCATGTGCGAGAAGCCGACCGACGAGGATCGCGAGTGGTTCCCGGACATCGCCGGCTCGGACTGGCACAAGACGCTGGACTACGCGATGCGGCACTTCAAGGACGAGAGCTTCGTCGGCCAGTACCTGTCGCCGCGCCTGATGCGCGACCTGCGCCTGTTCGCGATCGTCGACGACTCGAGCCGCAAGGAGCTGGAGGTGTCGGCGATCCACGACGACACCGGCTACCGGCGGGTGCGCGAGGCGCTGTCGAGCCAGTACGACCTGGGGACGCGCGAGCCCAACATCCAGGTCTGGAACGTCAATCTGCGCGGCGACCGCTCGCTGACGCTGCGCCACCTGCGCCACAACGACCGGCCGCTGGACAACAGCGCGGAGGAGGTGGTCAAGCACGTCGCGCGGCTGTGGGGCTTCCGCGTCCGCCTGGAGAGCGTGGACGGCCACGACCGCGTGCTGCAGCACTGGGAAGTCACCCCGCCGGCGCATCACGGCTGAGGGTTCCCCGATCCCTTCGCGACGCCGCCGGTGCCGGGCGGGCCCCGCGCGCCTCGCGGCAGGCGGCCCCGGCGGGGCCTCATGGTTCCGCGGTTCGCGCTGCGCGCGAACTTCCCGGCGCCTGCGCGGTCTCGCGGCCCGGCGCACAACTCACTTCGCGCTCGCCAGCGAGCGCTCCGTTCGAACAGGTGCGCCGAGCATGAAGGAAGGCCGCAAGACCGCTCGGCGCCGGCGCTCCTCAAATCGGCCCCGCCGGCACCGCCTGCCGCGAGCAGTGACGCCCCGGCGACCGCAACGCTGCGCGCTCGACGTGGCTTGCGTCGGCGCGAGCGGCTCTCCAACGAGGCCGGTGATCGGGGTGGGTCGGGCGCAGCGACCCATTCGCGGTTGCCACAGAGCGTCAGCGCCGGCCACTGTGTTGACACCAGGCGAGCAGGCGTGCCGAGGTGGCCGCCCGCGAGAGGAGCGGAGAACGACCCACCCCGGTCGCCGGCCGGTGCACGGTGATGTCCGATCGTGTTCGGTTCCACGCCGCTCCGCGCGCTACCATCATCGCCGCAACTCCAGGAGAACCGTAATGAGCGAGATGACTGCCGTCGTGACCGGCGGCGCCAGCGGGATCGGCGCCGCGACGGCGCGGCGGTTCGCCGCCGCCGGCATGCGGGTGGCAATCGTCGACATGAACCGCGAGGCCGGCGCGGCGCTCGCGCAGGAACTCGCCGGCGGCGCCTCCTTTCACGCCTGCGACGTCGGCGATGCGGCCGCGGTCGAGGCGGCGGCAACCGCCATCGAGGCGGAAGGACCGCCGGTGGGGGTGCTCTTCACGTCCGCCGGCCTGATCGCCAACCCGGAAACCGTGCTCGACATGGACATGGCGGCGCACGAGCGGGTCTGGCGCGTCAACTACCTGGGCACGGTGCATGCCTGCCGCAGCTTCGGCCGGCACATGGCGGCGCGCCGCGCCGGGGCGATCGTCACGGTGGGCTCCATCAACAGCTTCATGCCCTTGCCGCTGCCGGCGTACAACGTCGGCAAGGCGGCCGTCGCGCGACTGACGCAGCTGCTCGCGGTCGAACTCGGCCCGCGCGGCGTGCGCGTCAACAGCGTCGCGCCGACCTTCGTCATGACGCCGCCGCTGCGCCAGCGCATGGACGCCGGCCTGCGCAGCGAAGCGAAGATGATGGCCACGCACGCGCTCAAGGAGTTGCCGACGCCGTCCGACATCGCCGAGGCGGTGTACTTCCTGTCGTCGCCGGCGGCCCGTGCCATCACCGGCGTCACCTTGCCGGTCGACGCCGGCTGGCTCGCGGCCGTGAGCTACAACAGCTTTCCGGGGCCGCTGCCGGCCAGCGGCGCCTGACTACGGCAGCTTGCTCAGGATGCCGTTCATCTCGTCGCGGGTGAAGGCGCGCAGCGTCTGGAACTTGACGTTGCCGGCCGAGCTCACGGCCAGCCCGAAGGCGGAGATGGCCGCCTCGTCGTCGGCTTCGCACAGCGTGACGAGGTCGTACTGCCCCTGGGTCCAGTAGATCTCGCGCATCTTGACGCCGAACTTGCCGGCCGACTCGCGGACGAGGTCGGCGCGCTTGGTCGTTTCCTTGATGGTTCGCAGGCCCTGGTCGGTGAAGGTGGCCAGCACGACATAGGTCAGCATGATCTCGTCTCCTTCCACTTCGGTTGAGCGCTGCGCCGCCGGTTGGCAATCGGCGAGACGCGGCGGCAGCAACACTAGGCGCTGAGATCGGCGCTTTCAACCTCGGCCGCAGCGTGGAGACGCCGGCCAAGCAGGGCAACACCTTCGCCATCAGCACGCCCGAACGGGCGCGGGCGGCGTTTCGCAGCGAACTGGCGAAGTACGCGGCGCTGGTGAAGAAGGTCGGACTCGAGCCGCAGGAAGCCGGCGGCCGGCGCCGCTCAGCGGCGCGGAGAGATCAGTGTGCCGGCCGCTGCCCGCCCGACAGGCCCCAGTCCTGCAATGCCCAGAGCGCCAGGGTGAGGACGATCAGGCCGACGACGAGCGCGTTCACCGTCGCCGCGGTGGACGTGAAGCCGACTGCCCAGGGAGCGATCGCCAGCCAGCCGCCGAGCGCCGTTTCCGTCCAGTCTTCCCAGGCGCGCGGCACGAACATGCCGCCCAGCGCGGCCGCCAGCAGCAGCACGCCCACCAGCACGGTGTTGCCCATGTCGGTCACTTCGTTGTGGAAGCCCAGCACCAGCGGCGAGAACGCCAGCCAGAGGCCCAGAACCGCGTTGCCCGAGTCCTGCCAGTGCTTCAACTGTTTCATGGTTGTCTCCTGTCATGTTGGAAAGCTGTTCTGCACGCCCGCGCTGGGGCAGGCGCGACCGGAATAGGCGCTGAACTCTAGGTCGCGCCGACAGGAAAACCTTGACCTGAATCAAGCTTGCGCAGGCGTCCGCCGCCGCCGCTGATCAGGGCGCGCCGATGGTGACCTGCACTGCCAGGTTCTGCGTCGGGTCGTACACCATGTTGCTGCCGGCCAGGCCGGTGACGCCGAACACGGTGCTGGCGGTGGTGGAGCCGAGCGCGCCGCTCGTGGCGGTGCAGGCCCCGGTGCCGGCGGTCACGCAACTGGCGCTGCCTCCGGGCGAAAACGTGCCGCTCACGGTGACATTGGCGACGACCGCGCCGGTGTTCACGTCGCGCACCGTGACGGTCGCCTGTGCCCGCCAGTTGCGGCCCTTCCTGCTGCTCGTGCCGCTGAGCGATTTGACGGCGATGGCGGTCTGCGGCGGTTCGGCGGCGGTGCCGCCGGCCAGCGAATACAGCAGCAGGTTCGGCGAGCCGGCGCCCAGCGCGCCGATGCGATCGGGCGTCGCGTTGGCCACCAGGAACGCCGCCACCGCGCCCGGCGTCGCCGTCGGGTTGGCCTGGCTGACCAGCGCCGCGGCCCCGGTGACATGCGGCGTCGCCATCGAGGTGCCGCTGATCGTGTTGGTCGCCGACGCGCTCGTGTTCCAGGCCGAGGTGATGCTGCTGCCCGGCGCGTAGAGGTCGACGCACGAACCGTAGTTGGAGTAGGACGCCTGCGCGTCGGCGCTGGTGGTCGCGCCGACCGTCAGGGCGCTGGGCTCGCTGGCCGGCGAATAGTTGCAGGCGTCGGCCGTGCTGTTGCCGGCGGCCACGACCATCGTCACGCCCGCCGCCACCGCGCCGGCGACCGCCGCGTTGACCGAGGACGACTTGCCGCCGCCCAGCGACATGTTCGCCACCGCCGGCCGCTGCGTGCTGCCGGCGACCCAGTCCACGCCGGCGATCACCCCGCTCCAGGTGCCGGAGCCGCGGCAGTCGAGCACCCGTACCGGCCGCAGCGCCACCTGCTTGGCCACTCCCCAGGTCGTGCCGCCGACGGTGCCGGACACATGCGTGCCGTGGCCGTTGCAGTCTTCCGTGCCGCGGCCGTCATTGATCGCGGTGTAGCCCGGGAAGATGCGGCCGGTGAACTCGACGTGGTCGGAGCGGATGCCGGTGTCGATGATGAATGCCGTCACGGCAGGCGCCGTGTCGTTGTAGTGGTAGAGCAGGTCCAGGGGCCGGTCCGCCTGGTCGATCCGGTCCAGGCCCCAGGTCGCGTTGTTCTCGACAGCCGACAGCGACACCGTCTGGTCCTGCTCGACCGACTCGACGTTCGGGTTCTGGCGCAGGGCGGCGAGCGCGGCGTCGGGCAGGGTCGCCGCGAAGCCTTTGATGGCGGCGGTGTAGACGTGGTGCAACTGGGCGCCGGCTCCCGCGGACCGGACGATCGCCGCTGCTTGCGCCGCCGGATCCGGCAGGCTGCGCTGGAACGTCACGATGTAGCGGCCGGCGATCGGATGCGAGGGCGCGAACGGATGGGTCGCCGGGTCCAGGCCCTGCGCGGCCGCGCCGCAGCCGAAGGCCGCGGCACAGGCGCAGGCGAAGATGGACAGTGAGCGGCGCAGCGCTGCGGACATGGCGTTCCTCCCAGAACAGAAGGAAGCCATGAAATCGCGGAAGCACAGCCGGAACAAGGGCTTGTGGCGGCGCTGTGACAGCGCTTACGAAAAATTGCGGGCGTGGCCGCCCGCGGTCACGCCGTGCGGATGACGGTGATGTGTTCCGTCCCGCTTTCCGGCAACCACACCTCGCCCGGCCGGCCGAGGATCTGGCGGATGTTGGCGTTGGCACGGGGCAGTGGGTAGGACTCGAATTTTTCGGTCCTGGGATCGAAGGCCAGCACGGCGTTGCCGCCGAAGTCGCTCACCCACACCAGGTCGCGCTCGTCGACGTAGATGGCGTACGGCTGCGGCGACTTGCCCGGCAGCCGCCACTCCTTCCAGGTCTTGGCCTGCGGGTCGTAGCGGCCGATCTGCCCCACGTTCCACTCGGAGACCCAGAGCTGGTTGCGGCTGTCGCTCCAGATGCGGCGGGCGCCCTGGTCCCGGGTGGGCGGCTCGACCATCGACGAGTCGCCGGTGCGGCGATCCACCTGGGCGATGTAGGAGCCGGCCAGCGAGCACCACCAGATCTCGCCGGCGGGGGTGGCGCAGATCCCGTAGGGCCCGCGGCCGCGCACGCTGCGCTTGACCGACACCTGCCCGTTCTTCGGCGACAGCTTGCCGACCCAGCCGGACTGCCCGGTGAACCACAGGTCGCCGTCCTTGTCGAACGCCGCCGTGTTGAGGTTGACGTGCGGCACGCCCGGCGGCAGGGGGAAGGCGGTCACCTTGCGGTCGGGCCACCCGACGCGCACGATCGCGTTCTGCGCGCCGTCGGTGATCCAGGCGGCCTTGTCCGGGCCCTGGATCACGCCGTGCGGCGAGGAGCGCTCGGCCAGCGCGATCAGCTCGGTGCGGCCGCTCTTCGGGTCGAGCCAGCCGAGGTGGCCGCTGGCCTGGGCGGTGAACCAGACGCCGCCGTCGGGCGCCGGGGCGAGGTCGTGGATGCCGGTATGCCGGGGCGCCTTGAGCGGCCAGGACTGCATCTGGAAGCGCGGCGCGGCGCGGGCGGGCAGCCCCGCGGCGGCAAGCAGCGACAGGGCGCCGGCCGTACCGAGGGCGCTGCGTCGGGTGAGTGAGGACATGGCGGGAACAGGCGGGTTGTGGCGGCGTGCTCGCCGCCGGGTTGGACTAGTTGTCTCCCCACACTTCCTGGGCGGTTTCGATCACGAGGCGCAACTTGTTGCGCTGGTCCTCGACGGCGATGTTGTTGCCGTGCACGGTGCTCGAGAAGCCGCACTGCGGCGACAGCGCGAGCTGCTCGAGCGGCGCGTGCTTGGCCGCCTCGTCGATGCGGCGCTTCAGGTCGTCCTTCCTTTCGAGCTGGCCGAACTTGGTCGTCACCAGCCCCAGCACCACGGTCTTGCCCTTGGGCAGATAGCGCAGCGGCCGGAAGTCGCCCGAGCGGTCGTCGTCGTACTCCATGAAATACGCGTCGAGGTCCATTTCCTGGAGCAGCGCCTCGGCCACCGGCTCGTAGTTGCCCTGGGCCGCGAACGTGCTCTTGAAGTTGCCGCGGCACAGGTGCATCGCCAGCAGCATGCCCGGCGGCTTCTGGGCGACCACCTTGTTGATGAACCCGGCATAGCGGTGCGGCAGCTCGTTCGGGTCGTCGCCGCGCAGGCGGGCGGCTTCGCGCATCTTCTCGTCGCACAGGTAGGCCAGGTTGGTGTCGTCCATCTGCACGTAGCGGCAGCCGGCGGCATGCAGCGAGCGCAGCTCGTCGCCATAGGCCTGCGCGACGTCGTCGTAGAACGCCGGGTCGAGTTCCGGGTACGCGTCCTTGCTGATGCCGGCACGCCCGCCGCGGAAGTGCAGCATGGTCGGCGAAGGAATCGTCACCTTGGGCGTGCGGCCGGCGCCCACCTGCGACTTCAGGTACTCGAAGTCGGCGCGCTGGATGTCCTTGGCATGCCGCACCTTGTCGATCACGCGGATCACCGGCGGCGCGAGTTCCTCGGTGCCATCGGGCTTTCTCACGGTGACCGGGATGTCGGTCTTGACGCCGCCGAGCTGCTCGAGGAAGTCGATGTGGAAATAGGTGCGGCGGAACTCGCCGTCGGTGATGCTCTTCAGGCCGACGTCCTGCTGGAACTGCACGATCTCGGCGATCGCCTGGTCCTCCACGGCGCGCAGCTGCTCGGCGCCGATCTCGCCGCGCGCCTTGCGGGCCCGCGCTTCGAGCAGGTACAGGGGGCGCAGGAAGCTGCCGACATGGTCGTAACGGGCGGGAAGCTGCTGGCTCATGATCTGGGTCCTTCCTCTGGCGCTGGTTCTGCAGCCAGCGCATATCGTAGGGCATCGGCCGCGCCAGCGGCGCGCGTGCGGCGCGCCGGATTGAATAGCCGGCGCCGCTCCATAGCCGACCGGCATATCTGGTAGTGTGGGCCGGCGTTTGCGGCCGAGCCGGGCGCGCCGCAGAATCGCGTCTTCGCCGGGCGGCCGGAGCGCCCGCGGCCACAATCACAAGGAGACCCCCATGCACCAGAGAACCGTGATCCAGGCGGCCATCGCCGCCGCGTTGCTCGTGGCCGGCGGCGCGGCGCTGGCCCAGGAGCGTTTCAGGATCGGCCTGATCCTGCCGATGACCGGCCAGCAGGCGACCACCGGCCGGCAGATCGAGGCCGCGGCCCGGCTGTGGATGGCGCAGAACGGCGACACGGTGGCCGGCCGCAAGATCGAGCTGATCGTCAAGGACGACACCAGCCTGCCCGACATGACGCGGCGCCTGGCGCAGGAACTGGTCGTCAACGAGAAGGTGAACGTGCTCGCCGGCTTCGGCATCACGCCGTCGGCGCTGGCGGTCGCGCCGATCGCCACCCAGTCCAAGACGCCCGAAGTGGTGATGGCGGCGGCGACGTCGAGCATCACCGAGGCCTCGCCGTACATCGTTCGCACCAGCTTCACGCTGCCGCAGGTCTCGGTGGCCATGGCCGACTGGGCCCCGAAGAACGGCATCAAGAGCGTGGTGACGCTGGTGACCGACTACGGCCCCGGCCTGGACGCCGAGAAGTTCTTCAAGGACCGCTTCCTGTTCAACGGCGGCAAGGTCCCCGATTCGCTGCGGGTGCCGCTGCGCAACCCCGATTTCGCGCCGTTCCTGCAGAAGGTGCGCGACATCAAGCCCGATGCGCTGTTCGTGTTCGTGCCCTCGGGCGCCGGCGCCGCGGTGATGAAGCAGTTCCTGGAGCGCGGCATGGACAAGGCCGGCATCAGGCTCATCGCCACCGGCGACGTCACCGATGACGACCAGCTGAACGACATGGGCGACGGCGCGCTGGGCGTCGTGACCTCGCACCACTACTCGGCGGATCACCAGTCGGCGGCCAACAAGAAGTTCGTCGAGGCCTTCCAGAAGGCCAACAAGGGGCTGCGTCCCAACTTCATGGCCGTCGGCGGCTACGACGGCATGCGGGTGATCTACGAGGCGCTGAAGAAGACGGGCGGCAAGGGCGGCGGCGAAGCGCTGGTGGCCGCGATGAAGGGCCAGGTGTTCGAGAGCCCGCGCGGCCCGGTCTTCATCGACGCGCAGACCCGCGATGTCGTGCAGAACGTCTACCTGCGCAAGGTCGAGAAGAAGAACGGCCAGCTGTTCAACGTGGAGTTCGACGTCATCAAGGACGTGAAGGACCCGGGCAAGACGAAGAAGTAAAGTCCGGGCTGCGACGTGACTTCCCGCTCCCCTCGGGGCGCGGGAAGGGCCAGCGGGTGCGGACCCGGGCCGTCCACGCCTTCTCCCCGCGCCGCAGCGGGGGCGCTACCCAGAACTTCCCGGCCTCATGCTCACCATCCTCTTCGACGGCATCGCCTACGGCATGCTGCTGTTCGTGCTCGCGGTCGGGCTGGCCGTGACGATGGGCCTGATGAACTTCATCAACCTCGCGCACGGCGCCTTCGCCATGGTCGGCGGCTACGTCACGGTGCTGGCGATGCAGCGCCTGGACGTGCCGTTCCTGGCTGCGCTGCCGCTGGCCTTCATCGCCTCGGCGCTGCTGGGCGCCGGGCTGGAGCGCACGCTGTACCGGCCGCTGTATCGCAAGCCGCACCTCGACCAGGTGCTGTTCTCGATCGGGCTGGTGTTCATGTCGGTGGCCGCGGTGGACTACTACGTCGGCTCGACGCAGCAGATCATGCAGCTGCCCCAGTGGCTCAAGGGCCGCACCGAGATCGGCTCGCTGGGAATGGGGCACTACCGGCTGTTCATCATCGCGGTGTGCGCCGCGCTGACCCTGGTGCTGCAGTACGTCCTGACGCGCACCCGCTTCGGCAGCCGGCTGCGCGCAGCGGTCGACGACCAGCGCGTCGCCGCCGGCCTGGGGATCAACGTGAACGTGGTCTTCCTTTCCACCTTCGCCTTCGGCTCCGGGCTGGCCGGCCTGGGCGGCGCGCTCGGCGCCGAGGTGCTGGGACTGGACCCGTCGTTCCCGCTGAAGTACATGATCTACTTCCTGATCGTGGTCGCCGTCGGCGGCACCTCCTCGATCACCGGCCCGCTGCTGGCGGCGCTGATGCTCGGCATCGCCGACGTCGCCGGCAAGTACTACATCCCGAAGATGGGGGCGTTCATCGTCTACAGCCTGATGATCGCGATCCTGCTGTGGCGGCCCAACGGCCTCTTCATGCGCCAGGGAGGCAAGGCATGAGCGGCGGCCGGACCTCCTTGCTGCAGGCCCGCCGCATCAGGCCGTGGGAGCCGCTGGCGTGGCTGCTGGCGTTCGCGGCGCCGCTGGTGTTTCCCTCGCATGCATTGATCGTCAACGAGATCGCGATCGTGGCGCTGCTGGCCGTCTCGCTCGACCTGGTGCTGGGCTACGCCGGCATCGTCTCGCTCGGGCAGGCCGCCTTCTTCGGCTTTGGCGCCTACACCGCCGCGCTGTTCGCGCGCTACGTGACGGCCGATCCGCACGCCGGACTGCTGGTGGCGATGGCCGCCGCCGCGCTGCTGGGACTGGCGGCGAGCTTCACCGTGCTGCGCGGCAGCGACCTGACCCGCCTGATGGTCACGCTCGGCGTGGCGCTGATCCTGCTGGAGCTGGCCAACAAGCTGGACTGGCTCACCGGCGGCACGGACGGCATCCAGGGGCTGGCGATCGCGCCGGTGCTCGGCCGCTTCGAGTTCGACCTGACCGGCCGCACCGCCTCGTATTACTCGCTGACGGTGCTGGCGATCCTGTTCTTCGTGGCGCGGCGCGTCGTCGACTCGCCCTTCGGCGCGACGCTGAAGGCGATCCGCGACAACCGCCTGCGCGCCATGGCGGTCGGCATCCCGGTGCACGCCCGGCTGGTCGCGATCTACACCGTGGCGGCCGCGATGGCGGGCGCCGCCGGCGCGCTGTTCACGCAGACCTCGGGTTTCGCCTCGCTCGACGTGTTCGAGTTCCACCGCTCCGCCGACGTGATGCTGATGCTGGTGATCGGCGGCGTGGGCTGGCTCTACGGCGGCATCGCCGGGGCGATCGTGTTCAAGCTGCTGCAGGACTTCGTTTCGCAGATCACGCCGCAGTACTGGACCTTCTGGATCGGACTGTTCCTGGTGGTGCTGGTGGTGGTCGGCCGCGACCGGCTGCTCAGGCCCTGGACCTGGTGGGGTCGAGGCCGATGAGCGACCCGGTTCTTTCCTGCCGCGGGCTGGTCAAGCGCTTCGGCGGCATCACCGCGACCGGCAACGTCAGCCTGGACCTGCGCCAGGGCGCCCGCCACGCGCTGATCGGCCCCAACGGCGCCGGCAAGACGACGCTGGTGAACCTGCTCACCGGCGTGCTGCCCGCCACCGCGGGAACCATCACGCTCGACGGCGAGGACATCACGCACCTGGCGCCGCACCTGCGGGCACGCCGCGGCATGGTCCGCACCTTCCAGATCAACCAGCTGTTTGACCAGCTCACGCCGCTGGAGACGCTGGCGATGACGGTCTCGCAGCACCGGGGGGCCGGCGCCCGCTGGTGGCAGCCGCTGGGGCGGGACCGGGCGGTCGCCGCGCGTTGCGACGCCCTGCTGGAGCAGTTCCATCTCACCTCCGTGCGGGACCAGCGCACCAGCGTGCTGGCCTACGGCAAGCGGCGGCTGCTGGAGATCGCGATCGCCCTGGCCTGCGAGCCGCGCGTGCTGCTGCTCGACGAACCGGTGGCCGGGGTGCCGGCGGGCGAGCGCGAGGAGCTGCTGCGGACCGTCGGCGCATTGCCGGGCGACGTGTCGGTGCTGCTGATCGAACACGACATGGACCTGGTGTTCAGCTTCGCCAGCCGCATGACGGTGCTGGTCAACGGCGCCGTGCTGACCGAAGGCACGCCGCAGGAGATCTCCGGCAACCCCGAGGTGAAGGCGGTGTACCTCGGCACCACGGAGCGCGGCCATGGCTGACCTGCTGCGTGTCGAAGGCCTGCGCGCCGGTTATGGCGAGGCCGTGATCCTCGATGGCATTTCGTTCTCGCTGGCGGCCGGCGAGACCCTCGCCCTGCTGGGGCGCAACGGCACCGGCAAGACGACGCTGATCAACACGCTTGCCGGCGCCACCCGCCAGCACGGCGGCAGCATCCGGCTGGACGGCCGGGAGTTGCACCGCCTGCCTTCGCATGCGCGGGCGGCCGCGGGCATCGGCTGGGTGCCGCAGGAGCGCAACATCTTCAAGTCGCTCACCGTGCACGAGAACCTCACGGCAGTGGCGCGGCCCGGCCGCTGGACGCCCAGGGAGGTGTACGAGATGTTCCCCCGCCTGGGCGAGCGCAGGTGCAATCTCGGCACGCAGCTGTCCGGCGGCGAGCAGCAGATGCTGGCCATGGGACGCGCGCTGGTGGTCAATCCGCGGCTGCTGCTGCTGGACGAGCCGCTCGAAGGACTGGCGCCGATCGTCGTCGCGGAGCTGCTGCAGGCGATCGCGCGCATCACGCGCGGCGAAGGCCTGTCGGCCATCATCGTCGAGCAGCACCCGCAGGCGATCCTGGCGATCTCCAACGAGGCGATCGTGCTGGACCACGGCACCGTCGTGCATTCGGGCCCGGCGCGCGAGCTGGGCGACTCGCCCGAACTACTCGATCGCCTGCTGGGCGTGGCGCGCTGAAGGGGCGCCGATGCTGGACCGTCGTCGTTTCGCAGCGCTGGCACTGGCGGGCGTGCCGGCGCTCGGCGCTGCCGGCACGACGTTTCCGACCCGGCCGCTGAAGATCGTCGTGCCCAATGCAGCCGGCGGGGCGGCGGATCTGACGGCGCGGCTGGTCGCGCGGGAGATCGCCGGACCAATGGGGCGGAACGTCGTCATCGACAACCGGCCGGGCGCCGGCGGCGTGGTGGCGGGGGAGCTGGTGGCGCGCGCCGAGCCCGACGGCCACACCATGCTGCTGGTGTCCAGCGGCACGGCGGTGAGCGCGGCGCTCTTCCGGTCGCTGCCGTTCGACACGCTGAAGGACTTCGCGCCGGTGTCGATGCTGGCGACCTTCGATCTGGCGATCGTGGTCAAGGAGGGCGGGCGCCTGCGCACGCTCGGCGAGTTGCTGGCGCAGGCGCGAGCGCATCCCGGCCAGCTCAATCTCGGCACGCCGCAGGTCGGCACGACGCAGCACCTGGCCGCCGAGCTGTTCAAGGCGACCGCCGGGATCGACCTGCAGGTGGTGCCCTTCAACGGCACGCCGGCGGTGCTCACGGCCGTGCGAGCCGGCGACATCGATGCGGCGCTCGACATCCTCGGCCCCCTGATGCCGCAGATCGCGAGCCGCGCGCTGCGGCCGCTCGCCGTGCTGGGCGACCGGCGGGCGCCCCAGTTGCCCGAGGTGCCGGCGGCCCGCGAGAGCGGCGGGCCGCTGGCGGGCCTGAACCTGAGTTCGTGGAACGGCCTGGCCGTGCCGGCCAGGACGCCGCCCGACGTGGTGGCTCGCCTGAGCCACGAAGTCCGGGCCGCGCTCGGCCGGCCGGAAGTCGCGCAGCGGCTGCTGGAGCTGAATCTGGTGGCGCAAGGCAGCACGCCGGCGCAACTGCAGGCGCGCCTGGCGGCCGACATCCGGCGCTGGAGCGAGGTCATCGCGCAGGCGAAAATTCCGCGGCAATAAGGAGCACGGGAGCAATCGACATGGACAGCCATACCATCGGCCTGGTCGGCTACGGCGAAGTCGGCAAGATCTTCGGCGCCGGGCTGAAGCCGCAGCCTGGCATCGCCGCCATCGGCGCCTGGGACCTGAAGTTCGCGGCTGCCGCCACGCAGGAGGCGGAGATCGCGCATGCGCGGGCCGCGGGCATCCTGCCGCAGCCTTCGATGCAGGCGCTGTGCACTTCGGCCAGCCTGATCATCTCGGCGGTGACGGCGTCGAACACGCTCGCGGTGGCCCAGGAGGCCGCCCGGCACATCCGCCCCGGGACCGTGTTCCTCGACCTCAATTCGGCCTCGCCGGGCACCAAGCAGCGCGCCGCGGCGGCGGTCGACGGCGCCGGCGGCCGCTACGTCGAGGCCGGGGTGATGACCTCGGTGCCGCCCCACGGCATCAAGGTCCCCATGCTGCTGGGCGGCGCCGCTGCGGCCCGGCTCGCCGCGACGCTGCAGGGCTGGGGCATGGACGCGACCGCCGTCTCCGACCGGCTGGGCATCGCCTCGGCCATCAAGATGTGCCGCAGCGTGATGATCAAGGGGCTGGAAGCGCTGGTGATCGAGAGCTATGCCACGGCGCGGGCGTACGGGGTCGAGGACCACCTGCTGCCGACGCTGGCCGAGACCTTCCCGTCGATCGACTGGCAGCAGCAGGGCGCCTATTTCTTCAGCCGCGTCGTGCAGCACGGAAAGCGCCGCGCCGAGGAGATGCGCGAGGCCGCCAACACGGTGCGCGAAGCCGGCTTCGAGCCCTTCATGGCGGACGCCGCCGCGGACAAGCAGCAGTGGGTGGCCGAGCAGGCGGCGGCGCGCGTCTTCGAGGGGGTGGCCAAGGGCGCGCGCTGGCAGGACTATGCCGACCGCCTGCTGGCGGCGCGCCGGCGGTCCTGACCCCCGCGCCGCCGTGCGGCCGCGACCGGCGGCCGGCGATGCCTCAGACGCGGCGCTCGGCCAGCAGCCGCGGCGCCAGCTCCTGCATCAGCTGCAGCATCGCCTTCTGGGTGAGCGTGGCGGGCCGTTGCGAGCTCATGGCCAGCAACAGCTTGCTGCGCAGCGGCGGCGTGCCGATCGGCCGAACCGCGAACCCGCCCGCATGCGCCGACGTGGCCACGGCGTTGCGCGAGAGGATCGCGCTGCCCGCGCCGTCGGCCACCAGGTCCAGCATGGCGGCGACGCCGTCGATCTCCAGCGCCACATTGGGCCGGCAACCGATGGCGGCCAGTTCCGTTTCCACCAGCATGCGGATCGCGTTCGGGCGGCTCGGGATCACCAGCGGCACCGCCGCGACGTCGCGCAGCGCGATCGCGCGCGGCCGCGCCGGCGGGGCCCCGGCGCCGGCGTGGCGCTGCACCAGGTAGAGCGGCTCTTCCATGAGGTGGGTGAGTTCGATGTCGGGCGACGGCGCGGCGTTGTACAGCACGGCGATGTCGAGGCGCCCGGTGGCGAGCGATTCCTGCATGCCGGCGGAGAGGCTCTCGCTGATCGACAGGGTGGCGTCCGGCATCCGCTGCCGGAACTCGCGGATGAGCGGCACCGCCATCACCTTGGCGACGCTCGGCGGCAGGCCGATGGCGACCCGGCCGGCGAGGGCGCCGCGCACCCGGCCGAGTTCCTCGCGCGCGCGCTCGACCTGGTGCAGGATGCCGCGGCCGTGCTCGAGCAGCAGCTTGCCCGCCTCCGTCGCGACGGCCCCGCGCCCGTTGCGGGTGAGCAGGTTCTGGCGCAGTTCCACTTCCAGCAGGCGCACCTGCCGGCTCAGCGCCGGCTGGGCGACGTCGAGCGCGACGGCGGCCCGCGTGAAACTGCCGAGCTCGGCCACGCGGACGAAGTACTCGAGCTGCTTGAGGTCCATGATCGGGAATACCTTTGGCTCGATTATGCCGGGGCGGCATAGCTGCTAGTCTCACTGCCGGCTTTGTTCCGGGACCGGCCGCGACCACAATCGGCCCATGTGCCCCCACGCCTGCGCGCGCCCTGCCGGAGCGCCGTCATGAGCGCCGCGCTCCGCGGCATTTCGTCGATGGCCACCCGCCTGCTGTTGGCGGAGCTGGCGGCCGCCTATCGGCAGCGCACGGGCACCGCGGTGCAGATCGAGTCGGTTGGTGGGGTCGACGCGGCCAGGCGGGTGCAGGCCGGCGAAGCCTTCGACCTGGTGCTGCTGGCGGCCGATGCGATCGACCAGCTCGTCGCTGGCGGCGCAGTCGTGCCGGGCAGCAAGGTGGACCTGGTGCATTCGCCGGTGGCGGTGGCCGTGCGCGCGGGCGCACCGGTGCCCGACCTCTCGAGCGAAGATGCCTTGCGGCGCGCGGTGGAAGCCGCCACGAGCATCGGCTATTCGACCGGCCCCAGCGGCACGGCGCTGCTGCGCCTGTTCGAGCGCTGGGGCCTGGCGGCCGCGCTGCAGCCACGGCTGGTGCAGGCGCCGCCGGGAGTGCCGGTCGGCTCGCTGGTCGCCGGCGGCGCGGCCGCGCTGGGTTTCCAGCAACTGAGCGAGCTCATTCACCTGTCTGGGATCACTGTGGCCGGTGCGCTGCCCGAGCCGGTGCAGATCGTCACCACGTTCTGCGGCGCGGCGTGCCGGACCTCGGCGCAGCCCGAAGCGGTGGGCCGCCTGCTCGCGTACCTGGCCTCGCCCGAGGCCGACGCCGCCAAGCGCCGGCACGGAATGGACCCCGCCTGACACTCCCTGAAGGAAGCCCCCCATGTTGATCATCGACTGCCACGGCCACTACACGACCGCGCCGAAGGCGCTGGAGGACTGGCGCAACAAGCAGATCGCCGGCATCAAGGACTCCGCGGCGATGCCGCGCGCCGCCGACCTCAAGATCGGCGACGACGAGCTGCGGGAATCGATCGAGACCAACCAGCTGAAGCTGATGCGCCAGCGCGGCAGCGACGTCACGCTGTTCTCGCCGCGCGCCAGCTTCATGGCCCACCACATCGGCGATTTCGAGGTGTCGTCGACCTGGGCCGCGATCTGCAACGAGCTGTGCTTCCGCGTGAGCGAGCTGTTTCCTGACCACTTCGTGCCGGTCGCCATGCTGCCGCAGTCGCCCGGCGTCGACCCCGCGAGCTGCATTCCCGAGATGGAGAAGTGCGTCAGGGAGTACGGCTGCGTGGGCATCAACCTGAACCCGGACCCTTCCGGCGGCCACTGGACCGCGCCGCCGCTGTCGGACCGGCACTGGTTCCCGATCTACGAGAAGATGGTGGAGTACGACATCCCCGCGATGATCCACGTCAGCACCAGCTGCAATCCGTGCTTCCACACCACCGGCGCGCATTACCTGAACGCGGACACCACGGCGTTCATGCAGTGCCTGACGTCGGACCTGTTCCGGGAGTTCCCGACGCTGCGCTTCACCATCCCGCACGGCGGCGGCGCCGTGCCGTACCACTGGGGGCGCTTCCGCGGCCTGGCGCAGGAGATGAAGAAGCCGCTGCTCACGGAGCACCTGCTGAACAACATCTTCTTCGACACCTGCGTGTACCACCAGCCCGGCATCGACCTGCTGAACACCGTCATCCCGGTCAAGAACGTGCTGTTCGCCTCCGAGATGATCGGCGCGGTGCGCGGCATCGATCCGGAAACCGGCCACTTCTACGACGACACCAGGCGCTACATCGAGGCCTGCGCCAAGCTGAGCGAAGCCGACCGCGAGCAGATCTACGAACTCAATGCCCGCCGCGTGTTCCCGCGCCTGGATGCGCGCCTGAAGGCGCAGATCGGGCTGGTGGGCGGGTCGGCGGCCTGAGGCCGGCACCCGTGACGACGCCGCCGTGACGCCTGGCGAACGCGACACCATGACATTCGAAAAGACCCCCGGCTGGCTGGACTGGTACCAGGGCCCGAGCCAGCCGCAGTTCAAGGTCCCGCCCGGCAGCGTGGACGCGCACTGCCATGTGTTCGGCCCCGGCGCGCGGTTCCCGTACGCCGCCGAGCGCAAGTACACGCCGTGCGACGCCAGCCGCGAACAGCTGTTCGCGCTGCGCGACCACCTCGGTTTCTCGCGCAACGTGATCGTGCAGGCCACCTGCCACGGCGCCGACAACGGCGCGCTGATCGATGCGCTGCGGCACTCGGACGGCAAGGCGCGCGGCGTGGTGACCGTGCGGCGCAACGTGAGCGACCAGGAGCTGCTCGCGATGCACGATGCCGGCGTGCGCGGGGTGCGCTTCAACTTCGTCAGGCGGCTGGTGGACTTCACGCCCAAGGACGAACTGATGGAGATCGCCGGCCGCATCGCGCCGCTCGGCTGGCACGTGGTCATCTACTTCGAGGCGGTCGACCTGCCCGAACTGTGGGACTTCTTCACCGCGCTGCCGACCACGGTGGTCGTCGACCACATGGGGCGGCCCGACGTCACCAAGCCGGTGGACGGCGAGGAGTTCGAACTGTTCGTGAAGTTCATGCGCGACCATCCGAACGTGTGGAGCAAGGTGAGCTGCCCCGAGCGCCTCAGCGTCAGCGGACCGCCGGCGCTGGACGGCGAACGCAACGCCTACCGCGACGTGGTGCCGTTCGCGCGCCGCATCGTGGAGACCTTTCCCGAGCGCGTGCTGTGGGGCACCGACTGGCCGCATCCGAACCTGAAGAACCACATGCCGGACGACGGCCTGCTGGTCGACTTCATCCCGCACATCGCCGTGACGCGGGAGCTGCAGGGGAGGCTGCTGGTGGACAATCCGATGCGCCTGTACTGGCCGGAGGAAGGGAGCTGAGCATGGCGCTGGACAAACCGTATCTCGACGTGCCCGGCACGACCATCTTCGACGCCGATCAGTCGCGCAAGGGCTATCACCTCAACCAGTTCTGCATGTCGCTGATGAAGGCCGAGAACCGCGCCCGGTTCAAGGCCGACGAGCGCGCTTACCTGGACCAGTGGCCGATGACGGAGGAGCAGAAGCAGGCCGTGCTGGCGCGCGACCTGAACCGCTGCATCCAGCTCGGCGGCAACATCTACTTCCTCGCCAAGATCGGCGCCACCGACGGCAAGAGCTTCCAGCAGATGGCCGGCAGCATGACCGGCATGAGCGAGGAGGAATACCGCGACATGATGATCGCCGGCGGCCGTTCCATCGAAGGCAACCGCTTCGTCGGCGAAAAGAAAGGCTGCTGACATGCGCCCCCACGCTCACTGGCGTTCGCTGCCCCCCGAGGGGGCCTCAGTCTCCTTGAGGCGGCTCGGCGGAGACTGACATGGCCCGCGTCACCGCCAGCGTCTACACCTCGCACGTGCCCGCCATCGGGGCGGCGCTCGACACCGGCAAGAGCCACGAGCCTTACTGGCAGAAGGTCTTCGCCGGCTACGAATTCTCCAAGCAGTGGTTGCGCGAGCACCGGCCGGACGTGATCCTGCTGGTCTACAACGACCACGCCACCGCGTTCAGCCTCGAGATGATCCCGACCTTCGCGATCGGCTGCGCCGAGGCGTTCCAGCCGGCCGACGAAGGCTGGGGCCCGCGCCCGGTGCCCACCGTGGTCGGCCATCCCGAGCTCGCCGCCCATATCGCGCAATCGGTGATCCAGCAGGACTTCGATCTCACCATCGTCAACCGGATGGACATGGACCACGGCCTCACGGTGCCGCTCTCGCTGATGTGCGGCCAGCCGCCGGCCTGGCCCTGCCCGGTGATCCCGTTTGCCGTCAACGTGGTGCAGTATCCGGTTCCCTCCGGCCGGCGCTGCCTCAACCTCGGCCGGGCGATCCGCAAGGCGATCGACAGTTTCGACGCCGGGCTGACCGTGCAGGTGTGGGGGACGGGCGGCATGAGCCACCAGCTGCAGGGGCCGCGCGCCGGGCTGATCAACAAGGAATTCGACAACGCCTTTCTCGATCGCCTGGTGGCCGACCCGCAGGGCTTGGCCGCGATGCCCCATGTCGACTACGTGCGGGAGGCGGGCAGCGAAGGCATCGAACTGGTGATGTGGCTGATCGCCCGCGGCGCCATGGGCGACCTGGCCGGCGGCCGCCCGCCGAAGGTGGCGCATCGCTTCTACCATGTGCCCGCGTCGAACACTGCCGTGGGGCACCTGATTCTCGAGGAACAGTCATGAGCAGGACCATCAAAGTGGCGCTCGCCGGCGCCGGCGCGTTCGGCATCAAGCACCTGGACGGCATCAAGCGGATCGACGGCGTGCAAGTCGTGTCGCTGGTCGGCCGCCTGTTGGACAAGACCCAGGAGGTCGCGCGCCAGTACGGCATCGGCCACGTCACGACCGACCTGGCCGAGAGCGTCGCGCGCGCCGACGTCGACGCCGTGATCCTGTGCACGCCCACCCAGATGCACGCGGCGCAGGCGATCCAGTGCCTGCGGGCCGGCAAGCACGTACAGGTGGAGATCCCGCTGGCCGACAGCCTGAAGGACGCGCGGGCCGTCGTGGCGCTGCAGCAGCAGACCGGGCTGGTGGCGATGTGCGGCCACACCCGCCGCTTCAATCCCAGCCACCAGTACGTGCACCGCAGGATCGGGGCCGGCGACTTCCACCTCCAGCAGCTGGATGTGCAGACCTACTTCTTTCGCCGCACCAACATGAACGCGCTGGGCCAGCCGCGCAGCTGGACCGATCACCTGCTGTGGCACCACGCCGCCCATACCGTGGATCTGTTCGCGTACCAGTGCGGCAGCCCGATCGTGAAGGCCAACGCAATCCAGGGGCCGATCCACCCGCAACTGGGCATCGCGATGGACATGAGCATCCAGCTCAAGGCCGCCAACGGGGCGATCTGCACGCTGTCGCTCTCGTTCAACAACGACGGCCCATTGGGCACCTTCTTCCGCTACATCGGCGACACCGCCACCTACATCGCGCGCTATGACGACCTGTTCAGCGGCAAGGACGAGCAGATCGACGTGTCCAAGGTCGACGTGTCGATGAACGGCATCGAGCTGCAGGACCGCGAGTTCTTCGCCGCCATCCGCGAGCAGCGCGAGCCCAACGCGAGCGTCGCGCAGGTGCTGCCCTGCTACGAGGTGCTGCACCAGCTCGAACAGCAACTGGCCGCCTGAACCCCATGCCGGTACGACAACTCGGTCCATTCCAGGTCGGCGCCATCGGCCTGGGCTGCATGAGCCTGTCCCACGCCTATGGCTCGCCGCCGCCGGCGCCGGAGGGCGAGCGGCTGCTGCTGGCGGCGCTCGACGCCGGCGTGACACTGTTCGACACCGCCGCGCTGTACGGCTTCGGCGCGAACGAGACGCTGCTGGGCCGGGTGCTCAAGCCCCATCGCAACCGCATCACGCTTGCCAGCAAGGGCGGCATGGCCGGCGTGCAGGGCGAGGAGGGCATGAAGCGGGTGATCGACGGGCGCCCCGAAGCGATCCGCCGCAACTGCGAGGACAGCCTGCGCCGCCTGCAGACCGACGTGATCGACGTCTACTACCTGCACCGCTGGGACCAGCGGATCCCGATCGAGGAGAGCGTCGGCGCGATGTCGGACCTGGTCCGGGCCGGCAAGGTGCGCACCCTCGGGCTTTCGGAGGTGTCGGCGGCGACGCTGCGCAAGGCCCATGCAGTGCATCCGATCGCGGCGGTGCAGAACGAATATTCGCTGTGGACGCGCAATCCGGAGATCGCGATGCTGGATGCCTGCCAGGAGCTGGGCGTGGCCTTCGTCGCGTTCAGCCCGGTCGCGCGTGCGTTCCTGTGCGATGCCCTGCACGACGTGGCGGCGCTCGATCCGAAGGACATCCGCCGCCACATGCCGCGGTTCGCGCCGGAGAACTACGGGCGCAACCTGAAGCTGCTGCCGCCGTACCGGGAACTCGCGCGGGAGGCGGGCTGCACCCCGGCGCAGCTGGCGCTGGCGTGGCTGCTGCACCAGCGGCCCTTCATCATCCCGATTCCCGGCACCACGAAGGTCGAGCACCTGCGTGAGGACCTCGGTGCCGCCGGCGTCGTGCTCGAGGCCGGCCTGGTGCAGCGGCTCGATGCGCTGATCAACCAGAACAGCGTCGCCGGCAACCGCTACAGCGAGCAGTCGAACCGGGAGGTTGATACGGAGGTGTTCTGAAACCCGAATCCCGACCCAACAGCCGAACGCAGCGGGCGCAAAGGCTACGCAGAAGATGCAGAAGAACAGCCGACAAGAAGGTGGAGGGCGCTGCGCGCTCTGCCCGATGGGAGCGGGCGGCGTGCACAAAGAAAACCTTGGATTTTTTTTGCGTCCCCTGCGTTCGGCTGTTGGGTTTGCAGTTCCTCAGTGCTGCGCGCAACAGCGCAGCACCACCCGGCCGTTGATCCGGCCGCGGCGCATGCGCTCGAACACGGCGTTGACCTCGGCGAGCGGCTGCACTTCCGTCAGGCAGCGCAGCTGGCCGCTGGCCGCGAGGTCGAGCACCGCCCGCATGTCGTCGCGGGTGCCGACCGACGAGCCGATGACCTTCGCCTCGATCCCGACCAGGGACAGCGCCGGGAAGGTGAGCGGCTCGGCCGGCAGGCCGACCACCGACAGGATGCCGGCGGGCCGCAGGCACCGGAACGCGGTGTCGTATGCCGCCTTGGCGGCCGAGGTCACCACGGCCACGTGCACGCCGCCTTGCTTGCGCAGCGCCTTGATGTCGTCGGCGCTGCCGGCGTCGAGCGCCTGGTCGGCGCCGAGCTGGCGCGCCAGGTCGAGCTTGGCCGGGTCGAGGTCGAGCGCGATCACCTCGGCGCCCCAGGCCTTGGCGATCTGCACGGCCAGGTGGCCGAGACCGCCGACGCCGAAGATCGCCACCTTCTGACCGCGCGCCACCTCGGCATTCTTGAGCGCGCGATAGACCGTGAGGCCGGCGCAAAAGAGCGGCGCCGCCGCTTCCGGCGTCAACGAGTCCGGCACCTTCAGGGCATGGCTGGCGCGCGCGACCATGTATTGGGCATAGCCGCCGTCGACCATCACGCCGGTGATGACGGCCTTGCGGCACAGGTTCTCGCGGCCCTCCAGGCACGGCGGGCATTCGCCGCAGGTGGCATGCAGCCAGGCCACGCCGACGCGGTCGCCGAGCGCCAGATGCTTGACGTTCGCGCCGAGCTCCACGACGCGGCCGACGACCTCGTGGCCGGGGATCAGCCTGGGCTTGGTCACCGCCTTCAGCGGCGGCTGGTCGCCTTCGGCGACATGGAGGTCGGAATGGCAGACGCCGCAGGCCTCGACCTGCAGCAGCACGTCGTCGGCGCCGGGCTGCGGCTTGGCGACCTCCTGCACGCTGAGCGACGGGCCGAATTGCTCCAGGACGGCGGCTTGCATGGCGGTGCTCCTCGGGTCTGCGGGCGCCGGGGCGGCGCCAGGCGCGATGGTAAGCCGCCCGCGGGGGCGAGGGCAGTCACCGAGGCGGCACGCCGGCGCTTCTGGTTCAATGCACGCCTGACGAAGGAGAGCAAGCAGTGGCAGAGATCCTGATCCGGCGCGACGGCGCCATCGGCACGGTGGTCATTTCGAACCTGGAAAAGCACAACGCGATGACCATGGACATGTGGCGCGCGCTGCCCGAGCGCATCGCGCAGCTCGACGCCGATCCCGCCATCGTCGCCATCGTGCTGACCGGCGACGGCGAGCAGGCGTTCGTCTCCGGCGCCGACATCTCGCAATTCGAGGCCGAGCGCACCGACCCGCAGGCGCAGGAGCGCTATGGCGAGATCGTCGATGCCGCCTATCTGGCGCCGGTGCGTGCCAGCAAGCCCGTGATCGCCAAGATCCGCGGCATCTGCATGGGCGGCGGCCTGGGGCTGGCCGCCGCCTGCGACATCCGCCTGTGCGCGCTCGATGCCCGCTTTCGCATGCCGGCGGGCCGGCTGGGCCTGGGCTACAAGCCGGCCGGGGTGCACCGCTTCGTTTCCCTCATCGGCGTGCAAAACACCTATGACATTTTCTTTTCGGCCCGGGTCTTCGGCGCGGACGATGCGCTGCGCATGGGATTCGTGAGCCAGGCCGTCGCGGCGGACGGCCTGGACGGCGCGGTACAGCACCTGGCCGGCGCCATCGCCGAGAACGCGCCGCTGACCCTGAAGGCGGTCAAGCTGACGGTGAACGCGTTCCTGGGCACCGAGAGCGATCTGCCGCGGGCCGAGGCGGCCGTCGACGCCTGCAATGCCAGCGAGGACTATCGCGAAGGCGTGCGCGCTTTCGGCGAGAAGCGCAAGCCCGCCTTCCGCGGCCGCTGACCGGCGCCGCCCGCTCCGGGCGCCGCGGCGCTAACTTTCGGTTGCGCGCCGCATTCTGGAAATTGCCTATTGGGGCCGCCCGGCGATCTGTCTACAGTGGCTCACGCTCGCCCTGGTGCAGTGCAGGAACGCACCGGCGCGCCGCGACCCCCGGACGGGGCGCCGTACAACAGGTTCGAAGACCAAAGGAGACAGCTCATGCACACAGGCGTGGCGAACAGGATCTTGATCGGGGTGGCGGCGGCGCTGGCCATGGCGAGCGCGCCGGCCCGGGCCGACATGGCTCCGTGGGAGAAGGAGCTCTACGAGGCGGCCAAGAAGGAAAAGCCGATCACGGTCTACACGGCGCACTACAACACCGAAGAGGCCCAGAACCTGTGCCAGGCCTTCGAGAAGAAGTACGCCGGCCTGAAGTGCAACTTCGTGCGCACGACGGCCCAGGTGGCCTTCCAGCGGCTGCAGCAGGACATCCAGGCCAACGCGCCGGTGGCCTCGGTCTTCAGCAGCACCGACGTCAGCCACTATCCGGCCCTCAAGAGCAAGGGCCTGCTGATGCAATACCAGCCGCGCAGCCTGGACCAGATGGTCGACTCGCTCAAGCCGTACAACGACAAGGAGGGCTACTACCACGTCACGGCGGCGGCGCTGATGACGGTCACGTACAACAGCAGCCTGGTGGCGGAAAAGGATGCGCCCAGGAACTGGCCCGACCTGCTCGATCCCAAGTGGAAGGGCAAGGTCTCGATCGGCCATCCGGCCTTCAGCGGCTATGTCGGCACCTGGGTCGTGCTGATGCAGAAGCTCTACGGCTGGGATTACTTCACCAAGCTCGAAAAGAACCAGCCGCAGATCGGCCGCTCCGTGAACGACACCGTGACCATGCTCAACTCGAAGGAGCGCTGGGTGGCGGCCGGTCCGGAGGCGACCACGCTGCTCAGCCGCGACAAGGGCAATCCGCTGGCGGTGGTGTATCCGACCGACGGCGCCCTGCTGATGGTCTCGCCCAGCGGCATTCCCAAGAACGCGCCTTCGCCGAATGCCGGCAAGCTGTACATCGAGTTCCTGCTGAGCAAGGAAGCCGGCGAGACCCAGGTGAAATCGCATTCGCTGTCGGTGGTCAAGGGCGTGGCCCCGGCGCCGGGCGCCAAGCCGCTGGAGCAGATCAAGGTGACCCGGCCGACCGAGGAAGAGATCACCAAGGGCATCCCCGAGGTGAAGCAGAAGTTCCGCGACACCTTCGGCGTCTGATCGCGCCGGCGGCAGCCTCATGGCTTATGTGAAGACCGCCCTGCCCAAGGCAGGGGCGCTGTCCATGCTGGACCAGCGCTGGCGCCACCTGGACAAGTCGTTCTGGGTGTGGGGCCTGGCGATCGTGGTGCTGGTGTTCCTGGTGGTGAACCCGCTGCTGCGGCTGCTCGTGGTGAGCTTCCAGGACGAGACCGGCGCGTTCACGTTCGCCAACTACGTGAGCGCGTACCGGAACCTGCGCCACGTCGAGGCGCTGGGCAACTCGCTGCTGCTGGGGGTCAGCGCCGGCATCACCTGCCTGTTGTTCGGGCTGCCCATGGCGTGGGCCTTGTCGCGCACCGACATGCCCGGCAAGCCGCTGATCTGGATCTCGATCCTGGGCACCTTCATCATCCCGCCCTACCTCGGCGCGGTCGGCTGGATCCTGCTGGCCGGGCCCAACGCGGGCTGGCTGAACAAGGCGGTGGTGGCGCTCACCGGCATGCAGTCGGGGCCGTTCAACATCTACTCGATGCCGGGCCTGGTGCTGGTGGTCGCGTGCTACAGCTTCCCGTATGTCTTCGTGCTGACCAAATCGGCGCTGGACCTGATCTCCTCGGAGATGGAGGACGCGGCCAACATCCTGGGCGCGAGCAACCTGCGCACGACGCTGTCGATCACCTTGCCGCTGGTGGCCCCGGCGATCCTGGGCGCCTTCATCCTGGTGTTCCTGGAGGCCATCGCGCTGTTCGGCTCGCCGGCGCTGCTGGCACTGCCGGGGCGCTTCCACGTGGTGACGACGCAGCTGTGGCAGTTCTTCGAGTTCCCGCCGCAGGTCGGCGTCGCCTCGGCCTATGCCATGCCGCTGCTGGTGATCACGGTCGTGCTGTTCTGGGTGCAGCGCCGCATCACCAGCCGCAAGGGCTACGTGTCCCTGACCGGCAAGGGCGGCGAGCGGCGCCCGGTGCCGCTGGGGCCGTGGAAATGGCCGGTGCTGGGGTACTGCCTGCTGGTCTGCACGATGTCCTTCTTCATGCCGCTGGTCGTGATCTGCCAGGCGGCGTTCGCCAAGGCGTGGGGCCGCGGGTTCGCGCTGGACAACCTCACGTTCGACAACCTCTATCGCACGGTGTTCGAGAACCAGCTGACCCGCACGGCGACCTGGCACACCTTCCTGTACGCCGGCACCGCCTCGCTGATCGCCATCGTGCTGGCGCTGACCATCGCGTACATCGTCAATCGCAACCTGGTCAACCGGCATGTCGGGGCGGTGCTGGGTTTCCTCACCATGGCGCCGTTCGTGGTCCCCGGCATCGTGCTGGCGATCGGCTTCTACGCGGCCTACACGCGGCCGCCGCTGCTGCTGTACGGCACGGCCTGGATCCTGATCCTGGCGTTCGTCACGCGCTTCCTGCCGATCGCGTTCGTCAACAGCAACGCCGCCATCCGCAGCATCAACCCCGAGCTGGAAGATGCGGTGCGCATCCTGGGCGGCACGCGCTTCACCGCCATCGCCGACGTGGTCATGCCGCTGCTCAAACGCAGCCTGGCCGGCGCCTTCATCCTCGTGTTCATCCCCGCGACGCGCGAGCTGAGCACGGCGATCTTCCTGTACTCGATCAACACCCAGGTGCTGTCGGTGCTGCTGTTCGACAAGAGCGACGAAGGCAACTTCGAGATGCTGGCCTCGATCGGCCTGGTGCTGGTGGTCATCACCGTCGCGCTCATCCTGGTCGGCTTCCGGCTGATGGGGCGGGACTTCATGCTGAGGAGGACGGTCGCGTGAGCAAACTCGTGCTCAAAAACATCACCAAGTCGTTCGGCAGCTACACCGCCGTCGACAACCTGAACCTGACGCTGAACGAGGGCGAGCTGGTCTCGCTGCTCGGCTCGTCCGGCTGCGGCAAGACGACGACGCTGCGCATGATCGCCGGGTTCATGACGCCGACCGAAGGCACGATCGAGCTGGACGGGCAGGTGATCTCGTCGCCCCAGTCCAGCCTGCCGCCGGAAAAACGGCAGATGTCGATGATCTTCCAGAGCTATGCGATCTGGCCGAACATGACGGTGGAGGAGAACGTCGGCTACGGGTTGAAGCTGCGCAAGATTCCGGCCGACCAGGCCAGGCGGCGCGTGGCCGAGATGCTGGACGTGGTGCAGCTCGGCCCGCTGCGCGACCGCTATCCGGCGGAGCTGAGCGGCGGGCAGCAGCAGCGGGTGGCGCTGGCGCGCTCGATGGTGGTCAAGCCCTCGATCCTGCTGCTGGACGAGCCGCTGTCCAACCTGGATGCCAACCTGCGCGAGGAAATGCGGTTCGAGATCCGGCGCCTGCACGACGAGTTCAGGATGACCATGGTCTACGTGACGCACGACCAGGCCGAAGCGATGGTCACGTCGGACCGCATCGCCGTGATGAACAAGGGCAGGATCGAACAGATCGATGCGCCGTTCGAGCTGTATCGCCGGCCGAAGACCAGGTTCGTCGCCGGCTTCATAGGCCGCACCAACTTCCTCACCGGCCGCAGCGGCGCCGACGACGTGGACTTCGGCGGCTTCCGCATCCCCGTGCGAGAGCTGTCGCCCGGCGGCAGCCTGCCCCCGGAGGTGCAGGTTTCGATCCGGCCGCAGAGCATCCACCTGCTGCGCGAGCGGCCGGCCGGCGCGCCCCAGCGCTGCTGCGTCGAGGGCAGCGTGCAGCGGCGCGCCTATCTCGGCGAGTCGTGGGACTACCACATCGCCGTGGCGCCGAGCGCCGAGCCGATCCGCGTCACGGCGCGGCCCAATGAGGTGTTCGACGTCGGCCAGAAGATCTATGCTGAAATCGACACCTCGCAGATCACCCTCGTCAGCTGAATAACGAATATGCCACTTCCTCTTGAAGGCGTCCGGGTCCTCGATCTCACCAACGTGATGGCCGGCCCCTACTGCGCAATGGTGCTGGGCGACATGGGCGCCGAAGTGATCAAGGTCGAGAGCTTCGAAGGTGACACCTCGCGCCGGTTCGAGCCGCAGATCAACGGCGAGTCCTACTGCTTCGCTGTCCTGAACCGCAACAAGAAGAGCATCGCGCTCGACCTGAAGGACCCGCGGGGCAAGGCCGTGGTGACGCAGCTGGCGAGCAAGGCCGACATCGTGCTGGAGAACTTCCGGCCGGGCGTGGTCAAGAAGCTTGGCCTCGACTACGAAGCGCTGAAGCAGCACAACCCGGGGCTGATCTACGCGTCGATGTCCGGCTTCGGCCAGACCGGCCCCTACGGCCGCAAGGGCGGCTTCGACATCATCGCCCAGGGCATGTCCGGCATCATGATGATGACGGGTTATCCGGGCGGACGGCCGGCGAAGGTCGGCATCGCGATGAACGACATCGCCAGCGGCGCGACGGCGCTGTACGGCATCCTCGGCGCCTACATCGGGCGCCTGCGCCACGGCAGCGGCCAGTACCTCGAGACCTCGCTGCTGGAGGCCGGCCTGGCATGGAGCATCTGGGAATTCGGCGCCTTCTTCGGCGGCGGCGAATTGCCCACCGCCACCGGCACCCGCCATCGCCGTTCGGCGCCGTACCAGGCCTACCGGACCAAGGACGGCTACGTGACGGTGGGCGCCGGCAGCGAGAAGCTGTGGCGGGCCTTCGCCACCATGGTCTGCGACAAGCCGGAATGGATCGAGGATGCGCGCTTCAACGCGCCCAACACGCGGGTGCGCAACGCGGACGCGCTGGAAGCCGAGATCGAGCAGGTGTTCGCCGCGCACCCGACGGCCCACTGGGTCGGCAAGCTCGACGCCGCCGGCGTCCCCGGCGGCCCGGTGTACACCTACGACCAGACGCTGTCCGACCCGCACGTGCTGGCGCGCAAGATGGTGGTCGAGATCGACCACCCCAAGATCGGGCCGATGAAGACGCTGGGCCTGCCGATCAAGTCGACCGGCTCGCTCACCGAGATCCGCCAACCCGCGCCCTGGCTCGGCCAGCACTCGGAAGAGGTGTTGCGCGAGATCGGCTACGCGGATGGCGACGTGCGGCAGCTGTTCTCCGAGGGTGTGGTCTACGACAGCTCCCGCGCGCGGGCGCCTGCGGTGGCGGCGGGCGAGGAATGAAGCTGCTCACCGACAAGATGATCGCCCGCAAGGACGGGGCGATCGGGTGGATCACGTTCAACAATCCGGCGCGTCACAACGCGGTGTCGCTCTCGATGTGGGAGGCGTTGCACGAGATCGTCGCCGACTATGCGGGGGACCCGGAAATCCGCGTGATCGTCGTGCAGGGCGCCGGCGACAAGGCGTTCGTTTCGGGCGCCGACATCTCCGAATTCGAGGAGAAGCGCTCGTCGCCCGACACCACGCGCCTGTACAACGAGACGGCGCAGCGCGCCTCGCGGGCGCTGAAGGACGTCGGCAAGCCGACCATCGCGATGATCCGCGGCTACTGCGTCGGCGGCGGCGTGTCGACGGCGCTGGCCTGCGACATGCGCATCGCCGCCGAGGGATCGAGCTTCGCCGTGCCGGCGGCGAAGCTGGGGCTGGGCTACGAGTTCGAGGGGGTGCGCAAGCTGGTCGACGTCGTCGGCCCGGCGTTCGCCCGCGAGATCTTCTACACGGCCCGCCAGTTCACGGCGCAGGAAGCGCTGGCGATGGGACTGATCAACCGGCTGGTGCCGGCCGACTGGCTGGAGTCGTACGTGCGCGACTACGCGGCGTCGATCGCCGCCAACGCGCCGCTCACCGTCGCCTCGATCAAGACGCTGGTGGCGCAGGCGCTGAAGGACGAATCCGAGCGCGACACGAAGCTGTGCCAGGACGTGGTCGACCGCTGCTTCAACAGCGACGATTACAAGGAAGGCCGCCAGGCTTTCATGGAAAAGCGCAGGCCGAGGTTCGTGGGACGCTGAAGCCGTTTGCCCTGAGCGGGCTGTTGCGTCGTGAGCCGCCTCGCACCGCGGCAGGCGGTGCCCGGCGGGACCTCATAGTTCCGCGGGAGAAATCCGGGGTCAGAGCCGAATTTCGTCGTTGCTCCACGCGCCACTGAACGGCTCTCGTCCTGAATTCGGATCCGACCCCGGATTTCCCTTCCCGTCGCCTGCGCGCCCTTGCGGCCCGGTCCACAACTCGACTCCGCGCCGCAAGCGGCGCTGCGCTCGAACAGGTGGACCGAGAATGAGACAAGGGCCGCAAGACCGCTCGTCCCCGGCGCTGCACAAATCGGCCCTGCCGGGCACCGCCTGCCGCGGCGAAGTGGTGTTGCTTTCGCTCGAACGAAGAGACGCAGTTCGAAGCCGCGTGCGAGCGGTTCGCGGCGCGCCTTGTGTGGCGCCGACGGGGAGCGGTCTTGCGGCCCTTGTCTCATGCTCGCGGCGCTTGTCCGAGCGGAGCGCGTATTTCGCGCGCAGCGAGTTGCGCCGCGGGCCGCAAGACCGCGCACGACCGGCGGGACTCCCGGGCGCCAGCACGGGACGCCATACCAGGACGACGTGGACCGCTCGTACGCGGCTTCGCGCAGCGCTGGCTGGTGTTCTGTCCGAGGCGCCTCAGCTCGCGAACACACGGTTTCGCGAGGTGCGAAGGGTGCAAAAGAAAACGCCCCGTAGGGCGTCTTCTTCGTGCATCCCGGATCGAGTCCGGGATGCCAATCAGCGCGCTTACAGCGTATCGATGAACGACCGCAGCTTGTCCGACCGGCTCGGGTGCTTCAGCTTGCGCAGCGCCTTGGCCTCGATCTGGCGGATCCGCTCGCGGGTGACGTCGAACTGCTTGCCGACTTCCTCCAGCGTGTGGTCGGTGCTCATCTCGATGCCGAAGCGCATGCGCAGCACCTTGGCCTCGCGCGGCGTCAGCGAGTCCAGGATGTCCTTGACCACGTCGCGCAGGCCGGCCTGCATCGCGGCCTCGATCGGCGCGGTGTTGGCCTGGTCCTCGATGAAGTCGCCCAGATGCGAATCGTCGTCGTCGCCGATCGGCGTCTCCATGGAGATCGGCTCCTTGGCGATCTTCATGATCTTGCGGATCTTGTCCTCGGGGATCTCCATCTTGGCGGCCAGGATGCCGGCATCCGGCTCGAAGCCGAATTCCTGCAGGTGCTGGCGCGAGATGCGGTTCATCTTGTTGATGGTCTCGATCATGTGCACCGGGATGCGGATGGTGCGCGCCTGGTCGGCGATCGAACGGGTGATGGCCTGGCGGATCCACCACGTCGCATAGGTCGAGAACTTGTAGCCGCGGCGGTATTCGAACTTGTCGACGGCCTTCATCAGGCCGATGTTGCCTTCCTGGATCAGGTCCAGGAACTGCAGGCCGCGGTTGGTGTACTTCTTGGCGATCGAGATCACGAGCCGCAGGTTGGCCTCGATCATTTCCTTCTTCGCCTCGCGCGAGCTGGCCTCGCCCTCGTTCATGCGCTTGTTGATGTCCTTCAGCTCGGTCAGCGGCACCACCACGCGCGACTGCAGGTCCATCAGCTTCTGCTGCAGTTCCTGGATCGGCGGGATGTTGCGGGCCAGCACCGTGGACCAGGGCTTGGCGGCGGCGGCCTGCTTCTCCACCCACTTCAGGTTCAGCAGGTTGGGCGGGAAATCCTTGATGAAGACTTCCTGGGGCATGCCGCACTTGTCGACGATGATGCGGCGCAGCTCGCGCTCCTTCTTGCGCACGTCGTCGACCTGGCCGCGCACCATGTCGCACAGCTTCTCGATGGTCTTGGCCGTGAAGCGGATCGTCATCAGCTCTTCGGACAGCTGGTGCTGGGCCTTCACGTAGGCGGGCGTGCCGTAGCCCTCCTTGTCGTAGATCCGGTGCACCTTCTCGAACAGTTCCTGGATCCGGCTGAAGCGCTCCAGCGCCTGCGTCTTCAGCTCCTCGAGCTTCTTGGTCAGCGCCTTGGAGCCGCCGTTGCCGTCGTCGTCGTCGTCGGCGTCGAATTCGTCGAAATCCTCCTCGGCCACGTAGTCGTCGGCCTCGTTCGGATTGGAGAAGCCGTCCACCACGGTGGAGATGACGATGCGGCCCTCGCGGATCTCGTTGGCCAGTCGCAGGATCTCGGCGATCGTGGCCGGCGAGGCGGAGATCGCCTCCATCATCGCCTGCAGGCCGCCTTCGATGCGCTTGGCGATCTCGATCTCGCCCTCGCGCGTGAGCAGTTCCACCGTGCCCATCTCGCGCATGTACATGCGCACAAGGAAGAACCCGCCGCCTGACCGTCATTGCGAGGAGCCGAAGGCGACGCGGCAATCCAAACGTCGCTGGATTGCTTCGCTCCGCTCGCAATGACGGCGGAGGCGCTCTTGCTGACAATCGAGCCTCACCCTAAGGCCGCCTGCGCAATGACGCAGTTCGATCTCACTGACGACCAGCTCCAGATCCAGGAGATGGCCCGCAAGTTCACCGCGGACGCCATTACCCCGTTCGGGGCCGAGTGGGACGAGAAGCACATCTTCCCCCGCGACACGATCCGCGAAGCAGCGGGGCTTGGTTTCGGCTCGATCTACGTCAGCGAAGAAAGCGGTGGCATCGGCCTCGGCCGGCTCGAGGCCGCGTTGATCATGGAAGCCATGGCTTACGGCTGCCCGTCGACCAGCGCCTTCATCTCGATCCACAACATGGCGAGCTGGATGATCGACCGCTTCGGCTCGGACGCGGTCAAGCAGAAGTACCTGCCGTCGATGATCACCATGGAACGAATGGGGAGCTATTGCCTGACGGAGCCTTCGTCCGGCTCCGATGCCGCGGCACTCAAGACCAAGGCCGTGCTCGATGGCGACCATTATGTCGTCTCCGGCTCCAAGGCGTTCATCTCGGGCGGCGGCGAGAATGAGATCTACGTAACCATGGTCCGCACCGGCGAAAAGGGGCCCAAGGGCATCTCCTGCCTGGTCATCGAAAAGGACATGCCCGGCGTCAGCTTCGGGGCGCAGGAAAAGAAGCTCGGCTGGCATTCGCAGCCGACCGCGCAGGTCAATTTCGACGAGGTCCGGGTGCCGGTCGAAAATCGCGTCGGCGGGGAAGGCGAAGGGTTCCGGATCGCCATGATGGGACTCGATGGCGGTCGGCTGAACATCGGAGCCTGCTCGCTCGGCGGCGCGCAGCGCTGCCTCGACGAGGCGGTTAAGTACACCAAGGAGCGCAAGCAGTTCGACCAGCCGATTGCCGATTTCCAGGCGACGCAGTTCACGCTCGCCGACATGGAGACCGATCTCCAGGCGGCGCGATACCTGCTCTACGTCGCCGCCGCCAAGGTGACCGCCAACGCGCCCGACAAGACGC